>JAKQSI010000126.1 GCA_029570205.1 Candidatus Omnitrophota bacterium | reverse complement strand
ACGCCGCCAGTCCGCATGCGCTCCAGACTTCTCCTGGATGTCTTTGACCGACAGCCACTCCGGCTTGCTGCACACGCCCAGGTACGCCCGGTAGCTGCTCCAGCGATAGCCGCGCAGGTACCGCCGCCGCTCCTCCAGCGTCTTGCCGATCTTCCCGCCCACCTTCACCGGATTGAGGTGGATGTAGCGTGACACGGCCGTGCCGTACGCGTCACGGTCCACTATCTGCGCCTTGTACCGCCCTTGGAACAAATGCCCCGACCGCTCGTACTTCCCGTTGTACCACGCGATGAACGCCGTCTGCACCTGGTGCATGAACCGGCTGAGATTCGCCTCGGGCGTGCGGATGAAGAGGTGGTAGTGGTTGGTCATCACCATGTACGCGTGCACCTCGACCCCAAACAGCGCCGCGCTCTTCCCGAGCACATCGAGAAAGCGCTGGCGGTCTTCGTCATCGAGGAACACGTCCTCGCGGTTGTTCCCGCGGTTGGTGACGTGGTACCAGAGGCCTGCATCCTGGAAGCGGAGTGGTCGTGCCATGGAGTCAGTATAGCAGAATGACTCGTAAAAGTCAATAGTCAGTCCCTGACCCCAAACCAGTACGGAACAACGGTCCGCTCGCGAACATACAGTTCCGTTCCCGCATTCACCCCCTTGACAAACTGCCGCGGTTATTCTACAATGAAGTATTCAATTCTACAATGAGGGATGAGCAGATGAAAAAAGAAGTCCCGGTCATGGCAGTCAAAAAAGCGTTGAACCTTCTTGAAATCCTCCATATAGGCGGGTTGCCCGATAGTGGAATGCATCTGAGTGACATCGCCCGTCACATGGACATGCCCGCCAATTCGGCCCGGAATATTCTGAAAACGTTGGTAGTCTGCGGGTATGTGGAACAGGCGGCCGACACCCGGTATCTGCCGGGCCCGAGCTGCCGGCACATGGGACGACTGAACCGTGTCCTGTCTCCGGATCAATCCCGCCAAGTTCAAGAGATTCTTCAGCACATCACGGATACAGTGGGCGAAGCCACCGTCTACACGGTTCTGCTGGGGGGCAACCGCGTTTTGGTCGGAACTGCGGAACCGGACCGGGAAGTCCGGGTGAACCAGGCTGTGGTGGCATCTGAAAGCATTTTCATGCGTCCGACCGGTCGCATCCTCGCCGCCTATGCCAGTCAAGCCGAACTGGACCGGATTCTGATCAAGCATGGGCTTCCCGGTGCGATTTGGAACGGAATCCGGACCCGATCGGAACTGGCACGGGCGCTGTCCCATATCCGGGAAACCGGGGAATGCATCGAACCCAGCGGAGAGGTCCTCGGAATGGCCTGCCCGGTATTTGATTCCGACCAACATTTTACCGGTGCATTGGGATGCCATGCCCCGTTGTTCCGTTGTACAGCAAAAAAGCAAAAGCAGATTCTTGACGAACTGAAGAAGAATGCTGAGACTCTCGGCAATGTCACCAATTGAATCAATCAAGGGGTACACATCATGTCGGATCGAGTATTGACAGACCGTCTCCGGTCGGAAATTCTGGGAATGGGAATGGACCTGGTCGGATTCGCGCCGGTCTCCCGCTGGGATCACGCCCCGTTTCTGCTAAGTCCCAAAGCCATTCTCCCGGATTCGAAGACGGTCATTGTTGCCGCCATCCACATCACCGATACCTGGACGGAAATGGGAGGAGAGCCGGAACCCCAGGATCGGAGCCCGGGCGGCTGGATGGACCAGAACTCGTTGCTGGACCGTGTGGCCTATCGGACGGTCCGCCTTCTCAATGACAATGGGAGAAAAGGGATCGCCGTCGCCTCATCCAATATCTGGAGGTACCGCCGGTTCGAGGGGATCCCCAGTCTGTTCGCGCCGGATCTTTCCCATATTCATGCAGCCGCTGCCGCCGGTCTGGCGGAAATCGGCTGGTCCGGCCTGGCCATCACGCCTGAATTCGGAGCCCGTTGCCGGTTCATTTCCATTGTCACTGACGCGGATATGGTTCCGACGCCCATGTATAGCGGTCCCAA
>JAKQSI010000124.1 GCA_029570205.1 Candidatus Omnitrophota bacterium | reverse complement strand
CGGATTCCTGGGGCCAGGCCCAGTCCACCGCGTCTTGCTCCTTCTTTCCGAGTTCAAATTGTGGATTGAAGGCTTTGAGGGTCATCTCCGGGTCCGCCACCGGACTTTCCACAGAGATCTCCCATTGCCTCCTCTGGCGGTCCAGGTCCTGCGAGGTTCTATTCAATACCTCCGGGAACTCCTTGAGGATCCGGACAGAGACATGCCGGTACGAAGCATCGACTGATGTCTTGGATACCATTCCGTTGGTACAGATGAGACGAAGGCAGAACGCCGAGATGGTTAAACTGGCCAGACCCACCTCGGAATTGCTGATGGAGACCCCCGGTTGCATTTCTTCTTTGCCATTGAGACGGAATTCTCGGTCTCTGTCCGGAATGTTCAGCATGAGAAATTCATCGTCGAGTTTGCACTGCACTTCGGTTCCATCACCGTACCCGCAGGAATCCAAACGGCTCAGCACTTCGGGATTGTCACACGGGGTATAGCGGGGAGTGAAAATGGCGCGAACATCCTGGCCTTCAAACCGGAAGAAGAGGTTTTCATTCCTCTCTTCCGGTAGCCATCTGTTCAGATTGATCGACTGAAGGTCACAATCACATTTTTGTAAGTAGCCGTGAGGCATCCCCAATCGCCAGGCAATACATTTCTGGGCGATGGGTTTGAGACGATGGGGTTCTCCGTCAATCCGTATCGTGTCCAGACTGTCGAATTTCAAGTCTCGAACAGGAATCTCCTCATCCCAATAGGTTTCGGACATGCGGTTCACCTCGGCTCGGACTTCACCCAGGGTACGGAGAGAATTATTCATCATCGGACGATACCTCCTTTTCTTGGGATTCGCCGTATGGCTTTTGCCCAACTCACCTATCGCGAAAGCCTTCGAGATATCGAAACCTGTTTACGCGCGTTACAGCCCAAACTCTATCATGCCGGCATTCGAGGCAAAGTTTCCCGAAGTACCTTAGCCGACGCAAACGATACCCGTCCCTGGCAACTTTATGCCGATTTTGCCCAAGGACTCATTCACACGGCTCGTGATCTGTATGCCCACGACGATTTCGGAATGGAACTCGACCAAACCGTCTATGCTTTGGATTCTACCACGATCGACTTGTGTTTGTCGCTTTTCCCTTGGGCCACGTTTCGCAAGCACAAGGGGGCGATTAAACTTCATACCCTTCTCGATTTGCGCGGAAGCCTTCCCACCGTTGTCATTCTTACTCATGGAAAGGTTCACGATGTCCATATCCTCGACGATCTGCTGTTGGAGCCAGGCGCGATTTATGTGATGGATCGAGGCTATCTCGATTTTGCCCGTCTCTATCGCATTCATCAATCCTCCGCATTTTTTGTGACCCGGGCCAAAAAGAATTTCGATTTCCATCGCCTCTATTCCCATCGAGTAGACAAGTCGACCGGCCTTCAATGCGATCAAACCATTATCCCGGGCGGTTTCTATTCCAGAAAAAACTATCCCGGCACACTGCGGCGTATTCGCTACCTCGATGGAGAGAGAAACCACCGCCTGGTGTTCCTGACAAACGACTTCACGTTACCAGCGCTCACCCTTGCCAACCTGTACCAAGCCCGCCGGCAAGTGGAACTCTTCTTCAAATGGATGAAGCAACACCTGCGAATCAAGGCATTCTACGGGACATCCGATCCATTCCCTCTACAGGAGCGAACTCCACATGAGTATATCCCAGTCGGTCAAAATATAGAAGAGATTTTTTGATAGCCCACGCCGTATCAGGGCACACGGTCGCCCTTGCCGTCACCCAAGGGCGGTACGCTAGAATCTTCTTTGCATTTCTTTCAACAATGGACGATGTCTTGCGTCCATTGTTAAACCGCCTATGCTTATCCTGTACCTCAGGAATACCGTCGATCGATGTGTGAAAACCCATCTTGAATTCACCTTTGAGAAATCATCCCTGTGGTTCCAAGATTCCACTAACTTGTTGCCCCAATCCCGCCCCCCAATCAAACAACCAACCGGATCGTCGGATCTTTCCACTGCGACGGGTCCGGTCTGTCCGGTGGGCCAAGATCCTCAAGGCTCGCCAGGAGATCGTTGAGAGTCTCGATTCGCCGGGGCCCGTTCCGCGTCACGGCGATGAATTCACAGGACCTCCCCCCGGATGATTCGATTATCCAGAAATGCCCCTTGGCGGAATCAGACTGTACTTCCTGGCTCACGTGGCCCTTCTCAAGGCCCGCAAACAAATGCCCTCCCGGTGAGAGAAATTCGTGGCTCTCAAAATGATCCTCGAACACATCTTTGCTTGTCGTCGCTCGAATGGCTTCGGACATGCCGGGGAGTTGCAGGGAGTAGGATCGGTAATCCAGTGGTTTCCAGTCAATTTCCGGGGGGCGAATATCCGGTCGGTTCAAAGCCGTGTCGATCTGTTCCAGGGTCAGGGCCGGTTCCGGCAGATCCGGGATCTCCGCAGTTTCTTCTGCAGCGTCGTCGATATCGAAGGCCACACACTCGCTTTCCTCGACCATCTGTTCGATATCGGCGGTACACCGCGCCTGCCCTGCATCGCGCTGTGCAGGCGGCTGCAATGTCAACCTTTCAAACTCTTTCGGCAGGCGGGACAGGATCGGCTGAAGTCTCCCGACGATTCCCTGGAAAAGGTTGATTCGCCTTGCAAGCGCAAAGTAAATATCGGCTTCAACGGTGTTCTCATAAGCCAGATTGATGACCCGTATCATCGGGTATTGCTGCCCAATCCGGTCGATTCGCCCGATCCGTTGCTCGATCTTCATGGGATTCCAGGGCAGATCGTAATTGATCAGCGCACCGCAATACTGAAGATTCAGGCCTTCACCCGCCGCATCGGTACAAACAAGAAGGCGGATTTCTTTTCGTTTCAGCGCCTGCCTAACACTCTCTTTGCTGCACTTCGTCCATAAGCCGCTCCCATCCCGCCGTTCTCCCCCGCGTCCGGAATAACAGGCAATCGACTTATCCGGGAAATGCTCGGCCAGATACTCTTTCAGGTAGTCCATCGTGTCGGTGTAGTGTGTAAACACGAGCGCCGAGTCATAGCCCTCTGCGAAGATCCGCTCCAGTTGGGACTTCAGTTCCCTGGCTTTGCTGTCTGTGCCCAGTTGTGCAATCTGTTTCAGAATCGATTTGATTTCTGCGTCCTCTTCATCTTCGCAGGACTGGCGAGCCAGCCTGAACGCACATTCCGCGTCCATGATTTCTTCCTGGATCTCGTCCTGGGAAATATCCTCCTCGTCGATAGGTTCGAATCTCCGAGCCAGGCGATTGGTTAATGTGCATCGAAGCGCATGAAAAGAACTGGCCAGACGGCGGCGATAGACCGTCATCACAAATCCGATTGCCGTCCGCTTCTCCGGGGCGGCACGGTTGTAAGTTGTGCTGATGTATTCTTCCACACGGTTGTAAAGCGCCCGCTCTTCCCGGGAGAGACTCACCGCTATGTCGCGAGGATCGCGCGTCGCAATCGGCGTTTCGAGCAGCCCCCTCTTGTGGTAAGACCGCAACAGTTCACGGGTATGCCGAGCCATCAGAAAACGGATCGGGCTGAATCGCCGAAGAACCCGGAGAGCGCCCTGCCGGGTATTAGTCTCCAACCGCTTGAGCGGAATCCCGCTCTGGTCTCGCAAGGCTTTCAGAACCTTCTGTCGTCCCAACCGGCCCAGTTCCGGGACAGTTTTCTCCAATTCGCCCTCGTCCACAGGGCCGAAAAACAATTCGGTGTCCCGGAACATCTCGCAAAGGAATTTCATGTCATCGTGGCTTGGATTCCCGCGAGCAGTCTCAAAATACCTGAGAAAATCATTCTCGCTTGCCGACCACCGGGGAGGCAGTCCGAGCAGGTTCAGCAAATCCCAAACCTCGATGGGATGAATCTGCATCGGGGTTGCCGTCAACAGCAACAGCGCCTGGCATCGGGAACGCAGTTCACGCATCAACCGCAGCAGCTCATTCGGCCCGCCTTCCTGGGGACTCCCCGGCGCTTTCCGCCGTGCATGATGCGCCTCATCCAGCACGATCAGGTCCCAATCGTCCGCTTCCAGCAAATCCTGAACCCGATCTCTGCGACGCATCAGGTGGCTGGAACACAAGACAAACGGTTCTTCGTGCCATTCGTGGCGACTGACTTTCTTTTCCGGAGAGCCTTGCCGGCCGTGGGTTTGCTTCCAGAGAAGTTGCTGCCCATCGTAAATCGGCATATTCAGGTTGAATTTCTCGTAGAGTTCATTCTGCCATTGATGCAGGATACCGGCAGGAACCATAATCAGGATTCGCCGTGCCATGCCCGACAGCCACGCCTGACGGATCAATAATCCTGCCGTGATCGTTTTTCCGAGGCCCACTTCGTCGGCGATCAGCAGACGGAACGGCCAGCCCCGGTGCATCCGTGTAAATGTCCGCATCTGGTGAGGCCAAGGCTTTACGCATGAGGTCACCACCCCCACCTGCATCCCATTCCACATGCGGGCTGCGTTGTGGATGTATGTCCAGACCGCTCTACGTTTCTCATCTTGTGTGAGTGAATAGGGATTCGGTTTATCATCGGGCAGCGGCTCACCCGGTTCTTGTGTCGGTCTTCTGACGGGTCTGTCGTCCTTCGGGAGGAACTCAAGGAGTCTCTGTTTCGCCGCTTCCGGAAAAGTAAAGATCCGCACGGTGATCATCCGGTCGGCCCACAGACGCGAAAACGCGCGAACTTCATCTTCAACATGCTGCGCTTCCCGCTCTCCCGCCCAGGAACAATGCACGTGAAAACTCTCGCGATTGTCGATCCATCCCCCCTTCGTCTCATTGATACTCCCACTGAAACTGATCTGGTTCCCTTCCCGATCCGTAATAATGCCCACTTTCTCGTGATAGATCCCATGCGAAACTACAGGGGTTCCGTCGGCAGCGACCGGCACAGCGACTTTCACATCCAGCCGTTCATGGGCCACCATCCAGGCCAGGGCTTCCAGACCGTTCCGCGCGGTAACGTCGGGTGGATCAAGGGGCGTTGCAGCCAGTTTCTCGGCGATTTTCTCCCGTAAAGCATATCCCTCTTGAATGGCTCTGACTTCGTCTTCGTCCAGCGTACATCCGACAATCAGCCGCATTTCGCCGCCGTTTTCAATCAGCCGGGCGATCCCCCGCGCTGCCAACGCCAACGCATCGGCATTAAAGAATCCTGTCGTTCGGTCGTACCGAATGGCGCGGGACAGGGCGGGAACATAAAATAGAGAAATTAAATCCCCATCCTCGTGACGGTAACTGGTATTCCATGTGTAACAGGTCAATAAAGGCGCTTCACCACTCATAATTGCCCCCCAGTCTACGTGACAGAAATGTTTTCCCTCTCCGTCATCTCTTTCTCTCTACGTCATTCCGGCGCAAGCCGGAATCCAGGCCTATTCCTCTCCGACCGCTCTCAATGCCTCTCGACAGACCTGCTGACTCAGCCGGAAATCCCCCTCGTCACGAAGCGCATCCAATTCAACTCTCAACGAATCAATCAATCCGGCCCTCCTCGCCCAGATCAGAATGCCAAATCTCTTTGCAGCTCTTCGGAATCATAGCCTCGACAAACTCCCTCTTTGCCCAGAAGAGTATGAAACTCCCATTTGCTCATACCGCAGAGTTGTCTGGCTTTTCCGAACGATAGCAGTCCTTTCTGATAGAGACGGATCGCCAGTTCCGTGCGCAAACGAGACTCGGTTTCCTCCGGAGGCACCTTCAAAGATGCCAGCAGATCATCGGGGATTTCGAGAACCACGTTCTTCATCGTATGGCACTCCTTTCGGTACGCTTAGAACAACAACGCCTGTTGCGGAGCAGGGACCTTTTCTGTAAACGCCAATCGCCGCAGTTTCTCCAGCGCCTCAAAATCGTTCGATGCGCCCGCCAGGGGGACATCTTCCAATTTCCCTTTTGCCATAGATCCGCCTGGAGGTAATACATTCAGCAATGCCTCCAGCGCCGTCAGGAAAGTCGCATCGTCCACAAGTCCGGCCTGCTCGATCAACTCCTTCGCCGCGCCGGTATTCTGCTCGATTCCCAATGCCGCCGCCCGGTGCAGGGTATCCAGCATCACCGCCCCGCCCACCGGGCCGAGTCTCCCTTTCCGTTTGCGGAGACTGCTGTCCCAGAGAATCGCGTCACTGCCCTTCACTTCGCAGAAACGGTTCTTGATGTCGGAGTCGAAGTCCGTACCGACCACGCGCGCCAGTTTCAGGGCCTCATCCGCCGGGAAGCGCGGCGCTCGAAAGGCATCCCAGGCCAGAATAAACCATTCGGTTACCGGGTCCAGATGGTGTTGACGCTTCATGGTGGCGAGTTGGTCCATGCGCCATTGTTTCACTTCCCGCCGGGCGGCGTCCAGCGCATCTTCGGGACTGACCGAGTACGGATCGAATTCTTCGTATAAGAGATCGGAGGACCGTTGAACGGCACGGCCCCGTTGTATCGGCCAGGCCTCACTGAACACTTGCAGCGCCGGGCCGAACGAGGCGAGATACAGATCCACACCCCGGATTCCGGCGTTCTGGAATTCGGCGATTCGGCGGCGCACCGCTTCCGCCACTTTCGGTTCGATATCTTCCCAATACACAGTATCGCTGTCTTCCGGGCGTGTTTCGCGCACGCGGCACACCAGGAAGATTGTGCTTTTCGCGGCGGATTTCTCTCTGATGTGCATACTGCCTTCCGCCTCGGTATTCACCGGCCAGGATGCGGTAATCACAAATCCCGCCTCCACCAGGCCCCTGGCAACGGCATCCCAGGCCCCGCTCGCCTTGTGCGTAAACATCAGGGTCATCACTCCGTGCGGCTTGAGTACCCGTCGGCATTCCCTGAAAATCGCCGCCATGCGCCGCTGGTAATCTTCTCCCGCCAGGTCCATCGCCTTCCGTTTCCCCTTGAACTTCGCCGGGTTCGCCACCGCTTCCCGGTCCTTATCCGTCAGGTAATCGACAAACGCTTCCGGGTACAGCAATCCCGCCGTCCGTTTCAACCACACATAAAAGAAATCCGCCAGTTCCGCATACATCACATTGCCGTAGTATGGCGGGTCCATCACAATGCAGTCCACGCTCTTATCTTCCAGATCCAGCGCATCCGCCGAGCCGAGGCGAATCTGTATTTTCCCGTTCGACTGCTCCGTCTCATCCAGTAACTGAAAGGCCGGTCCCCCGTTCAGCAACTTGATCAATTCTTCCAGCGCCTCCTCGCCAGATCTCAGCGCCCAGTCATACCCCAGCCCTGTAATCGTCGGAGCCATCTCACCGTAACTCCATAAGAATGCATAATCATGACGATCAAACTTGCTTCGAATTCTTCCGGTCGATTGATCCCACCTCGAAAGGATAGAGTTGTAATTCAGCATCTTATCAATCGCTATAGCAATATACGCCATGGCGGCTTTGTCGAGTTCGGAGAGTTCGCCGTTCTTTTGTCGCAGTTCTTCCACCATGTCCTGGAACACCTCAACAGAGACACAATGGCCGTACAGTTGGCGGGGGGCAAACATATCGCGCCACAGGGGCATACCGTATTGACGGGGGCGATCATCATTTGTATTTGCGGGATATTCCTCATCCGGCACGATATTTCGAGCCTGCCATTCGGGCATTTTTGCTTCGAGCGCTTTGCGGACCTGTTCTTCCACATCGTCTTCGGGGCGTGGGGCGCGGAATCCACGGATTTTCTTGACCTTGGGTTTCCCGGTTTTTGTGTAGCCGACGACTTTGGTTTCTTTGTAGACGATGGTGTAGAGTTGCCGGCCCATCTTTCCGGCCTGTGCCTGGGCTTTGATTTCATCGCCATGGATTCCCCGCCCGCAGTCCGGGTATGGGCATAGGCCGTTGCCGCCTTTTACGGTACCCGGACTCTGTTCCTTGAGTTTCTCTACAATCTCGAATGTGCAATACCGGTGATCGGGATTCTCGGTATGCGGAACCAGCCGCACCCCTTTGCCTTTGCCGTCCAGCCGCCAATTCGGCGACAACGGCACAAGACCGTTACAGTACGGGCAGGTGACCGTGCGGGACCAGAGGTAAGTGCCTTCTTCTCGATTCGATTCCGTAGGTCTTGGGAAGAAACGCCCGACCTCATCTTCCATCCGACGTCGCCATATCTTTGCCAACTGTGTATATCGATCAAGTAGGCTGTTTCCGAACCGAACTGGAAATTCAATCGTACACTTCAGCAATAGCCAAGCCACAGGATTCAACTCGTTGGCTACCGAATCCAATCCAAGCCTGATTGCTTCAAAAGGAATACTGCCTCCTCCAGCGGTGGGATCAAGCACAGTTTGATGAGTACTATCCGAGAGAAATGAACTACGATCTTCAATCCAATTTAGATCGCCGCTCGACGGGGAATACTTGAATGCCCGGTCATAATCGTATGGATTCTGAATTCGTTCGCCATTCCGTACTGCCTGATCTATGGCCTTCCTCGCCCCCACCGGATCTCCATGTATCCCCAGGATATGCAGAAACATTTCCCGATCGGCGTCGGCGGGGAGAAGGCTGGCGAGGATGGCTGCCCGGCTGGCCACGAGGGGCCGCCGCGCCCACCAGACATGGATTCGATTGGGCGCGGGATAGGGAGTCATCGGGGTACGCTCTCGAATGCTCTCAAGACCGATTTCGGCGATGGGGAGCCAGTCTTCGATTAAGAGTCGAGGGCGTTGGGTTTTATCAGGAGAAGGCAAGGTCAGGACCTCCCGATCAAGATAGGATTACATTTTTGCGGAGACGGTTTCTTGCCGCCCATCCGCTCGCAATGATTGAATTTCTTTCCAGAAGTCCTCCGCGGCCTTGTGGAAGTATGCGATCTCCTTATCGGGTGTGAAGTCACAGGTTTCCTCATAGATTCTTTCCTGACTTTTTCTTTTCATTTCCACACAATCAAAGGTTTTCTTCATAAGTGATCACCTCTCTTGGACTCAGGATGGTCATCAGCGGATAGCCGAGCCTCAGATTAACCGCATTGAAGGCTCGGATTTTGTCCCAATTCACGATATGTCGGAAGTTCCAGGAAACGATCAAGTCTGCGTGGGTGACGGTTGCTGCAGCGACGTGTGCGGCATCATCTCCCCACCGTCGACCCACGACCTTTGCGCTCAGGTACGCATCCCGTAACTCCAGCATTTCAGGTGTGAAAGGGAGATTTTCCATCGCATCTTCGGGCAGTCCTGCAACAAATCGGCGGATCACAAGGGGCGCATCCTGCAACTCTCGCGCGGTGATTTCCGAGACGATGAGCACATGCCGACCTGCGCGGACCTCTTCAAAGAACCGGAAGGCAATGGCATTGAACTCCTCATCGGCCACGCCCCCAAAGACGGATGTATCTGCATAGATGCGGGTCTTTCTCTTCATGGTTCACCTCTCCGGCGAAAGCCGGAACCCAGGCCATATCCCTCTTCCGTCATTCCGCCCCCTTCTTCCGTCATTCCGGCGAAAGCCGGAACCCAGGCCATATCCCTCTTCCGTCATTCCGGCCCTTCTTCCGTCATTCCGGCGAAAGCCGGAACCCAGACCATATCCCTCTTCCGTCATTCCGGCCCTTCTTTCGTCATTCCGGCGAAAGCCGGAATCCAGACCATATCATAAAATCGTATCATACAAATCCAGCCAATCCGGATTCTTGCTCTCAATCAGCTCCAACTTCCACTCCCGCTTCCAATCCTTGATTCTCTTCTCTCGTATGATCGCAGACTCCATATTCTTGTGCAACTCGTACCAGACCAACTGATTCACCCTGTAACGTTTCGTGAACCCGTCTGCCGTATGGTTCTTATGCTCCCACACTCTCTTAACCAAGTCTGAGGTGACGCCCACATACAGGGTGCCGTTTCTCTTGCTCGCCAGAATGTATACGGCAGGCTGTTTACTCACTGTGCTTCCCCGGATCGCTGGATTCCGGCTTTCGCCGGAATGACGGGCGCTGAACCACGGCCTGGGTTCCGGCTTTCGCCGGAATGACGGGCGCTGAACCACGGCCTGGATTCCGGCTTTCGCCGGAATGACGGGCGCTGAACCACGGCCTGGGTTCCGGCTTTCGCCGGAATGACGGGCGCTGAACCACGGCCTGGGTTCCGGCTTTCGCCGGAATGACGGGCGCTGAACCACGGCCTGGGTTCCGGCTTTCGCCGGAATGACGAAAGAAGGGCCGGAATGACGAAAGAAGGGCCGGAATGACGAAAGAAGGGCCGGAATGACGGAAGAAGGGCCGGAATGACGGGGAAGTGCGACCGCGTCGCTCCTACGGCATCGTCAGCAGGGTTCGCAGCGCCGCCAGAACCCGTCGGGGATACTTCCGGTGCATCGCCATACCCAGCCAATAGGCCGCCTCTTCCCGGCTCATGGATTCGATCCCATCGGCCACCTGTCGAATCCGGTCGAGATTCCGCATCGGGGCCAACGCGCGAAACAGCAGGCCCAGAGTCAGCGCCAATTCTTCCTCCAGCGGCCATGTCTTCTTCTTGCCCGCCGTCATTGCACCCAGATTGATCTTGACCCGCGACAACCGCTTGATCACCCGGTTTTCAATCATCCGCAACGGTGTGCCCTTCAAAGCGGCGACCGGTTCCGGGCTTTTCAAACGCGGCGTTGCCGGGGAAGGCAACTGCCAAATCTCCAATTGCCACTCGCCCGCTCGTTTGACCGACAAGCGCAGCTCATACAACGGATCGTTGGAATAAGAACGGTCGGAACCGTTCCGATTGGCCTGTATCTTCCGTCTCATCCCGATCAGGCTCCCTTGGGTGGAGAAGCGTACGCCTCCACATAAGCTTCACCGGAACCGTAGTGCGTCAGGTCCTGCTGGAAGGCTTCCGGCACACCTTTTGCCAATGACAGGCCCTCCGGGAAAACCATCGTATAATCGGCCTCGAAATCACAATCCTTCGATGATCGTATCTGCTGATCCAGGAATGACCGGACCGGGTTCGCTTTCGGGACGTTGCCTTCGTACTTGATTTCCAATCTCGTGATTCCCTCGGCCTCAATGCTCACCTCGTAACAACAGGAAATCTCCACATCCTGCAAGGTAGCGACTGCCAGGTGAACTTTCGATGCGGCAGATGCTTCATAAAACTTCACAATCAATTTCTGGATGCTCTTCACATCGGCTTTGCGGACCTTTTCCCAGAGTTCGGTCAAAGCCTGGTTCAATGGACCTTCCGTCGTGAATTCCACGGGCTTCTGGGGCGGTTTCGGCGGCTTGGGAGGCTCCGGTGGCTTGCCGTCTCTCGCAACCAAAACATCCACCTTTGCCGTCTGTTTCTGCCCGTGGCTGTCGGAGACCTCGACCGTGTACGTTGTCGATTCTGTCGGCGACACCTCAGCTTTTACAACGGCCTGGGAAGTGTTCGATAGGCATAATGCCGACTCATTGCTGCTGTATGTATACGGGCTGACTCCACCGGTCACACTCACAGCCAATACAGCCTTCTCGCCCAACTTGATCTGCCTGGGTGACACCGACAGATCGACTTCCAACGGCTCGGCTCGCGGCCAGAGTCGCTTCTTTTTGGCATCCGCAACAGTGTGAACAAAGGCGTCATCCGAGATCCGAATGGACGGGGACGGATCGCCTTTCCCCCAAACCTGGTTGCCTTCCCGGTAAATAAAAACCTCGTGTTCGATTCCCTCACGAATACATTCCTTCAGCGGCGTATCGGAAAGGAGGATCGACAATTTCGGTGCCCGACGGAACTCGTTGCGTAGCGTAGCGGTCGATATTTCCCCTTTTGTCTTGAGCGGTGTCTGATCGCGGACATAAGTCGGGGCATCCGGTTTGTCATTTTCGCCGAGCAATTTCTTCTGTTCCCGCAGGATGCGTTCGACATGCCTCTGCCCGTCGCCGGGGCTGTCACTGGCTTGAGTCACCTCAATTACCGTATAGCCAACCTGATCTTCACATCCCGCCATGGGTATATGCGAGGGATAGAACAGGTGGCGATAGCAATGAAGAATCGACTCCGCAATCTGGAAACTGGAGTTTTCGGACTCCTCCTTCACTTTCCGCTGTTGATGGTCAACCAGTTCACGAATGCGATCCGGTTTCAGCAAAGCGTGCAGCGCCAAATGTCGCCGCATTTTATCTTTCATATTCTCGATTTTCCGTTCATCGGCCACAACAAATACCAGGTTGTTGCGGAAGTCGCGGAAATCCTGGTTCGCGCCTTTGTATCGGTAAATCTCCTCGATCTCAGGCGGAAGCCCCTTCGGTTCCGCAGAAATACGGAAAGCCTCATACCAGTGCACGACCAACAAGGGACGTCCATCGCCCACCTCATCCGGCACTTCATAGGGACCCGATGGGAATGCAACCAGGTTGAACGGACTCTTGCCCCCACTGAACAACTTTCGAATCCGCTCACGGAGTTCATTTCTCAGATCTTCGGAGTCCACATCCTCCATCTGTTTGCGGATGACCTGGTTCAGGTTGGGTTCGACCATAAACCGCATGGGCGCACCCGGTCGATCATCCAGATGAAGCGCTTCCTCGATAAACCGCACCCGCGCCTGCTCGATAAAACTCGGTTCCACTTTCGGCGAACAGACTGAGAAATTCAGTCGTTCCAGGTTGATGCCTTTTGCCGAATCGCCGAACGCCAGCGTGTTGAGAAACACGGTTCGGGCAATATAAGAGGTGACAGGGATCTGTCCGGGATAGTGTTTTTGATCCAGAAACTCCGCCCGTGCCGGCTCATCCCCCGGAAGAGCGGCCACATCCGCTTTCAACGCCGGATTGTAAGCGTCCTGCTCCAACCGGACTATGATTTCGTCCCGGATGGGACCGAAACTGAGGTCGATATGATGAGGATGGATCGCGTAGACATCCGCCGGTCGATCCTTCCACAAAACGTGGACCGTCTTGGCCAGCAATCGAACCATGCCGCGTATCCGCTGAAACGTACTCAGGGAAGACGTTTTTTCCGTGAGAACCTCCAGAGTTTCCGGATGAAGCGGATACGCCCGGCGAAACTGTTCCTTCGTTTCCGGAGTAAATACATCATCCGGCATAACATGCTTGTTGTTCCCCCACACATCGGAATAGGCTGAAATGACGGCATTGGCCGCCGACCGATCCACCGTCTCAAACAGGCGGCGTCGTAACACATCCGCCGTTTCATCTTCCTCGGTGGGATTCAACTGTGTTGCTTTCCTTGCAGCAACCTTTTCCGCTTCATTGAGAGATTCCAGGGCGCGTTCATGCTCCTCTTTATAGGCGTCCTTTGCCTCGTCGTGCTTGCCCACCGCCAGCGTGTAAACCAGGGCTGCCTGCGGGGAAGACTCGACTGCCTTGAAAAGGGCCTGAATAAATGGAGTGAATTGCTTGCTTGCTCCGGGATGGGCGTGTTCCGCTTTGCGCAGATACACCGCGACCTCATCCAGCAGGATCAGCGTCGGCTCGCCCCCAAACAATTCTCGGATAGTCTCTGCACCCGGTGCCGTATGGCTCTGGTCGGATTTCTTGACCCGCTCGTATCCTTTCACCCCGGCCAATTGGTACGCCAGTTCTCCCCAAAGGGTGTACGCTCTCAGATTGCCTTCGAGCGTCAGGCCATTCCCCGGATCGCTGTTTTCCCCGTCCAGCGCTGCCACACGAATCGCTCCGGCTGGCAGAAGATCCGGATCGATGAATTCCTTCACATTCGGGACGCCTTCCATGCCGTGAACCGCATGGACCAGCGCAATCAATCCGTGCGTCTTTCCACCCCCGTATTGCGTATGAAGACGGATGATGGAGGCAACCTCGCCGCCCGCGCCGGAGACCCGTTTGCAGACGGCTTTCAGCAGCTCTTTCAGACCCCGTGTTGGATAGGTGTGACGAAAAAACGTTCCCGGGTCCCGGTATTCCAGAGGGGCCGTTCCCCGAATAACCTGGGCCAGATCCGCCGCGAATTGCTCGTCTCTTGTGGTCCCTGCCTCAACATCGGGGCGGGGCTTGCAGGTCTCGAAGATGGTTTTCAGGTTCCCCATGGTATCTTCCCCCGGTAACTCGATTTTCAGTCAAAAACATCGAATGATATAGCTGGAAAGGGACCTTGAGAAGGCCGTTTTTGTCGTTCCGTCAAATCTGTCACCCTTTGGCTATCCAACAGGTCACCTCCCCCGGCAGGCCCTCTGTGCCAACATTCCCTGAGACAACCTCCTGTGAGAAATTAGTGTAGAAACGGAGGTTAAAGATGGAGATGATAAGAAGACGAAAAGACTCCCCCATCGCCGGCGCTTTACGGCGGAGTACAAGGCGGGAATTGTGCGGCAAGCGGATAGGGGTACGCAACCGGGGCAAATCGGGGCGCTGCTGCGCCGAGAGGGGCTGTATTCCTCCTAACTGGTCCAGTGGCGGAAACAAT
>JAKQSI010000060.1 GCA_029570205.1 Candidatus Omnitrophota bacterium | reverse complement strand
TTTCAGGCCGGATGGATGCAGGATCACGCGCGACGTATCCGCCTGCGCCACATGATTTATCAGGTCATCCGCAAAACAGAAACACCGCTGCGACTATCCGATATTATTGATGAACTCGCCGCAATGTTCCGAAATGACAAGTACCTGATAGAGACGCTATTGCCGGAACTGGTCGGCTCCGAATCGGAATCCATATTCGGATCGAATCTCGCTAAGAACACCTATACGGCGCTTCGGTACATGGTTCTACGGGAGTTCACAACAGGCATTCGTCGGCGGGACTGCCTGGAAGCCATGGGGCTTGTCCGTGTGAACTATGACGGACTGACAGCCGATCACCCGCGTGTAAGAGCCTGGGCCGAATTGCTCGAAATCCCGCCGGAAGAAGCGGTGAACGGCTTGAGTCTTCTCCTCGATATCTGGCGACGCGACCGGAAACTGTATGTGGAAAGCGATCCGGTTTTCTCCAAGTATCCGGCAAAGGACGATGAGTATATCCAGGCAGGGATTCTTCCACTTAGAGATTTCCATCCAAAAGGAATCCTTCTTGAGCCGGACCAGAACAAGAAGAAATACGCCCAAGGATTGCTCAGCAGCCAGGGCGAGACTCAGGCACAAGAACTACTTCGAAAATGGGCGCTGTATCCGCAACGCCTGGATATCAAAAAGGCCATCCGCGAACTGTGGGCATTTCTTGAAGGCGAGGGATACCTGAGCCGTGTAATGCTTCGAGGCACTCGAAATCGGCCCATACTGGAAGTTGGGCAGGTGAATGCGGAGAAGATCCGCGTAGTTCCAGTGCAGCAGAAAGTCCGCTGTTCCACCTGCCAGCGCGTGATGTCCCGTCGAGCGCCGGGAGACCGATGCACTCGCTATCGTTGCGGCGGCATCACAAATGCTGAGGCCCCTGATGCGGACAACTACGATGTCGCCCTGATGGACAAGCCGTTTCACATGGTGTGTGCGGAGGAACACACCGCGCAAGTCCCCGGCGAGAGACGCGAGCAAATCGAGAATGACTTCAAATCGAAACGAGGGCGGTCCAATTGCCTGGTTGCCACACCGACCCTGGAACTAGGAATCGACATCGGCGCACTGGACATGGTGTTGATGCGGAATGTCCCACCGCGTTCTGCAAACTACTGGCAGCGCGCCGGACGCGCGGGACGTGAGGAACGAATGTCCGTTGTGATTACGTACTGCGAGCGGAAGAACCATGACCGCTATTTCTTCGATGACCCGCTGCGCCTCTTAGGAGCCTCTATTCAGGTTCCTGCTTTTAACTTACAGAATCCCTTGCTGGTGCAAAAACATATTCGTTCGGCGATCCTCTCTTCCATCCTGCTGTGGTCACAAGAACGCACTCCAAGGGCCGAACAGGCTAAAGAAGTACTGGATCTCTGTTTCCCGAATTTCATTCGAACCTATTTACTCACGGAAGAGGATCATTTTCGGGATATGCCAACCGGCACTCAGCCTCTGCGCGCCTTGTTGAATACGAACTATCAGGCCCTGGCCGAGCAGATCGAGAGTTTGTTTGCCCAGTATTGGCCCGAAGAGGCAAGAGCGGTCGCCACTCGGACGGAGATTGAGAAGACCCTATCGAGTATGGCGGATGACCTTGCCGCGATGATTGATCGCCTGCACCAGAGGCTTCAATGGGCGCGACACACGCGCAGTAAATTGCACGGTGAAAAAGACAGGCGCTTACTGGAACGAGAGGAAGAGCAATTGCTGAGGCGTTGCGATTCCTTTATCCAGAGTATTGTGAAACATGACCGGTCAACGTACACATTGACTGTGATGAGCAGTGAGGGATTCCTGCCCGGGTACGGTGTTTATGAGGGGGGGGTAACCGCTTTCGCTGTGACAGGCTACATGGGAGAACCATACCTCGGCGATTTTGAACTCTCCCGCAACCACGTGGTTGCTTTGCGTGAGTTTGTGCCCGGCAACCGGTTGTACGCGAACCGAGGTACGTTCTACGTATCTCGCTATCATCTTCCTGCGGCAGAGTCTACCGCACTCCAAACCCTGCAAGTCAATCTTGAAAAAGGGTACGTTCAGGAAGCCTCAAGAACCGCATACGGGCATTCCGGGTCTATTACAATTGATGCAATCCCCATCTGCGACTTAACCCTTTCGCATGAGGGGCGGATCACGGACGAGGAGAATCTGCGGTTCCTGATGCCGGTGCTCATCCTGGGGCGACTGAGAAAACGCAGCCGGGGAGGATTTGCGTACAAGATCGGCGGGCGGGAGGTCCATCATATTCGAGGACAAGGAATCCAGCTGGTGAATGTGGGGGAATCTTCACGCGCACGACGGCGTGAGATCGGACACCTGGTGTGCCGGGTGTGCGGCGCCGCGAAAAGCCCATACGCGGTGGATGAGGAAAAGAGTCATTTTAAGAAGATCCATCAGGAACGATGCGGGAGAGAACCGATTCCCGTGGTTCTTCAGGCTGAAGCGGATGTGGACACCCTGCAGTTTCACAAAATGGAGGACGAATCGACCGCTATCAATATCGGCGAATCACTGCGTGCCGCGGCAAGGCGCATGATGGATATGGGGGAGGATGACCTGC
>JAKQSI010000051.1 GCA_029570205.1 Candidatus Omnitrophota bacterium | reverse complement strand
CGGTCGGCTTTTGTGCTCAAACAAAATATAAATGTACGCATCCTCCCCATCCCGCAGTTTGGCCCGATACAGCATGTCCGAAACATATTTGCGCAATTCCTCATTCACGAATGTTTCGTCGGTGTTCTCGAATGTCCCCGGCATCAGGTGCGCCGCGATCTCTGGAAGGTTGCTGAAAACAATGTCCTCCACTGTTTCCCGTTTCGAGAAGGCGCTGCGGAAAAATCGATCATGGGGTTGGATCGGTTCCGTCATTTCCTCTCCGAATCCGCCGGTTCCATCATCTGGCGAAGTTCGTGCAGGAACTGGTTGATATCTTTAAATTGCCGATAGACCGATGCGAACCGGACATAGGCCACCTGATCCAGTTCATGCAGAAGGCGCATGACCTCTTCACCGATTACCGAGGTAGGAACCTCACGCTCATTCAGCCGAAACAACGTTCGCTCGACCGCCAACCCAAGTTCTTCAATCTGCTGTTCCGAGATGGGCCGTTTCTGACAGGCGGTACGGATCCCCTTGATGATCTTATCCCGACTGTACAGTTCGCGACGTTCATCCCGCTTGATAACCATCAGGCGAATTTCTTCGATCCGTTCATAAGTTGTAAACCGTTTCTGACAGGAAAGGCACTTGCGACGGCGACGGATTATCTCGCCCTCATTCATATTTCGCGAATCCACCACCTGGTCATCGTTGGAGCCGCAATAGGGGCATTTCATGGTTCTATTCTCCAGTCCGACGCTCCGGTTCTTATATGCCGGCGATGAGTCTACAAGAGGAAAGGGATTATGACCAGTCGGGAGCGATCCGATTATTTGCCTGCGGGTTGACGACCGTTCGCGTAGGAATACTGAAATCGTTCCCCTGTATTCGGGTCGATAAATCGAACCATTTCGCCACGGCTCAAGAGTTCCTGGATGCACCGGTTGACCGGCACAGCACGGACCCCGTGCATCCAATAGGTGTCCACCGGATTTTTACTCCCTTCCTGTTCGATTTGCTGTTGACGAGCCTCCAGACTCGTAACGATTCCGATCACTCCGCCGTCCTCC
Organism: Candidatus Omnitrophota bacterium; assembly: GCA_029570205.1. Lineage (GTDB taxonomy): Bacteria > Hinthialibacterota > Hinthialibacteria > Hinthialibacterales > JAKPRU01 > JAKPRU01. The sequence continues at coordinate 108,896 of JAKQSI010000051.1, read as the reverse complement.
CAGCGGAAAACCGGCCCTCCGCTATATCCAGAGAATCCGACAAGATCAAGAAAATAGAACGATTCCATCTCATTATAGTACGAGATCGCACTGACAATTCCTTTACGGACATAGGGACGAATGATGGAGACTCTCTTCGGAAAGGTTTGCAGAATCTCCTGAAGCGTGGCGTACACACCAACCTCATCACCCGGATAAATCCCATTCGTGAGATTGAGGGTATTGTCGGGGGCCATGGTGTAATTATACCCGAACGCGACCGGGTGCAATTGCGGAGGAACACGACCCACCTTCAGAAGAGCCATCCCGATGCTCTGATCAATGTTCGGCTGATAAATCGGCCCCTCGATAACCGGGAGTTCCGTGACCTTGTTGGGACCGATAAATGCCAGCACGGAGAACGTAGCTCCTTCCGGATTGGAGGCCAGAACATGTTCCAGGGTGAGAATCCAGCCGGTGTTGGTCGCCAGGAATCCGGTTCCCATGTGGCGAAACATGGCTGGTGAACCCGGCGGATTGTCCGGCTCCCAACTGACAAACCCGACCAGGGACGCGCCAACCTCGACCGCAGGGACTGGGTGATGGGATCGTTCCGGGCCGTCTTCTCCTTCGGCTGTCCCGTGCAGTGCCTCGATCGGCAGCAAAGTAACCAGCAATAGAATATATGGCCGGTACACCCGAAAAAGTCCCTTTCTTTCATTTTCTGCTGACCTACCCCGGATTCCTCGCGGCAGCCATTTTTAAAGGTCACCTCTTATGGAATAAAGTTGAAATAGAACTTTATCCTGTGCCAGGCAGGTGACTGTATGAGAACAGAGTGTACAGGGACGTTGTTCGATTTTCAACCATTGGAGAAACCGGAACTGGTGGCCTTGTTTGACGAGGGAAGGATCACATCGGACGCAGGCGGGCTGCTGTTGCGGGAAGAGGAACAGCGGTGTGGGATTCTCCGGCAGTTCAGCGGGTGTTTTCGGGATTCACGGGATGCGGAACGGATTGAACACACGGTGGCGGAGTGGGTGGCGCGGATCGTGGAGCGGGTCCGAGCAAGGTGGCCGAAAGTAGAGATTGCGATACAGGGGGATGCGGGATTTTGCCGGGAATCTATCGGGTCTCCTGTCAACCCCCACCTGACCTCCCCCGATCTTCGGGGGAGGTAAAACACGCCTCTTGTCATGGCGGCTCATACCGGAATTCCGTCCGCGCATATTGCCCGCAGGGGCGCACGGTTGTGCGCCCTTGCGAATTCACGGCAGAATGCCTGTTCCGATATTAGTATAAGGACCAGTCGGAGACGGCGGTTCCATCAAACGGTAACGGCAACCCGCTCTTGCCGGTTCGTACACTCGACAAGCTGCCGCCGAAATAACTGAACCAGGTTGCACCCATCGCGGCTATATACAGAATGTCCGATTGCTCGCCGCGCCCGAATGCCAGATCCGTCGGGCCGGAGAACCCCCAGGCGAATTTCTGCATCGTGCCATCGGGGCGAACCCGCCAAATCCAGCCTTGACTACCATCCGCTACATACAGATTGCCCTCCATGTCTACCGCAATGGAGTCCAGTTCATTCGCGAAGGGTTCAACCACTTGCCTTAAAGCCCCATCCCGGCTCAGTCGAAATATCGTGCCGTTACCGGCGTCATTGGATGTTATGAACAGGTCGCCGCTCGGGCCGAACGCGGCGTCGAATGGATTCCGAACTCCCCCCGTCAGGACTGTACAATCCCCGTTCGGCTCGATTCTGATAATTTCATCGCTACCGATCAAGCAGACAACGGGGCGGTTTTCGGCATCGAATGTAATACTCACCGGAAAATCCAACCCCGATGCCACAGTTTCTGTTGCTCCGTGGATGTCGTATCGAACGATCTCTCCGGTTTTGGCGTTTGAAAGATACAGATCGCCGTTATGATCGAACGCCAGAGCGTTCGGACCAAGCAATCCGCCACTTGTGGCAATGCCGGAGGCAAAGACCTGATAATTACCCGAACTGTCGAATTCCAGAATCCTTCCTTGCAGTGCGTCGATGGCCAACACTTCACCGGTTTCGCGCACGGCGAGGCCGAACGGCATACCCAGATCACTCGCAATGGCTACCGGCGAGGGAATAATTAACGGATCGGTGCGATTGGGTATATCCGCGTCATCCTGCAAGTACAGGAAGAAAATATCTCTCGTTTGCGAAGGGACATTGAATGTCGTGTCCGATAAGGGAGACAAGACTGCGTTTTGCTTCTCGCCTGTCCGGTCGAGTACAAGGTCGGCGTGGACCGGCCAGGTGTCATCCGCCACTTCACTGCTTGTTATTGTAATGACTGCCTGTCCGGATTCGTGACGGAATTGAAGCCCCTGGTAGGCAAATCGAGGCGCTTCCAGGTCAAAACCGGTTCCTTCTGTGACGGAGAGGATGTACGCGCCGGTTGCGGCGGTTGCATCCGGCAAGAGCGGTGAAGCCGGCAGCTCGATGGTGTGTTTTCCGGTCTGCGAGAGGTATGCGCCGCTAATGAGAGATCCTTCCACGCTGACGGCGTTATCGTTCTCAGCAATCAGCTGCCCTGACGGACCTTTCAATCGAACCAGCGGATCGAGCGGGAGTGTCCGCGAAGTATCGGGCCAGGCCCACACAGACACGCGCTCGCCGGACCGTCCGTCAAATGTAAAGGTATCGATGTCCCCCGCCGGACCGAGAATCCCTTCGATGTCCTGTTGAGTCGATATCGCGCGGTTGTCTTGCTCGTCCTGTTCCAAATGTGTTCGCACGAGATACTCCCCAGTTTCTTCGTCGCGCGCCCCCAGCACGATGAACACATTTAAACCGTCGGCGACAGGTGTATACCCGCGAATCCGGGCAATGCCGGTGGTTGGATCGGCTTCCTGGATTGTGACCAGCCGTCGCCAGATATCGAAGAGAATAAACGTCGGTTTGAAACCATCCGTAATACTCTTAATTTCTACCGAGACGGTATCATCAGGAGTCAGTTCAAGAAAATAAGCCTGGGACTGCCCCTGGACAGCGATCACATCGGGAAATTCATCTTCCGGCGCAACATCCCAGACGGATTGCACGGTCAGCTCGTAGGGACCGACCGACTCCCAGAAAGACCCTTGAACCACAATGAAATACCAGCCGGTGTAGTCCGGTCGGAACAGCACACATGGAGAGGTATCAAGAAAATCGTCGTTGACTCCCAGTGTAACCCATTCGTAGGTATAAACTTTCAGGTATCCGTCCAGGACATCATGGGGCGTCCGCAGCGTCACCCAAACCGGCGATTTGCTTTGAGAGAGTTTGATTGCGTAGATATCATAATCCCCTTCAAGCCCGATCAGGCCGGAGAACGGACTATCTCGTGTAATGATGGTCCCATCCTGTTCATCCGAGGGGAACTCCCGTGTTTCCAACGTGAAGGTTGCCCGAGAAACGCCCGAAGGAAAACTACTTTCAATGCGTATCCGTATACTGGAGCTCGACGGCAACAAGATGGGCAGATAAGCCCCATAAAACTCCGGAAAATTGATACCCTCATTTCTTCCCAGGAGGTTGTTGAAATAATCAAAAACTTTTAGCGTGAGATAAACATCTCGGTTGGGAGCCTCGCAGATGATGGAAAGATACGTTCCTCCTGTTCCGGAGATGACAAAATCCGCTGTCGCCTGCTCCGGTGTCAGGGTACCTTCGACCAATTGTCCGATTTGAATCCTTGTTTGTGCGTGAACCGGCAGTGCCACCGATACGACAAAAAGAAGAAGCGCGATGGATGGTTTGACAGAAACTCGATACATCCGGAAACCTCCATGCCTATTGTTGCACGCCAATGGCTCCAAAGCCTCATTCCATTTTACCACAAGATTTGTGATAGGATATCCTATTCGGAAAGAGCGGGAACCCGGATAAACAGTTCCCTTGGCTCTCTGTTCTTCTCTGGTGTCTAATAGGAAACAACCCGGACAAAACGGGGCCATTGGATGAAGTCTGCCGGCTCCAGTCCTTTTCTGATAATATTGTATATATCCAGCATAAGTCCATAAGAACCAAAGCCGAAAGGAATTGAGATAATGACTGTTTGTTTGCAACATGAGCGGCCCGGTTTCAGCCGTGTGCTTTTTCCCCTGACACTGGTGGAACGCACTTTGACGAGGGGGGTTCAAACGGCATGTCGTCGGGAAGGGCGTCTGAAAGCAAAGCCGGGGGTGATCTCGCTAAAAGAGTTCTTCGGTGGGGCAATGGATAAGACTCTGGGCAAGCTCGCGGAGCCGGTTCGGACCCGTGTCGGCGCTTCCCTGCCGGACAGGGAGCAGTGGGCCGGTCTCTCGGTTTGCGCGATGGAGGAGCACGATGCGGTGGCGGATCTGTTGATCTCGCGTTGGAACGGTCAATCTCCGATTCTTCGGTTGGGAGTGGAGGGGATTCGTCGGCTGGCCCAGGGTTCTTCTCATGGTGCGGCCCTGCTGGTCGGTCTGGGGGTGGTGTTCTGTCTGGAGGTACTTCGCGGGAAAACCGAGCGGGATTCGCTGATTGCCTGTCTGGATTTGATGGATACATGGCCGCAGGGGAGCCGGAAGGAGGTTTTTGAGGCTCTTTCGTCCAAGGATGTCGATGCGGCCGGAGTATTCGAACGCTTTTTACGCAACGGCCTTGCAGTCGGTATTGAAGAACGTCGGCGCCTTGCTGCCTGGGTCCTGGCACGTACTCAAATTGAATTGCCTTATGATGGCGATAGAGTCCGGCGCGCTCTTCAGAATATCACCGACATTGCCCAGCTGCGTCAGCAGGTTTATTCCATCATCAATGAGACCTTTCAGGCCGATTTGGATACTGAGAATGCGCGTCGAATCGCGGAATGGTGTCGGGAAGAAGGTGTCCGGCTGGTGGGGGGGCGGTTCAGTCGGGCATTTTACCTGGAGGCTATGCTGGCGGCGAGCGCCAAGGTTTTCGACACGCGAATCCTGCAATCGAGTATTGAGGAGCTGGACCGCTGTGTGCGCGAGGCCCGTTTGAATTTTCTTACGGAGGACCTGCGCGATCTCAGCACGGTTATGCAGGATCTGGGAGGAGAGAAGCAGGCCATTGTCAATCTTCTTGGCGAACGGCTTATCTCGGAAGCCCAGATCGACGGGGCGATCAACAATTTTCTCAAAGCCTTGCGGTCCGTTGAACAACGCATTCAGAAGGTGGTAGACGATTTGCAGAGGCAACATCGGGACGCCATTCTCGAAGAGCGTCGCAGGGAAAGCGGTGTCAGTCCGACATGGCGGAAATTCCAGTCCGACCGCGCCGAGATTGTCTACCAATGTGACCGGGTGCGTTACCAGCTGATGCGCATTGAGGAAGCCGTGGCGGCGGCCCCGAAATACGATCCTGCGTTTGTCATTTTTCTTCAGCGTCTTTTCCCGCTCGATGCAATCAACCTCGGCACGGTGAATGAATTTGTCGATCCGTTTTTCGGCGAGGATGAACATGTCCGGCAGTTGATCTGTGATTGCGGTCATCGGATGTATATCACGCCGAACCTGGCGGCATGGCTTCAACATTGCGAGGACTGGGTGGAGGCGCTCCCTGCTTATGCGAGTTACACGATCACCCCGCGCCCCGGGAGCGGATACGATATCAAGCCGTATGTGCAGCGCGGCATACTGGAGGACATGTTCCGCCGTCACGCGGAACATTGGGCGTTGAATATCGAAGAAGTTATGAAGTCCGAAAATGTGGCGATTGCGCGGGAACTGCTGGTGGAACGTGAGGGCTGGATGGGGCGAGCCGAGGCGCTTGCCGTTGAGAAGAACGAACCGATTGAAGAAGGGATTCGCCACCTGCCTCAACTGTTTGAACAGCGAGACCTTGTCGCCGGATTGGCGCTGCTGATCGAACAATTTGAGCAGGAACAGGCCGAGAATCTGGCGAAACGCATGGAAGCAGACGAGTCAACACGACTGGAGGCGCTGGGTTCCCTGCTGAAATCGACCGACAATCCGATTAGGAAAGCCCTTGACACAACGGATCTGTCCGAGGCCGTTTCCCTGCAATTGAAACAGTCCGGCGGACAGGAGCGACTGGATCTCTATCGGAATATCGCTGTTGCCAGACGTCGGAACTTGCCGAACCTTCATGTCCTGACCACTCTGGGTCCCGGCGAAACGGACACGCATATCCGAAACTGGCTGGAAGAATCGATGGCTCTGTTCAATGTCACGCGCACGCGGGGGCTTGAAGACAAGGTGCAGGAGCGGATTGAGGAATACGAGTCTCGGGTCCTTTCAGCGGCGCGCATCCTTGTCCATGAAATGGATTTGCAGGGTGATTTGTTCACGGTGATGGAGGAAGAGGGGCTGGACCCCGAAAATCCGAAAGATTGCGATGTCGCTCTTCTTAAGGTTGTTTTGTCGTACCCGGAAGTCGGGCGTGAGGTTGCGCTTCTGGCGGCGCTTGCGGAAGGAAAGGGGGAACTCGACAGCCTTGCCCGCGAGCAAACACTGCCGTCTATCTCCGAATACTGCTCGAAGCATCCCGAATTGGAGAAGAATGCCGTGGCGCGGGTTGTTGCTGAAAATGCTCTGGAGTCTGCCGTCCGGGAATCAAAGAAGAGCGCGAAAGCGTTTGTCGATGCGAATCCCGATTGGAGACGGGAAAAGGAAAGCCATATCTATGCGGAAGCGCGGCGGAAATTGGTCGAGGAACTCGGCTTGCAGAGTGAAGCGGCCGCCTATCTGAAACGACGCCTGCGCAATATGCATGCCCTGCTCTATGCACGCCGCGAGGTGATCGCCGAGGCGGGACGAACCGCCGATCTCGACGATCCCCGATTCCGTTACGAAGCTACCGGCCCATATAAACGATATAATCTCCTTTACACTCCAAGCCGTGTGGACCTGGGGGCACAGGAGGTGCATTCGGTTCAGAACGTGCCGAAATGGGTAGGCGGGGTAGATGTCAACGCCGCGAACAGCGGTCGTTCGTTCTATGGCCTGTACAACATGGCGGGTGTGACCGCTGTGGATTCACCCCGACTTGCGGAATTCCTGAAAGTCGGCGAGAACTTTTTCTCGCGCGGGGGGGTCTTTTATCTGTCCCTGACAGCCGGAGTGAATATCGATGTTCTTGGGATCGGCGATTTTGAGTTTTTCCGGGATCAATGGAACATGCGCGGTGACCGCATGGTTTTACCGACCGGCGAGACGTATGGCGGGTTCTGTGTGCCGAAAGAGTTTTCGTTACTTTACGCGATTATTGTGGCCGCGTTGCGCCCCAGTACGGCAGAGGATGTCTACGATTCGTTCGGCATACCGAAGGAAATCCGAGCCGATCTGACGAAAGATTTAAGGGGCGCGCTGAGACTCTGGACGGAATGCGACTCCATTCTGGAATGGGAACAGAAAGCCCGCGCATTTCTGAAGCCGCGAATCCTCGAATATGTAACAGTAACCGAGGGAAAAGGATTCCTTGCCCGGCTCCCTCGCCTGGCCTCCATTTTCGAGCAGCTCGGAGTAATGGGCCGTGACGGCGATGAGGAACGTGAAATCCAATATGCCTTTACGGATTGGGTGAACAAGAAAGCGCAGGGGCTGGAAGAAATCAACCGATCCGGCCCATTCCGGAAGGTGCATCTGATCCGACGTCTTCTGAGAGCCGCACGGAATCGCAATCCGCAGGTGGCTGCGGAAGAGGACTGTATTGGTGTAATCGGGGCCTCATACAAAGAAAGCGAACGAATTGCAGGAAAGGAAATCCCCATTACCGATGTGCGGTTCAGCGCAGGTGCGCGAAAACTAGCCATCTATTCCGGCCTGTCTGAAAAACAGCTCCTGTTGGATTTGGACCCGGATGGGCGAGAGTTAGCGCGACGGATGATCCGGGATGTGAAATCGCCTGCCGATCTTCGTCTGGTCGGACGTTGCACCGGTTCGGACCTTCTTAATTATGTGCCGGCCTCCGGTCTGGAACCCGCTAAAGACGAAGTGATTGACATCCTGTATCAAGCCGGACTGGACGACAATATGATTCGCTGCAATTGCGATGTCTATGGCGGGGACCTGAAGCGATGGGTGGGAGTAAAGGATCTTCCTGAAGCGGAACGAAAGACCTTGATAGAGAAATTTGGCGCACAGATTCATCTGGTCGTTATTGATCGGCGCGGTCCCTTCCGCACGTATCGCGAGGCGTTACAGGGAGCGGACTTTGTCGATCTGGGGATTCCCGATCCCGAACTGCTCGATCTGATCGACGATCTCCCGCGATTCATTGCGTACCTTCGCCGGGGCCGGCCGCACAGCGCCCTGGTATTTGCGGACGGCACATCCGGCGGTCGCCGCCGCGCGTTCTCATACCGTTATGCCTCCAGTGAGCGCAAAGTAAAGGAACTGCTCGCGCTGGAGCCGAATGCGGTTTATGGCTCACTGGGCCTGGGCGATGAAACCATCGAGACTTGGCGACGCGAAATGGAAAAGGACCGGGACCGGGCCGTTACGCTTCTGGATGCGTTGAAAGAAGGGGATACGCTGAAAGCGACGGCTATTTTCGACCGGATTTCAGACCGGATGATCCGGCATCGACGCGCCGAGCGGGCCGCACAGGATGAAATTACCGCCCGGCAGATGCACTGTTCCAAACGAGTTCAGCATTCCTACCACCTGGCCTCCCAGGCGATGAGCCTGATCAAACGCGGCTTGAAACTTGGCCATCTCGATTTTGGAACCTGGTTGATCCTGGGCGGGGTGTATGCGATTAACGGCAAACTGGAAGCGCATGACATTACGACTCGCCGAAAGGAGTTCGAGAGCCTGATTGCCGAATCGGGAGCGGAACACGGAGGCTTGGCGGGCCTGCCGCAAAATATGGTAGATGATGTGGTTGTTTCTTTTGTCCGACCGATTTATATCATGCCGGAGGTTTCGGAGTATCGAGAGGTCTCGACCGGCATTGAAGGCTCGCTGAAGGCGGCCGAAGAACAGGTGAGCCGTCTTGCCGCGCGTGCCGCGCGGCGTAAACAGGCCGAATTAGCCGATCGTCAGCGCAAACAACGCCGCGCGTTTCTCGCGGAATCTCCCGCCGGGGACTTCCGCACGCTATATGATACCGCCGCCGCTTTTCTTGGTGACGGGACGGTCAAGGTCGATCCGGAAAATTACGGACGATTCCTTGCATGGGCCAGGCACCTTGTGAGTCAGGTTTCCTCCGAACTGGTAATGGCCGACCGGGACGCGGATGCCGCACTGGATGGCTTCTTTGGCGCCGGAGGGGTCCTGGAGCAAGGATACCTGCCGCTGGTTCAGGCTTTAGCGAAAGCCACGGAGAAGTTTCGTGAAGACAGCGACACATTAACCCGCTGTGCGGAGACGCTTGAATTAGTCGATCGCGCCCTGCTGATTCAGCGCACGCTGGGCGTGGATAATCCCGATGAGATGATGGTCCAGATCGCACGCTATTTCGATGTGACCGTCAATAGCCATATTTTCGACTACATTCCGTACCATTATCACAAGCAGCGCTCAGCGGCATTTGAGGGACTGTCACGCGGACAGAAAATCGATCTGGCGTTCCGGCGGCATCAATGGCTATACCGCTATGCCCGGATGCTGATGCTGACCGAGACATGCCTTGCAGAGACAGAGCCTGCTTACCAAGATATCTGGATCGGCGATGTTTCCCGAGGGGTGATTCCTCTTGGAGTAAGGGCCGATAACGAGGCGGAGCGGTTCTGGTTCTCGTACTCGCGGCTCCGGGATGCCTCTGTGCTGGTACACGATGGGTTTCCGTTACCTGAATTGCTGCTTGACGTATCGCCGGAGTTATTACAGGCGAACAAGCGGGCCACGGTGGGAATCATCTACCCGTTTGGGAACACGACTGTCCCGGTTGCCCTGGAGCAGGGACATCGTCTTGCGCGCAATGAACAGATCAACCTGATTCTGTCGGCATTCCCGACGATTGAGGAGGATCCACGGGCGGGCCGAGAAGTGCTTCGGCTTCATGATGGCTTGATGTACCTGAACGCCCTGGATTTCGAACGGCTACTCCGGGCGGCGGGGAAACCGGACAACGAAATCAAGGCCCGTTGCCGTCTCCTGGGTGACGACGGAATTTTTGTAGCCATTCAACTACCGGAACCGTTAATTGCCGATGCGGTGTTCTTCCACTTTACGCATCCTCTACGGCCTGATATCGGCAAAGTCGGATGTCCGCTGATTCAGCCGATTCTGTGGGAAGCGGCGACTCATCTCAAATGCGCGCTTCCGGATATGCTGAAGGGCAGCGGTGTGCGCACGGCGGACCAGTTCAACTGGTATCGGCGGGAACGGAATGCCCTGTCCGAAGAGGAGGGAATCCGGGAGGTCCGGCGTCGTCTTATGGAGTTTGCCGAAACACATGACATTGTAATTGTAAAACCGGAAAAGGAATCCGGCGGCCGACGCGCGAAGATTTTGCCTCTCCGTCAGAATCACGAACTCCTGAAAGATAATATCCGGGAACTGACCGAATTGATCTACGATATATCGCAGACTGATAATGTTGTGGTGCAATCGGTAATTCCTTCTCGCGTGCGCCAGTTGTTCCGGCGGGAGTTCCTGGAGTCTATGGTGGACCGGTTTGCTCGAATCGGCGTGACCTGCCATCTGGATCGGGAGCCGCAGACCCCTCTGTTCTGTTATTTCCGGCAGATAGTTGTACGCGGGGCGCAGGATTACCAGATCTCGCATCATATTTGTGTTATCTCTACCGCCGGGATTGCCAATGTGGGCCAGGGTGGGCTGCTGTATGAATACACGGACAACATGATCCATCCCAAGTACCGGAAAGACCTTCGGGATGGAATCACTTACGCAGCGCTGGAATCCCTGGTCAGCCAGCGGAACTATATCCGGGAACACTGGCGAGAGATTCTCGATGAGTATCTGGATATTTATCCCGAATTCAGGGATCGTGTTCCACGCGAGTTGGGCGAAGATCTGACCGGAATAGCCGACTGGGATATTCCTTACGAAATGGGCGACTATATGCCGGTCATGCTGGTCGATCAAGAGGACCGTTACATTGCGGTGTACGATAAGAAGGCGGAAGAGATTCTACCGCTGTTCAACAGGGACGGTTCTCCGACCGAGGTAGAGATTTTCGATAAGAAACGACGACCGATCCCCCGGGTCGATGCGCGAGGTTACCCATTACCCATTCCGGCTTTTGATGAGGCAGGAATCCGGATACCCTTGTTTGACAGTCGGGGCGAGGCGCTCCGTTTGTTGACCGTCTTCAAAATTGAGCCGAATCCCGGCGCGGGGTTGTGGCGTCCGCATAACGATCAGCTTCCGCCGGAACGGAAAGGTGAAGGGGTCTACACGATTTTCCGATGCCTGGGTGAACGAGCGAAAATCTACAAAGATTGTCTTGCAAGACTGATGAAAACAAAATCGCTCTACGATGAGACAACCGCAACAGTTCGTTTCGTCTCAGCATCTTCGGAAGAGGACCCGGTCGGCAAAGCCATTCGCCGCATCGAGAATGAACTGAAACAATGAAAGAGTTTTCCAGGGATGAGTTCAGTGTGTTCCTGGACGCTTTGTTGAGGACCCTGCTGGAATCGCGCTTCGGACTGAATTGTTGGGATCGGCTGGCTGCTCCCGCGAATTGTGTTCTTCTTGTTGACGCCATTGATGCCGCAGTGCAGAATGAGGATGTCTGGCAGGATATCCGCAATCGCGTACGGCTAACGGATGGGGAGTTTGTTTTCGTAAGAGACAAGACCTACCTCGATATCGTGAAGGCCCTGTTTCGGGAGCGGGTTGCCGGTCGATTTCGATTACCTATGGTTCGAGTCGATCCGGCGGTGTGGACGGCGGAGTCCGTCGAGGAATGGAAAGGGGGGAACGAAATATTGGCGGTTCTTACCGGTAATGAAATCCTCTCTATTGTTCAGACGGTTCATGCACTGGAAGAGGGACGCATCGGGGAACTGCGATCTCATGCAAGGGTACTCGGAGTGCCACGCTCGTGTTGGATTCGGAATGACGGAACGGCACTCGGGGGAGTTCTGGTGGGTGAAGATGGAAAGTCCCGCCTTGTTCGGTTTAAGCATCCTGTACGGATTCATTCAGCGCTCATCCTCAACCTGCCACGCAAGGAAGAAATTCCTCTTCATCGTCAACTGACAATCGAAGCCCGGGAGACGGGGATTGTCCTGTTAAACCCTGCCGGTCGAGTCAGTGAAAGAGCGGATCGGAAGCATCTTGCCCATCGGTGCTGGGAACGTATCGGGATTTCGACGCCGGGTCACTGGTTTGTGCCAAAGGAATGGACGCGGGATCAAGTGCATCGTCTTCTGTTGGAGATAGGCGAACGGGTCCTCGTGGTGTATGTGCTGCCGGATGATTCCACCGAGGGAGATCGTGTGCGCCGGTTTCCCCTGCAATCCGCCGAGGTAGAGAATGCGCTATTACACATTACGCAGAATATTCAATCGTGGAATGATGTCCTGATTCGCGAAGAATGCGGAAACGTATATATCTACCACGAGGGGGTTCCAAAAAGGGCTGTGTTGCGTTTAAATGTCGTCAAGACGAGTTCAGGAACCTGGTCCTATTCCGGGTGCTGGTACATGGCGAGAGATGCGTCATCCGATGTTGTGTCCGTGGGGTGCGGCGCGGCTATTCTCCGCCTCAGTGGTGGCAAAAAAGCACTCATGTGCGTTGAAGAAGAGAAACACCACTTTATTCCCGAAGAAGTCTTGGATATGGAATCTATCAAATCCCTCGCTCAGATTGCGGTTGCAGCGCTGGAGCATGATGTGCCGGATATGGACCGATTATCGTTGATTGCATTCGACATGATTCCGGTTTGGCATCCGGACGAGGTGACAATCCGCTGGATGCTCCTTGAGGCGAATGCACGTCCAGCGGGTCTCGCGGCTGCCGAATTAATACCTTGATCTTTTTGTATTTTACGATATGATGCCGGCATACGACGGTGGATTATTCGAGAATCAGCAATGCTTTTGTAATGAAATAATGTTGCATATTGATAAGATATGTGACTAATGAAGATAGCCGTCATGAAATGATCGGAATGTTCGAAGCGAAGCGGGGGATAGCAATGCAGTGAACTGCGTTCCCTGTCGATGAACAGGCTGCAGGGACAGCCTGACAGCAACTTGCGCGTGATTTTCTGAAGAAATGCCTTTCCCAATTTGTGGTCTGAAACAGATCGCGATTGGGCAGTCAGCAGGCATAATCACATGTTGCCGATGAAAGGTGGGGAATATTCAGAGACATCAGAAGGCGAACATCATGGCGCTTCCCACTCAGACCATTGAATATACCGAAGAGAAATTCCGTGCAGAGGCGGCTGAGTTCCTGGTGATTGCCGAGTCCGCAAGTAATGTGGAAGTCGCCCGTGAACGGATATTCGAGCAGGTCAGCCGGTACCAATACGACATGTTTCGCGAAGATGTCGGGCTGTCGGAGGGCAAGGTGATCCGTGTACGGGATTGCGCGCGTGCCATGCGTTCTCTTCTCAAGGCACGGTCGGACAGTTTTACCGGATTCAGCGTGGCCAGAGTTCTTTTCGATCTTGGCAAAAGGAATCCACGCCCCGATCTTCAGCCCGGATTTTTTGCGGATCTCATGCACATTATTATGGGCCTGGAAACACGGGGAGCCTCGGAAATATCCGATTATCTCAATATCAGCAGCTCGCTGACGGGACGAAGGGCGGCCTTGGCACGATCCAACGAACTCGATCGATTCGGCAAACATGTAGAAGAGAGGATGCAACGGTACGCGCATGGATTGCAGGGGGAAATCGTCGCAGAACGTCTCATGCTCCGTGACAGGATTTGCCGGCAATTCGGAGCATCCACCGAGGATTGGAATGATTGGCGCTGGCATTTAAGACACGTCATTCGGGATGCTCATCCGGTTCTTTCGCTTGTACATGTGACGAAAGAAGAACTCGAGGATATCCGGTCGGCGAGGGAGGCCCGAATCCCCGTGGGCATTACCCCTTACTATCTCTCGTTAATGGATTGTCACCCATCCACTCGAGACCGGGCGATTCGTGCTCAGGTAATTCCGAACTCCGAATACATCGAACAGATGAAACAATACCGCACGAGCAAGGAATGCGATCTCGATTTCATGCGGGAGCATGACACTTCACCCATCGACCTGATTACCCGGAGATATCCGGGGATCGTGATTTTCAAACCGTATAACACCTGCCCCCAAATTTGTGTTTACTGTCAGAGGAACTGGGAAATTACGGATGTTCTCTCGGAAGAGGCGCTTGCTTCCACGGAGCGGATCGATGCGGCGCTTGCCTGGATTCGAGATCATCCGACTATTCGCGAGGTGCTGGTTACCGGTGGAGATCCCCTGACTCTCGACGACGACATTCTGGGCGAGATCCTCCAAAAAGTTGCCGCAATCCCCAGTGTGGAGCGGATTCGGATCGGCACGCGGACACCGGTTACGCTGCCGATGAGATTTACCGAAAGTCTTGCACAATTATTCGGCTCTCTTCGTGTTCCCGGTAAGAGGGAAATTGCCGTAGTAACTCATGTGGAACATCCTTATGAAATCACACCGGATATGGTGACGGCGGTCGACCGCCTTCGACGCGAAGGGATACCCGTTTACAACCAACTCGTATACACCTTCTACGTTTCTCGTCGGTTTGAGGCGGCACTGTTAAGAAGACTTCTTCGCCTGGCGGGGATCGATCCTTATTATACGTTTAACACAAAAGGCAAAGAAGAAACGAAGGCCTATCGTGTTCCGATTGCACGGCTCTTACAGGAACAGAAAGAGGAAGCACGGATTCTTCCGGGATTGGAACGGACCGATGAAGCCGTCTTCAATGTGCCCGGTCTTGGAAAAAACTACCTGCGCGCTTACCAGCACCATGATCTGCTGTCTATTCGTCCCGACGGCTCCCGGATTTACGAATTTCATCCATGGGAGAAAAACATCGCTCCGCAGAGTACATATATCGGCGAGGACATCCCCATTCTCGATTACCTGAACCGCCTCCGTGAGATCGGTGAAGATCCCGCCGACTATCAGACGATCTGGTACTATTTCTGAGCGGTTACTTTACGGAGGAGGCCGGCAAAGACAGCAATCCCCCGGAACGCCGGGGGCCAATTCCATAAGACATTCATACTCACCCCGATAATTCAACTCCGTGTTTTCGAGCCGGGTCTGCGGTGCGAAGAGGAATCCGGATCGGGCACTCCTTATTTCAGGCGGGCTTGAACACGGAGGAACTCGCTGTTGTCTGTCCGCGTGGGAGTTTTGGGAGCCAACTTCTTGATTTCCGCCTCCACAGCGGCAATCCGGTCATCGGTCATGGGGTGACTCAGGAAAAGGCTTTCCAACGGACCCGGGCTGCGCTCTTCGTCCTCTTTCAGTTTTCGGAAGAAATCAGCCAATGCCATAGGATCGTACCCCGCTCGGTACAGCAAGTGCACAGCAGTCCAGTCCGCTTCTCGCTCGGCATCCCGGCTGTATTTCATAATTGTTGCGTTGCCCAGAAGGCCGGCGACGATCTGTTTGGTTTGCGACGGATTATTGCCGAGCAGTACGGAGGTAAGCAACGATATTCCGTATTGACGCGACATCTGCTGCGTTACATGCCGATTCTCGACATGTCCCAATTCATGGGCCATCACCCCCGCCAGCTGCGCCTCGTTATCGGCGGCAAGAATCAGCCCGGTTTGAACATACAGATGGCCGCCTGCAATGGCGAAGGCATTCACTTCATCCTTTTTCAATACATGAAACTGGTAGCTGTAATCCGGTTTTGCCGAAACCGCTATCAGGCGTAGTCCGACATCCCGGACATACCCCACAACAACAGCATCCTCGACCAATTCGCCTTGTTTGGCGATCTCCTGGGAGAGTTCCGTACCCAGCTGCCTCTCCTCACTTTCCGAGATCAGGTTGAATCCTCCACCACCGCCCTCCATTCCGGCACAGGAGAAGAAAGACAAAACCGCGACACCAATCAGGCAAATTGGGAAGTGTCTCCGAACGATTCTGACCGCGTTGAAACTCGGGTTGCTGAAAGACAGGAACTGGGTGTTCACGTGGGAACCTCCTTTTCTTCTTTCTTTACAATCTATCGATGTTTTTCTATTTCGACCGGCGACCCGGTTTCAATAGCTTTCGTGTCGCCTTCGCTGCCGACATCCCCACGCGGGGCAATTTTTCTTTCGAAAGAGATTTCTCCATGCAAATGACCGGGTCCATTTTCTTGTGATCGGCATTCTCTACAGCGTGATCGCAAGACCTCATAACGCGCCGCTGTTTCGAATGATACCCACAAAAGAGTCCACCTTCAAACTTGCACCGCCGATCAGCCCGCCGTCGATGTCGGGTTGAGTCAGCAGATCGTGCGCATTATCCGGTTTCATACTGCCGCCGTATTGGATGCGGACAGCCTGCGCGGTGGCCTGGTCGTAGGCATTGGTCAACCAGTCGCGGCAGAACTTATGCACCGCCTGTGCATCTTCAGGGCTGGCGGTCTTGCCGGTACCGATTGCCCAAACCGGCTCATAGGCGATAACCACAGTTCGAACCTGCTCCGGCGTAAGACCTGCAAGTCCGCCTTTCAAATGGTCTTCCACAACCGTCTCGGTCTTACCGTCAATCCGTTCTTGCTCTGTTTCGCCGATACACATAATGGGAATCAGCCCCTTTGCAAGGGCGCAGATCACCTTCTTGTTGATGAACTCGTTGGTTTCCTTGAAAATCGTGCGACGTTCAGAGTGACCGAGAATGACATACTTGCAGCCGCAATCCAGCAGATCCAGCGGTGAAATCTCGCCCGTGAACGCCCCGCTGTCTTCGGGATACATGTTTTGAGCGCCGACCGTGATTCGGGTTCCCTTCACTGCCTCCACGACGGGCCGAAGGGACGTAAATGGCGGGCAGAGCACCACATCCACTTCCGTCACAGCCCCGACCTCCGCCGCCACACCACGCGCCAATTCCACAGCCGCGGACGCAGCGCCTTTATTCATTTTCCAGTTCCCGGCAAGAATCAGTTTTCGCATTCGATTTGTTGCTCCTTATGAAAGAATTGATGGAGGTTATCATAGCGTAAAGAACGGCCCTTCTCCAACAGAACCGCGCCTGGCCCACTGGTGGCTGCCAAGCAGGGACGCCTGGCCCACTGGTAGCTGCCAGACAGGGACGCCTGGCCTACTGGGTAGCTGCCAGGCAGGGACGCCTGGCCTACTGGGTAGCTGCCAGGCAGGGACGCCTGTCCTACTGGGTAGCTGCCAGGCAGGGACGCCTGGCCCACTGGTAGCTGCCAGGCAGGGACGCCTGTCCTACTGGGTAGCTGCCAGGCAGGGACGCCTGGCCCACTGGGTAGCTGCCAGGCAGGGACGCCTAGCCTACTGGGTAGCTGCCAGGCAGGGACGCCTGGCCTACTGGGTGGCTGCCAGACAGGGACGCCTGGCCTACTGGGTGGCTGCCAGACAGGGACGCCTGGCCTACTGGGTAGCTGCCAGGCAGGGACGCCTGGCCTACTGGGTAGCTGCCAGGCAGGGACGCCTGGCCTACTGGATGGCTGCCAGACAGGGACGCCTGGCCCACTGGTGGGACAGGCCTCTGTGCCTGTCGATGAGCGGAATGACAACAGGCCTGTCATTTCGACCGAAGGGAGAAATCTCATTCAAGCACCCAATCCTGGTATCGGTCCTCAATGACGGTTATGCCCCGGCTCTCTCAGGAGATATTCAATATCGCTTTCCAAAAACGATGAAACTGAACACGCCCCACGCCACACCGGCTCCGCTGACCACGGCATCCAGGAAATTCAACGGCAAACTCACAAAAGCGAAGCCCAATCCCTCTTCCCGGACCAGATAGCCGGTAAACGGGTAAGCCAATCCAAGGTATGTGCCAAGACAGATCATCAGGACCGGCCAAGCCCCCGACCACAGGTATGACGCAATCAGCGCCGCCATGCCCAGATAGGCGACCGGTATCCGCGCCATGGTGGATGGTGCATTGGTTCCAAAACGCCCTTTCGGATCGAACGACTTTGGCGAAGACGATGATTTTTGTTCGTCTTTCCGGTTTCGCAACAGGAGCTTTGCGAGGTCCCGGGAGCGGCGAAATTGGTTTCGAATGAAGCCCAGGAGTGTGAGTTCTTTGTAGTGGACCACTTGGATTCGTCGATCCAGAAGGATCTTTGCTCCGTATCGGATCAGGTTCCGTCCCAGCGTTCGATCTTCGACCGATGGCGTAGAGATGTTGCAATCGAATCCGCCACAGGCAAAGAAGATATCTCGCCGGACTGCTGTCAGCGAGGTAAACGTTGTGTCGATCCAATCGGGTAAAGAATTGATCACGTAACGGTTGTATAGATTTTTGTAGACCGAGCAGAAATTGCCGAACGGGCAGTAATCCGAGAACGTTCCCTGGACTGCCGAGACTTCCTCTCGCGAAAAGTCCTCTCTGAGCAAGAGAAAAAGATCACTGGGAACCAAGACATCCGCATCGGTGAACACCAGGATATCCCCCTGTGCGGTCTCTGCCCCACGAGTGCGTGCGGTAGCCGGTCCGGAAGGTCCCGGAATGGGCACAACCCGCACCCGGTATTCTGCCGCGACCCGGTCACTGCCGTCTGTGGAACCGTCATCCACAACAATCACTTCGGCGGGAGGAGGGGAACACTGCTGCACGGCGTCCAGCGCCTCTCTCAGGATGTCTCCGCCATTATGGACTGGGATAATCAGCGAGAAAATCATATTTCATTTTGCGCCGTACCGGGCGACCGGCCTTTCCTCATGATATACTTCAGTTTTAGCGTAAATGCACGTTGCAGTTTTCTCATCTATTCTGTTGCTGTGCCACGGTCACTTCTCCCTTACCCTCCGGGAACGCGTTGGGGTGAGGGATTCTCCGACTGCTATGCAGTCAACAAGATGAGAGTTGTCTGCATAACTTAACATTGATTGATATCGGCAGGACATAGCCGTGGATAAAAAATGATAATTAAAAAACCTGAACACCCACCTGGATTGCTTGTTTTGGCGGATGGAACGGCCTACCGTGGCCGTCTCTTTGGAGCGTACGGGGAAGCGGGGGGCGAGGTCGTTTTCAATACCTCCATGACCGGATACCAGGAGATCCTGACCGATCCCTCGTATTACGGGCAGATTGTCACAATGACATACCCGCTCATCGGGAATTACGGTATCTCGCCGGAGGACCTGGAGTCTCAGAAAATCCAGGTGGCCGGATTCATCGTCAAAGAGCTGTCCGCGCGGTTCAGCAGCTGGCGTGCAAATGGGGGTCTCGAAGACTGGATGAAAGCGCAGGGGGTTACCGGTCTGTATGGGATCGACACCCGCGCGCTGGTGCGACGTCTCCGGATCGGCGGCGTGACCCAGGGGATCATCTCCACGGACCTCGATCACCCCGACGATCTGCTGGAAAAGGCGCGGGCGCTGCCGAACATGGCGGGGCAGGACTTGGTGAAATATGTCACCACGGACCATCCCTATCTCTGGGAGGACTCACTACTGCCGATGGGGGTTCCGTTAGGGGAGCCGGCGCGGCGATTCGACGGTTCCAAGCGGGTGGTGGCGATTGATTTCGGTGTGAAACGAAATATCTTGCGTCACCTGATTTATCGCGGTGGCGAAGTGCGAGTCGTTCCGGCTTTCACGTCTGCCGAGGAGATCCTGGCATGGGAACCGCACGGCGTGTTTTTGTCGAACGGCCCGGGCGACCCGGAACCTGTTACGTATGCGATTGAAACGGTTCGGAGCCTCATGGGGCGACTGCCCATATTCGGCATCTGCCTGGGACATCAGATTATCGGCCTGGCTGCCGGTGGACGGACCTACAAACTCAAGTTCGGCCATCGGGGCGGCAACCAGCCCGTACAGGATCTCTCCACCAGCAAAGTGGAAATCACCGCGCAAAACCATGGATTCTGCGTGGACATGGATTCACTGGCGCACAATGAGTACGTGAAAGTGACGCATATCAATTTGAACGATCACACCGTGGAGGGCCTGGAATGCCGCGAGATGAAATTCTTTTCGGTTCAATACCACCCGGAAGGCTCCCCCGGCCCGCACGATGCCACTTATCACTTTGACCGTTTTTTTGACTACATGGAGAATAACCACCAGGCGCTGCGTTCCTCACCTCCCGGCGGCCTCTCTGCGTAGAGGCAATCCCCCTGTGATTGCCCTTCCACCGTCATTCCGGCGCAAGCCGGAATCCAGCCTCTGTCATCCTCTCTGGCTGTCGGAACGTTGACCGGAGTGTGCGTGAACTCTATGGCTTGAGACATTGCGTAGGTAGAGGAGAGTGTCTGGTCATGAAGACACTGATTGATTTCCTGGGCCGAACCGTGCGGTTGACCGATGAGCGGCTAGAACATATTTTGGAACACCCGGAAATGGTCGCTATGGAAAGCGCCCTGGCGGAAACGCTACGCGACCCGCATCTGGTCATCCGCTCGCGGACCGATGAGATGGCGACCTTGAACTATCGCTATTACTTGCGCACGCTGATTGGCGGCAAATCGCTGTGCGTTGTGGTAGAATGCGGTGATGCGGATGCGTTTGTGTGGACAGCGTATCTGACGGACAGACCGAAACGAGGTGAAATCCTATGGCGCAAACCGTGAAAGTCTCGTACGACCCGGAAGGCGATTTTCTGGAGGTCCTGTTCTCGGACAAGCCCGGTTTTATGCGCGAGACCGACAATGATGCGGTCATGGAACGCGTGGACGAACAGGGCCACATCCTCGGATTTTCCATCTTGCGGGTCAGTTCCATCGAAAAGCAGAAACCGCTCGTTGCGGAACTGGCATAGAAACGCACAATCTTAAACACGTCCGAAATGACAGTTGGGAGGAGCGCAGGGATTACGAGTCAGCCGCAAGATGCCTGTGCCGACCGGGACCCCGCCCACCCCGGCCCTGCCCGTGAGCAGGGAGGAAGATAGGAAATCTTCCCCCCGTTTACGGGGGGATTGAGGGGGGTAATCACGCATCCAGCATGGAAATCTTCCAGGGTTTCCGGTATTTCGGTTTCAGAAGTTTGGAAGCTTCCCTGTCGCCGATAATCTTCTCGTTTTCGCCGTCCCATTCGATCTTGTGACCTACATGCAGAGAGATGTTCCCCAAGTGTGGGGTGCTGGTGGAGCGGTGAGTGATTTCCACATCGGAGATCGTGCGTTTTCGGGTTCTCATGCACTCCAAGAAGTTCTTGACATGCGGGAAATGCTGATCGGAGGTATCGCTTTTTTCGGGTTGAGTCCGATCGACCGGCTTTTCGTTTCGGTCTCGTTTGCGGGTCTCCGGGACCAGTTCGTATCCGCCTCGGTCCAGGAATAGAGTTCCGTCTGTGCCGTAGAAGATAATCCCGTATCCGTAGCCGCTGATCGGATTCGAATTGCAATCCCGGTTCTGATATTCCAGGATAAACGGCCCTTGCGGGCTGTCGAATTCGTAAGTGACTGTGAGAGTATCCGGCGTTTCCCGGTTGTCTTCCAGGTAAAATTTCCCGCCTGCGGCCGACGCGCTTTTCGGCCACTCACTCCGCATGGCCCAGTGAACAATATCGATCAAATGAGTGCCCCAGTCCGTGATCTTTCCCCCGGAATAATCGAAAAACCACCGGAACGTGCCGAAACAGCGATTCGGGTTGTAGGGTCGTTTCGGAGCCGGTCCGAGCCAGAAATCCCAGTCGAGGTCCGCCGGCGGATCGCAATCGGCGGGGTTGCCGATACCTTCGGGATGAGAGTTGTCATAATTGAACGTGCGGACATAGCTGACTTTGCCGATGCGCCCGCTGCGCACCAGTTCAACCGCCTTCTGAAAATGCGACCCGGAGCGCTGCTGGGTCCCGGTTTGCACCACCCGGTCGTATTTCCGTGCCGCCTTGACCATTTTACGTCCTTCATAAATGGTCAACGCCAGCGGCTTTTCGACATATACATCTTTCCCGGCCTGGCAGGCCATTACCATGGGCAAGGCGTGCCAATGGTCCGGTGTGGCGATAATCACCGCATCGGTCTTGGGACATTCCAGTAGTTCCCGGAAATCTTTGTAGCTACGGATGGGATTCTCCATGGCGTATTCCCCGGCCAGATCGGCGGCTTTTTCGCGTTGGCTCACGCTGACATCGCACAGTCCCGACACGACAATCTCGCCGGTTTTCATCATGCTTTTCAGATCGTAGCATCCCTGGTCGCCGCAACCGATCAGGCCGACAGCGATCTTATCGTTCGCCCCCAGTACTTTCCCTGGAAACGGCCCGGCTGCAAGTGTCAGGGAAATGCCGGCGGTTCCCATCGTGGTTCTTTTCATAAATGATCTTCGATTGGTCTGTTGTTCGGGTGACATGGTCGCCCACCTCCAAAATATCGGATTCCGGAATCTTCTTACAACAGCTGACAGTACAGCAACCTTCCACAACTGTAAAGAATCCAACAGGGTCCGCTTCCATCGACTCACGCCGTTCCGACCGCTATTCTCACCTGCATCAAAAAAATGGCCGGAACCCGGGATGCTGTTGTGATTCATATCCTTTTGCCCGCATACAATGAGTCGGAGACCATGGAGGATCTCCTTCAGGAAATTGACTTAGCGGCTCCGACATTCGGAGACTCGTGCCGTGTGGTCCTTGTGGATGACGGCAGTACGGATGGAACCTCCGACCGGGCGCGTTGCCACATCGGACCGACTCCGATTTCCCTGATCCAACACGAGCGAAATCGCGGCCTGGCAGCCGCCCTCCAGACCGGAATTGCCGAAATTGTCCGGTCCGGCAGTCCGGGGGACCTCGTTGTGTTTATGGATGCCGATCTGACTCATTCTCCCAGGCTTATTTCCGAACTGTGTCAAGCCATGCGGGGAGATGTTGACGTGGTGATTGCCTCACGGTATGCCGAGGGGGGGCAGGAGTTGGGTGTCTCGGCATTTCGCAAGTTATTGAGCCACGGTGCGGCGTTGGTATATCGGCTCGCCCTGGGCGTGGATACTGTGCGGGATTTCTCCTGTGGCTACCGGATGATCCGATGGGATGTTCTGAAACGGACGTATGAAACCTGGGGGGATCGGCTATTAGAGGCGACAGGATTCTCCTGCACCGGCGAACTGCTTCTGAAAGTCCTGGCTCATACCGATCCCGCACGCCTGACCGAAGTTCCCTTTGTTCTTCATTACGAGAGAAAACGCGGGCAAAGCAAAATGCCGGTCTGGAGAACCGTTCTGGGAACCTTGCGCCTGCTCTGGGCTGCAAGAAAATACGTTAATTCCAATGGCCTGAACGGCTGCTAGACAATGACGATTATGTCCGACTCCCTGTCGAAAATAGAACTGCTACAGATAACGAAGCGATTTGAAACCGGCACAGCCCTGCATGATATTACATTCTCGGTCGAGCCGGGCGAGCGGATAGCATTATTGGGGCCGTCCGGTGCGGGAAAAAGCTTGACACTTCGCCTGATTGCCGGACTGGAGAAACCGACAACCGGAACTGTGCAGATTGACGGCAGGCCGATGAATGCGCTGCGACGGTTCTTTGCTCCATCCCGACGCGGAACCGGCCTGGTGACTCAGGACATGCCTCTTCATCCCCAGAAAGATGCGCTTGCCTTTGTCCGCTCGGGCTTTCGCGGCAAGAAGATTTCATCCGAGGATCGCAATCGTTACATCCGTGACATGATGGAACGCCTCGAAGTTGCGGGGAAAGAGCGACGCTTGCCACACCAACTCTCCGGCGGCGAGCGGGGACGGTTTGCGCTCATCCGCGCTCTCGCTCCGGGTAACCGCATCCTACTGTTGGATGAGCCTCTTTCCGCATTAGATCCGCATCAGCGTGAAGAGATGATCGACTTGATTCGCACGCTACATGATGAAATGAGCCTGACAACAATCTATGTAACGCATTACATCGAAGAGGCGCAATCTCTCTGTGATCGAGTCATTCTGCTGTGTAATGGAAGGATCATCCAACAGGGAACGTGGACGGATCTGAAATACAAACCGGTCGAGCCGTTTGCGCGTGATTATCTTACTATGACTACCCGATTCCACATAGCGCGCTAGCCGTCGGTCGAGCGGCCATGCAAGGGGGAATTACCGGGTTCCTACCGATATTCTTTCCATCCACCTCGTGCATCGGACGGTCCCTCTCCCAGGTATTCAACCTTCAGCGCATCGACGATTACCGAAAGGGACATCCCTGCATTATCTACCGGACGGATCTCGATCCTGTAATCCCCGACACCCAGCGGTTCAAGATGCAACGCTGTCCACCCATTGGGAACTCTATCAGTCACATACCCCTCGGCTATTTCGTCATTGGCTATGTTTCTCAGACGCCAGTAGAGGATCCCTTCCTGCCCTTCCGATACAGGGGCCGAAATCGGGGTCCACAGACTGAATGAGTACTTGCCTTTCTTCTCTATTGGAAATGCAAGATTCCATGATGACGTTGAATCGCCGGATTGAATAAAGGAAACACCATATTGCCCGAGTTGCTGCCCCAGGCCGACATTTGTTTCCTCCCAGTTTCCCAGCCTTACACCTTCGCGTTCATCGTAGACGGCCAATTCAGAACGCACCCGATCGAAATCGAGGCCCAGCTTACGGCAGACCAGTGACTGATCGTGCCGCTGGGAAATAGTGGTGCGTGGGATGGAATACGGATCGACGTTGCTCTCGATCCGTCCTTCCGGACCGGCGCCGAACGCAGCTCCATATCCCGCTTCCTTGGCGGCGATGCGGACTCTGTCATCAAAGGACCCGTAAGGATAAGCGAAATAGCGGTCTCCCAAAAACCCTTGCGAGTGGAGCCTGGACAACGAGTACGATAATTCATATTGAAGCGAGTAATTCTCTAGCGACACCAGGTCGGTATGGGTAACGCTGTGCGAATGGATTTCCCACACAAGGCTGTCCTCCATTTCGCGCAAATCGGCCCAGCTGCAACGTTTCGGACTTGCGGAATCCGGCCCCCACGTGTAGATAAAGGCGGTGGCGCAAAAACCGAGTTCGAACAGAATCGGATGAGCATATCTCCGGATTCCTTTATAGCCGTCATCGAACGTCAATAGAACCCCATCCTCTTCGGGGATATCTCCCGTGCGCAAGTAGTTGACAACCTCACTCGCAGGAATTGTGCGGCTGCCGCCGATTTTCATCATCGCAAGAATGTCGCGGAGGAAATGGGGAGATACGTTCGTATCTTCCATGTTCTCAAACGAGACATCGTGAAAAATTACAGCGTGGATTGCGCCGGCCGCCGAGTCAATGTCACAGAAAGCGGTAACGCCCGCAAGCACACAGAGAGATTCCATAATGTACCGACCACAGGGGATCATCTCTGTATCTCATTTCTTCGGTCGGGGTGACCAGGCCGGTTGGAGACAATTTCCTTTCAAGCTGAGCAGCCGTCTCGGTGCGGTTCCGTTTGACTCCATAACCCACAATTCCGAGCTGGGGGAACCACGGTTTGTCGAAAAAGCGATATATCTTCCATCGGGGGCCCAAGTCGGATTTGAGTTATCTCCCTGTCCGTTCGTCAGATTGCGCAAGTCGGAGCCATCGGCCCCGACCATATAGATATCGCCGCGTACTTGCCCTACACGATAACCGCGAAATGCGATCCGGTACTGACCGTTCAAGGGGACCGGCGACCATTGTCCTGTGTCGCAGGAAAGGCTGTTGTCCGGCACAAGCCTTCGGACATTCGTTCCCTCGATACTCATCAGATACAGGGTGGCGATCCCAGCCCGGTCGGAGGTAAAAACGATCTCCTGCCCGTTCGGCGAAACCGCCGGGGAGCTGTCGATCGCCGGGTGATTTGTGATTCGTTTCGGCTGTTTACCGTCGCGCCGAAGCAAAAAGATCTCCGCGTTCCCGACATAGGAAAGGGAAATCACCAGCCAGTCCGGATTGGTGGGGAACCAGGATGGGGTCAGGTTGTTGCCGGGAGCCTTTGCCAGAAAAGAGAGTTTGCCCGTATCCAGAGATTGAATGTAGGCGTCCAGCCATCCGCTGCGAAATGAGCTGAACGCGAACGCAAGTCCGTTCGGCGACCAGGCGGGGAATTGGGTGATCGTTCCGAATTGTGTTAAAGGTTTCACGCTTGGGGGATAGCCGTCGTAGTCAACCTGGAATATCTCTTTGCTTCGCGCGATCGGATTGTGGTAGACAAACAGGAAACGGGTTTGCGCAATCCCATCCTCCAGGGTACAGGTTTGCACAATCACATCGCTGATCAGATGACTCCCCTGTCGAAGCTGTTTGCGTGGAATGGCAAATCGCCTGGCCAGGAGTCGCATTCCGTCCCTAACATCATGGACTGTCAAATCCACGACAACCTGGCTGGGACCGTCGGCTCGAACCCGTCCATCCACGACATACTCGACGCCCACCCCTTTCCAGGCGGCGTAGTCGACATTACCGGAGGTGCGATCCTGGGCCATCCGGGCGGCAACGGCAGTACGATCCGTATGAAGCCGGACGTGCTTGTTGAAATTGAGGTCGTAGGAAAGAACCTCGTCGATCTGACGGGCCACATCGGGCACATCTCCGGGATCGGACGGAGCCAGGGCCACAATGGGGGCCGGGGTGGAGCCTGTTACTTCCAGAATCAGTTCATCATTTGCGTAGGCAAAAGTCGAAAACAAGAACAGAAAAATCAGAACGATGCGACAGGCCATCATTAACGCAGCCTCCAAATTTGCCCCGATACAAAGCGGGGCTTTGAATGGTATCGCCTCCAGTGGACACCTGTGCTAATGGATTGCAGAAAAACTACTCCGGATTCGGGCGGAACAGCGCATGAACTTTCACGCTCGCGCGGCCGTACCCCGAAGGCAACGGCTCGACCGGCGAGGATTTCTGAACCGCACGTTTCGCGCTCTCATCCAATTCCGGCCACCCGGAAGAACGTTCCACATAGACCTCAACAATCATCCCATCGGACCGGATGGTGAAACATACCTGCGTGGAAATACCTTTTTCGCGGTTCGGCTGCCACGCGGGAGGATTCCAGTTATTTGCCAGTCGCCGCATGAGTCGGTCTGCATAGCCCCCATAATTGAATCCTTGTTCAAAAACAATCGGATTCCCTTCGGTAGCCCCCGTTCCTGGAATGGGAGTCTGGGCGGTGAACGGCCCCGGCTGCCCCTGCGCCTGGGTCACTTCACTGAATCTTCCGAACTCAATTGTCGGACCCGGAGTGGGAGGGGTTCTCTTTTCCACGGGAGTCTGGGTCGGTTTGGTCTTTGGCCGAGTAGGAACCGGCGTCGGTTTCGGCTTGGGCGTATTCAGTAACTCTTTCAAGCGTTCCCGAATCCGCGAGATGGCCTCTCGATCCGAATCATCCTTGGAAGGTGGTTGCGGTTCCGGAGGCGGTGGTGGGGGGGGCGGAGGGGGCGGCACGAACTGTGGGCGTTGCTCAACAGGTTTTTCGGGGGGAGTCAGATCAACCTGCTGAATGGTAAGGGTCGAAGACATCCGAATCGGGACAGTCCGTTCCGGCCAGACAGCAATCGCCAGCAATACAACCAGATGGGCGATCAAAGAGATAACAAAAGACTGACGCATGATTACTGCTTCTTCTCAACGAGCTCGCCATACCTTTCTATCCCCGCTTCCATCATTGCGCTTTTGACCTCCGCCGCGCTCTGAAGGGTGTTCCGACCGTCCGCCCGGAAGTACACCGGCCAATCTTTGTGCGCTTCTTTTTCCTCCCGCAGCTTCTGCGGAAGCGATTCGAGATCAACCGGGTTCCCGTTCAGAGCCAACGCTCCGTACTGATCCATCTCCAACACGATGGCCTGTTTGCCGAATCTCTGAGCCAACTTCACTTTCGGCAGTTCGATTTCCAATCCCTCACGTGAAAACGGCGCGACCATGATGAAAATAATAAGCAGCACCATAGTCACATCGACCAGGTTGGTGATATTGATGTCGGCGACCGGCGAACGCCGTGGGGTATATCTGCGGAATCGGGCCACAATTACCTCGAGTTGGATCAGTCGCTCTCGGAACTTCGGCGGACGTGTACTTGACGCTCGAAACGATTCAAGACCTGGCCGGCAAAGCTTTCCAGGTCCTGCTCAATCCGTCTCACATGGCTCAGGATCGCGTTGTGCGCCACATAAGCCGGGATAGCCACCATCAGGCCGACCACGGTAGTTAACAAGGCTTCCGAAATACCGGGAGCAACGGTCTGTAACGACAAATTGCCTGCTGTCCCCATGCTGTGAAACGAATGGAACACGCCCCACACCGTACCCAGCAAACCCAGCAGCGGCGAGATGGTGGCGGCTGTCGCGAGAGTGGTGCAACCCCATTCCCATTCATGCCGCTCTCGGTCGATTGCACGGTCCAATGTGCGCTCCAGGGGACCGACAATGGGCTTCTCGGAAACAAGACGTTTCGAATTTGCATCCAGGCGTGTCCAGAGACGAAGTTCCTCATAAGCCGCCACAAAAATCCGTGAGGGGCTGTTTCGGGCGATGATTCCCTCATGAGCCAAGCTCAAAATATCGCCTTCCAAACGGGTGAACAAATCCAGGAACGAACGCGAACGGAACCACTCCACTCGAAAATCCCATATCTTCTTGATCACGATTGCCCAAGTGAGTACGGACAAAATAAAAAGCCCGATATAGATCATCAGGGCAAATGAACTACTGTTCAAAATGTCGTTCAAAATAACAGAGTTTGTTAAGAAAGTGCTGCCGACGCCGGGTAGGGATTCCATGATCGGTGCCGCCAGGGTCGGTTCAGGAAAGGGGGTTGGGGTCACGGCGGTTTATTTGGGTACCTTCAGATGTTGACCGACCCGAATCATATTCGGGTCGGTAATTCCATTCGCTTCACTGAGAGCCTCGGTTGTCACGCCCAGCTTTCGGGCAATGCCGTTCAAGGTATCTCCGGTTTCGACGATGTATTCATCGCCTGAGTAACTGCTTGCCGGTGTAGTCGTTTCTGCCGTCGCGGCAGGAGCGGTTTCCTTTGTGGAACCCAGCTCTTTGAGAATGTCCTGATAAACATTCCGGACCTCCGCATGCAATCCATTCATTTCTTTCTGCAGGTCACTGCTCATTTTCCGTACCGTTTCATTCAGTGCGGTCATCTCGCTCTTATGTCGTTCCTGAAACGCGGTCAGATCGCTGCGCAGCTGGTTGATCTCTGCAACCTGAGCTGCCGAAGTGGTTTCCTGTTGCTGCCGCTGAGTGTTCAGATCATTCCGAAGTGTCTGATCGCTCTGGCCCATCTTATTCTCCAACTGGGCCACAGAGGCTTCCATCGCTTCCATTCGCTGCTCTTGTGTGAGCAGGCGATTCGAGAGCTGGTCGACTTTTTCCTCCAGGCCGGACTGTGTGAACCGAATTTCATCGAAGGCATCGCTGATCTCTTTGGATACCTGACGCAGACTGGAGGTGGTGGTCGTGGTCTGGCGTTCGTTGCTGCGCTGCATCTGGTAAATGCGCGAATGCAGCTCGTTTACATCGCTCTGAAGCTGGGCCAGATCATCGGTGACACAGCCGCCTGACAGAACCAGAACAGCCAACGAAACACCGGCGAGAGAGAACGAATGACGATACATGAGACGGTCTCCTGTAGATGAGAAGCGATCTCAGCCTATTTAACCTTTCTCCTGCAATTACAACAGGATATCAATCTTCATCAAAAACGCAAGAGAAATCCGAAAAAAGATTAATTCTATAGCCGGAACAGCCTTGGATCAAGAAAATCGGCGATCACCATTGTTGCGCCGGCCAGTTCCCGGGCATCGGTGGAGGTCGCCACGCCGATACACCCCATCCCGGCGCTCAGCGCCGCCTGCAATCCAACCGGCGAATCCTCAAAAACCAGGCATTGCTCCGGAGCCAAATCGGGCGCACAACCGGCGCGAAGCCGTTCCAACGCCAGAAGGTACACCGCCGGATTGGGTTTGGGAAAGTTCACTTCGCAGGTGTTTGCTGTCACGGCAAAGAAACGATTCAGCCCCAATCGATCTAAAACGTACCGAATTTCAGAAGGTAACGCACCGGAGGCCAATGCTGACGGGTATCTCCCATGACAACGTTCGAGAAATTCCCTCATACCGGGAACCAAAGGGACCTCCCGGTCGATGCGCTGCCGGTAATACCGGCTTTTTCGGGCGATCATAGCCTCCAGCAAAGCGGGTGTCGGTTCACGTGTATTTTCCCGCAACAGCATGGAGAAGCATTCATAATCGCCCCGACCATGGCAGCGATGCCGGATTTCCTCTAAAGATAAAAATATCCCTTTTTCCGCAAACACCGATTGCAGATTCTCATTATGAATCGGTTCGTCATTGAGAATGACCCCGTTGAAATCGAAAATCAAAGCACGGATCGCGGTCATTTAGCCCCGTCATTTTTGCTCTCACCGACCGGTTCGATCTTCTGATAACGGATGCGTGTCGTATCTCGAACCCATTTCGTATCGGCATCCCGCTTCTGGATTTTCACGGAAAGGCCGCTGCAATTCTGGGCAAGCACTTCAAAGATTCGATTTGCGATGAGCCGATTGCCCAGCGCGTTTGCGTGGACCCCGTCGGGGTTGATCAGCCAATCCGCCTGCCCCTCCGCCTCCCAGACATCGGCCAGCAGGCAATCGTTTTCTTCCGCCAGTTCCCGAATGATTCCGTTGTATACATTGGTGTCGTTCGAGCTGCCCTTGTCGAACGGCGGATAGCTGTTGAACGCTGTCATGTGATACACATTCACCAGCACGATTACCGGATGACAGGTGGCTTTGACATCCCGGATGATCTTTGCCATTTCTTCTTTGAACGCATCGGGGTCCATTCCGGCCCGCATGTCGTTCAGGCCGTAAGCGAGTACAAAGAGGTCCGGGTTTTGGGCGATCACAGCCTCCTTGTATCGTTCGATGGCGCTCGGTTTCCGGGAGGCCTCATAACCGGGGCTTTTGGGGGAGATCACGCTTGCGCCGATGCCCTGGTTGATATATTCCATCGGCTCCTCCTGGTAGGAATTGATCAGTTCCACCAGGATATCGGCGTATCGCTCGGAATTGTTGTTCACCCAGCCGCCGCCTTCCACGGTACTTTCGCCCAGGATTACCATCCGTTTGAACGGTTTTGCCGAATAGTCCTTGCGTTCCATTCTCTTTGCTCCTTCGGTCTCCCCCTGGGCAACCAGGCAGAGAAAGGTTGCCGTCGCAATCAAAACTGTCGATCCTATCGCAAACGGTTTTTTCATCCTTCGACCTCCCGGGTTTCTCACATCAGCAGAGCCGGATTTACTGCCCGTATTGTTGTCGGTATATTACGCATACAGATATTGTCCGCATTTTGCGGGTCCGGGTCTATGCTGATGGGGGGATCTCCCATTCGGGTAGTGATTGGCTTCCGATACAAGGGGGATGAAATTAAGATATGCGGGTGACTCTGTGTTACACCAAACACTTGTTGAAAAAATGACAAGGCGGGAACGCGCAAATTTAATCTGAGAGGAATTTAACATGTTACGGAAACGGTATCCATTCATCGGTCTTGCGATTCTTTTGCCGATGGTGTTCGGCGGATGTGCGGCGGCGGTGATCGCGGGCAGCGCGGCAGCAGGAGCCGGAACATGGGCCTTTCTTCACGGTGAGTTGGAGACAACCGAAAGGGCTTCGTTGAACCGTGTCTGGGAAGCCACCCAGAAAGCAGTGGAAAGTATGGAGTTTCAGGTTAAAGAACGCGAGAAAGATGCGCTCAACGCGAAGATCGTCTCCGTGGACAGCCGCAAACGGTTCATTACAATCCAGCTGACCAGCGTATCGGCCAATGAAACAAGGATCAAAATTCGTGTTGGAACATTCGG
Organism: Candidatus Omnitrophota bacterium; assembly: GCA_029570205.1. GTDB lineage: Bacteria > Hinthialibacterota > Hinthialibacteria > Hinthialibacterales > JAKPRU01 > JAKPRU01. The sequence goes on along the minus strand of JAKQSI010000051.1, from coordinate 77,045 downwards.
TGATGAAGCGGCCTCCGAGCAGATACTGAAGAAGATTCAATTAAATTTGAAGTAAATTGACGTCTGAACCATAATTCGCAGGATTAGGGGATGACCATGATGAAGAAGAACGGTCTAAACCATGGTTCAGACAATTGAATCAAGACTCAGACAATTTTTGCCGCATCGCTTTGGCGGCCCGCTCAGCCGCCGAAATAATAGAGGTCGCCGGGGCTGGTCAGCCCATTGGACGGGCTGTAGCGACATCCTACTCGGTACTCGAAGATACCGCACTTGTCGGGATGGTTTTTCTCGTAGGCCTCAATTTCTTGAAGCGTATAGTATGAGCCGGTATTCAGTCCGCGATCCGGGCCGAAACTCCACATTAAATAAGAATCAAATGGGATACGGTTTCGATCCGGACCGGACCGATTAACGGGATAATTGATATAAATATAAATACCCAGCGCGGAGTCCGGATACCATCGCTGGTCGTCATAGGGAGATTTCTTGCGGAAATAGTCTTCCGGTATGGAGGAGATATACGAAACCGGCGTGGAGAGATACAGCTGATACATGGAGTGATTGTTTGCCACTCCCATAATGAAATTGTAATTTGGTGGGAATGTGCCGTGGTCTGCGCTGTAGAGTCCGATGGCTGTTGCTAGGTTCTTGAGGTCCGCCTCGGCACGGGCAACTTGGGCACGAACGCGCGCGTTCATAAAGTTTGGGACCGCGATTGCCGCCAGGATCCCGATGATCGCCACCACAATCAAAAGCTCAATGAGTGTGAATCCTCGTTTCATCGCCCACATCCGTCCTTTCACGGAAATCAAAATGGTTTTCACTCCCGCCATGACGGTCTGTTCTTGCCACGAGAGGATAACATCACCCCAAAAGTATATCCCCAATGGGGAAAATGAACAAGCCCGAAATAAAGTATATTTTCGGGCTTGTTGTCGGTCTGTTTGAACGTAACGAGCGTTAGAATCCCCCGGAGAATCTTCCTCCCATACCGCCACCCATCATGCCGCCACCCCCCATACCGCCCATCCCGCCGCCCAATCCGCCCCCCATGCCTCCGAATCCGCCACCACCCCCGAATCCGCCCATTCCGCCACCACCCCCGAATCCGCCGCCACCCCCAAATCCGCCGCCACCGCCGAATCCACCGACACCCATACCGCCACGGGCTTCCAAGCGGAGCTGACGCAATTCCTCGCGCCGTTGCACTTTGGCCTGCTTCTGCTGGACCAGGAAGTCCAGTCGCGCATATCGTTTTTGGCGTTCATAAACCCCTTTCATGATTTCTTCATAAATCCGGTAATTCATGGATTTTCGGCGCCGCCAACCCAGGTATTCCCCCAGAGTCAGCGTATCGGCCCCCGGCACGCTTTCCAGGCCAAGCTCCGCAAGTGTGAAATCGCCGAGAATATCACCCTGTGCCAGCTGGCTCCGAACGTTGAAATCGAGGTATTTTTCCATATCTTCGCGGGTAATCTGGTCAATGGTCACTTCCGGCGTAAGGGGATTTTCATATTTCAGCTGGAGCTCATACATTTCGGTATATAGCTCTGTTCCACGAGTAATAATGTTGTCCACAAATTGAACCATCGGTTCGTACCGAGGATCCGCCGCTGCCGCGTCCTGATATAATTTCTTGGCCAACTCAAATTGCCTTCCAGCAAGCATCTGAAAAGCCTGATTGGCCAATTGGAGAGAGCTGGAAACCTCGCTGCCGCCCTCAGCGGTTGTTGTGGTTCTTTCCGGGGTTCCCAGGGAATCGGGTCCGCCGCCGGATCCGATATCTGTTGTCGCATCTGTCGTGGGTTCCTCCGTGGCGGCGGGTTCCTCCACGGCGACAGGTTCCTCCGTGGCGGCGGGTTCCTCCACGGCGGGTTGGGCGGGAGCCTCGGTTGTGGAAGCCGCATCCTGGCTCCATGCGGCAACAGGGAGTGCAAGAATGCAGAAAATAAGCAACATGCGAAACTTCATTATCGGCGGCTCCTTTCATCAGAACCTGTTTCAAGTACAGTATAGTGCTGTTGAGAGAAAAGCGTCAACCTAGCGCTCGGAATCCGAAAAATGTTTGATGCCAACCTCGAAGCGGTTCGGACGCGATACCCTGTTTTGGCGGGGGAAATGGCTCGGACGGAGAACCCCGTCCGACTGTTTCCATCACAGGCCGGACCATTGACTGGGGAAATCCTCACGGCGAACGGACCGATGCTTCTTCACAGCCGATACGATCCGGTCCGCGAAGCGGAACGCGAGACGGAATCTATCCTGGAAGAAGGCGCTACAGTCTTGATTTTACTGGGGATGGGTTTGGGATATGTGGTGCAGGAACTGGTCCGAAACCGACGGGACCGGTTTTATGATCTCCTTGTCGTAGAAAGGGACCCGGGACTGTTTCGGGCCGCGCTGGAATCTGTGGATTTATCGGAGGCATTTCGCGATAACCGCATCCATTTTGCAATCGGTGACAATCTTCATTCTGTCCTGGAGATGGCCCGCAGGATTCTCCCCGGCATTATGAGCAGCCGTGTGCGGTTTTACCGGACCCGCACAGCCGATACATTGAATGGAGATTATTACGATCGCATTACGGAGGAGATTCACCACCTGGTGGAACATACGGCCGCGGAGTTCCAACTGATGATTCAGAGCGGCCGGCAACTTCAGGAAAATCTCTGGCGAAACCTGCCTCACATTCTTGGTCGAACCGGGATTGTTGAGGTCGAGAATCTTCTCCCGAATATCCCTGCTTTCATTATAGCTGCCGGGCCATCCCTGAACCGTAATTTAATTGATCTCGCGAACGTGAAAGATTCCGGGGTTATTCTGTGTGTGGATACCTCCTATCGTCTGTTGGAAAAAGCCGGAATTGTGCCTCATTTTGTCGTCGCGACGGATCCTACGGAGCTGAATGAGCGACATTTTAACGGCCTTTCTTTCACAGGCGATCCGATTCTTGCATTCGATCCGGAGGTGTATCACACGATTCCTGCCCTTGTTCCCTGGCGTCGTCTGGTGATGAATCTGGAGAAATGTGCCACAACGCGGTGGTTCGAGCAGGAGTTTGGCCCGTGGGGTTTTGTGGAAAAGGGGGGATCGGTTGCGAACACGGCGTTTTCTCTTGCCCGAATTCTGGGGTGCAATCCGATTGTGTTTGTGGGGCTGGATTTGGCGTATGATCCGAAAGGTGGGACAAGCCATGCGGGAGGGACCGCATTGGCGCGTGCATTTGAGTCCATTGCGCCGGGGGCGGCCTCTGTGACCATGGATCGGCATGCGGCCACAAACAATCGCCTTGAGGAAAGCCTTGTGTGGGTTCCGGGAGCGATGGGTGGGCAGGTTCCCACTTCGCGAATCATGGCGCTCTATATCCGCAAGTTTCAGGAGGAAGTGGCCCTGTGCGGTCGTCGGGTGATCGATTCCACCGAGGGAGGAGCGTTGATTCCGGGCACGGAGATACTTCCTTTACGTCAATCCGTGGCGGCGTATTGCGCAGAAGACCGAGCGGTGCAACAGCGTCTGCGTGAGAAAGTGAAAAGCCCTCAACGGATTGATATTACAAAAGTTAAGAACTGTATAAACAATGTCGCACAAAGTCTTTTTCGGGCTGTTGAATTGGCGGAATTCGGACTGAGTCTCACAGAACATCTTACTTCTTGTTTGAGTCAGGGGGCGGCGTTGAGACATGATCCGACCTGGATTCGCATGGAAGAGACTTTTAATACGATCTATCGGGACCCGTTGGTCAAAGTCGGGGTCGAACAGGCGGTGTTCTCTGCGATTTATTTTTTCTGCCAAAAAGAACCGCTGGATGCGGTGGAGGAGCGGCTGAAGAAATACCGGGTTTTCTTCGAGAAATCCCGGACGACTTGCGCGGATTTCCGTCAGTTGATATCTCTGGTAGGACAGGCCTCCGTGCCTGTTATTTGATGATTATCTGCCAGGCAGAGACGCCTGGCCCGCCGGAATTACCAGGCAGAGACGCCTGGCCTACCGGTCATTCCTGCCAATGCCGGGTCCACCAGTACTTGGTTTCCCCTGTGGATTTTTCATGGGCGACAGGGTTCACACGGCCCAGGGTAATCTGAATGCCCATTCGGCACATCGCCTCCAGCTTTTCCACGCGGACCACTTTACCTCTCATAACAAACCTGTTGGCTCGAATCTCCGCAGCGGTTACACGGGTTTTATCGATCAGAAGGATCAGAACCGACTGTCCGACCGGCACAGGTTTGAGCGAACGCACCAGCAATCCGCTTTTCGACATGTTGAGAGTAGAAGTTTCCAGGACCCAATCGTTCTTTTCCACCAGCAGCCAGCATCGCATTCGGTAATCCATGCGCTTCTCGCGTGGGGTATGCCGGTGTACGGGGGGTGGGGAGGGCAACGGTTCGGGAGGGGTTTTGGGTGTCCCTTTACCGCTTGAAACCGAGGGATTTTTGGCAGAGATTGCGGTTTTTTTGGTGCGGAAGAGACCCATAATGCCCTCTATTTGATCAACCGATTCGGCAGGACTCTCTTGCCTGCCTGTCGATCTTCCAGAGCGCCTACCGCGATATCCAGCAAGGCGGCGGAAGCCGATCCGCACAAGAGGGAGCAGACAAACGCGCGCGCCATTGGCTCATCGAATCCCTCCACCATCGCGCGCTGCTCCTCAAGGGTTTTCAGAGACTTGAATCGGAACAGAGCCTTTCGAATTTCAATCGGATGCTTCTGAATAAACCGCTGTGCGAGGATTTCCTGGGTAATGAACAACCTGACTTTGTCCTCGCCGAGCAGTTCGACCAATTCTTCACGCAGACGTTTCCGATCTTCGGTCATCGGCCCCTCTCAAATCCGTAACCGGTCTTTCCCCTGAAAAGTTTCTAAGATACTATCGTAATTTCGCTTACTTTTCCAGCAGGGAGGACCGACGTGTGCCTGGTTCTCGGTTGGATCGAGGAATAGGAATGGCCACAGTATCATCCGTAGAACGGGCTTTGAACGATATTGTTTCCCTCTGCAAACGACGTGGATTTGTTTTTCCATCGAGTGAATTGTACGGAGGGTTTGCCGCATCATGGGACTACGGTCCGCTGGGTGTGGAGCTGAAGAACCTCATCAAACGTCTCTGGTGGGATGAGATGGTTACCTCCCGGGAAAACGTGGTGGGAATGGACTGTGCGGTGACCATGAACCCGCGTATCTGGGAGGCCTCGGGGCATGTGGAGTCGTTTCATGACCCGATGGTGGACTGCAAGACCTGCGGTCAGCGATTCCGCGCGGACAATCTCAATGAGGAATACTGTCCCAAGAATCCGAGCAAGAGGGTCAGCGAATGCGGGGGCGAGCTGACTCCCGCGCGGAATTTCAATTTGATGTTCAAGATTCATTGGGGACCCACGGAAGAGGAAGACAGTATTTGCTACCTGCGTCCCGAGACCTGCCAGCCGCTTTTTACGAATTTTCGCAATATCCTGACCGCCACACGGATGCGCGTGCCGTTCGGGATCGCCCAAATCGGAAAAGCCTTTCGGAATGAGATCACAACCAAGGCATTTCTGTTCCGTCAACGCGAATTCGAACAGATGGAGATGGAGTTTTTCTGTCGACCGGACGAGGCGCAGGAGTGGTATGAGCGATGGCGGGAAGTGCGTTTGAATTGGCACAAGTCCCTGGGGCTGAATCCGGCCAAGCTGCGTACTGCGCCGCATCCGCCGGACAAATTGGCCCATTATGCCAAGGCGGCCCTGGATATCGAGTATCAATTCCCCATGGGCTGGGGTGAAATCGAGGGAGTCCACAATCGGGGCGACTGGGATTTGTCCCGCCACGCCCAATTTTCCGGCAAGAGCCTGGAATACCGGGATGACCGCACGAATGAGCGGTTTATTCCCTATTGTGTGGAAACATCCGCCGGGCTGGACCGGACATTTTTGGCCCTGATCAGCGATGCCTACGATCAGGATATGGCTCCCAACGACAAGGGAGAGATGGAAAAACGGGATGTGCTGCGCTTTCGGCCCAGAGTGGCTCCGATTACGGTAGCGGTCTTTCCGCTGTCCCGGAAACCCGACCTGGAGGAAATCGCGCGGAAGATGGAAGACGATCTTCGGCGTGTTCATAATTACCGCAGCATGTATGATGAAACCGGTTCCATCGGCAAGCGGTACCGGCGACAGGACGAGGTCGGTACACCACTTTGTATTACGGTCGATTTCGATACCCTGGAGGATCACGCGGTAACCATCCGCAACCGCGATACAATGCAGCAGATTCGTGTGCCGATGGAGACCGTTGCTACGGCGGTCGCCGATCAGATTCGCGAAATGGAACACAGCTTCGATAGAGGTTAAGACGGTCGCCCAGGACAAACGACGGGCGGAGAGGATTCCCCGGTTGGGACCGCCCCCGTTGTTTTTGTCACACCGGAACCCAAGCGCCGTCAAGGAGAGTAAACCATGCTGACCTGGATGCGCAGCCACCAAAAAACCATTATGACCTGGACCCTGTACCTGGTCATCCCCAGTTTTGTTCTGCTGTATGGGTATGGCCAGATCCAGCGGCCCCCCCAGGAACGCTGGGTGGCCAAAGTGGACGGCAAAGAAATCACGTACTCGGAATTGCTCCGTATGCAGGACCGTCTCCGAGAGCAGTACCGGAAGCAATATGGGGACCGATTCGAGCAGGTTATGGAAGGGCGCGATTTGCGGCAGGAGGCGCTCGATACCCTGATTCGCCGTCAGATTCTTCTGAATACCGCTGCACGGTATGGATTCGGGGTTTCCGATTCCGAACTCGCCCAGTATATTTTCGCCATTCCCGCATTCCAGAACGAAAACGGGCAATTTGATTACGGGCGATATCGCTATTTTATCAGCCAGTCTCGGATGACCGAGCAATTATTTGAGGAGACCGTCCGCGAAGAGATCCTGCGCACAAAAATCACCGCGTTCATCGCCTCCACCATGCTCCGCTCCATGGCCGATACGGAGAAGGATTTCCGGGAACGTCAGGAGCAGGTCACCGGCGATATGCTGGCTTTCAGACCGGAGAAGTATACGGATCAAGTCCAGGTTGAAGAAGATGCACTAGCCTGCTTTTTTGAGGAACATAAGGAGGACTATCGGGTTCCCGAACAGCGTCGTATCCAGTATGCCGAATACAGGGCTGCGGATTTTCGAGATCGGGTTGAGGTAAGCGAAGGTCGCCTGAACACCTTTTTCAACCGCAACCAGGAGAACTACATGGTCGAGGAGACGCGGCGAGCGGAGTATGTTCTGTACCCTGCCGCAGACTACATCGGGCAAGTCTCCCCCACGGAACAGGAAGTGCAGGAGTATTTCACCAAAAATCAGTCCAAGTATCGAACGATACGGAAAATGCAGATCCGTTACATTTCCGTTCCGAAGGAGGAATGGGCGAATCGCCAGGAAGTAACGGCGGAGGATCTGCAGACATGGTATGACAGAAACAAGTCCCGATTCACTCACCAGGATGAAGTCCGTGCGCGGCACATTCTGCTGAAAATCCCCGCCGATGCGACACCGGAATTTGAAACAGCGGTAAGTACCCGAATACAAGAGATTCGAAAAGAGATCACAGACGGTCTCGACTTTGCAGAAGCGGCCAAGAAGTATTCCGAAGATCCGGGGAGCGCCGGAAAGGGCGGCGACTTGGGTTTCTTTGAACGAGACACGATGGTTGCGCCGTTTTCGGATGCGGCTTTTTCACTGGAGCCGGGCCAAATCTCCGAGCCGGTCAAGACTCAATATGGCTATCATCTGATCAAAGTGGAGGAGAAGCGGGCCGCGCATACGGAGACGCTGGACGATGTCCGCGAAGAGGCGGAATCGGCGATTCGACAGGAAAAAGCGCGTGATGCCTTCCAGAAATTTTCGGATGGGGTCAAGTCTCTCGATGATTTGGCAGGCCAATACGAAATCCACACATCCGATTGGTTCGGACCGGGCGAAGAAATTAGCGGTATCGATCCTGCCGACACGACGATGGTGTATTACGTAGCGGGCCGCCGTAAAGAACATCAACGACCGGAGCCGGTCTTCGGTTCCAAGACTTTCTACCTGATCGAATTGGTCGGCGATAAGCCACCGCGCGACAAGACATTCGAGGAAGCCGCGGAGCAGGTGAAAGCGGATGTTCGCAGCGAGGCGGCTCATCGACAGGCGATGAGCGCTGCTCAGTCCGATCTGGGACGAATAAAGGCCGGAAAAGTTACTTGGGAGCAGCTTCTCAAGGAGAAGCAACTGACTCCCAAACGGACTGCCTTCTTCAGCCGTTCGACAAGCGCCATGGAAAATTACAAGGGCAATTTCGGCGCTTTCGCTGCGGAAGCTTTCCGCCTGGAAAAGGTGGGCGATGTTGGGGGACCGGTTCGAAGTGATGATGGGGCGAACCTTCTTCGTCTTTCCGATATCAGGGAGGCTCACCTACCCGAACTCAGCGAGGTGGAGCCTCGGGTCCGAACCGATTTCATCGCTGTCCAGAGCGGCGAGCTGGCACACGAGGAAGCCTCCAAACTGGCCGATGAGGTATTCAATACCCAAAAATCCCTTCAGGAATGTGCGAAAAAACTGGCGGTCGAGATCAAAGAAAGTAAACTGTTCAAAAAGGGCGATCCCATCGATCCGATCGGCTATGTTCCGGAAGTAAATGAGCAGGCGTTTCGCCTGAAAAAGGTCGGAGTTGTCTCCGATGTGATCGAGTCGCGTCAACAGTCCTCCCGGCAGATGCAGATGAATCAGCCGGGGACAGGACCGATTGAACGATGCTTTGTCGTTTCGCTTCTGGAGATTAAAGAATCCTATTTACCGGAGCTGGCGGAGGTTCGAGAACAAGTTGAGGAAGATTATCGGCTGGTTCAGGCTGTCGATATCGCCAAGAGAGAGGCCGAGTCGGCGCTGAATCTCATCAAAGAGAAAATGGCATCCGGGCAACCTGTTTCCGCCACACAAGCCATTGACTTGCAGGCCCTCGTGGCGGGAGACGAAACCCAAAAGGCTCCTGTCAACGCAGAATATATTCGCCCGACCGGCATTACCCGATCCGGTTCCTATGTGCCCGGAGTCGGCCCGAGCGTGGAAATTCGTAAGACGGCTTTTGCGCTCAAACCGGGACAGGTGAGTAACGTGATTGAAGTTCGGGAAACCGACTACACACCGGAAGGCGAACTGGAACAGGGCAGGGTTATCGGCTATTTCATTCTTCAGGTACTCGGCCGCCGCGAGGCCGGGCCGGTGGTGCTGGATGATAACCTGACACGCATGGAAACATATCTGGAAAAGAATGCCCAGTCGATAGCGTTCAACGCATGGATCGAGTCGGTCAGCCGCCACACGAAAATCGAGTACAGCGCGGAAGCTCTGGCTCCAGGCGAGATTGCCGACGAGACGGCGGAAGAAGAGAACGTTTCCTGACCAGCTTCCGCATCTGCGTTTGTTCCGGGGGATTTGATACACGGTCGTGTTGTGTAATCGGATCATTTTAGCAATTTAAAGTGGCCAAAACCGCAGCCGGGATGCCGATACAACCCGAAGAATCCCCCTGAAGGGAGACGGAGAAAGTCGTGCGGCAGTAAGGTCTCTGCGATGTCGTATTCGCGGTTACCGACGCTCAGTTACAGGGTTCCGGATGTAGTCGAAATCTGCCGTACCGACATGGAACGGTAAACCTTCACCCCGGGAAAAACCATGCAGAAGGTTCAGTCCATACCATTACGAAAGGGTATTATCTCGGTTTTGCAGACTCCGTTCGACGACCGGAACGAAGTGGACTTCGAGAGCCTTGAACGGTTGATAGAGGACGCCATAAAAGGCGGGGTAGACGGATTCCTTGCGCCGGTTGTAGCGAGCGAGGTGGAGTATCTCTCCAGGGAAGAGCGCGAGCGGCTGGTCACCACAGTTTCCCGCACGGTACAGGATCGAGTACCGTTTATCGTCGGCGCATCCTCCGGTGATCCGAAGGAATGCCGTTATTTTGCGGAGATGGCTAATTCTGTGGGCGCGGCGGCGTACCTGGTTGCTGTACCGGCCCCGCTGTACGAAAGTCCGTCGGCTATTCCGAAGTTCTTTGAGGAAGTGACATCGGGAATCGACAGGCCGCTGTTGATTCAGGATCTGGTATGGAACGGTCCCGGCATGGATCTCGATACCATTCGGATTCTTCGAGAGACAATCCCTGCGTTCATCGGCTTGAAAATTGAAACCGTTCCGGCGGGGCCGAAATACACGGCTGTTCGTGAGGCATTCGGACCCGATTTCTTTATCTCCGGCGGATGGGCGGTTCCCCAGATGATTGAAGCGCTGGACCGGGGCGTGGATGCGATGATTCCGGAGAGTTCCATGGTTCGTGTTTATGTAGCCATCGATCGATTATATCGCCACGGCGAACGGGAGAAGGCGTTAACCCTGTTTCGACAACTACTGCCGATCCTCGCATTCGACAACCAGGAGATCAATACCTCAATCGCCTTTTTTAAACGATTACTCTATCGAAAAGGGATCTTTCGGTTTCCGGCCATGCGGCGAACGGCGTTTCAATGGGACAAGTACAATTTACGAATCGCGGAGGAGCTGATCGATCATTACTTGTGTCTGGAAGAGCGGGTTATGGGGGCGCAGGAGGGATGAACATTGTCTGTGTTCTGTAAAGATTTCCCCGTTGACACCCGGATCGCGGTGGCCTATTATGAGGTGGATAGAGTATGTCTTGGAGACATTAACCCAGGCTTGATGCAGAACGGCAACGGGGACTGGACAGTCCGCTCAGAAATGGCCCCGCCTGCCGGTTGGAAACCGGTTTACCTTTGGATGTCTGTCTCTAGTGTCTGCCCACAGTCTCCACAACCGGAATAATCATACAGACAGGCCCTTTTTTAGGAGAAACACAAATGAGTGAGGCCGTGCGGTTTGGCGTGTCGATTTCTCCGGAACTGATCGAACAGTTCGATGAACTGCTGACAAGGCGCGGGTATACCAACCGCTCCGAGGCAATCCGGGACCTTATCCGCAAGGAACTGGTCGAGCAGGAGGAGATTGAGGGGAAAGAAATGGTGGGAACATTGACCATCATCTACGATCATCATGTCCGCGAACTGTCGGAGGAGCTCATCCGGTTTCAGCACGATCACCACATGCACGTTCTGTCCTCACTGCATATTCATCTGGACCATGACAATTGCCTGGAAATCATTGTTGTTCGCGGAGCCGGACCGAAAATCAAGCACCTGGCCGACCGGATTCTGGCAACAAAAGGGGTGAAACATGGCCGCATGGTGATTACGAGTACAGGGGGGGATTTGCCGAAATAGAGGGGGAGACAGGTGATAGGGGAAGGGAGAACAGGTTGGGTATCCAGCGCCCCTCGCTCCGGACCGTGCGTGCGCATTTCTCGCACATGGCTCTCCGGTTAGTGGTTCTCCTCCTGATGCTCCCCACCCCGCCTGGCGCACCGGCACGGGCATCCCGCCCGTGGGTATGGGGTGGCGCCAGCATCTTGCCCGTGAACCCTGGATCCCTCCGTACACCACCATGCTAAAACACAACCGTAAGGGTAACGCATCTGTCCCCCCTGGGTTTTCTCCCTCCCTGTTTACGGGGAGGGCTGGAATGGGGGTTCTGCGGGCCGGGATTGTCTCACGAAGTTCCCCCCTGGCCCGTCCTCCAAAGGTGGACAAAGGCAGAACGTGCCGGATTCCGCCTTTCGCCGGAATCCGGAAGAAAACAACAAGGCGGGAGCTGCGCTGCCACATTCCAAGGCCACTCTCCTTCTCCGTCCTTGAAGAAGGGATTGAAGGGTGAGGATTATTACCAATCCGTTACCGACCCATCATACGCATCATAGGTCTCCGGGTTCCTCCAATCGTGGTCGATCTTGTCCGCGATAGCCTCTTCGTCTAACTCTATTCCTAATCCCGGTCCTGTGGGAATCGGAATGTAGCCGTTTTCAATCTTGAAAGGCTTCTTGAGATATCCATCCCCCAAGTTGACCTGTTCCTGGCACAGGAAATTCGGAATGGAAGCCGCAAGATGAACACCGGCAGCGAGGGAAATCGGTCCGAGCGGATTGTGCGGCGCAATCGCCGCGTAGTAGGCCTCGGCCATACCGGCGATGATTCGGCATTCTGTCAGGCCACCTGCATGGCACAAATCCGGCTGAAGAATGCCGGCGGCGCGTTTCTCCAGAATCTCCCGAAATCCCCACTTTGTGAAAATACGTTCCCCTGTGGCAATCGGTAGAAATGTGCCCCGCGCAATCTCCGCCATGACATCTACATTCTGGCATTGCGCCGGTTCCTCGATAAACATGGGCTGGTACGGTTCCAGCGCTTTAATCAGGAGTTTGGCGGTCTGCGGGCTGATTGCGCCGTGGAAGTCGATTCCGATGTCGATATCCGGCCCGGCGGCCTCACGAAGCGCTGCGAATCTCTCGGCGCACTGCTGCACGAATCCGGGTGTCTCCACAATCCTGGCGGGATTCTTATTGCCGACGCCGGTTTTGAACGCTGTGAAGCCGTTCGCGATCGATCTCTTGATGTCATCCGGTCGGCCCGCGCCGGTGTAAACTTTAACGCGATCACGGGTCGGCCCGCCGAACAACTCGTACACCGGCACGCCCAATGCCTTGCCCTTGATATCCCAGAGCGCCTGGTCGATGCCGCTCAGCGCGCTGGTGAGGATCGGCCCGCCCCGGTAGAACGCATGACGGTAAATCGCCTGCCAGTGATGAACCACCCGGCGCGGGTCCTGCCCGACCAGGTAGGGAGCAATTTCTTCCACCGCTGTCGCGCAGGTTTTCGCGCGACCCTCGGTGATCGGTTCGCCCAGTCCGACAATCCCGGCATTTGTGTGAATTTTCAGGAAAAGCCAGCGGGGTTTGATTAAGAACGTCTCCAGTTTTGTGATCTTCAAAGGATCTTTCGGCTGAATGGGAGCAGACTCGGTTGATGCTGCCTCGCTGCTTCTCGCCAAGCCGATCAGCGCCCCCGATGCCGCCGCGCCCAATGCGCCTTGAAATACCGACCGACGGGAAACCTGCCTGACCATGGGATTCGATCTCCTATCTCGAAAAATGTGTGACGATCCATCCGGTCGCAAAACCCCGGTACAATAGCACATTCGTTGGGGGGTGAGAGGAGAAAAGATATCTTTCTACTGGCTTGACCTTCAGGGGTTTCCTCCATAGAGTCTTGCAGTCTTCACTCAGAGTGAGTTGGGAAGGATGGAAGATGTTCTCTGTCCGGAAAGCAAAACAAAAGTCCTTCATTGGTGGGGCCTGTGTTTGTCTGGCCGTGATTCTCATCGGCTGCGGGCCGGGGCGGGAAGAGTCTGCGGATCAATTCCCAAGTCGGGCCATTCAGATCATCTGTCCCTGGGGAGCGGGTGGCAGCACGGATACGGTGAGTCGAATCACCGCGCAAGGGTTGCAGGAGGTTCTCGGTGTGCGGGTAAATGTGATTAACGAGGCCGGTGGCGCGGGTGTCACCGGGCATTCTGCCGGCGCAAGAGCCAAGCCCGATGGCTATACGTTGACCATGCTCACCGCCGAAATCAACATGATGCACTGGCGCGGGCTGACAGATGTGGGACCGACTGATTTCGAGCCGATAATGATTATGAACAAAGTATGCGGCTCGATTTTCATTCGGGAGAACTCGCCCTGGCAGACCATGCAGGATTTACGGAACGCCGTCCGGGAGAACCCGGGCAAGTTTACCGCATCGGGCACGGCGAAAGGCGGTATCTGGCACCTGGCGTGCGCTGCCTGGCTGAAAGCCTGTGGACTGCCGCCGGATGCGCTCACCTGGGTTCCGAGCACCGGCGCGGCGGCAGGGCTTCAACAGCTGATCAGCGAAGGGATCGATGTGGTGTTCTGCTCCCCCGCTGAGGGCAAACCGTTGCTTGATGCCGGAAAAGTCCGCCTGATTGCGATTCTCAGCCGTGAGCGCAATCCGATGTTTCCCGAGGTGCCGACGTGTATCGAACAGGGCGTTAATGTTGAAATCTACGGCTGGGCAGGACTTGCCGCGCCTGTCGGAACACCGCAACCTATCCTCAATCGCCTGGAGGATGCCCTGCAACAAGTCGCTGCCACAAAAGATTTCGAAACATTAATGCGTAACGCAGGATTCCAGGTGGATACGGAGAATTCACAACGATTCCGTGAAATCCTCCAGGCGGATGATATCCAGTTCGGTCAATTGCTGAAAGATGCGCGGATTGTGGAATGAAAAGCGACCGAATCCTGGGAACGCTGGTTCTAATTGGGGGCATTGCCCTCTATATCGCGACTATGGATTTCCCTGGCGCGGCAAGTAATCGTCCCGGCCCTGCATTTCTCCCAAGAATCCTCGCTGTTCTATTTATGGTGTCCGGCATCCTGTTGATTCTTCATCCAAAACCAACCGGAAACGAGAAGGAAGAAAGTCAACCCGGAAATCGGGTTAAAGTTGCTGCCATGATTGCCGGACTTGTGCTGTATTCGATGATCGCGGACATTACCGGCTTTCTGATCGCGGGGGGATGTCTGACTTTCGGATTCTGTTTGCTTCTGGGGAACTCCTGGCGGGTCAGTCTTTTGGTTACTGTGGTTTTGGTTCCGTCGGTTTACACCATTTTTTCAACCGTACTGGGTGTGGTCCTGCCGGTTGGCTGGTTGGGGTGGTGATGTGATTACTGACGCTTTTGCTTTGGTGTTCCAACCCTCTGTCCTCCTGGTCATGGCAATATCGGGGCTGTACGGCCTGTTTGTCGGTTCCATTCCGGGGTTGACAGCAACGATGGCCGTGGCGCTGATGGTTCCGTTCACCTTTTACATGGACCCACTTCCGGCTTTAGCGGCGATTGTGACTATGGAGGCTATGGCGATCTTCGCAGGCGACATTCCCGGAGCTTTGGTGCGAATTCCCGGAACGCCGTCCTCGGCGGCCTATACGGATGATGCGTATGCGTTAACTCAAAAAGGGCGGGCGCAGTCGGTTTTGGGGGTGTGCCTCGTTTTCTCGGTTGCAGGGGGACTGTTCGGCTCTGTGGTTTTGATGATTGCCGCGCCGCTCCTGGCCCAATTCGCGCTTCAATTCACGAGTTATGAGTATTTCTGGCTTGCGCTATTGGGATTGAGCTGCGCTGCCCTGGTCGCGAAAGGTTCTCCGCTAAAAGGGGCAATCTCCCTTGGAATTGGCCTGTTTCTCTCGACAGTCGGGCTGGACCCGGTAGATGGATACGCCCGGTTTACCTTCGGATCTGCGGATCTTGTGGGCGGTGTGAGTTTCATTCCGGCGATGATCGGCCTGTTCGGGCTTTCCGAAGTCATTCGCAACCTCCTCCGTTTCGATGACAACATTCAAGTCTGTCAAACAGAGAAAGGCGGTTTGTTCAAGGATGTTTTTCATCTACTGAGGCGAAGAAAGAAGAGCCTTTTGCGATCCGCCGCTCTGGGGACCGGCATCGGCGCGCTTCCCGGAGCCGGAGCGGATATCGCCGCCTGGATTTCGTTCGGTGTATCGAAACGGTGTTCGGATGCTCCGGAGGAGTATGGCCGTGGCAGCCTGGAGGGTGTCAGTGATGCGACCGCTGCGAATAACTCCGCTGTGGCGGGTGCCTGGGTTCCTGCGCTGGTGTTCGGTATTCCGGGCGATACGGTCACGGCGATTGCCATCGGGGTGCTCCTGATGAAAGGTCTTCAACCGGGACCGGCTATTTTCGAGCGGCAGCCGGAACTGCTTTATGCGGTGTATATTGTGTTCCTTCTCGCCAATCTTCTGCTGCTTCCGTTCGGGTATCTGGCCATCCTTGCGGGCCGATGGGTGGTGATGCTGCCGCGCCGAATCCTGCTGCCGGGCATCCTGCTTTTCTGTGTGGTCGGCTCCTTTGCGATCAACCACAGCCCGTTCGATATCGGCGTGATGATTGGGATGGGGCTTCTCGGCTATTACCTGGAGGCCAACGAGGTTCCCATCGGTCCGATTGTCCTGGGCCTGGTGCTCGGCCCGATGGTGGAACATCATTTTATGAACAGCCTGATTAAATCGCAGGGGAATCCGGCTCAGTTCTTTACGCGGCCGGTTGCCGGGATATTAGGGGTTCTTTGCCTGCTGATGTGGTTTTATCCTCTCTTCTCTTTTGTTCGGAGATGGCGAAAAAAATAATGGTACTTGGTTTCCCGGAATGGGAATACTTTTACGCAGATTCCTGATCGTTACATTGCGGACCTCTCCTCTACCTCCGGGAGAAAGTTGGGTGAAAGGTTTCCACAACGATACGACTAACGAATCGGATTCTGTTGCGTATTCGTTCTTCCGCCCATAAACCTGAAAACACCCGCCAGCAATAAAATGCCGAACAGGAGGTAAATCATCGATGTTGCGCTCAGGCAAGCGCTCATCCCGAAGCGCTGGGAGGCGGCGGCAATGGTCACTGTAGCAATCCCGCCGCCGAACCAGCCGATAGAGTTCATCACGCCCACGGCGGTTGCGCGACGTTCTGCCGGAACCACATCATGTAATGATGCCCAGATATTGGCATCGTATACCCCTTTGAAAAAACCGAAACCGGCCAATGCAAGGACCAGAACAGGGACTTGTAACGTCCACCCGACAACGAAAATAAACGGCACGCCACAGAAGAGACCGAGCGACTGTGTCATCATGCGCCCTCCGCGCCGGCGCCGGACCATGTAATCCGCCAGCATCCCGCCGCAAAGCACGCCCAATACCGATCCGACCTGCAAATAGGCTGTCGCGCTGAAACCGGCCATCGAAAGGCTCATTTGGAATTTGTCGTAGAGAAACTTCGGGGTCCAGACCAGGTAGATCATTGCTACAAAATTGGCTCCGACAAATACAGCGGTCAAAATCCAAACCATGGGGATTTTGTAGAGATAAACAATGCTCATCAGAATCTGCCCGAGACTTTCCGATTGTTTGTCGTTTCGGCTGTCGGAGGATAACACACTGTTCCCGCTCGGCTCTTTCAGGAAAAACATGAGAAGGAAGACAAAGAATATCCCGCTCAATCCCAGCACGAGAAAAGAAGAGTGCCAGCCGTAATGCTGTCCCATCCAGCCCCCCAGCCAGCCTCCGGCTACGGTTCCTATGTATACGCTCGATTGATGAATCCCCATCGCGCGCGAACGGGTCTCCTTCCCGTGATAGCTGCTGATCATCGACATTGCGGCGGGAAAATAGAACGCTTCTCCGAATCCTTCCACGGCGCGCAGAGTCACCAATTGCCAGTAATGCCGGGAAAAAGCGAACAGCACTGTAATGACGGACCAGAAGAGGAACCCGGATAGAATGACGGTTTTTCGCTTGAACCGATCTCCCACCATCCCCGCGATCCACCCGAATCCGGCGTAAACCCACATGAAGGATGCGGCCACATAACCTAATTGTGTATCGGTAAGTCCCAATTCTTTTTCCAACAACGGAAACACGGAAAAGATACTTTGTCGGTCTGCATAGTTGAAAAAGCAAATAAACCAAAGCATTGCCACAACGGCCCATTTGTACGTATCTTTTTTCATCATGCACAGATTCTCCAAATCAGGTTGTCTGATCTTGTCCCGTCGGCGGTTCGACATTGTGTCGTCCGGGGATTCTCCCTCTCCTTCGGGAGGGTTGGGGGCGCGGGACATTCGATGTGGAACAGGTTTCCAGCGTGTCATCCGGAACATCGGACCCTACCATGCCCGTTCTTTCCCCGTCAAGGCTTAAACAAGTTCGGGAGTCGGATGATCTCCCATAGCGTCCTGTTTTTCCACCGGATCCATGCATAATCGGGTTCGATGTATGGGCTGCGGAGATCCCCCGGTAACGGGAACTTGTGGTCGAAGCCAAGGGACAAATCCGGCAGGAACGGCATCGGGTGTCTTTTCCCGGGAAGCCCGGAGCGTCCTTTTCCGCAAAGCGGCCATGGCGTATGCTTGGCCGTGAAGCAGGATGGTGAATCTCCGGCTCACTACAGGATCGGGACCGCGACTGCGCAATAAGAATGGCCGCCGGTTTCTTCTCCGGCGAAATCTGATATGCTGAACGACCGTTATCGGGGATGCAGGAGATGAAAATGAAAAAAATTCTGATTATCGGGACCGGTTCCATCGGGGAACGTCATCTTCGCTGCTTCTTGAACACCGGAAGAGCCGCTGTCGGAATTGTTGAAATCAATGCGGAATTGCGCACGGCGATCGCGCAACGTTATGATGTGGAGGCGGCCTGGGATTCCCTGGAAAAAGCGCTGGAGGAGACATGGGATGCGGCTGTGATCGCGGTTCCCGCCCAATGGCACATCCCGATGGCTCATAAACTAGCCGATGCGGGAATCCCGATGTTGATTGAAAAGCCTCTTTCCACCTCGCTTCAGGGGATCGAGGAGTTGATTCGGAAAGTCCGGGAATCGAGGCTTCCGGTTGCCGTGGCTTATGTCTACCGGTACCATCCGTTATTCGAGAAATTGCGAAAGTTATTACGGAGCGGCCGATTCGGTCGATTACTGGAACTGATCTATCTCAGCGGCCAGAATTTTCCGCACTATCGGCCCGCTTACCGGGATATCTACTACGCCCGGCATGAAACGGGCGGCGGCGCGCTTCAGGATGCGATGTCTCATCATCTGAACCTGGGGGAATGGCTTGCGGGACCGATTGATCGATTCTCTGTCGATGCCGCCCATCAGCGCCTTGACGGTGTGCCGGTAGAGGACACGGTACATATTTTAGCCCGACACGGTGAAGTTCTCGCATCCTATAGTCTCAATCAATATCAGCCGCAACCGGAACAGACGTTGACCCTGGTTTGTGAGGACGGGATGTTGCGGGCGGAGCTGCATCGAAATCGCCTGAGCTGGTGCAACGAAACGGAAGGGCCCTGGCATGTTGAGACGCTTGCTCCATTGGAGCGGGATTCGTGGTTCGGCAGGCAGACGGTCGCCTTTCTGGATTTTCTCGATAATGCAGGAGAGGCCGCCTGTACATTAGTAGAGGCTTTTCAGACACAGAAAGTGATCGGCTCTGCCCTGGCGAGGATTCGTTCGGGACGTACTCTGCAACAGCTCGATCAGGATGAGAATCGGTAAGCAAGGTGTTATTTACAGGTCATGTTTGAGGATTCGCAAATGGCTTTGGTGAACAATCCGCAACAGATCCGGCTAGCCATGATCGGCATGGTAGAGGGAAACGGCCATCCGTACAGCTGGTCGGCCATTTTCAACGGCTATAATAAAGAGGCCATGGCGGAGTGTCCGTTTCCGGTTATTCCGGAGTACCTGGCTCTCCAGCCGCCGGAGGCTTTTGGAATTAACGGGGCACGGGTTACACATATCTGGTGCGAGAACCGCGCTGAGGCGGAGCATGTCGCAAAGTGTTCGAACATTCCGCACATTGCCGGCAGCCCGGAAGAGGTAATCGGTGAAGTCGATGCGGTCATTATCCCGACCGATAAGGGCTGGGAACATGTTGATCGCGCCCGGCCGTTCGTGGAAGCGGGACTGCCGCTGTTAATCGACAAACCGCTGACGGACAATATCGAGGATTTACGAACATTTGTCCGATGGAATCGGCAAGGAGTTCCCTTTGTTTCGTCCAGCCCGATACGTTACAGCCCGGAATGCGTGGCTCTCCGTTCCCGAATGGAATTGATCGGCGTGCCGCGACTGTTCACAATGACTACTGTAAACAGCTGGGAACGCTACGGGATTCATGCGCTGGAAACCGTCTATCCGTTCCTTCCCAGAGGAGGCTGGCAGTCCGTTGTCCATTCGGGAGATGAGAAAGCCGCCATTCTTCACATCCGTCACGAATGTCGGGCGGAGGTAGTGCTGGCCGCCATCAGTGACTTGGTCGGCGGCTCCCTGGCATTGAATGTCTACGGGACGAAGGGACTTCTTTCGGCACAGCACAAGGATACGTTTCTGGCCTTTAAAACACACCTTACAGGATTCATCCATTATCTACAGACAGGGATTCGCCCGGTTCCCTTTGAGGAAACCGCTGAATTGATGAAGATCATTATCGCCGGTGTTTGGAGTCATGAAGATGGTGGGGAACGTGTTTATGTAGAGGATGTCGATATTGAATGAGTTAATTAAGTCCGAAAGGACAGTATGAGGCAAACATGAATGTAATGGACTCTTTTCGACTGGATGGGAAAACGGCGGTTCTGACCGGCTCGGCGGGCTTGTTCGGTCGCCAGATCGCGGACGCGCTTGTGGAGGCTGGCGCGAAATTATTTATTGCCAGCCGGAATACAGGCAACCTGGAGTCACAGGCGGCTCGGATGCGTCAAAGGGGTTACGAGGTTACGGCCCACGTGCTGGACCAGGGATCTGAAGAGTCTATCCTGGCGCTGCTGGAGTTTGTATTGAATCGAGCCGGCCGGGTAGATATTCTCGTAAACAATTCCGTGCTGCGACCGATGTCTGATTGGAGTTCTCCGGCGGAGGACTTTGCCCGGAGTATGGAGGTCAATGCGACCGGGATTTTTATGATGACCCGCGCGTTCGGCGAACAGATGGCGAAACAGAAGGGCGGAAGTATTGTCAATATCGCATCGGTTTACGGCATGGTGGGGCCGGATTTCACTCTGTACGAAGAACTGGGATGGGGTACACCGCCGGACTATTACTTCCACAAAGGCGGGATGATTCAATTGACTAAATTCGCTGCGTCCAAACTAGGCCCCTATGGAGTCCGGGTGAACTGTATCAGCCCAGGCGGCTTTTACAATAACCAGGACCGAGTTTTCGTGGAGCGTTATGCGAGACGTACTTTCCTGGGCCGCATGGCTAACGAGGAGGATCTGAAAGGCGTCGTCGTCTTTCTCGCTTCCCACGCCTCGGCGTATATTACCGGAGTAAACATTCCGGTAGACGGCGGCCTGACCGCAAAATAGACGGAGAAACACCAAGACAGGCTTCCTGCCCGTCCGATCATTCATAACGTATTTACGAGGTTACGATGATGAAAGATCAGGCATACTCCCGACGCGATTTTCTCTCCGATGCGACAAAGGGTGCGGTAGCGGCTTCGCTGGCCGGCTCCATGGGTCAAGGCACGGGAGCCTCCGCTGCGGAAACAAACACAGAGGCCCCGAAGCGCGGTCAACAGCGGTTGAGCGTCGAACAGCTACAGGCATGGGAATCACTCGGTTACGGGATGTTCATCCATTTCGGCATGAGTACTTTTGTAGAGAATGAATTGCCGGATGGAACTCACCCGGCGAGCGTTTACGCACCGGACAAGCTCGATGTGGATCAGTGGGTTTCTGTCGCGCGGGATGCCGGGATGAAGTATATCGTTCTGTGCGCCAAACATGTTGCGGGGCATTGCCTCTGGCCCAGTAAACACACCGACTACACGGTAGCCAACAGCGGGAACACCACAAATGTGTTTGAGCAGTTCGTCCAATCCTGCGAAAAACGTGGAGTTCGTCCCGGTTTTTATTACTGCTCCTGGGACAACCACCACCGCTTTGGAAGTGTTACGCCCTCCTTTGTGGAGAAAGGCGCAACCTGGAACGCGATGAACTCGTTCCCGAAAGGGGCGGAGTTGGCGAAGCCTTTACCGGCCTTCACAACTTCCCTGTACCAGAGTTTTCAAACGGCCCAAATCACGGAATTATTAACCGAATTCGGACCGATATTTGAAACGTGGATCGATATTCCCGGCGTTCTGGGACGGGGGTACCGCACATACCTGTATGAATATATTGCCAAACTTCAACCGGAAACCTGTATCATGATGAACAGCGGGATTTCCGACGGATCAACGTATGATGTCGCGTACGCCTGGCCATCGGACCTGATAGCCATTGAGCGCCGCGTTCCCCCCGAAACCGGCCATGCGAAATGGCGGACGATCGAGGGCGGGGAATATTACATGCCGGGGGAGGTCTGCGATCCCATCGGAAAAGACTGGTTCTTTGTTCCCGGCGATACGCCACGCCCGGATGAGGAGTTGCTCAAGCAGTTTGAAGACTGCCGCACACGCGGAGTGAATCTTCTTCTGGATGTTCCGCCGGATAAGCACGGACTGATTCCCGATATGTATGTGCAGGCGTTGAATCGGCTGCGGAAAAATGCGCGAATCTGACCGGCGACCGCTCGGTCAGATTCCGGCTTTGCGGTGAAGAGCCTCTCTGGTGGCTTTGGTGGCGCGCGCAATCCGGTCGTCACGATGCCGGTGCGACTTCTTGATTTTCATGGAAACGTGGTGTCTTTTCAGCACCCGTTGCACAAAATCTTCTTGTACACAGTCGGCCAATTCCTCCTCGTTTTGACAAGATCGAATATGAAACAACTTTTGAGCCTCCGACGGCTTGAGCTCCGCCTCGAGGCGCTCAAAATCCTGATGCGAAAGTTTGCCGAGTTTTTCATTAAATAGAACCACGACCGTAAAGACAGCGGGGAGCCGATCGCTCAGAATCTCATTGACAAAATGCTCCGTGTAAGCTTTCCCGTAAGTAAATACGGTTTCTTTCCAGAGTTCCAATCTGTTTTCGGAGAGTTGCTTGCGGTCTTCAGGACCATCGGTGAGAACCAGGCTGACAGTTCGGATTCCCTCCGGCGTCGCGGCGAACTTCAGCCCTTCCCGATACAAGTCGAAACCGTGAAACCGGAAAAACTTGCCATGTTCCGCCAGGACGGGTTGAAGAAAACTGATGATCCGTCCGGGTTTATCGCTCAAAACCACAAAGGTGTACGGGTTCTCTGCCTTCGATGCGGATTTGACGACCGGATCCTCTTCCAGGGCGGTCATGTGTCTTGCTTTGATACCGAACTCGCGTCTCATCGCCCAATCTCCCGTCCTTCGTCAAAGTGACTGTTTCCGATCAAATGCAGGCCTCCGTGCATGAAATGTAGCACATTTTCCGCGTGCTACCAATTCCCGGTTCCTGAACATGTCCAAAGGAAGATCGGGGTGAGAGAGAAGAGGGTGGCACAGGCATCTTGCCGATGATATTTCCGGGAAAGCAAAGAGATGGAGATAAAGAACCGGCAGTTTATCCGTAAATGGCTGGGACAAACCGCCGTTTTTTTGAAAACGTTATACGGACAGGTCACGCGGGGAAAAGGCCGATTTTGTGCAGATACTCTGCCGCCATCAGCTCGCCTTTCGCCGCGCCTTTCTTGGTGTTGTGCGACAGACAGACATATTTGATCCCGTTGTCGAGCGCCGGATCGGGTCGAACACGTCCGACAACCGTGGCCATACCGCCTTCGAGGTCTCGGTCGAGGCGGGGCTGCGGCCGGTTGTCTTCCTTTTTCATTACAATGGTCTGTCTGGGAGCGGAGGGCAAATCTCCGAACTCTGCCGCGCATTTTTTGTTGAATTCCGCCACGGCCGCCAGGTAATCCTCGGGCGAAAACGGCGCCTTTGTCTCGACAAACACGGAGAGGGTATGCCCATCCAGCACGGAGACCCGCGTGCAGGTGCAGCTGACTTTGAACCGCGCCGGGATTACTTTCCCATCTGCGAAAGAGCCGAGGGTTTTTACTGTCTCCAACTCGACTTTCCCTTCCTCTTTGCTGATGAACGGGATGATATTGTCGTGCGTATCAAGCGCGGAGTGGCCCGGATAACCCGCCCCGGAGAGAGCCTGGAGCGAGGTCATCCAGAC
This sequence comes from Candidatus Omnitrophota bacterium, assembly GCA_029570205.1. Classification (GTDB taxonomy): domain Bacteria; phylum Hinthialibacterota; class Hinthialibacteria; order Hinthialibacterales; family JAKPRU01; genus JAKPRU01. The sequence goes on along the minus strand of JAKQSI010000051.1, from coordinate 53,440 downwards.
GCGCTTGATCCCGACCGTATCCTGAATCGGTTTCAGGGAGACAATCAGTCCCATGGTGGTGCAGTTGGGGCCGGGAACAACGTAGCCTTTCCAACCGCGCTCTTTCTGCTGGCGTTTGACAAGCGGCGCCTGAGCAGCATTCACTTCGGGAACCAGGATGGGCACATCCTCCTCATACCGGAAAGCCGAGGCGGTGCTGATCACAGGCTTGAGCGCGGCGCAGTCGCCTTCCGTCTTCTTTGCCACATCCGAAGGCAGTGCGGAAAAAATGATGTCGTACCGGTCGATATCATCGAGAATACGATCGGTCAGACGCACGGTAGTTTCGGCGATGGAATCTGCGAGGGGTGTTGGGGATCGCCATGTGCAGGCTTCGCCGTATTTTTTGCCTGCGGAACGCTCCGAGGCATACAAACCGGAGATATCAAACCATGGGTGACCGAGCAACGCCTCAATGAATTGCTGCCCTGCCACACCGGTCGCACCTAGAATTGCCGACTTGAACCGTGCCATCCTATCACCTCAATACCGGGTTGTGCGATTCCTCAAATCCTGCACGGAATTGAAAAATCACCCTGAAATTTCACAAACTTTGATTTTAAAGCCTTTATGCCGACGCAGGAAGGGAAAGGCATACTTCCATTACGCTTGTGCGCTTCCGAAAAGAGACGGTTCCCGATAACCTGATATGTTTGTGGCGGAGAGAATGGATAGGATATGAGGCGATGAAACTTCTGACACGATATGTCTGGTCGGAATTGGTTCCCTCGTGCGGGGAGGGACTGGTTCTGTTGACCGTGATTTTCCTGCTGAAGCAGATGTTTTATATCTCGACCCGCCTGCTGGATACCGGCGCCCAACTGGAGACTGTTGCCAATCTTTTTATCAATATGATTCCGCCGGCTTGCCTTCTCACTCTTCCGATGTCTGTTCTGCTGGGGACGTTGCTGAGCTATGGCCGATTTGCGGAAGAGAACGAAATTACCGCTATGGAAGCAGGCGGCATTACGCTTGCCCGGATTTATTTCCCGGCAATTCTTTTTGGACTGCTTGTGACGGTGTTTATGCTTTTCTGGAGTCACATTATTGTGCCGAGATCGCTCCGATTGAGCAATCAGACCGTAATGAAGATACTTGAAAAGACCGCCACCGGCGGAATCACCCCCGGACAGTTTACCAAACTGGGTGAATTGACCCTGTTCTGCGACCGAATGAGCAAAGACCGGAGACAGCTGTACGGGGTGACGATTTTCGAGAAAAAAAAAGATTTTGGTGTTGCGGCGACGGTGTTTGCCCCCACGGCTGATTTCCAGTTCCGCCCGGAACAGGGAGAACTTGTGTTGGATTTGCAGGATGTTTATTTCCATCGGCCTCGGTCCTCGCGGGACGGCACGAACCTGGACGATCAAACCGTGCAGGCTGAGCGGATGTACTGGACCACAGATGTCGGAGACCTGGTTCGACGAATTGCGCGACTGACGCTGAAAGAAAAGGCGCTGAAGACAGGGGAGATCCGCGAGAAGATTCAAGAAGAACATGCAAGACTCGAAGAACGTCTGGCTCGGCAGAAGGAACTGGAGGAAATCCTGAAGGAGAAAGGGCACACGCCGCAGGCAGAGAGGAATCTCTCAATTGTTCGGAATGAAATCGAGCGGGAGCGCAAACTGATTGCGCAATTAAGTATTGAACGCGCGCTGCGGATTTCGCTGCCTTTTGCGGCTGTGCTGATGGCGATGGTGGCGGCTCCGCTGGGGGTGCTGATGCGACGAGGCCGTCGCGGAGTGGCATTTGGTGTAACCATTCTAATTGTGCTGGTTTATTATGTCCTGATGAGTCTCGGGAAGGCGCTGGCCGCAGAAGGTTGGGTTACGCCTTGGATCGGGCTTTGGATGCCCAACTTTGTCGCGCTTCTCCTGGCGGTTGCTGTGTATCGGAAGACGGTTTATCCGTGAACGTTTTTGGGATTGAGAAATGAGTACGAAAAAAGCAAAACAATCGGACGATTCCGGAAGGAGAATTGCGGCCACCAACCGGAAGGCGCGCCACGATTATCATATTGTGGAGGTTTATCAGGCTGGAATCGCACTTCTGGGCACGGAGGTGAAGTCTCTCCGGGCGGGTCATGTCAGCTTGGTCGATTCCTATGCCGATATCCAGGAAGGCGAATTGTATCTCATGAATTGTCATATTAACCCATATACGCATGGAACGGCCTGGAATCATAACCCTATGCGGCGCAAGAAGTTATTGCTCCATCGTCGGGAGATCGACAAGCTGGCCGGCAAGATTCAACAACGCGGATTCACACTGATTCCTCTTTCGATTTATTTTGAACGCAGCAGGGCCAAGGTCGATATTGCCCTGGCCAAGGGAAAGAAACTTTATGATAAGCGGGAAGACATGAAACGCCGAGACCAGGAGCGCGACATTGGGCGGGCCATGGCAGACCGAGGTTGATAAGTTCATTCCAATCAACCCCATCTGGTCCCCTATCCCAAGATTGATGCTCCGGCAAGAAGTCGGCGGAGGAGTGCAGAAAAGGACTACAGAGCGAATAGAGAAAAAAAGAGGGGGAAGAGGGTGACGGCGCTTTAACAGAGTCGCGGTACGAGTCGCAGCTGGGAGCGAGACAATTGGGGGTGAGCGGGATGGGAGCGGTGCGGTTCGCGGTGAGCCTGAAAGTGTTGGGAATGAACATTTGCGATGCGGGCGGCCGGTTTTGGAAAGGACACAATCGCCTGGAAAGCCTTTTTCAGTGCCTGCGGTCGAGGATGGTCCCCATTGCGCGTTCGGACTCGGCTTTTGTGCCTGGTGGCGCAGGTGAAAAGAACAAACTCCTTTTTACTGACCCAACCCGCCTGACACTTTTACCGGGGCGTCAAAGATTGGAGGAAAGGTCTATACGTTCATTCGGGGGATTTGAAAATCCGCCTGCTCCTCCTTTGCCATCCCTTCCCTCAAAAATGTTTTAATTCTTCCCTCAGATTCATCGTAGCCGACGTAGCGAATTCCGTGTAAAACATCCAGCAGTTCGTGACCCGCGAGTTCGTATCGCCAGCCCTGAAGAATGGGTAGGTCGAGATCGGCGTCCGGGTCGGAGGCGATGGCCTCCAGTTCGCTTCGTCTGGCAAGGATTCCCGGTGCGACACGGACCTGCTCAGCACGCGCCCGCAGAACCGTTGTCAGCAGATCGACAAGGCCGGGGGACGGCGCGGCTTTCGCTTTCCGTTTGGGAATGCGGGGTAAATCCTGGTCGGGGACATTCATGCCTCTTTCAATTGCGGCGAGCAATTCCCGCGCGTGCCGTTTGACAATTCCGGGATTCAGCGCGCGGATCTGTTCCAATTCCTCAATACTTGCAGGGGCGCGTCGAGCCAGCTCGACCAGGACCTCATCGGGGATCACTCGTCCGCGTGGGCGGTTCTTTTCCTCCGCCGCAGTCTCGCGCCAGGAGGCCAGCTCTCTCAGTACGGCCAAGTGCCGACGGGAGAGGCTGTTCCAATGTCGGACTTGCCGATATCGCTCCTGTGGAGGTGTTTTCAACACACCGATTTCATCCACCACGCGAGCGAATTCCTCCTCCGCCCAGCTTAGCCTTCCTGTGCTTTGCAGGTCCTCGCGAATCCGTGCCGCAGCCGGAAGCAGGTACCGAACATCATCCAGCGCATATTCCACCTGTTCCTGGCTCAGCGGGCGGGCATGCCAATCGGTAAACCCTTCGCTTTTGCAGAGGGTCACCCCCATCGTCTCTTCCACCAGGCGGGCATAAGATATCTGCTCGCCATAGCCCACCAGTGCGGCGGCGACCTGGGTATCGAAAATGGGCGCGGGAACACGGCCGGTCATTCGGCAGAGGATTTCCAAATCCTGCCGTCCTGCATGAAAAACTTTTTCAACACAAGAATCGGATAATATCTCGAAGAAAACATCCAAGTGGGTCAGTTCCGTCGGGTCGATAATCGCGCATTCCTCTTCGACCGAGACCTGAATAATCCCCAGTTCCGGCGAGAACCGTCGTTCGGATATAAACTCGGTATCCAGCCCGAACCGTTGCGTGGCTCGTGCTCGAGTACAGAACGCCCGCAGTTGTTGTGTGGTGCGAATAAAAGGTGAATGTAAAGCCGGTTCAGTCATCGGCTGTCATTTTGCGTGAACTGCAGAAGGCAACATAGGGAACCATGCGCCGACCCGGCAGATTCCGGGTATATTCGAGGCATGGCCTATCGACAGGCACGGAGGCCTGTCCCACCGGGGGGGCGACAGGCACGGAGGCCTGTCCCACCGGGGGGCAACAGGCACGGAGGCCTGTCCCACCGGGGGGCAACAGGCACGGAGACCTGTCCCACCGGGGGGCAACAGGCACGGAGACCTGTCCCACCGGGGGGCGACAGGCACGGAGGCCTGTCCCACCGGGGGGGCAACAGGTACGGAGGCCTGTCCTACTGGGGGAGCGACAGGCACGGAGGCCTGTCCCACCGGGGGGCAACAGGCACGGAGGCCTGTCCCACCGGGGGGGCAACAGGTGCGGAGGCCTGTCCTACTGGGGGAGCGACAGGCATGGAGGCCTGTCCCACCGGGGGGGCGACGGGCACGGAGACCTGTCCCACCGGGGGGCAACAGGCACGGAGGCCTGTCCTACTGGAGCGTCAAACATGGAGACAGAAGCATGGCGGAGCACGAACGATTTAACTTCAGTAATATCAATGACCTTCAAGAACAAATCCGGTTTTTGGGACTGGATCTGCCGATAGTCAGGGATATCGGCATACTGGGGGAACCGTTCCAGGCAGGCCGGTTCCGTTTACCGAACCGGCTGGCGATCCATCCAATGGAAGGTTGCGACGGGGAGAGCAACGGTGCGCCATCGGAACTGGTGTTTCGTCGATACCGGCGTTTTGCGGCCGGGGGAGCGGGGCTGCTGTGGTTTGAGGCGTGTGCGGTTGTTTCAGAGGGGCGAGCGAATCCCCGTCAGCTATGGCTGCACAGGGAAACCATGGATGAATTCGCCCGGCTTGTTGAGGAAACCCACAAGGCTGCCAGAGAGAGCATGGGACCTGACCATCGACCAGTCGCCATTTTGCAGCTGACTCATTCCGGTCGATACAGCAAACCGGGGTACAAAGCGGCTCCGATTATCGCCCATCACTCCGAAGTGTTGGATCCTCAACACAGGCTGCCCGCCGATTATCCACTCATCACAGATGAGGAACTCGACCGGCTTCAGGATGCCTTTGTCGAAACCGCCCGGCTGGCAAAACAGGCGGGATTCGATGGAGTGGATATCAAGAGCTGCCATCGGTATCTCGTTTCCGAATTGCTGGCCTCTTTTACTCGTACAAACAGCCGTTACGGTGGGCCGGAGTTTAAGAATCGCAGTCGGTTTGTTCGAGAGATTGTCGGAAAAATCTGCGCGGATCTGCCGGGTTTTGTTGTGACCGCCAGAATGAACGCCTTTGACGCTATCCGATACCCTTATGGTTTCGGAGTCGACCATGGGGACGGGACAAAACCGGATTTGCGGGAACCCATCCAGCTGGCGGCGATGTTTAAGGAACATGGCGCGCCGTTTCTGAATATCACGATCGCGAACCCGTATTTGAATCCGCATTACGGACGGCCGTTCGATTTTCCGGCTATCGGGGGATACGACCCGCCGGAACATCCGCTGGAGGGGGTGGCTCGCATGATTCACATTGCCCGGCAGATCCAGGAGGCGCATCCCGATCTGCCCATCATCGGCGCCGGATACTCCTGGCTTCGGCAATACATGCCTTACGTGGCAGCGGCAGCAGTGCGAAGGGGCTGGGTTTCCATTGTCGGCCTGGGCCGGGGCGCTATCGCATATCCGGATTTTGCGAAGGACGTTCTTGAACAGGGGAAAATGAACCCCCAAAAGGTGTGCGTGGCCTGCTCTTCCTGCACGCAGATCATGCGGGATGGAGGGCGGACGGGGTGTGTGGTGCGCGATGAGGAGGTGTATGGTCCGATTTACCGGGAGGGCCGTGCGAACGCGCCCGAGAGCATCCGGGACGCGGCGCTGTTATGTCGGCGGTGTGTGGATGCCGGTTGCCGGATCGGGTGTCCATGCGGGATTGATGTTCCGCGATTCCTGAGTCATGTCGCCGAAGATGAAATACGGCAGGCTTATGAGGTTCTGCGCGAATCGAATGCCCTGCCGGAGGCGTGCGGGTGGGTATGTCCGAGCGAGGTGCAATGCGAGGGGAGATGTGTGCAGGGAAAAATCACGGGCATGGCGATCCCCATTCGGCGAATTCAGCGATATGTTTCGCAGCGGGCACGTATCGAAGGCTGGATTCGACCGGAGAAGCTGCCGGAAGAGACCGGGCGACGTATCGCGGTTGTGGGTGCGGGACCGGCAGGGCTGGCCTGTACGGCGCAACTCTTGGCACAGGGCCACCGGATTACTGTCTTTGACCGGAGAGAAGAAGCGGGGGGGCTTCTGCGCGAATCGATCCCGTCCCACCGCATCGCCGGAAGCGCGCTGCGGGAGGAAATCGAAGCCGTGCTGGAGGGATTCGCCGAGCGATTGGAATGGCGCATGGGACAAGCGCTGGGAGAGTCCTTCAACCTGGACTCGCTGTTCAAGGAAGGATTCGACGCCGTGTTTCTGGGGATGGGTTTGTCCAAGGGCATTCCTCTGTCAGCCGAGGGAAGACCGAAAGAGGGAGTTGAGGACGCGTTGTCGTTCCTGCGCCGGATGAAAACCGGGGCGAATCGTCAGGTTCCGCAGCGTGTGGCGGTTCTGGGTGGCGGAAACACGGCGATGGATGCAGCAGTCATGGCAGCGAAAGCCGGTGCGCGGGATGTGTTTCTGATCTACCGTCGATCATTCAAGGAGATGCCCGCCTGGCCCGCCGAACGCCGGGAGGCAATGGATGCGGGGGTCCACTTTCTGATTCTCACACAGCCGATGGGGTATATAATAGAAGACGGGCGGCTGACAGGTGTTCGAGTGACACGGACTGTGTTGGGTGAGCCGGATGCCTCTGGCAGAAGACGTCCACTTGTCGTCCGTGGCAGCGAACATGTGATCGAAGCGGATCTTGCTATTGAAGCCATCGGGCAGACAGCGCCCGCTGATCTGGCCTCTACGTTGCCGGGTGTTCGGTTGGGTAAAGACGGCCTGATTGAAACCGATCCGGCTACCTGCGAAACCTCACGCGCCAAGGTGTATGCCGGTGGAGATATCGTAAATGGTGGGACTACGGCGGCGCAGGCCATCGCCGAGGGACTCCGCGCGGCGCACGCGATTGATGAGGCACTTGGGGGATGAAAACGTTATGTGAAGACAATTATGAACGTTAAACAAGGTTGACACATCCGAGAGGGAGAATGACCATGCGTCCACCGAAATCTCTTCTCACAGCCTTCTTTGTTGCAGCTGGAATTCTTGCATCCTTTACAAGCTGCGGAACCAGAGACAAGTCGCTGTTGACTGCGGATGAGGTTGTCAACAGCCCAAAACTCTTGGACCACCTTTACACGATGCAATCGACGGAACCGCTAGGGCCGCAGGATAATCCGGTCGAGGTGGCATGGTACAAGCTTAATCCGGGAGAACAGACCAGCAACAACAACCTGCCGGAAGCCGTTGTGATCGCAAAGGACAGTCACGGAAAGCAAATCAAAATCCCGCTCATGTCGGCGTTGATCGCGATCAAATGTCCATACTCCGTACTCAAAACACAGACCTCTATCTTGAGCGTTCACTACGATCCGGGCGGAACTGCCTGGAATTCGCATAAGCATAGGATTGTATCCCTTTCCAAAGAGCATTCCCTGGAGATTCTGGGGGATGTCTCTTACATACAGGATATAGACGGTGACGGATCGGATGATCTACTGACTACTGAGGATATTTGGGAAGAGGGCTTGGGGATATTTGGCCATGCCGGGGCGCCGAGGACCTGGATCTTTTGGAAAGCGGATGGGAATACGCTGATTCAAGATTCAGAAAGTCACAGGACTTATTACGAGAACGAAATCAAGCGAATCGCCGGGGAAATCGAGAACTCACCCACGATGGCAAAGGTAGAATACTTGAGCCTGATTTTGAGCAAGTTTCTGAATTACCGGGTGATGGGTTGCACGGAAGAGGAATGGCAGGAATTCAACCGCGATATTCAACGGTTTGACAACGAATCCTTCCCGTCACTAGCTGGGGATCGGGAGATACCGATTGCGGAGATCGAGAAGAAGATGCGGGAGAGTTTGGGGGGATAGAGGTCAAAAGAGATCTAGTTGCGGCTTCCTGAATCGGATAATCTGCTTTATTCGTCCCGGTTGCGCCCAGTTACAAGTTCCCTGAGTCCGGGATGCTTCAAGAAACTCTTGAACCGACGGATGAGACAGGGAAATCTTTACAGCCTCCGCCTCGAGGCGTGTTCGACAGGGAATGTAGGCATGTAAAGCCTGGTTGCCTTGCCATGGCTGCCCTTGATGCCGACCAAGAATCTCCGAGTGAAAGGTCCGAGAACCGTAAGCTTCCCATATAACTTTGTACGGTGCAAAAGAATACGGACCCACTCCCAATAATGCCCACCAGAAGCCTCTAGTCTTCCAGGATGTAATCAAACTGCCTTTTCGGTTTTGCAGAGATTCTTGATTTTCCTGCAAGTATCGCCATGCCGTAGGAAAAGATCTTTCCAAAACAGGTTGTTCAAGCGGTTTTCCGGAAATTGGATCATGAGGCAAGAAAATATAGCGGTTTGGGATGGCCTCCTCTTCATGGAAGTGAAACGAACTCTTGTCGGCAAGCGGATAGAGTAATTCTTCGGGGATGAAATCCGGCTTTGTTTCAAAAATAAAAACTTGATTGGCACCGCACGTATTCACGCCCTGGCGCGGCTTTTGCTCCTCTCTCAGATCGAGAGAGATTTCTGAAAGGAAGTCCCGTGGTGCTTCATCACTACCGTGTACCGATAAAGGTGACGTATCGTCAGGAAACGGGGTGGCACATTTTTCCAGCCAAGTATCATTGTCCAATATAGAGTAGGGTATTGGGTACTTGGTGACGGCGTTCTTTTCGAGGAAAGCCACACCAAGTCTTGTTCTTACCCCGTCAAATATCCGCTGACCATTGAAGTCAAGAATTTCTCGTAATGCGAAAGGAGACCCACCGGGAAGAAAATACCTTCGAAATCCGGCGTGCGCCCCATCATTCTGGAAGATCGACATCGGCAAAATAAAAACCGCTTTGCCGTGGTCTCGCAAAAGATTTTCCATAGATGTCGTTACGACGAGTGCTGCAAGATCGATTCGGGAAGATCCCAGAAGCAAGTCTTGAGAATCGATAACTAATCCAGCGCTTAGAAAGTATGGTTTCAGCGTCTCTTTATATTGACACGGCAAATCCGAGAAATTTGCCCAGGGGGGATTTCCCACAAGAATATCGACCCGAAAATTCGGAGGATCAAGAATGATATCGCGGATATGTATATTCATATACGGGAAAGGAATGCCGTAACGACGGAGAAAAGAATCTTGGAATTCGGAAGTATAGCCGGGTTCCTTTTCAATGAAATAGAGATTGCTGAGCAGTTCACAAGATAATGTTCTACCCGCTGCCAATGCCTGATCGCACAATGAGAATATAAAAGATCCGACTCCCGCCGTTGGATCACAAACCGATGCTCCTGAGAGCCATTCGCGGACGATGCCGAATCTGTGAACGCAAAAATCCGCCCATTTCGCCGGAGTAAAGAAAGCCCCGACAGGTTCAGCGTGCAAATGTGAAGTGTCGGTACCCATTTTCCCGGAATGCCCTGATTGCTTCTAAACGTCTCTGTGCGTCGCGCCCCACTCGCTGGTAATGAAGAATGGCTAATTCGGTGAAACGATCATAGAATCCCTTCATGTCGCGATTCCATTCTATTTCATCCCATACCTGATTGATCGTATAGTTCAAGCGCACTTGCCCGGTTCCCAGATTCTCAATGCGATACGCATTAGAAGGAAGTAGTGTAAACGGGGCGACTCGGATGTATTCAATATCCCGCAAGGCAGACTTCTCCGAGGATTTATTGTGACCGAATTCAGCGATCAGGAAAACAGCTTTGTCATTCGCCAGGTACTTGAGGAGATTCCCCACGGCACATATACCTCCGTCGGAATACCGTGTGCTGTCCAAATCTTTTGTCTTCACGTCGACTCCAACCGTCGTGTTCTCCAGGATGAACGCAAAGTCAAAAATTGTGCGTCTTCCCGGACGGGGAAGCGGCGAATATCCGAGTTTTTCGCATATCTCTATCCAGTTTTTTGCGATCCGCTTTTCGATCATTGCCCCAAAAGCACGGGAATCCTCGCGGGAAGCCAATCCGGATCGCACTTCCTCGAACAATGCACAGAGCTCGTTTTCAAGATGATTGGATATACTCTTCAGATCCACACGCTAAGTCCTCCACTCGCGTTCTTGTTTCCATATCATACCATATTTTCCTGTTGAGGCACATAACGATTATTCACGAGCTCACGATATTCCTTGGCAGAGACTTGGCTTGCCCTCACGTCCGGTGAGAATAATCCGAGTTGATTCGGACATATTCGTGGGAAAGATCGGATGTGAGATACTCGGCCTCGCCGTATCCCCGGTTCAGGTTGAGGACAATTTGGATTTCTTTCCGGGCGAAGATTTCGGCGACTTCTTTCTCGTTGTACTCCGTGCGCATTCCGCCGGAGAAGACTTTGACCGGGCCGATCCAGAGGTCCAACTTGGTGAGATCGAACGGCACACCGCTGTAGCCGGCCGCGTTGACAATCCGTCCCCAGTTCGGATCGCCCCCGAAGATCGCGGTCTTGACCAGCATACTGGTGGCGACACTCTCGGCGATCTGTTTCGCCTGGACATCATCTCTCGCTCCCCGGCAGATAATCTCCGCCACCTTGGTTGCCCCTTCGCCATCGCGCACCAGCTGATGGGACAGGTCCTTACAGAGCGTTGTCAGTCCATCCTCGAAAGCACGGCCGAGTTCGGACCTTGGTTCAATTTCCTCACCGACCGCGAGGCCGTTTGCCAGAAGGACGACCATATCGCAGCAGGAGGTATCCCGATCGATGGTGATACGGTTGAATGTTTTCCCTGCCGCCTTACTTAACATACGCCCCAGATTTTCCGGGGAGAGTCGGACATCCGTTGTGAGAAACGCCAGCATGGTGGCCATATTCGGATGGATCATCCCGGATCCTTTCGCCGCTCCGCCGAGTGTGAAAGTCCGTCCGGCGACGGTGACCCGGTAAGAGGCGATTTTCGGAACGGTATCGGTAGTCATAATCGCCTGTGCGAAGAGCGAGCCGCCTTCCGGAGTCAGTTTGGGTACTGTCGACTGGATTCCTTCACGGATTTTCGGGAGAGGCAGAAATTCCCCGATCAGGCCGGTGGAGGCGACCACAACATCCTCAGTGGGTACCCCCAGCAGACGACCCACTGTTCGTGCCATTTCGCGCGCGTCCAGAATGCCGCGTTCGCCTGTGCAGGCGTTGGCATTGCCGCTGTTCGCCACAACGGCCTGCGCATGACCGTCACTCAGACTCATCATGGTGACGATCAATGATTCGCCTTTCAGCTGGTTGGTCGTATAAACTGCGCCTGCCGCGCAACGCACTTGGGAATACAGAAGTCCCAAGTCCAGATTGCCGGATTTCTTGATTCCTGCCGATACTCCGGTAGCGGTGAATCCCATCGGTGCAGTCACACCACCTTCACATGTTTTAATGGTCATGGAGTTCATTATTGTTGTACCTGATCGAGAGTTTTTCGCTGATTGCCGGGTAATTCCGTCACTCCAACCTATCTGCCGGATGGCGCAGGGGCAACCCCTCGTGGTTGCCTGTCAGCCGTGACGTGGGCAACCCCAATTCCTCCCCTGAAGGTCGGGGGAGGTCAGGTGGGGGTTGACTGCTCGGAAAGGCCAGACGGCGATTAACACGAAAAACAGCTGCCATACCTCTGGAATCTCTACTATCCTGAACTCAACCCCCTTGTATTCCCCCCGATCTTCGGGGGGAAGCACAGGAGACATGGAGGCCTGCTCCCGCGGTTATCATTGCACGTCGGCGGGATTTTTGAAAGAAAACACCCTGGACGAAAAACCGTTGCAGGCTGAGAATGGGTTATTATGCCTGATTTCGTGTGGGTTGTTCCGTGAGAATCGCTTTTTACAACCTTCGCGCCTATCCGCTTTTCGATCCCGAAGACTCCTCGGTATTCGGAGGGGCGGAGGTGCAGTTGTTTCATCTATCCACGGGGCTGGCCGGAGCGGGGCATGAGGTATACTTTGTGACACGCGGTCCCGGACCCTATGCGGAACGAGATATCCGTGGAGTGCATGTGCTGAAGATTGCTCCAGGGTCGAAGATGCGCCTGTTGTGGGACACATGCCGGCTTCTTCTTGCCTGCCGGGCGGACGTTTATGTGCAGCGATGTGCCGGATGGGAGACAGCGCTGCCGGCGGCGCTTTCGAAGGTATCTCGCGGTCGATTTTGTTTCATGACAGCCAGTCTGTTGGACTGTCGGGACCAGTTGGCACAGGAAGGTCACCCGTGGATGTACCGTGCCTATCGGTGGGGTATTCGGCACGCGGATTGTGTGGTTTGTCAGAATGAAGAGCAGCAGCGTCTTTTGCTGGAGAGTTTCGGGATAGGATCCCATGTGCTTCGGTCAGCGTGCGCGCCGGTGGAGAATTTCATTGAAGAGTCCTGCCGGAGGGAACCGGGGCGGATTCTCTGGGTGGGACGGTGCGACCCCTATAAAGACCCTATTTCATTCATCCGTCTTGCTCAGGCCCTGCCGGAGTATTCGTTTCGAATGGTTATGCCTTGGGGAGATCACCCCGAATACAATCGGCAGGTTGCGGAAACGCTTCACGATATACCGAACGTGAGTCTCTCTCACGGTGTTCCATTCCGTGAAATCGACAACGAATACCGGCAGGCTGTCATATTTGTAAACACCTCGACGCTGGAGGGTTTTCCAAACACGTTTTTGGAAGCAATGCGTGCGGGTGTGCCGATTCTCTCATACCGACTCGATCCGGGTGGATTTTTGGAGGAACACCGAACAGGAATCTGCGTAAAAGGTGATTTTAACGCTTTGGTGGATCGATGCAGGGGGTGGCAGCAATCTCCGAAGACAGCAAGGGTCTATGGCGATGCGGGGAAGGAATATGTGAGACGGACGCACGATGCGCGAGTTGTGGTCGCGGAGTTTGAGCGGATTTTAACGTCCCTTGGGCGGCGGTAACGGCGGTTCCGATTGGGGATCCTCATACAGGTTGAATTCCTGCATATTGGAGACATCTACCCACCGGCCCGGCACAGCCCATGGAATCTCCAGATCCGAAAATAGTGCGCGTTCGCGAATGGCTCTGCGGATAATCTGGCGAATCCCAATCAATTCGGCGGTGCGGGACCAATTCTCATGTACCCGACGGATATACCGTTCGGATATCTCTCTTGGCAGACCCGAGGAGAGGAATGCGCCATTCCCTGTTTGAACAAATGAACGACACAATTCCGGCGGGCAATCGACCGGCGTTCCGCTCCGGAGAGCCTCGATAAATGAGCCGAATGCGAGCAGGTGAACCCGGTCTTCCGGCACGGGAAACGATTCGGTTTTCTCTTCGCCGTTCTCAATGAACGAAACCGTCGTTCCCCCGGTCCACCGAACGGTTCCTTTTTCCAATTCTACAATGATCTCCGGAGTCAGCTGCTTCCCGGCACACAAGGTGGCGTAGAAGAACAGCCGACCACCAGTATCCAACTCTGCCTCCACACAAGAGGTATCCTCAGACTGGATGCGATGGATATGATAGAGCTCGGCCCGCATATTGACCGGATTGGCCGCCTTGTTGAGTTCGGTTCCGGCGAAATACAGGGCCAGATGAAGGATATGCGACAGCGGATTGAAGAGAGTTCCATCCAGCACATACGCCCCGTTTTCCATCAACTTGCCTGCCCACGAGGTTCGATTATAGTAGATTTCAAAACGTTTCCAGATTCCGGTTGCAATGACCTCCTTCACCGCTCCGTATCGCCCTTCGACGATTCGCTGTTTGATGGCCTTGATACTGGGCATGGAGAGGAATTGAAATCCGATCGCGGCCGGAATCCCGGCCTTCTGAACGGCCTCAATCACCCGGTCCATGTCCTGGATGGTTACCGCAGGCGGTTTTTCCATGTAGAACGGTATTCGCCGTTCTGCGAGATCGAGTTCCATGGAAGCATGAACGGGAATGGGGGTAGCGCAGGTAACCGCATCTACCAGGCCGGATTCCAGGAGTTCGCGCGAAGACTCAAAGATTCGTGCGCCAAGGCTTTTGAGGTGTTCTACACTTTTTCGAAATTGTGGGAAGGCCGGGTCAGCCGCAGCGGTCAGGCGGATTTCTCCCCGTTCATGGAGCAAACCCAGGTGCTCCACATGTGCGCTGCCGAATCCGCCGATCCCGATTAAACCGATTCTTGGGGTCTTCATTCCTCTTCCACTGTCTGTCTGTTCGGAGGGGGTTCCCTCTCGGTTTTTGTTCAGCCGAGTGTAACAGGTTTCCGCCCTTCTGTGTATCTCCTAAGCGATATTTCTGGACAGTCGCCGATCCGGTCCTTTTTATCCCGTGAGTGAAGTGGACGACGAGACCAACACAGGCTACATTTGCACCATGGAACTTCATCCGGGAGGAAGCCTATGAATGCTTACGAACTGCTCAAGCGAATGAAAGAGAAGAGCGCATCCGATCTTTATTTGAAGGTCGGACTGCCGCCTTCGTTCCGTATTCACGGCGAAGTGATTCGCGATACGACTTCTCCGCTTTCGGCGGAAAATGTCAAGGCGATCGTCGATTGTCTTTTGAATGACTACCAGAAACGGCTGTTCAATGAAAGGCCGGACCTGGATTTTGCCTATTCCCTTGAAGGCGGATTACGGTATCGGATCAACCTGTTTCGTCAGCAGGGTCAGATCGGCCTGGTCGCGCGTCTGATCGAGGACCAGGACCTGACCTTTGACGGTCTGGACCTGCCGATCGTGACGCGGGAGTTTGCGGAACTGAGACGCGGGCTTGTGCTGCTGACCGGGGCGACCGGAAGCGGGAAATCTACGACACTCGCCGCGATGATCAACCACATCAATGCGAATTTCTGCCGCCATATCATGACCATTGAGGATCCCATCGAATTTCTTCACGTGGATAAGAAGTCGGTGGTGAATCAGCGGGAAGTCGGATTCGATACAGTGTCTTTCGGGGATGCGCTGCGCCATGTTGTGCGTCAAAGCCCGGATGTGATCCTGATCGGCGAGATGCGCGATAATGACACCATGATGACCGCCATTTCCGCCGCGGAAACCGGCCATCTTGTGCTTTCGACGCTGCACACAAGCGACGTTTCACACACCATGGACCGAATCATCAACTATTTCCCGGACCACCTGAAACCGCAGGTTCGGCAGGAGCTGGCGCTTTCCCTGGAAGGAATTATCTGTATGCGCCTATTGCGGCGACGGGATCGGAAAGGACGGGTTCCGACAACCGAGGTTCTGCGCACCACGCCCAGCACCCGGAAGGCCATTCTCGAAGGAGAACTCTGGAGACTGAAAGAGTTTATGCAGAAAGGGGCCGAGGTCGGGATGCACACATTTAATCAGGACCTGCTGCGTCTTTTTCGGGACGGAATTATTGATTATGATGAGGCGCTTGCCGCTGCCACCAACCCGGACGAATTTAAGTTGAACGCGCAAGGCATGTTCACCGGGACAGACTCCATCGGAATTTTCCAGAGCGCATGAGAATCGCCCGGTAAGGAGATGGCCATGAAATCCCACACGGAGTATATGACATTCAACACCTCGAAACGCCGCGAATATATCAACATCACATCCAGGGTTGAGAAAGCGGTATCCGACAGCGGGATTCAGGAGGGGATGGCGCTGGTTTCCGCCATGCACATCACGGCCGGAGTGTATGTGAACGATGCGGAACCCGGCCTGATTCAGGACATTGACGAGTGGCTGGATCGACTGGCTCCCCAGGGACCGGATTACCGGCATCACCGCACGGGGGAGGTCAACGGAGATGCGCATTTGAAAAACCTTCTGATCGGCCATGAGGTGATTCTTCCGATCACAAACGGCCGCCTGGACCTGGGGCCCTGGCAACAGGTGTATTACGCAGAGTTCGACGGTCGCCGCCCGAAGAGGTTGATTATCAAAGTGATGGGGGAATGAGGAGTGGTGCGACCAGGAATCTCCCCCACCCCGCCCCTCCCCGGGCGATGGCTCGAGAACCCCACCTCGACCCTCCCCGTAAATGGGGAGGGAGTATCTCTACCGTCATTCCAGCGAAAGCCGGAATCCAGGGGCCACAAACTGGGTGGCACAGGCTTCCAGCCTGTGGAGCTGGCCACAGCACTATGGAACCCATCGTGTACATGCCCATTCACAGTCCTGTTCGACTTACTTTCCTGGTTGCCTTCGCGGTCTACCTGGCGTTGTTGTGCCCGGATCTGGCGTGGGAGGATTCCGGGGAATTCATTACGGCATCCTGGTGCCTGGGCGTGCCTCATGCTCCCGGCTCGCCGGTCTATGTCCTTCTCGGAAAGATATTGACTTGCCTGCCGCTTGGTTCCGTGGCGTTTCGGGTAAACCTTCTCTCGGCGCTTCTCAGCGCAATCGCCGCATCGCTGTTCTGTCTATTTCTCTATCGACGAATCCGGGAGCAACGGAATGGCGGATGGATTGCGATGGGGTTGTCTTTGTCGTGGGCGTTTTCGCCGTGGGTAATGCGTCATGCGCTCGCGGCAGAGGTGTACGGTCCGGCTTGGGCCTGTTTGATGGGAGTATTCGTTCTGATGGATGAGTACCAGCGGCGGAATCTGCGGGGGCCTTGTTCATTCTATGTGTTGTTGGGATTGCTGACAGGAATCGGTGTTTCGACGAGCGTGTTGTTGATTCCTTTTGCTTTTTTGTTGTGTGTTGTGCCGTTTGTGGATCGGCGGGGTGTATGGATTTCGCTCTCGCGTTTCGGCATCGGATTCATCTTGGGAATTGTTCCTCTGGCCTTCCCATTGCTGCGTTCGGGACAGTTACCGCCATTGTATCAGACGGATACCGGGACCCTGCCGGGCCTGATCCGTTTCCTGTTTGGTGGACAATTCGAGAATCAGGTGTGGGAAGGGATTTCCCGTTTTGATTGGACGGCGGTTTTATGGGGGGGATTGGGGGTTCTGCTTCTGGGGTTGCTTGCTTTTTGTAGCGGTCAGGTTCGGCAGGTGTGGTGGATTGCCGCGCTTGGAGCGATCAATCTGGGTTTTGTGTTTTTGCATCGCCACCCCGGACATTTTTTTGCGCCGTGGCCGGCCTGTGCGCTTGCGCTTGTGGCGCACAATGGCCCGGTGAGACTGGGCCGGTGGTTTGTTCCGGCCTGCCTGGTGGCGGCAGTGTTCTGGTCCTGGCATTCGCCGGTGAGAACGGATGAGATACCGTTACGGTGGATTCAGCGATCTATCCGGGAGATTCCTTCCGGCTCGAAAGCGTACCTGGGAGAGATCAACACCGTTTTTCCGCATCTCTATTCGGCCGTTGTTCAACGAGAACCTGTGGGGCTTCAAATCCATCCGGTCTGGAACTCCACCCGTGCGGAACAATTGCAGGGCGTGTTGACTGCGAACGGTCCGGTGTACGCAGACGCGGATCTCGTGGATTATTGCACTCGGACAAGACAAACTCCCGATCCGTTTGCGGACGCGGCGCCGCAACCGATCCTATTCAGAGTTTCTCCGGCGGATTCTGTGAACTGGGATGGCTGGTGGAGGAATGAGACGGACTGGTTGCGAGGAAATCAGCCTCGCATGACTCGGTTGGATCGGCAGATCCTGGGCAACCATTATTTTAACCTGGCTGTGTTTTGCCTGGAACGCGGAATAGAAATGGGCGAAGACCTCCTGGGACTGGCACGGGGATTGAACCCGGATCTGCCCGATATTTCATTATTCGTGAGTCCTGTCTGAGCAAGCCCGACAGCCCATCATTTTATGGAGTCCTGCCAATCGGCGGTCCTTCTCGGTGAAAAATAGCGGATATCGCCGTTGGACGCGACCCCGTTGCTGGGGTTGTACGTAATCCAATCCACATCACCGTCCATCCCCACGGAAAACAAATAAATGTACCAGCCGTTAGCATCCCAAGCGCTGCCACCCGTGTTGTATCGGTTGTTGGGGTCTTCCTCGTTGTACCAATAGTTATACAGTTCACCCTGTGACTGAATCAGTTCCGGAGATTTTCGATGCGGATCGAACGGCACAGTGGCCATATAAGAGACCGGCGTGGAAAGGATAAGTAAGCTGTTCTTGCCTTTGACGTAATCTGAGACGGGGTATCGGTTGTTGTCCAGTTTATAGATGCTGAGCTGATCGTCCATCGTGCGCATGTCGCGGATGATGACGGTCAGTTGGGCCTTGTTTCGGGCCTGAAGGAAATTAGGCACGGCGATGGCGGCCAGAATGCCGATGATAGCGACGACGATCAGAAGTTCGATAAGTGTAAAACCGATGCGTTTTTTTCGATTCACATTCATAAGGCAACACCTCCGGGGGGATTTTACACCTGAGCTTAATCGACTTGTTCCATTACCTGTATCCATAAGGTGATACCTTACTTTACACCGCTACACTCTCATCCGTCAACCCAGAATATGCGGCGCGGAGCCGAATGGGTGGGCATTATTCCCTCCCGAAAAAAGGGTTTCCCGGAACCTTCACTTCAAACGGTTCCTATAAAATAATATGCCCAATCTGTCCATTACCCCCAATCATCAGAGGAATCCGCAATATGAGAACCATCCCCTTTATATGTACTGTTCTATTTGCCCTGCACCTCGGCATGAGCGGCAACGCCGCCCCGGCGAATAACTCAGCGATTGTCCTGGAAAACGAATTCTGCCGAATAGAGTTCGATTCACAAAACGGAGGACTCTGCAGGATTCTCAATCGAAGTCTCGGCGATGATTGTCTGAAAGATATTGCTCCGGGCGGAATGCCTTTTCGAATCTTCTCGGATTTGACAAAAGAATTTGAGATTCAAATCAATGACAAATATCAGCTGGTTTTTGACAATCCAGCGGAAATCTGTAAGGAGATCATTCAGCCATCCTCCTGTCAACTGCTGAAGGCGCAACAGCGTGGGGGTCTCGTGTTGACTTACCAGCATGAGAATCTTGAGATCCGCCTGAAAGTTATCCTGAAGAGAGAATCGGGTGTTTCGGATTGGTACCTCCGAATCACCAACCGGGGGGACGAAGAGGAAGAGTTCCTGGGGGCATTTCCGTACCTGGAGGGTCTCCGTCTCGGCCCTGACCCAGGCAAGAATCTCGCTACAACCATGGACCAGGCGGGTCTGGTGATCCCCGCTTGGGAACGTCCCGGCGGCGTGCTGGGCGAGAGCAACCAGATGTCCATGCAGTGGCACGCGATCTGGGACCCGATCTCGAAAAGCGCACTGAGTATGATTTTCATGGACCGGAATGTCTTGCCCAAGCGGATTGTTATTCACGAGCCGGTAGTTGAACTGAACTATTTCCCGCCGTTCAAATTGGCTCCGGGGAAGTCGATAGACCTGCCTCCGACACGAATCTCGGTGTATGAAGGCGACTGGAGACCGGCAGCGCGGGCGTATCATTCGTGGTTCAACAGTGCGTTTACTCACCTGGACCCGCCGGAGTGGTACCGGCGATCCAGCGGCAGCGTGGGTCGGCATTTCAAGAAAGGCGGGCCGGGGATCAAGCCGGATTACGGCGGACAGCTGGCCCTGGAAAGTTTCCGCGAGCTCCCAAAGGCGCATATCCGCTGCCCAATCGACTTTCCCGAATATGCTTTCTATTGCCGTTCCTCCATGTTCTATCCCGTCCATACGGATGGAGACAATGTCATTCGTGAGGACATGGGCGGCCCGGAGGCTTTCCGAGAAGGGATTGAAGGTGTCCACCGGCTGGGACTTCATGCGCAGTTGTATGTCGAAGGGTATATCGTTTACAAGGAGAGTGTTCTCGGTAAGACAGGCAAGGCCGATAAATGGGCCGTGATGAATAAGGAAGGTGTCCGGTTCGGTCCATACAGCAAGGAGGGATTCATTCATCTGTGTCCCGGATGTGTGGAATGGCAGGATCATCTGGCCGATACGGTCTATCGCCTGTTGAAAGAGACCGGCGCGGATGGCGTTCGGATCGACTCGCTCGGATTTTACTATCTCCCCTGCTACAACCCGGCGCACCACCACGAAACCCCGTTCGGCTATAACGAATGGATCAAGCAGTTACTCTCCAAGGTGTCCAGGGCGGCCCGGAAAGCCAATCCGAATGTGTTGTTCACAACGGAAGGTTCGGCGGACTGGTTTGCGCCCTATGTGCACGGCGCGCTGGCTGCGCGCTGTCCCCGCGACCTGCCTCTGATGCGTATTGCGATGGGACCGTACAAACCTTATGTTTATGCGGGCGGTGCGTTCTGGGGGTCTCTGGCGGGCTTTCCGGGCGGTGGGTGTGGGGAAGCGGACATCACGGAGCCGGATGCGAACTGGCTGTGCGCGCGGTATCCGGCGCATGACGCGCTTGTCTGGGGCGATGTCGATGATCATGATCCGCCTGCGTCCGATCCGGAGATTGTAACGCGGCGGTTTCTTGGCGATGACTACTGCGCAATTATCGCGGCCCGCCCATCCTGCCAGGACCCGATCTGGCCCTGGGGTGTGGGACCGTCAGACAAACGCGGGGAATACACGGTTACCGTTCCCGGTCTGGCCTCACAGGTACAGGAAGCCGTTCTCTGCGATATTGAGACGCTGACCTGGTCCGCGATTCCGATTGTGTGTACGGGCGACGACTTGTCGTTCACTCTTCAAAGCAACTGGGCCTTGGTGATCCTTCGCGAATTGGACAGCCCGGCGATTATGGGATTCGATGCAATGCCCAAGGTCCGGCCCGGCGAATCGACAACTATTTCGCTGTATTCATTATCGGAATATGCCGCGAAGGGACGTTTCTCTGTGGAAGCTCCCGGCTTGATTGTGGAGCCGTCAAAAGCGCGAATTGGGGAACAAGTTACGATTTCCGTGCCCAAGGATGCCTATCCGGGTCACTATGCAGTCACCGTCTCCGGCAAAGACGTATTGGGAATAAAGCGGTTCCTCGTTGTGGAGTAAACACCGGCACTACTTTCCGGCATCCGATCGGCAGGATGGACCGGCTGATGCTTTCAGCCGGAAGCCGCGATGGAGAAGAATCTTCTTTTTTTCATCACAGAATCTCAATTTCCACCAGCACAGGTAGATGATCGGACAGAAAGCGGTCCTCGATTCGATCCGTCAGTACACGATGGCGTAATACACGGATATCACCGTAAAGGAAAATGTAGTCGATTTTTGTTTCCGGTTCGCTGATTTCCGTCCAGTTTGAGAATGTTGAAGTCGGCCCTTCATGCCCGTGGATGGAGGCATATCGCGCATCCCGTAGATCGGGTCGGCCGTCGTTTACCGGCTTTTTCCCGGTCAGAACGGCATAGGGTGTGGAGTTTTCCCCCATATTGAAATCGCCTGTGATAATTGCGGGTGTCTTTCCGGCGATTTCCGAAACACGTCGCCGGATCAGTTTTGCGCTTTCCTGTCGAGCGGTTTCTCCCCGGTGATCGAAATGTGTATTGAAATGATAGAACTCTTTCTGGGTCTGTCTGTCTTTGAACTTGCCCCAGGTTACTACACGATTGCAGGCGGCATCCCATCCCTTTTTCCCGGGCACCTCCGGGGTCTCCGAAAGCCAGAAGGTTGCATGATCCAGCAATTCGAAACGTTCTTTTCGATAGAAGATTGGGCAGAATTCGCCTGCCTCCTTGCCGTCATCCCGCGCGACACCGATCCAGGCGTAGTCAGGAAGCCGCTGCTCCAAATCCGCGCATTGGTCTTTCAATGCTTCCTGCAGACCGGCGAAATCGACACGATACCGGGACCCGATCAACTCTGCTACGGCATCTTTGCGATTCGGCCAGGCGTTGACGCCGTCGTTCGGATTGTTGTAGCGGATATTGAAGGTCATCACTTGAATGAACTGTTGATCCTGGGTGAAAGCCGGGAGACTGATACCGATCAGGCAGAAGAAAAGCAGCGATTTTGAAATAAGAGATTTCATGGCAAGGACCTTCCTGTGAACGACAGATGGGAAATTATCTCCGTATATTACACTGGTTTATCCTGTCACGCCTGCCTGAGACGGCCAGGCTCCGTCACGGCAACGAAAACCGGAATCCGGTATCCATGGGCGAGACGCCGTCCAATCCCCCACCGGCACAATGGCCACGATTCGACAAGACCCGGTGATTTGTGGTACATTACTGTTTGCCATGGCAAAAAAAGAACCTCTTCCATTGATTCCCGTTTTTCGTCCGTCGATCACCGAGCAGGAAATTCAGGCGGTTTGTGATGTTCTTCGGTCCGGGTGGCTGGGACTTGGCCCGGTCACCAAGGAGTTTGAGGATGCGCTGGAGGAGTATTTCGGCGTGCCCGAAGTAGTGACATTAAATTCCGGCACGGCCGCGCTGCACCTGGCGTTGCGGGTCCTGGACATCGGGCCGGGGGATGAGGTCATTGTCCCCACGATCACCTTTGTCTCCACCGCGCATGTTGCGGAATACTGCGGGGCCAAGGTGGTGTTCGCTGATATTGACGAAGATACGCTGTGTGTGAACCCGGACGATGTTTGTCGAAAGATCACTCCGAAAACCCGGGCTATCTTCGCAGTCCATTATGGCGGGCATCCTTGCGAGATGGACCGGCTTTCCGATCTGGCCGGAGCGCGATCCATCCATCTTATTGAAGATGCCGCCCATGCCTGCGGAGCGTCCTACCGGGGGATCAAGATCGGCGCGCTTTCTCCTCTGACCTGTTTCTCGTTCCATGCGGTGAAAAACCTGACGTGCGGCGAGGGAGGCGCAGTTGCCACCATGAATCCGCTCTTCGGCAAGAAACTGCGGGAGCTGCGCTGGATGGGGATTTCCAAGGATACGTTCAGCCGCTCCGACCCGGACCGCGTTTACGCCTGGCAGTACTGGGTAAATGAGTTGGGATATAAGTATCATCTTCACGATATCGGTGCGGCTATGGGCCTGGTCCAACTGAAACGTCTGGATGAGAACAACCGCAAACGGCGGGCTATCGTGGAGCGATACAACCGGGCCTTTGAACCCCATGGCTGGATTGAACGCCCGCCTGAACGGCCGGAGGTTCAGTCTTCCTGGCATATCTATCATATCAAGGTTCCCGAACGGGACCGCCTGATCGCCCATTTGAAACGTCGAGCGATCGCTCCCGGAGTGCATTATTATCCCATCCACATGCACCCATATTACGCTTCGCACGAATCCCAATGCCCGGTGGCGGAGGAAATTTGGAAACGGATTCTGACCCTGCCGCTTTACCCGGATATGACTGACGAGGAAATCGAACGCGTGATCGACGCGGTTATTTCGTTCGGCGATTCACTCTGATTAAAGAGGTGGCGGCGATGATTCCAGGCGAAAAAATCACTCTTCGGGCGCTTGAAAAGCGGGATGTGGAGTTCCTGAGAGCCTTGCGAAATCACCCAGAAATGATGCCGTTTCACTGTTCGTATATGCCGGTGACGGAGATTCAACAGGAGAAATGGTATGAGCGCACAGCGACCGATACCCGCAATGTGGTTTTCATGGTGGAGGACCCGGATGGGAAGGCGGTCGGGTATGTGCAGATGAACGGGATCGACCACAAAAATCGCAGCGTGGAAATCGGGATTCATCTCAGCCCCCAGGCGCAGGGTAAAGGCTACGGCAAGGATGCGTTTCGAACCCTGATGCGCTTCACGTTTCGGGAAATGAACATGCACCGCGTGTTCCTTCAGGTTTTCGCATTCAACGAACGTGCCGTTGATCTGTACAAAAAATTGGGATTCCGCGAAGAGGGCCGTGCCCGCGATGCCATATTCCAGAACGGTCAGTATCATGACCTGGTGGTCATGTCGATCCTGGAATCGGAATTTGAGAGTGCGTGAGAGTGGTTCAATAAGGGAAGGACCCCCACCCCGACCCTCCCCGTAAACGGGGAGGGAGAAGGAATGCGTCCCCCCGTTTACGGGGGGATTGAGGGGGGTAAAATCCCGCCATTCCGGCGCACGCTGGAATCCAGGCAAATTCTCCCTTTCCCCGTCCTCGGGGACTGTACAGACCGGGGGACGTGGATTTTTCATTTCCGGACCATGTAGGAATATGGGATGATGAGGCAGGATCGTTGAGCTCAAGGACCAACTCGCCGGTGCCGAAACCGGGGCTACCCGCGCAGGAGAACTCCACATCAACAACCGCCGCCTTGCCGGTGTCTGTCACTGAAAATACGGCTTCACGGTCACCGTAGCGGACCTTCTTGATATTGCCCGGTTTGGCATCATTCCATTTCAATGTGAATTCCTTCTTGACGGTTGCCCCTTGCTTTACAATCCCCAGGAAGGCCCCACGGTCTCCGGTTTTCATCAACAGTCAGGGCGTCTGATTGGGAGGCTGCGCGATGTCACACACCAAGAAAAAATATACTTAAAACGCATACGGTGGAAATTATCTTATTCATGAGATTTCTCCTTTCTTAAACATTCATGCCCTCAATATTATACAGCAAGGCTCCGACCGTCGTCGGCATAGAGGGGAGAACTTGTTCCCGATTCGCGGGTAATGCGGCAAGAAATGCCGGGGTGGTATGAAGTTTCGACCAAGAGAGGAACCGGGTAGATTTAATAAAAACGCCTTACTTATTGGGATTTCGTGCGGGTGGCGGGGTAAGCGCGGCGGCTTGGCATCCGGTTTGCTCTGGGAAAAGCAACCGCTTCTATGATTTGACGGTCCCGGTGTTCCCGGAACCTGTCCGCACCAGCACCCACAGAAAGACAATTCGCACCCCCATTCGACAGGAACCCCGGTTCCTTTTCAATTGATCCACGGATGGAATCCGTGTGGGAGATTTTCGGCCAGGGATGGTCTGATGTCGCAAATTACACTGTTCGGTCTGTTCGTTCCGGAAAAGGTATTCCCCGTCTCTGCGGGCGACGTGACGGCAAAAACCGGCCGGACGACGACAGGCGGTGCGGTGTCGTTCGATCAAGCGCTCCTCGAAGCGCTCCAGGCCGGGGGTATCAAACAGGCGAAGATTGATCCCGACACGGGTCTCCTGACAAACTCACCAAATGTCGAATCCATGCCATTGTCGTTTCTGTTCCCGACGGAATCCACTCCCACAATAATGGGGGAATCCTCGGCATCCGAAGGCGAAACGCGGCTGTATGTTCCCGCCTCCGCCATATCGGAAGATTCTCAGGGCCGGCTTTTGATCTCTCTCAAGGATCTGTCAAAACTTCTGGAAAAGGTTCAGGGAAGTTCCGAACAGATCCCATCAGAAACGGCGTCTGAGGAGGCGGTCATTGCAGGCGACGGCGTTTTCCTGAACACGGGTTCCTTTCAGAGCGCAACAACCGAACCGGCTGCGGTCGATCAAACAAATATCACAATAGAAAAAGTCTCAAGCGATCCATCCGTTCTCAAGTCTGATACATTGCGGGAGATGGGCGCGACAGTCATAGGGGGCGCCGATACGTCAACCGAAGAAACAGCCGATTTGCGGGCTATTCACCCAGGTTCGTTCCCGATAAACGAAACCGGCGGAGAAACGCAGGGCGATGGATCCTTGATTCCTGCCACCGGACAAGATCGTTTGCCGGACCCACGGACTCCAGAAATGCCCCCAGCCGAGAGGGCGTTCAACTTGCAGCCCTCGTTGGTGACCCAACGGTGGAACCGGCAGATGGACCCCTCGGATGTGGCTACGACAGATGACTCGATAAAGAAGAGAACGCAATCCATAACGTCTCAACGGTCAGCCAAAGAGGATTCCCCTGTCCCGATATCTTCCCCGGTCGAGTTGGTTGTCGATGAGAATGGCGAGGCGTTTCTTGCTTTTACTCTCCCGGTGAGTCAGGGCAAGGATACGCAGGTTTCCGAAGAAGGGATTTCCGCTGCATCCCGTGCGGAAAAGGAAGTTTCCTCTCAGACCATTACCCTTGCTGGGATGACCTCCGAGTCCGAGGCAAATTCGCAGGCGACCGAATTTACACCGATTCGGCGCGGAGAGCATACACGCAGAATCCTCCCCGTGATGGAAGAACACTCGGTGAGCGAGTCGGAACCGAACGAATCTTCACAAGCTATTAAGACAGCGGCTTGCGAAAAGCCCGATACCGAATTCACCGAGACGTCCGTTCGGTCGATGAAACTTGCTGCTGAAACGCCATCGATTTCCCGGAAAGCCTCTGTGAGTTCGGTCCTGTCGGTTCCCGGCAATGTGGAGTCGATGTCGGAGGTCGATGTTGTGTCTCCCGGTCCGCAGGCAGATTTGACGGAGAGCGATACGACGGTTGTCACCGCCGGGACAGTGAACGCGGATTCCACAGAATTGCCATCGGACAGTACAGAACAACAATCCGGGCAGAATCCGGAACAGAAACCAATTGAGGTGATTATCCGCAAGGAGGATCTTCCGGCAGGTCTTCAGCAGCAGGTCGGTCAGAATATTACTCTGACTGTTGTCACCCCCCCGCAGTCCTCCGCTCGGGATTTCGCTCAGCTGGTTCTGGGAAAAGAGCCGGTGTGTATGAATCTCACGCTCGCGAATCTTGCGACAACGGAAGGTGAGTCCGGCGGAGAAAGCGCGGCCGTGTCCCTTGTTGAATCCGCCGAAACCTCCCTGGAGCCGCAGAATATCGCCGTGCAAAAGGCGGAATTGGAGCGTCAACTGCTTCAGCCGTTCACGACCGACTATGAGCGAACAGTGGAAATGGAATACAAGCCGGAACGGATTCAACGGACGGCGCCGGCCGAATCCGGAGCAGATCAGACCGGAACGGAGACAATAGGAACCGCCCCCCGAATGACGACCAGCAGCCCTTCCACCACAACCCAGGCGACAGCGCCCACCCCAACCTCGAACAGCCAGGTTGCTGAGGCACAAAAGGTGTTGGATCAGGTGGTCAAGGGAGTCAGTGGGTCACTTGGAGAGGGTCGGAGCCATATCACGATTCGGCTGTCGCCTCCCGATCTGGGGAATGTCAGCGTTCGTCTGGTCATAGAAAACGGGTCACTCACAGCGAAGCTGTTTGCGGAGCAGGCCAACACCCGCTCGCTGTTGGAACAACACACGAACACGCTGCGGAACTCCCTGGCCGAACAAGGCATCAAGGTAGACAACGTAGCGGTTCTCCGAGAATCCTCGGACCGCTACTCGCCACAGAACGAACGGAACTATCAATCGCCGGAGCGCGGCTTTCGAGATCGCGATGAACAGACCTCCGGGCATCGGAAAGATAACGATCCATCCGGACAGGACCGTCGGCCTCCTCGACAACAACAGCCGGAATGGAACTTTAATAACTACTTTGCGTAAAAACATTATCAGCCATACAGGGTGAGAACAGGAGAATCAACTATGTCAACCGACGCCGTCAGCGGATTAGGCAGTACCTACACAACGGCAACGAGCGGAGTCAATCTTTCTTCCGAAGAAGTAACCCGGGAGGATTTCCTGACTCTACTGATTGCTCAGATACAGAACCAGGATCCCCTGAATCCGATGGAGAATCAGGAATTTGTAGCCGAGCTGGCCACTTTCAGCAGCCTGGAACAGCAGACCAACCAGACGGAATTATTGAAGAAGATTCTAGCCGCCCAGGATGGGACCTCGACTTCCCAGGCCCTGTCGCTGATCGGGCAGGATGTCGTTGCCGCAGTCGATACATTTAACTATCTCTCCGGCGACACCCCGACATTTCTGTTTCAAGCGACATCGACCGGTGATGCGGTTGTGAAAATTACCAGTTCCTCCGGGACGGTGGTCCGAACGGAGACGCTGCACATTAACGATACCGGGAATCATATCTATGAGTTTGACGGTCTGGGGGAATATGGGAATGAATTGGCGCCCGGTGAATACGCGATTTCCATCGGGTCTCCGATTAACGACGATGGAGCGACGGAGAATTATGATGTTTATCTGACGGGGCAAGTCTCCGAGGTGCAATTTCAAGAAGGCGTGCCCGTGCTGCTGGTCGGGAATCAGACAGTATACCTGAGCGATGTCAAGTCGGTTCGACATCGGGATGAGGCCGCCTGAGGCCATCCCAAAAGGGACCGGAAATCTACGAGTTGAGGAGGTACAGGAATCAGGCCATTCTCGGAACAGAATAGAGGCTACGGCGTTGAAGGGGATCGATCCGGTGTGGAAGCCGGGTTGATCCGACAACTTTCTCAGAATCTATGGAATGCTGACATGGAGGTCACCTTACAATGAGTATTCGGTCGATTTTCACGGGTTTAACCGGACTGAACACGATTGACAAGAATATAGATGTCATCGGCAACAACATAGCGAATGTGAACACGGTGGGATTTCGGGCCGGACGGGCGACGTTTGATGATTTATTTGTGTCCACGCTGTTTGCGGGTGTGGGCAGCCAGGGCGGGCGTGGCGGCATCAATCCGAGGCAGATCGGTTCCGGAGTTTCGCTGGGCAGTGTGGACACGATTTTCAGCCAGGGAAACCTGCAAACCACGGGTCGGCTGCTTGACTTGGCCATCCAGGGAGAGGGATTTTTTGTGCTGCGAGATAACGACATGCAGCAGGTGTTGACCCGGGCCGGGAATTTCTCCCTGGATACCGACGGATACCTGGTTGATCCGGGGAACGGATTCCGTTTACAGGGTCGGCAGGCCAACGCGGTGGGGCAGATCGACAATACCAAGCCGGTTGCCGATCTTCGTCTGGACTTCGGCAGCACGATTGCAGCGCAGAAAACGACCAGTGTCACCGCGGGCGGCAACCTGTATGCCAACAGTGAGCCGATCCCGGCCACGGTGTCCAGCAGCCTGCAAGGACTGTTCAACCGATACGGTGAAAGTGTCGGCCTCTTGAACGGCGATGTGGTTCGGTTTGAAACCGGCTTTGTGGATCTGGCCAATGCGCCGGACAATATTGTTGAGCCGATTGATCTTTCAACGTTTGATTTCGGCAAGGGTGCGGGAGTTATCCTGTCGGTGGGCGCCGACACCACACTGGAGGATCTTGCCAAGGCCATCGACGATGCCCTGGATGCCGTTGTGGAACAGAGCATTCCGGGGTCCGAGAGCGCTTTCCAGGTTTCCGTGGATACGGAAACAGGGCAGTTTATTTTCCAGAACGGTTCCGATGCGCTCAATGGGGTTCGGATAGGCCTTGCCCCACGGGGCACGGATTCCGTTCCTCCGGAACAAGCCAACCGGATTCTCGGTGAGATATTTACCACAGTAGGCGATCCGAATTTCACGCGGACGCTCGATGTTGCAGCGAATTCCATTGTCCGGACAGAGGCGTTGACCCAGGCCAATCGAACCTCCTCCATTGAAGTGTTCGATTCCCAGGGCAATTCGCGGACTCTTACGCTCGGTTTCGCACGCGACAGTCGCCCGCCTGAGGCGATCGGCAGCACGCAGATCGGGGAACTTCTGGACCGCGATCAACGAGACATTATTTATGGCGGATTTCCCCAGAACCCGACTTTTGCCGAGCCGGTCATCGATCCGACCAATAACACCGCGGTGTTCTCGGCGTATCAAATCGACAATATCGTGGCGACACAGGGTGTTTATTCTTTCAACGATAGTGTGGGGAATATGATTTCCCTGCGTTTGAGTGATGGGGCGATCTCATTTAACGGGCAGGAGTTTCTGCTTCCGACCGACACGACCCTGGCAAACGGAACTGCGCTCACGGCGGCAGATCAGGCGATTCTTCACGCGCTCAACGTGCAAGGTCCTCAGCAGTTGAATATCGGCGGGGGTTTCATGGATCAGGGATTCACCGGGGAAACCACGCTGGAGAATATCCGGGAGCGCATTGAGAGTCGGATCAACAACGCCGTGGCGACCCTGGTAACCGGTATGACCAGCGCCGATGTGGCCTCCAACCTGGCCGGCACAACCATTCCGGGGCTTGCCGGATCGACCAACCCATTGACCGTCCAATCCGATTATGTTTTGCCGGAGCTTCAAATCAACCTGACCGACGAAGGATCTTTCGAGTTCTCGTTCAAGGAGAACACCGCAGCGGCCTCATTGGGAAAGGCATCGAATTCGGCTTACCAGTCCGCGCTGGCGACCTCCGCCGGAGGGGAAGCCAACCTTGGGCTGATGATGGACCTGGCGGCGAAAACCCGGTCTGTGCGTGTCTCTACGCTTGCTGAAACCCCGGCCGGCTCCGGCACATTCGTTGCGGATAACCAGGTGGATAATGATGTAACAGACGCAACGGTTACCAAGTTTACCGAGTCGCCGTTTGCCGCCAGTCTGGCGGATGCATTTACGATCGGTGCAACAGACAACGGCAATCTGGCCAATGTGAATCCTGCGGACAATCCGAATACCGGTTCGGCGCCTGAGCAAAGCAATCCCTCGACTGTGGCTGCCGCGCTGGGCATTCGGGATTCCGGTGTGCAGTTGGTTGCACTCAGCACTGGGATGTTTGCCGGATCGGACATTGTTGACAGCGCCGGGAATCCGGTTGTAACCGGACGGTTTGCCGGAACAAAAGCCTTCGATGCCCAAGCCAATGCGTTCAATGCTCTGTTTAATCCTCGCGGGTATGGAATAGCGGAGAGTTTTGATGGGGATTCCAGCATCGATCGGCCCGATCACCTGCCTCTGTCCGGTATTTCGGTTTCTACCACGGATACAGGTCCCGCTGAGACCAACACCTTCCATACTACCAGCGACATGCGACGAAACTCGTATGCCTGGCAGGCGGTGGTTCCCAATGCAGCGAACACTATTCCAACCGGAACGGTAGGGTATGTGGATTTTGACAGCAGCGGGCATTTCTTCAGTTACGGCAATGGAAATCTGGATACACCGACCATCAATTTTGATCCTGATGGAATCGACCCGGTAAACGGTGGTGTTGATCCGCTCAACTTCCAGCTGGATCTGACGGCGATGACTCATTACGGAAACGCGAGCGATACGGCCACCCTGTTGAACCAAAACGGGCGCGGTGTCGGCAGTCTGGAAAGTGTGAGCATATCCCCGGACGGATTGATTATCGGGGCGTTCTCCAACGGCGCAACGCGCTATCTTGGCGGAATTGTCCTGGCGCAGGTGACCAACGAAGGCGGATTGATTCAGTTGGGCGATACGCTGTTTGCGGAAGGCGCCAACTCGGGTCAGATCACAGTTTACGATCCCGGGATGGGCGGAACCGGTGAAATTCAGTCCGGCAATCTGGAACTCTCCAATGTGGATATCGCGACGGAGTTTACTAACCTGATTGTGTCCCAGCGTGCGTTCTCCGCGAACAGTCGAATCATCACCACCAATGATCAGATCCTTCAGGAAGTGGTGAACCTGGTTCGGTAATCGAATTCGAATGACGGGTGGAGAAATGGTCTCCCCCGACGGAAGATGAGGAGCAGAACGGAGGGAGGTCCCTGAAGACCTCTCTCCATTTTATTGTATCTCAATGTTGCTTCTCATCGGCTGAGTCAGTATGATCCTTTAGCGAAGGAAGCATTCAAGATCGGCGAGGAACGTGATGATTCGCGTAACCCGATTCAGCGGCCAGCAATACCTGATTAATGCAGACCAGATCGAGACTATCGAGTCGGCCCCGGACACGATTATTACGCTCTTGTCGGGGCGGAAACATATTGTCCGCGAGAATACGGATGAACTACTGAACCGGATTCTGGCTTACCGGAAGGGTGTGCTGACCGGTGTTATTGTCAGTAGAAAGGAGACCTAGCCTTGGACGTCGGGACAGTTGTCGGACTTGTGTTGGCCTACGGGATGATAGTCGCCTCGGTTGGTCCAAGCACGCTTATGACCTTCGTCGATGTGCCCAGCATCCTGTGTACTTTTGGGGGGACCATCTCGGTCGTATTGATTCACTTCCCGATTTCGCAAATACTGAACATCGGGAGCGTGATCAAGAATGCGATCTTCACGAGACCGCAATCGCCTTTGGACATAGTTAGCCTGCTGGTCAGTTTTTCCGAGAAGGCTCGGCGGGAAGGGATTCTCTCGCTGGAGAGTTCCATGGATGAGGTCCAGGATCCTTTTATTCGCACCGGACTGCGGCTGGCTGTGGACGGTGTGGAGCCGGAGTTGATTAAGGATATTCTGCACACGGAACTGGCGTTTATCGAAGACCGACACAAGTCAGGGACCCAGCTGCTTGAATATATGGCGACAGCGGCGCCCGCGTTTGGGATGATCGGGACGTTGCTCGGGCTGGTGTTGATGCTTCAGACGCTGGACGATCCTTCCAAGATCGGTCCCTCGATGGCTGTGGCAATCCTGACCACTCTGTACGGAGCGTTGCTCGCGAATGCAACGTGCCTTCCGCTGGCGGGGAAGCTGAAAATACGTTCCTCAGAGGAAGTCCTCCTGAAAGAAATCGCGATCGAAGGGGTCATGTCCATTCAGTCGGGTGATAATCCACGCATTCTCGAACAGAAGCTCCTGGCGTTTCTGCCGCCATCCATGCGACCGGAAGGGCAAGAATAACAAGCGCGTCGCGATGTCTCCGGGGAATAGAGGAGTAAGACCATGGTGAGGAAGAAAAAGCCGGAAGAATCCGCGGGGGGTGCGCCCGAATGGATGTGTACCTTCTCGGATATGATGTCTCTTCTGCTCTGCTTCTTTATCCTTTTGTTCGCCCTCTCTACGCTTGAAGAAAAGCAGTTTGTACAACTGGCAGGTTCTTTTCAGGCCGGATTTGGAGGGATGGTGGCACCGTATACTATACAGAATATCCGATCCACGCATCTTCAACCGGAGAAAATGTCCAAGTCCGAGCAAGACGCGAAGAAAAAGGCGTATGGAAAGGACAAAGTGCTGACGCGGATGAAGCAACTGTACCAGTCCATGAAGCTGGATGACACCATTTCAATCAAAGGGACGGAGAAGGGGATTCAATTCACGGTGATCGGGGACGCTTTGTTCGACCGAAACAGCGCTCTCATCAAGCCGCAAGCAATAACCTTCTTGCAGCAGATCGGCGAGAACCTGCGGGATATGCCGGACAATCCCATCCAATTCAGCGGTCACTGCGATACAGGGCCACCTCCACCGAAGAAGCTTTATGCGGACAAATGGCAGTTGTCCATGGAACGGGCGCGCGCTCTGATGGTGTACTTCAGGGATTTTGAATGGATCGACCCCGGGCGAATGAGCTACGAAGGATTTGCGGATACCCTGCCCGCCACGGATGAGAAAGGCCGAGTGATTTCCACGGACACGGAGGAGGGACAAGCGCAACACCGCCGGGTGGAAATTACACTGATGCAAACCGAAGAAAATGCGCCGTGGTATATGATTGACCGTGAGGAAGAGGCTGCGCCTACACCCGTTCCGGAGCTGGAACCCATCTGATTTTCTGCTTTGAGGAACCGGTGAGAACAGGTAGAGGTTGAAAGCGATGCCGCCCAAACCGAGAGAAGAAGAACCAAAAGCCGGTGCGCCGGAGTGGATGTGTACCTTCTCCGACATGATGTCGCTGCTTTTGTGTTTTTTTATCTTGCTGTTTGCTCTCGCCAGTGTTGAGGAAATGAAGTTCTCACAGAACATGGCTTTCATACAGGGATCATTCGGGCGGATTCCGGGTCTCTCAACCATGTCGCACGTCCCACCGATTAATATCACTCCGACCAATGCCCAGCCGACGATGGACAAGCGAGTTGCGGAGAGGGCCTTGGAGGCGATTTCGAAAGATGCCAAGGAAAAACTGGTTTCCGATGAAAAGACGCGCCAAGTACAGATACGGGGTGTGGAAGAAGGCGTCCGATTTGATATACAGGGCGAGATTCTGTTCAAGTCCGGCAGCGCGGAGATTCCGGCTGCCTCGGCAACCGCGATTTTAGATCCTATTTTACGGATTGTGGCGGGTTTCCCGAACCGGATACGGATTGAGGGATATACGGATAATGTCTGGGGGGAGGGGAATCCGCATTTTTACAAAGACAATTTCGATTTGGCGGCGGCCCGGGCGTACAACGTACTGAAATACATGGAGGATCATCCGGATCCGGCGTTGCGGATTGCGCACAACCGGCTGAGTTTCCAATCCTATGGCCCGAATCACCCAGTGGCGTCCAACGATACACCGGAAGGCCGCAGTCAAAATCGTCGGGTTGCCATAGTTCTTCTGGAAGGGTTCAAGAGCGAAGGGTACGAGGGAGAACTGAATACCCCCAAGAATCCACCCCGCGAGGCGCCGATTGAAGAGGTTATGCCGTCGCCCCGGTAGTTGGAATTACCGATGCCCTCATTTCTCGATTCCAACCTGGAGGCGTTGCGGACGCGAAATCCCGCGTTAGCGGACCGAATAGCGGGTCTGAATCCGCAGCTTCCCCCTTATCTGGAGTTGGTTCCCGCAAAGAATCAATTCGCGGCATTGCGCTATTGTCCCCCCGATGGCGGAGATCCCCGCGCGCTTTGCAGTCTGTACGATCCTCTCCGGGAGGCGCAGCGCTGGGCCGAGAACGATCCGGTTTCCTCGGCTATCCATCTTCTTTTCCTGGGAGTGGGTCTCGGATACCACGTTCGGGCGTATCTGGAACGATTCGGGTCTCATGCCCGCAGTATCACACTGGTGGAATACGATCCGCACCTTTTTCGCCTGGCGCTGACCGCAATGGATCTGCGCCGCCTGCTGGCATCAGACACCTGCTATTGTTTTGTGGCGGAGAAACCCGAAGATTTTCCGGATTTATTAAGGCCGCTTCGGACCGGATTCATGGTACATAATTTCAAGATTCTTCATCACAAGCCATCGCAGCAGCTGAATCCGGGTTATTACATGGAAGTGGCCCGTCAGATTGTGGAGGCCGCAACCTACGATGGCGTCAACACTAAGACGGTGCTCGATCATCGACATCGGAATCAAACCAATGTATTAAAGAACCTTTGCGCGTTCTGGCGCGGGCGGATGCCCTCGGAGTATCGAGACGCGGCGAAAGGACTGCCGGGTTTTGTTGTCGCGGCGGGACCCTCGCTGGACAGGAACATCGAGGAATTGAAGCGGGTCGGCAATCGGGGACTGATAATCGCCGTGGACACAAGCCAGAACACGCTGGCTCGTCATGGAATCGAGCCGCATCTGGTTTGCGCGGCGGACCCCACCGAGCTCAATTTCAGCCACTTTGAGAAGGTTTCTGATCTGAAAAATGCCATTCTCGCATTTCACCCGGAATGTTATTTCGGGATTGCGCGCAAGTATCCCGCACACAGGTTTTTCTTTCCCCTGGTGGATGAGCAGGGCAATTTTCTGAAATATCTGCGGGATGCGCTGGGGGATATTCTTGGAGAGGTGGGAAGTGTCAAACGCGGGATGAATGTGGGGCAGATTGCGTTCAATGTGGCGGTCCACCTGGGGTGCGATCCGATTGTGCTGGTGGGGATGGATTTTGCGTTTCCTTTGAGCGGCGGGATGACTCACGCGCGGGATGCGGCGGTCTCGCGTACAACATCGGCGGTGCGCGAGGATGGGTTTACCGTAGTCGGCGGAAAAGAAGGGAGAGCGAGCGCCGAAGCGGGGAATCTCGTGTTCGTGCCGGGATACTATGGAGACCCGGTTCCCACTACGGTGTCATTCAAGCAGTACATTAAGGACCTGGAACAGAACATCCGGGATTGCGGGCGAGAGGTGATCGACGCTACCGAGGGCGGTTCACGAAAAGAGGGTGCAATCAACCGGCCGCTTCGAGAGGTGGTTGATGCTCTTGACCCGGCGTCGGATATTACTCGGTTTTGGGAGCCTTTTCACGCGCCGTTGCCGCCTCGAGACCCCGCCCCGCTGGTTCGCGAATTGCGCAGGGGGCAGGAGGTACTGTTGAACTCCCGGCGGATTTGCGTGAAGGCATTGGCGCACATCGCCAAGTGGCCGGAGCTGTATCGCGGAGTCCCGCCCGGCGCGCAATTGGTGCAGTCCGAATGGGATCGACTGGAGGATTTGTGGCAGGAAATGCTGCGCGATCCGTTGTTCAATGTGTTTCTGGATACCTCCGTGACTTATCTCTACTACCGCCGTCAGCAGGCCGACCGGCCTGCGGACCCCAGCCCGAAAGCGTTCCTGGAGTGTATGTATGCCAAGTACCAGTATATTCTTACGGAAATGTACTCTGTGCTGACCTGTTTTATCGATCTGCTGGACGAGGTGGCGCGGGAGATGTCAAGCGAATTGAGGTGATGACGACCTCACCGGGAGCGGAGATATCTTGCCCCTCGCACTGGTCTGTGTGCTCGGCAGCCGGAACAGTTTGCTTTTCTTGTCGCACAGGATACCGAATCTGATCCGGCTCCCGGGGCAGGGTGAATTACCGTATTTTTGCCTGGCGGTGAGGTTTGTTCCGCCGGTGAGGGTGCGTATCCGTGAGGGAACCGGAGACAAACACATGCCCCTGCCGCGGCGGTTCTGCGCACAGTTTTTTGCGCCGGGCGGCATGTAAGGTGGGACAGTCCATGATCGCTCTTCCGTTTGCAATCAGGTCGATTGTGCCGGTCCGCAGCGGGCCAAATCGGGACGGGCGCAGAAAACACACTTGGGGTAGGGAGACCGGATACAAGGTTGCCAGTTCATCGGCAGGGGGAACCGCTTGTTATTCGGAGTTATTCGTCGGAACTTCCGGGTTGAAGTTCAGCCTGTGGTTTTTGAATTTTCCCGGAGTGTCTGTTCGATTCGGAAAAGGTCCTCCGCGAGTTCAGCGGGCAGTCCGAACTCTCGCGATCCCGCCGGCATCTGCTGTTGAAGGGATCGACGGAGGTTTTCCACAGTACCGGCTTCACTTTTTCGGATATGCTCGATCATGAGAGTACGGGCCTTGTCAGAATTCGACTCCTCCACGGCCTTCAGAACCTCGCTGTGATAGTAATAGGCGCTGAGAATGCTGTTGGAATCCTGATGGGGGATGAGGTTGCAGAACACCCGGGTCAAGACCTGACTTTCGGTCACGAGTTGCATGATCCGTGTATTGCCGGTGATGCGGATGAGGTGGATGTGAAAGCTCATATCGGTAGCGCGAAAATGCCGGAGCGCTTCGGGAGAAAGAAAACGCGTCCCGGAAAGTTCGTGTTCCCGACGAATCTGCTGGAGGTCTTCGCATAGCTGTCGCAGATGTTCGATATCCTCTTTTGTTGCATGAATGGCCGCCTCATTGGCCGCGTAACTTTCCAGCGCGACGCGCAACTCGTACAGATCCTCTATATCCTTCGCGGATGGTTGACGAACGATGGTCCCAAATCGCGGAATCCGCTCCACATATCCCTCCAGTTGAAGGCGGGAAATGGCTTCTCGCACCGGTGTTCTTCCCAAGCCTAATTCTCTTGACAGGGAATACTCGGAAACCTGTTTACCGGGTGGGATATCTCCGCTGAGAATGCGCTGGCGGATGAATCGATACGCTTGTTTTTGCAGGCTCATTTGAGTAAGAAACCGTATTGATAAGGGATAATTTCCAGGGTTGACAGATCTAACATATCAGTGATATATTAGTGTTGTCAAGGTAGAATTGTTCTGTCTCTGACAGGTGATGCGTGTTGGCTATGGAATGCGTTAGATCCAGCAATTGATCTACGTGTTCGAGTTTTGGAATGGCTGTATTTCAAGGGATGGGAAAGATGTTTTGGAACAGAAGATTTCGTTCAAGCGGAAATAGGGCGGCGTTCACGTTAATCGAGTTACTGATTGTTGTGGCGATTATCGGGATTCTGGCGGCGATGGCGGTGCCGAATTTCATGAATGCCCGAATGCGCGCCAAGGTCACACGGGCGATGGAAGAAGAGCGGAATGTTTCTAACGCTCTGGAGATGTATCGGATTGATCAGGCGCATTATCCGCCGAAAGATGAAGTGCCAGGGACTCGATTGCCGGTTTACAAGCGATATGCCATGCTGACTACGCCGGTGGCGTATATGGCTTCCATTCCGCTTGATCCGTTTTTCCCTGTGGATATTTCGCAGGATCCGCGTGCACTGGCTGCCTTATGGGGAGGGACGTACTACGATTATTTCGAATGGCAGGATGAGGGATATATTTATAAAGCAGGGCCGCGAGTCAACAAGTTATATTTCATTGCGTCGTACGGACCGGATTTTCAGAAAACGGTCGGCGAGGTGATGGGTGTGCAGGATATGGTTCCGTATGATCTGTCCAACGGGATTGTGAGTGCGGGAGACATTGTCCGGTACGGTCCGTGATCCGGAATTGGAATGACGGGGAGAACAGTATTTTTCGGAGGTATGGATTGTGAAGGAAACACGTAAGGAAGAGGCTTTTACACTGATTGAGTTGCTCATTGTTGTAGCGATTATCGGGATTCTGGCGGCGATTGCGGTTCCGAATTTCATGAATGCGCAGATGCGCGCCCGCGTTTCCCGAGCGCAGTCCGATTTGCGCAATCTTTCGGTTGCATTGGAGTCCTATCGGCTGGACAACAATCGCTACCCACCGGCCTCCCTGGAAGGCGGGACCACCCGAATATCCGTCTTTGAACGGTGGGCCAAGCTGACTACGCCGGTGGCCTATATGTCTTCCGTTCCGTTCGATCCTTTTTTCGCGCGGGATGCGGAGATTCCGACAATTTGGGGGGGGCCGGTTTATGAGTATTTTGAGCGGGAGACGAGCCAACTCAGCACCAGTAAGTGGGGACCGACTTCACAGGAGATGAATGCGCTCTATTTCATTAAGTCCTTCGGCCCCGACAAGGTGAACAGCGCCGTCACCATGGAAGGATATTACACCCATATTGTGTATGACATCTCGAATGGGGTAACCAGCGCGGGAGATATTGTGCGGTATGGACCATAGGCGTTCGGATACGGTTCTGCGGTTCGGCGCCGGGAATGCTCAAAGAAAGGGATATGACGAGGCGATATTAAGGATTCTTCCATAAGGAATATAAATGACAGAAAGGAGAGAGTTGATATGAATAGACGGTGTTCGTTATTCTTGATTCTTGTTGCGGGCATGGGGATGGGGGTGGTGGTACCGGCCGATCCGCCGGTGGTTGTCGAACCGAATTGGGAGATCCGGTTTCAGCAGGATATCGGACAGAATGCGTATGCCTTTGTTCCGGGTGTAGACATCGATAAAGACGGATTTCGAGAATTTGTAGCAATCGGTCGGAATTCCCAACAGGATACGATCTACATTTTTGAGTCCACAGGCAACGACAGTTATTCGCAGGTCTGGGCCGCGCCGCGATTGGGGGATGAAGTTCTCGAACGCGGGCCGCTTGCGGTTGGGGATTCGGATGGGGACGGCTATCTGGAGATTGTGGTGGGCGATTCGGGAAAGACGAACGACTATGATGTTGTTTTGGCGTATGAATTCGATCCGGGGCTTGCGGGAGGCCAGATTGCGGGGGGACAAAACCCGCCTCCCAAACCCAGTACAGTTTTGGAACTCGGGCTTCTTGGCGAAGCCACAACCGACACTCGACCAAGCGCGATCCAGGTCGCGGATTGGGATCAGGATGGGAAGAACGAAATCATCGTCGGTACCGTTAATGCGGAGGATCGGAGCCTTGTGATTTATGAATCGACAGGGAGCAACGCGTATGCCGATCCCATAATCATTCCGGTGGAAAACGGAATTTCCGCCCTGTCCCCCGTAGCCGACATTGATGGGGACGGCGATCTGGAACTGGTTGTGCTTGCTCTGAACCAGGTAGTTCTTGTTATGAGTTGGG
Organism: Candidatus Omnitrophota bacterium; assembly: GCA_029570205.1. GTDB lineage: Bacteria > Hinthialibacterota > Hinthialibacteria > Hinthialibacterales > JAKPRU01 > JAKPRU01. The sequence goes on along the minus strand of JAKQSI010000051.1, from coordinate 13,619 downwards.
ATGGTGTGGGGGAACCCGGAATCGAATCTTACCTGACCTTCGATCCCAGCGCGACCAATTCGACTCAAGGGTGGATTGCTTTGGGCGATTTGGATGGGAATGGGACCCTGGAGATCATTGTTTCCGATGCGGGGGTATACACCGTCCGTGTTTATGAGGCAATGGGTCCCGACACGTATGCAACGGATGAGGAGGGCGGTGTTTTTGCCACAGGGGACCGGCCCGACACATTGATCTATGCGAAAATACCGGGACAGAAGGGCGGGTCCATTATTTGGGGCTATGATGTAGGTGATAACGAGGAGATTTTTATCGCCGATCATATCGGCCCGGAAGGTTCTTTCACCACGGCAGATTTCACCCCGATGCGCGTGCTGGTGGATATCCCCGAAGAGCCGGAGGCGCTGGCCTTCTTTGGCGAACCGGGTACATTGGATGGTGACGGCTATGTGGACCTGATCTTCGGAATGCGCAGCGCATCGGCGGAAGAAGGTGAAGGGGACGAAGAAATTTATGTTGTGGAATACACAGGAGCATCTCTCGATACGGCTGTGGATTCCTGGATTCTTCATTAAGGGTCTGAGTCAGACGATCGGGACCCTACTGGTGGTAAGAGCCTGACGTGAGCAGAATAAATACGGCCGTCCCGATCCTATTGGGGCGGCCGTGTAACCTTTAAGAGCCAGGAGAGAATGTGAAGTGATTTCTGTGACAACCGCGAGAAAAGGATGGGTGTTGATTCCGGCCCTGTGCATTCTGGCCACAGGCATTGCGGGGGTCCGTTCCGAACCGCGACAGGGCATTCCCTTTCTGATAAGCGGCGAGCCGGTTCCGGTGGGGACTGTTGACGGGTGGGGGCCATTTTCCGCCGGGCTTTCGCAGGAGCCGGTCGGGTCGGCTTTTGTTCTCGGTTCCGAACGGGCGGATTTATTTGTGATCGGCCGTGGCTGGTATGCAAATCAGAAAGGAAAATATAACCGCCTGTTTCTGTATCCATGGACTTGCTGCACGGAAAACGGCGCGCCGGTGTTTGGGCAACCCATTTCCATCGAAGGCTCCTATACCGGATCGGGAACAGTTTTCCAGACGGAGGACAAAGCCATTCACGGCGTTTGGATCGACGGCTCCACGTTGGTCCATAGGGTTTTTGACGCGGAAAAACGAACCTTTACGGAATTGGAGAAAGTCAAAATATCCGGCCTGCCGAGAAATCCCGGTGAAGTTGCGGTTTTGATGAATCCTGACGGAAGCGTGGAACTCTTCCTGGGGATTGGGGACGGAATACCTTTCGGGCCGGCAGATTATGGCGGTCGAGATCCAAAGTACAATCCATTTGATGGCGCGGGACTGTGGCGGGGTGGATATCCGTATCAGGCTCTGTATGCTGTGACCCTGCCGGGGCTGTTGAAAGGACCGGCATCCGAACCTCGTCTGGTGTCAAAAACCACAAAGGAAGTGCGGCATTCCTATTGCACCCTCACGATAGTGAATCTTGGTTCGGAACGATTTCGCGATTTGATTGGAGGCTCCACATTCGGCGGACTCTATTATTATCACAATAGCGCGGAAAAAGGTGTGGACCTCGATCGGAAGCGGTTCATTGTTCGGGCGGATGGAAATGCACACCGGCACCCGATCATTAATCCCAGTCCCGTCGCCTATCCCAATCCAGGGACCGGTTTTTCCGACCTGATTGCGGGCGGGGAAGGGGCGCTATATTATTACCGATTCGCGGGGTTGTTTACCGAGCAGGGTAATCCAATCTATGAAGATCCGAGGCCGGTTTTTCAGGAAAAGGCAACGCTTTACGGAGGCTCTTTGCCGGTTGCGAATGTAGTGGATTGGAATGGGGACGGCGCGATGGATATTGTTTCGGGCAATTCGGAAGGAAGAGTACTCTTTTTTCGGAATGCGGGAAGCAATGCGAACCCCGCCTTTCTTCCGGGCGAGCCGATCACCGCGGGCGGGCAAGTGATCCACATCCAGCCCGGATATCGGATGGATATTCAGGGACCGGGCGAAGCGCGATGGGGCTATACCTGCCCCACGGTGGCCGATTGGAACGAGGATGGTCTGTTGGACATCCTGATGAGCGACAGCACAGCGCGTCACACGGTGTTTCTCAACCGAGGAACACGTACGGAGCCGAAATTGGATTTCGGACATCCGATCTATTACGACGGCCTCGATTTGTACGGGACCTGGCGGGTCAAACCCGCCGTGGCAAGGCTGGGCGACCGCATGGCGTATGTGGCCCTGGACGAACATGACGAATTTCATCTCTACTGGCGGGTGGATGATTACAATGTGGAGGATGGGGGAAAGCTGCGTCTCGATGACGGTTCCACGATTCGAGCGAATTTCCTTGCTGCGGGTGGAACGGGGCGATTGAAACTGAATCTGTTCGATTGGGATCGGGATGGGCGTACTGACCTGATTGTCGGTACGCCGCGACATGGTTCTGTCCCGAATCCCAAGACCGGCCTGCCCCAGTCACTGGGCTTGCCGGGATCGGCTGTTCTGTTTCTGAAGAATGTCGGCTCCGATACTCAACCGATGTTCAAGTTTCCTGTGTTATTCGAGTTTCGAGGCTCTCCGATTTTCCTTGGGCAGCACGCCTGTGGACCGGCGGTTGCCGATTTCGGCGGACCAAACGGGCCGGATTTGATTGTCGGAGAGGAAACCGGCGGATTCATGTATTACAAGCGGGAAGATCTCAGGCCGTAATGGACTTCAAAACAGCATTCATCCGACTGTTTCCTGTGATTTCGGGAGGCGTGTTGCTATTCTCAGGGAAAAGTTGTTGGAAGAAGAAAGTTGAATGAACGTGAAGGAACGCATCCGGATTGGTTTGATTTACGGGGGACGATCGGCGGAGCGGGAAGTGTCCTATCTCTCGGCGCGGGCGGTGGCATCAAAGCTGGATCCGGAACGCTATGCCGTTTATCCCATCGCGATTTCGCCATCCGGCAGGTGGATGCCGGTCCCACCCCGCGAGGAATTGCCACATCCGGAACACCTGGAGCGACGTCTCCTGGAGGGAACGCCCGGTGAGACCCTGCCGGTTCCATCGCCTCAATGCCCGACTGACGGACAGGAACGCCCACCGCTGGATATGCTGTTTCCACTGGTACATGGGGCGTGCGGAGAAGATGGAAGTATGCAGGGATTTTTCGATGTATGCGAACTGCCTTATGTAGGAGCGGGGGTTGCCGGTTCCGCGATCGGAATGGATAAATTGTTGATGAAGGACATTCTGTCGGTTCACGGCATTTCGGTGGGGCCATATATGCCGATCAGGCGCGTGGACTGGGAGACGGATTCCGACAGCGTGGTTTGCGCCGTTCAGAGACGGTTCCCCTATCCTGTCTTTGTAAAGCCCGCTCGAACCGGCTCCAGTGTCGGGGTCTCAAAGGCCAAGAATGAAAAAGAATTGCGTGAGGCATTGGCTTCCTCGGCGCGTTACGACAGCATGTTGATTGTCGAGAAAGGAATGCCGGTACGGGAATTGGAATGTGGTGTGATCGGCAATTGGGACCCGCAAGCGAGTGTGGTCGGAGAGGTGATCCCCGATCGGGAGTTTTATGATTATCACTCCAAGTATCTTTCCGATGGAACAGCCATCCGTATTCCGGCGGATGTTCCTGAGAATCTGGCCGAGGAAGCACGGGACATGGCTCGGCGGGCGTTTCTGGCGCTGCGATGTTCCGGGTATGCGAGGGTCGATCTGTTCCTCAATACGGTGGAGAACCGTCTGTATCTCAATGAAATCAACACGATTCCGGGATTCACCTCCCACAGCATGTTTCCGATGCTGTGGGAGGCATCGGGGGTTTCGTTTTCCGAACTGCTCGACCGATTAGTGAATTATGCGTTCGAGCGTCATGCAGATGAGCAACGGAATACCTTTGAGGTTCCCGAACCGGGGGTAGCGCCCCCGCCAACAGATTGAATATATTGGATTTATTGTGAATCGCGCCCGGCGGCTTTTGGTCATTGTCCCGGCGAGAGGGCTGGGGTTACAATTCGCTTATTTGCCGAATGCAGCCCTCTCTATCTCTGCCGCCGACAGATTCGGGACAACATACGTCTTCTATGAAAAGGCTTGAGGCGCTTTTTACTCACACGGCAACCATTTCCGGCCAGGAGAACACAGGGCTTTTCCCGGGGAGAATCTCGACCTTTGTTTGACCTGTTTCGTGTCGTTTCTCCGGCCAACCGCATAGAAAACAGACGGCAATTTCGCCGCAGTCGCTGCATCCACCCACGGGAAGAGGTTTTCCACATGAAGGGCAAGGAATCTGGATCATCAGATTAATCTCCTTTTGAATGATCATTTGTTCAATATCATTATTGCTCCAATGTTCAACTTTGTCAAGTGAAAATCCTGCTGCGGAAGAAATGTTTTTTTTGTACGGCAGGAATGCCGGGGAGGCACAACGGGAGATGATGATTACTGGGGCGCTCAATCGACGCGGAAGGCGTTTTCGATGTGCTCCATTCGGGGAGGCTCGCCTTCGCGCTCCAGGATGGAGATGACATCGAAGCGGACGTTCCAATCGTCCTGAAGTCCCCGCTGAGCGAGGTATATCTCCGCCATCCGAACGAGGGTCTGTTGTTTTCTCTTTGTCACTGCCTGAAACGGCTGTCCGAATGTCTCGCCGGTGCGTGATTTTACTTCCACAAACACGATCAGGTCGTCCTTGTTGGCGATGATATCAATCTCACCGCGACGGCGTCGGAAGTTGCGTTCCCAGATTTTGTATCCTTTGGTTTCCAGGAATTGTGCGGCCAGGGTTTCTTTGGCATCTCCCATTTCCCGTGTGCTGGGTCGCAGATCGATGGCCTGTTGCCGAAGGCTTTCCAGGAGATGTTCACAGCGGTATCGAAGGACAAAAAACTCCGCTTCCGTGAGTCCGTGTGCTTTGAGAATATCCTTTCGCAGTTGCTCCATTTTTTGCAAAGTCAACCGCGCGGCGAACCGTCGATACAGGCAGTCAAATGTAGAGCCGGGCACAGCGGCCAGAAGATGGTCCGATACACCGGCGAAGGTCATTCGGTGAATCTCCGACGCGCCGAATACCTCCAGGGCCGCACGGTGATATTTTGTCGGATAGCCCTTGTGCGCATCAAAGCCGTATTGCGGAAACCGCTGGTGGTAGGAATTCATGATGCGGTCTCGAACCACTTTGGCCACGATAGAAGCCGCGGCGATACTGAACGAACGTTTGTCTCCACCGATGATGCACTCTACCGGAATCCCTCCGAGAGAAGGAGCTTTGTTGCCATCAACGAGGACATAATCGGGGGGGAGGTCCAGGTGTTCCACGGCGCGTTTCATTGCGAGAAGGGAAGCTTGCAGGATGTTGTATTCATCGATCTCCCTGGGGCCGGCGGTTCCCACGCCATAGGAGACGGCCAGGTCCATGATAATGGGATAGAAGTGATCACGTTGTGGCTCGGTCAGCTGTTTGGAATCCCGCAAACCATGAACCAAGTGGGGTTGCAGGTCGGTCGGTAGAACCACGGCAGCGGCCACGACCGGTCCCGCCAGCGGACCACGTCCCGCCTCGTCACACCCGGCGATTCGTTTATAGCCTTGCGCAAAAAGATCCTGTTCCCGCGCGTATGTCGGTTCCGAATTGTCGCGAGACATGCTCTTGTTCGCACTTCCCGGTATTTCGTGATTGCAGAAGACTGCTGTTAAGAAAACTCGGTCACAACCGTCGATATCCGGTCAACCCCCACCTGACCTCCCCCGATCTTCGGGAGACGGACCTCTGTCTGGCCTCCCATACACATTAACTTAAGATGCCGTCATTCTGGGAGTTTTCCTCGTGAATTACAGGATCGTTTAACTTAATGACATTGCCACCGGCGGGATGCCCTTAATTTACCATACGGATGGGTTGACCGGTGGATTCCACTGCCGACAACCAGAGCGGTCCGTCCGGATCGATCTGTTTCCGTTTGGAGACGGCTGTTTCAATGGGAACATGAGTGAACTTGTCGTTCCAGATACCCACCAGCATTGCGGTCCGGCCGCTCATTGCCGCATGGACTGCATTATGAGCCAGCTGCTGGCAGAACACCTTGTCGGTGGGAACGGCCGGAAGCGACCGGACATAGTAGCTGGGATCGATGTACCGAACGGTGACGGAGATCCCCCGATCCCGGAAATAGTCGTTGATTCTCTGATGGAGATATTGCCCGATGTCTGCCAGGCGGACATTACCCGAAGCATCGGTTCCCAGTCGTTTGACCTCATCCGCCAGCAGTTCCTGTCCTGCTCCTTCCGCCACAACGACCAAGGCATGACGTCGGGCGAGAATACGGTCCTCCAACGCCTTGAGGAATCCCCGGTTCCCTTCCAGATCAAACGGGATTTCCGGGATCAGAAGGAAGTTCACATCCCCGCTGGCGATGGTGGCCTGTGTAGCGAGAAAACCGGCATGGCGCCCCATCAGTTTCACGATGCAGATTCCGTTCAGTGCGCCCATAGCCTCCATGTGTGCGCCGTCGATGACATCCTTGGCGACAGAAAATGCGGTCTCGAATCCGAACGTGCGTTCCACATAGCTGATATCGTTGTCGATGGTTTTGGGGACTCCGACAACGGCGACCTGCAAGCTCCGACGTTGCAGCTCCTCCGCAATTGCCAAGGCTCCGCGCTGGGTTCCATCTCCCCCTACGGTAAAGAGAATGTTGATTCCTCGACGCGCCATGAAATCGATCATATCCACAATGTTTTGATTTCCTCGTGAACTTCCCAGCCAGGAGCCTCCCATTTTGTCGATGTTTTCCACGATTTCCGGGGTCAACGCTAAAGGAACTTCTTTGTGATAATCGATCATTCCATAGTAACCGTAACGAATCCCCAGAATCTTTCGTACCCCGTAATGATGATAGAGAGACATAACCAGCGCGCGAATGACATCGTTGAGACCCGGGCAGAGACCACCACAAGTGACGATTGCCGCACAAACTGTCTTGGGATCGAAGAAGATATTTTCTCTCGGACCGGCAATTTCCATGGATGGAGGTTCCAGCCCCTCCGCAAGGGCCTCTCTGTAGAAACGCAGAGAGCTGTCCAGAAGAACGCGGTCATCGTCGGTCACATAATCGGAAATCTGATCGCCCTTTTTACTCGACAGGACCAGCGGGGAAGGATAGGTTGGCTCTCCAAGACGTTCTACGTCAAAACTCGGATCGCGACTCATCGGGCGAATCTTTCTTTTTGAAGAATGTTGCAGCCGAAAAGTGTGTTTCTTATGCCACCCCGGTCAGCCCTCCAGACCGCTGAGTTTCACACCTTTGGGAAATTTAATTCTGTAAGAGTAACGGATCTTCCGATTTTCGCCGGGGCGGAGTTCAAGGACCCAGCGGACGATCCCATCCTTCTCCATGGTATAGTCGTGATCCCGGCAGCGGAAATCGGTCAGTTCGATTCCTTCGCTTTTGGGCACGGGAACCTGATCGACGATCTCCAGAACAATGGAGGAATCGCGATGGTTGTTGACCTCCAGTTGCCAGAGCCAGTTGATTTGCTGTCCTGTCGTTACGATCAACCCGGAGGAATCCAAAGTCCGTTCCAGCTCCGTTCGACGAACCTCGATTTCCGGATCGGAGCCGAGATAGAAGTCCAGGGTTGTTCCGGGCATAGTGGTTTGCAGGGAGGATGTGGAGAGGAAATCATTCCCGTAAAAGATATTGGCTTTTCCGCTCAACAGGGGGTACTGGGAATCGTTTGTGGTGACGGCACGCAGGAATGTGTAAGGGCTTTGACGGGGGATGGCTTTGTACTGCAATTTTGCCGGGGACCGGAAGGAAGCGACGGTTACGCGCTGTTCGACATCCCCGGACAGGACGGTTTCTTTGGTGGGGATCTGGAAGGAGACCGTCACACTTCCCAATTCTTCCTGCAGGTCCAGTCTTCCAAGATTTTTCGGTTCGAAAAGGGTTCCGGGTACGGTGGAAGAGGAATCGCCGGGTTTCAATGTGGGCGCCTCCGGAGGCACAGGAGGAGCAAGGGCGGGTTGGTTTTCTACGGCGGGTTGGGGCAATGCCGATTGAATACCGACTGCCCATAGAGAGAGTTCCTTTGGTCGTCCGTACAGCTGGGGGCGCTCTGTGGAGAGGACCAGTTGGACATCGGTCCAGGGTTCCCCGGTTCGCTGGCGTACCAACGCCCCGTAAGTGATCTCCAGAGAGGCGCTGTCCGGCAAATAACGCACATCATAGACTGGACTCCATCCGGCGCCCTGCACAACATAAGAGACCGCGATTTTGGATTGGACGGCAGCCGATGCTTCCACATCCACAGCAACCTCGTAAGTTTCTGTGACGCTTTCCTCCAACTTTCGAATATCATTCTCCGCGGCGGCGATTTTCTCCTCCAATTCCCGTTTAGTGGGGGTCAGTTCCCGGATGGAATCTCGAATTTCGGTAACTTTTTTGGCAAGAGTCTGGTAGACGGTTTGCCAGCTGTCCGAACTGGGAGATCCTCGAAGGAGTTCCTCGGCGAGCTTTGGACCTGCACTTTGGCCCAGTGAACGATACAAGTCAATCTGCTCCGTGAGTGTCTGTTGACGATCCAGCAATACCTGCAAGTCATCCTGCAAATAGCGAAGCTGATTCCGTAACTGTCGACTTTTGATTTCTTTTTGCTCGTTCAGAGGCTCAAGTCGGCTGCTGACGCCCAATACTTTTACGGAATCCGAAAAAGTGGATACGCGCAACGAATCGGTCAATAAGGTTGTCGGTAGATGCGGAAAAAGAATCTGATGTGTCCCTGCGCTCATTTTCAGTTCCGCTTCTCGAAACAGCATCGCACGGTCTCGATAGACCACCGCCTTGGACAGGGCGCTCTCGGCGATTATACGGTCCGCAAGTCCCGGTTGAGCGACTGCGAACAGGATGAGCCAGATGCTGAGCCGCATATAGTTTCCGTTCCTGACCACCGCTACAGAACCTCCTGGTTCGGATCTTCCTCCAAAGTCTGTAACCGACAAATCTTCCCGGGTTGCCTTTCCAACGCCGATACCACGGGAGAGTCCCTCGTCGCAATGCTGTCCCGGAGGGAAAGGCAAAGTTGCCAGCTTATACTACACTAATCTATTTCATCAAATAAATATAGCGAAGCAGAAGGGCAACGGAGGCGATATATAAAATCGGACTGACCTCTTTTCCCCGTCCGGAGACCAGTTTCAAAAGGCAGTACGAAATGAACCCGAAAGCGATTCCCTCAATAATGCGCAATCCGCCGAACGGCATCATCACCATAGCCAGGAAACAGGGAATCCCCTCTGTCGGATCACTCCAGTTGATACGAGTGACACAACGGATCATGAAGAATCCCACGAGAATCAGCGCGGGTGCGACAATCGGATACACGAACGTGTTCTCCGCGATGGGATAGGGTTCGCCCAACATCCCGACCAGCGGGCTAAAAAAGAGAGCGAGTAGCATGAGAATCGCCACCACCACGGACGTGAATCCGGTTCGGCCCCCGGCAGCCACCCCGGCGCTGGATTCGACATAGCTGGTGATCGTCGAAGTTCCGCAGACCGCTCCCACACAGGTTCCGATTGCATCCGATAGAAGCACATGTTGAGCGCGCGGGAACTCGCCATTTTTCAAGAATCCGGCTAATTCCGCTACGCCGACGACCGTTCCTATAGTGTCAAACAGGTCCAGGAAGAAGAAGACGAAGATCACGGTGAAAAGCCCTTGTTTGAGCGCGCCGACAATATCCAATTGCAGGAATGTCGGGGTCATGGACGGTGGGGCGGACACAAATCCCTGAAAATGAGCGACACCTGCCCACAAGCCCACAAGGGCTGTCAGAAAGGTTCCGACGAGGATGGCGCTGGACCACTTTCGCGCAAGGAGGATCGAGATCACCATGACCCCAAACAGGCAGACTAATACGGGTTTGGAACTCAAATCGCCCAAATCGATATATGTTCCCGGCGCGGCCACAACCAAGCCACCCCACTGCAATCCCACCAAAGCGATCAACAGACCGATCCCGGCGGCGATCGCGTTGTTCAGAGAGGAAGGGATTGCCTGGATCAGACGCACCCGGAATCCGACGGCGCTTAAGAGAATAAACAACACTCCGGAAATGAACACCGCCCCCAGCGCTACCTGCCAGGAAATTCCCATTGACACGCACACGACAAAAGAAAAGTAGAAATTGTGGCCCATCGCGGGGGCCAGAGCGATGGGGTATTTTGCCAGGAAAGCCATCAACAATGTGGCCACTGCGCTGGAAATGCAGGTGGCGGCCATGACGGCTCCCCTGTCCATTCCCGCGATGCTCAGTACGGCCGGTTGAACAAAGATAATGTACCCCAGTGTCAGGAATGTTGTGCAACCGGCCAGAATCTCTGTTCGAATACTGCTCCCCGCTTCTTGAATACCGAAATACCGGTTCAGTGCGTTCATGGCTCATCTTTCTGTTTTTGTCGAGACTCTTTGCCGATTCTGGCAAGGACATCTGAGCGGATCAGCGAGAGAATGCGGCGATCCGTTTGCAGGCTTCATCCTGCAAATTGGCAGGCGACCTGCCGGCAGTCTGGGAATTATTCACGATAAAGGAGAAAACGAAAAACTCTTTTTCGCGGGATTCGATATACCCGGACAAGGCACGTACCCCATTGATTTTGCCGGTTTTTGCCCAGACCCGGCCCGCTGTGGGACCATCACCCATACGCCCCCGGAGTGTGCCGCTCTCTCCGGCGACCGGCAGGCAATTCCGGAATACCTCGGCGTTTTTACCCTGAGCAATTCCTTTGAGCAATGCGCACAATGCCGAGGGTGTCACGAGATCTTCTCTGGACAGGCCCGAACCATCTGCGATGTCATATTCCTTCTCGGGAATGCCCAGCCGCTTCAGGTAAGCGCCCACTGCCCTGGCCCCGGCTTCCGTGCTGCCTTCCCCGATTTTTTTTCGACCGAGATACTTGAGAAACATCTCCGCATAGAGATTTTGACTTCGCTGCAAGAGTACGGTAAGGAGGTCCGAGAGGGGAGGGGAGTTATGCACGAAGAGGCTTTTCAGGGTTTCCGCTGGAATTGGTTTTTCCAGGTCGTCCATATCCACAGGCGTTCCGGTGACATCAATTCCCTCTTTCCGCAGGACATCCGTGAGAACGGTCACTGTGAACAGGGTCGGATTCGGCACTGTGACATAGTCCTGGAAACGTTCCTGATTCAACAGAACCGGTCCTTCCACAATTACGGTCCGCCCGTCATTGCAGCGCCGATACAGCATTTCCTTCATTTCATCTCTTTGTTTGGGGCGTTGCGAGACCGTTTGTGTCTGGTTGATGATCTCGATGTAATCGGTGGGAGGAGCGGTGATACAAACAGCTGGTGTGTTGACGGATTTGCCGGGCCGAATAATCAGGTCCAGGCAATTGTCATTGAAACTCAAGGCGCTGATTGCCGCGGCGAACCAGTACGGTAAATCATCCCACTGCCAGCCCTTGCCGTAGGGAATGTCATCGAACAGGTTGTCATCCCCGATGATGTCTCCGTCGATTTGACGGATTCCTTTTTCTTTAAGCGCGCGACTCCATTGTTTGAAAATGGAGAGTCGATCTCCGCCATGAAATCGCCCTCCGATACTGGGGTCTCCGCCACCGCGGACAATGAGAGGTCCCCTTAAGACACCATTCTCGATCGGCCCCCCTGCGAGGAGTTCCGTTTGAAATTGGAAATCCGGTCCCAACGCATCCAGAATTGCGGCTGCCACCAACAATTTCTGATTCGAGGCGGGTGTCAGCAAGGTCCGGTTGTTCTGGGCATAGACCACCTCATTCCGGCTGACGGACTCCACATGGACTCCCCAGATGGACTGTTCGAACCCCTCCTTGGAGAATATACGGTCCAAATCCTGACGAAGACTGTCTACGGAATCGCACCAGACATTCGCGAACGGAAGTAAGACAAGAACGAGAGAAAAAAGCCTGAAACCTTTCAATATTCTCAACCCTTACGAAGAACGGGGAGAGATGCGGAAAACTGCCTCTCTCCCCGTTTAAGATTTTGAAAGATAATTTAGCCGAGAACGGGCGGAACCGGAATGGGATCTACAGGGATTTCAATGTCGAAAGCGAGTTTTTTCGGCATAATGTCCAATTCCATGTCCATGGCCTCGTCCCAGGTCAGTTTTTGTCCGGTATAAGCGGCCATTCGCCCCATGATGGCTGTGAATGTGCTTTCTGCGACCTGGACGCCTTCGTTGAGGTGCGGGCCGGTGCCTCGGATACTGGCCTGAAGGTCGGCGTGTTCCTGAACGTAGGGATTCATGCCACGTTCGGCCATGTCATGGCAGGTACTCAAGCCGTCTTTGAAGGTGCGGTTTGTACCGATTACCAGTTCCGACACCTCGCTGTAGCAGTTCATCCAGTGGCGGCTGAAGCTCATCACGTGAACGCCTTTGGGATACTCGTAATCGCAGGAGAAGTTGTCCCAGATATTGCCGTATTTTTCGATCTGCGGTTTCCAGGCGCGGCCACCCGAGGCGATCACCGAAATGGGGTGAGTTTGAAAGACCCAGTTCATAACATCGAGGTTATGCACGTGCTGTTCGACGATGTTATCGCCGCAGATCCAACAGAAGTTGTACCAGTTATGGCTGGCCTGGTATTCCAGGTCGCTCATGCCCGGCTCTCGTTCCCGCGCAAAGGGCAGTCCGCCGTTCCAATAAGCCCGGCCTGACAGAATCTCGCCCAATGCGCCCTCATGAATGCGGGCGATGGTTTCGACATACTCCTTTTGATGGCGGCGTTGGGTTCCCGCAACCACGGAGAGTTTTGCGCGCTCGGCCCGTCGTGCGGCGCGCAGAAACCGGCGGATTCCAGTCGGGTCGGTAGCCACGGGCTTTTCCGTGAAGATGTTCTTTTTGGCCTGGACGGCTTCTTCGAAGTGTTCGGGACGGAAACCCGGGGGGGTAGCGATAATGACATAATCCATATTCAGCTTGAGAAGGTCCTTATACCCGCTCAGACCGGAGAAGATGTGCTCCGGGTCTACCTGGATGTTCTCCACGGGCAGGTCATCCTTTTTCAGGCTTTCCCTGATCTGATTGGGTGCATCCTTTGCCCGTTGTTCCATGATATCGTGGACCGCAATGAGTTTGACGTTTTTGTCGGCCTGAATGGCGTTTTTGACCGCCTCTTTTCCTCGTCCGCCGCAGCCGATGAGGGCAATTTTCAGCGGGTCGTTATTTGCGGCAAACGCGGAGCCTGCGATTCCAATGCTTGCGAACGCGGTTACGCCCACCGTAGCTCGTTTTGCGAATTCCCGTCGCGAGATCACATTGTCTTTCGTATCCATCTTGTTTGATTCTCCTTTTTGCTCAGGGGGACTCCCCCGGGTTTTTTTCCTGCGAATTTCCAATGGAACAGCGCATCATAGCACAGCCGGGGGTGTGCGACACAGATGTAGGTGGGGGTGTGGTTTTTTCTTTTTTTTGTGTTATGATCGGACAGGAGTAGATACTGTCTGTTACGGAGGATCAGACCATGACATCCCGGAGAGAGTTTGAGGAAAGAGCCGAGCGTTTGCTGGAAGAGATGGGGACGGTCCGAGAGATGCGGCGCGGGACA
>JAKQSI010000049.1 GCA_029570205.1 Candidatus Omnitrophota bacterium | reverse complement strand
ACGCCGCCTCCCCCTGCGTGGTCTCCGATCCGAGAATGATCCGGGTCCGATTACCGCGACCTTGCTTTCCCATGGGACTGATCTCCTGCTGAGGGATTCACCGTGCGCACAGGCACAGCCCCCCTCACCAGGAGATATAGGCGGTAGAGAAACGGTACGGGATCAATCGTCGAGCGGGCCGATATAGCACTTGTCGAAAAAGGTCACCTTGGCGAGAATCACGCACATTCCACGGTTCCCCACATACGCCCCGTCATTCCCCTCACCGGGTGGCGTGGCAACACGGTACGCACCCAAATCCTCCCCGACTCCATACGTTTCATGGATCCGATAGAGTGCGGTCACAATATCCTTGGCGAACCTCTGCAGAATGGTCCGCCGCAGCGGTTCGGACCCCTCCACATCGGCATAAATCAACTCTCCCACAACGGAGAAGTGCAGGACATTTTCAAAGGATACGTACTGATCCGAATAGTTCTGCGGGGTTTCGTTGATCTCTTGCGGAAGTTCCACAATGCGCAGGTACGGATAATACTCCGGATCGCGCCGCTCCGCTTCGGAAAAGACTTCCTGTACGGTCTGGGAATAGCCGTTCGCCGTTGTGAGTTCCGCCTTGAGATACTCTGCGAACTCGTCCAGAAGGGTATTGACCGGGTATTCCTGGGGAACCTGTGAGACCATGGACTATCCCTTTTCCCAAATCTGCTGTAAATCGTTCCGGCTCTGTCGAACCAACCTGTCCAGCAGTTCCGCAATGTCCCGGTCCGTGTCCCGTACCATCCGGTACGGTTTCGTTCCCGGATGATCGACATGTTTCGTAAAGACCTCCTCGATACTGGACGCCCCGGATCGGGACCCCAACGGATCTTCCACAAAGAAATGAAGTACCCCGCCGGGTCTGCGTGGCAAGATCCTGTGCGGTTTGGAGCCGTATTCCAATACGCGGAGAATCAGTTCCGTCGCCGGATCGTTCGTCATTTCACTGAAGATGCGCAACGCGGTTTCTTCGGCCCGCTCAACAATCTCTTTCCGCCACGTATCCGGCGCCTTCTTGCCGGGAGTACGTTCCTTCAACTTCGCAATGGCATAGTCCCCAACCGCCTCCAGATCGATCTCGCGAATGCCCCGCAAGGTTCGAATGACACCATTCGCCGCTCTCAGAAATGAATCGAGACTGGCCTGGGAGATCTCAATCTTGACGTCCATTACCCGACACCCCCCATGTCAAGCCAGATTCGATTCTTCTCGTTCCGGTACTCCAGCGCGGCCTGATCGGACGTATTCTGGATTTGCATGGCCCGATCACTGAGTTGGAGACCGTGATCTGTTCGGGGAAGACCATGTTTCATCAACGAAATCAGCACCCCTCGCGCCACCTTCGCCCTGGCCCCGCAGATGAGGCAATACTCGTATTGCGGCGGGACTCGCGACACGCCGTCTGACACATTGAAGTACTCATAAACCACAGCATCCCCCGACCCTGAAGGGATAGGCGTAAGCCAGATTTGCCCGTCCACAAAGTCCCAACTCCGCCGGCCACAACGACTCATCCGGTTCTGTTGGGCCTCCATTTCATCGATCAAAGTGATGGAGCGGCTATTACCAAGGTCCGAGAGATTTCCGTATGCGTTGACCCGAATATCGTTCCCAAATCCAAGGTCCGTTGACGGCCAACTCGATGTCCAGCCCGGTATCCGCACAATGACCCGGTCGGTCGGGATATCGTAAGCCTGCTGATCCGCGACCGTTGTAAATGCGTCTTTCCGAAGGCTCAATCCGCCCGATTTCCGGATCACTTCCCACGCGGTCAAATCCAGGGCTTTCCCATACAGTCCTTCCGGCGCCTGCTGGGAATCCTGCTGGCTCCACCAGGTCTTCAACTGCGTGATAAGGGTGTTTCGATCAAGCGCCATAGACCCGTTTCCCAACAGCGATCACATCGCGTAGTTTCGTCTCCAGCTCCTGGATGTAGTCCTCAGCACGGACCCGTTGCAGACACGCCGTGGTATCCCCACACCTTTCCTCTTTCTCAAAACAGGAGGGGCAGCCAACGGTTCCGTTCAAGTTCACGCGCTCATTGCACCGGATCGCTACCGCCCCACCCTCATTCCACAGGGGATGGTAATTGATCCGCTCAGTTGGACGTGTGGGGCCGAGGAAACAGACAATTGGAACGGGTCGCTCGGTTACATGCGAGAACCAGAGGGGACCCGAATCCATTACGACCATTGCGTCCAGGCAATTGCACAACGCAATCATCTGACTCGTCGGCACGTTCGGCATTGAATAGACATGGTTTCCCTGCCACACACAGCCCGGATCGCGTTCGATCAAGAACATGTCGAATCCGCGTTCGACGAGGAGATTGACGAATTTCCGCACTTCCTCAAACGGGAAGGTCTTTTTTGGACCGGATCCCTTCACCTGGAACCCGATCAAGGGCCGCTCTCGAACCCCGCGTGCCAGTCCACGGGCCGTAATGTACTTGTTCGCCTTGTCCCGCGACTCCTTCGGCAATTGCAAATACCAGTCTTCCGGCATGAGCCGTGGCGCATTCGGTATACCGTCCATCAGTGCTCTCCAGAATATCTCGGCACGATGAATCCTCGCGCCGTTGTGTCCCGTATGATCGACTTCGACCACGCCATCCAGTTGAATCTTGTGGTCATATTGCCGGTCCCCCGGGCGGGCCAGGGTAAAGACCGGCGTATCGGTAAACGGCTCGTGATACGCCTCACTCGTCATCAGGTACAGATCGAGTTGCGGGTAACAGTTCCGCAGCCGCCGCAGAACCGTATGCAGCATGAGCAAATCGCCGAGCGCGTAACTGCGCCAGATCAATACCTTCTTGCGCGATCCTTTCCGAAGCGAGTTCAGCAGCACACACAAGCGCTGATCACCCACAATGAAGTTGTGCTTCCGCTCCAACCGCTTGGCAAAATCGGTAGACACGAAGATCGTTTCCCCACGCCGGAACACCCGTAACTGGCCTTCGGGAGTGGGAACGTTCACTTCCCCTTCCGGCCCGCAGAATTGCACCTGTGTCAAAGACTCACTCATCGATCCATCCCAACGTTCTCAGGTAGATATCGGCCCGGTGCATAAGGCTCAGCGGTCCACCCAGATGGTCCCTTTCCAGGCATCCGTCCAGCATGAACACGATATTGAATCCGGG
>JAKQSI010000035.1 GCA_029570205.1 Candidatus Omnitrophota bacterium | reverse complement strand
CAACTGGTCCACTGGCGGGCGCAGTACCGCGAGGGGGCCTGTCGCGCTCTGCGGGATGATCATCGGGGCCGGAAGCGGAAACGGAGTCTGTTGGAGGAAGAGAACGAACGATTGCGCAACCAGGTGGCCCGCCTGGAACGGCGTCTGCGCCAAGCGGAGACGATCATTGAGTTTCAAAAAAAAATTTCGGAGGCGCTGGGGATCCCCCTCAGCGGGCCGGAGAGCGACGGGAGCGCCTGATGGAATCGGTCCAGGAACTGGCTCCGGTGACCGGGGTTTCACGCGCGGGCGAGAGGACGTTTTGTTTATTGACGCAGGTAGCCGGGCGATCCGGGCGCGGGGAGGTGCCGGGGGAGGTGTTTGTGCAAACCTGCTGCCCGGACAACTACGCGGTTGCGTTTGCGCTGAAACAGGATTACCGGGCTTTTTATGAGAAGGAAATCCGCTTTCGCCGTGTGCTGTCCATGCCGCCGATCACCCGTTTGGTTCTATGGCGGATCGAGGCGCGAGTAGAGGGCCAGGCGCGTGGGGTGGCCTGGGATCTTTACCGACTGGTGGAGGCGCTTGTTCGGAAGGTGAAGGGAGTTTCTCTCTTTCCGCCCGTCGAAGCGCCGTTGTATCGTTTACGGGATCATTACCGCTGGCAGGTAGCCATGAAGGCAACCGATTACCGCGCTTTCCGTCCGATACTCGAAAGTGATGACATCCAAAAACTACTCGCCACGCGGCGGGAGGGATTACGCATTATTCAGGATGTCGATCCACTGGATATGCTGTAGGGCTTCCTTGCCCTATACTTGCCTCAAAGACTGAGCAAGCATCCGTTCAGCTATACTATTTCGCGTTACGCTGAGGAGAGTATTTCCATGTACATTTCCATGCGTTTTCAAAGGTTCGGGATTGGGATTGTGGTGCTATTGATGCTCGGCGCGGTTTTGATTGTGCCATCGTGGGCGCAGATGACCTATCCCCTGCACGGTCTGTCAGGCGAAATCATCCTGGGCATCGGCGCACATGATATGTTGGTGGCCGCATACTCACCGGATGGGCAATATGTTGCGACAGCAGGAAGGATTGGGGCGTTTTTATGGGACGCGCAGTCCGGCGCATTGATTCGGGTTTTCATGGGACACGCTTATTCTGTGCGGGACCTGGCGTTCTCACCCGATGGACACCTGTTGTTGACGGGAAGCGACGACTGTACAGCGAAATTGTGGGATGCGGAAACGGGGCAGGAGATCCGTACTTTCGCGGGGCACGAGTCTTGGGTTCATTCTGTGGCCTTCTCGCCGGACGATAAGCGGATACTGACAGGCAGCGGAGACCATACGGCGAAATTATGGGATACCGAGACGGGCATGGAAATCCGAACATTCGTGGGACATACGGATTGGATTGCCCATGCCTCCGCCGTGGCCTTCTCACCGGACGGGAGATGGGTGTTGACAGGCAGTAGCGATTCTACCGCCAGGCTATGGGATGCCGAGACGGGTGAACAACTCCGGATCTTCAAGGGATTTGGGGAGGTCGATTCCGTGGCGTTTTCACCGGACGGGAAGCAGATTGTGACGGCTCACAGTGGAGCGGGAGACAACGTCGTCAGGATCTGGGATGTGGAGACAGGTGCAGTAATCCGTGTGCTCCAGAGTGGCGCTTCCCTTACGGCGGTGTTCTCGCCGGACGGGAAGCGAATTTTGTCAGGGGGGAAGGACAATACGGCAAAATTGTGGGATGCGAATACCGGAGAGTCAATCCAAACGTATTCAGGACATCTCTATTGGGTCTACTCTGCGGCGTTTTCTCCGGATGGAAATCATATATTGACGGGAAGTTTTGATTCTACGGTGAAAATCTGGGATACCCAAACGGGGGCAGTGATATCGGACCTGTGTCACTATACGTGGCCTATCCGTGGAGCGGTGTTCTCGCCGGATGGCAAACGTGTATTGACAGGGCATACGGATTTCCTGGCAAGACTGTGGGATGTGGAGAATGGTTCCGAATTGAAATTATTCGAGGGGCACACACAATTGGCCTCCATGTTCGGCGAGGTTAGTCAGCTGTTCTCGGCAGGGATCACTTCGGTGGCATTATCGCCGGATGGCAGACGCGCATTGACGGGGTGTGAAGATAAGGCAGCAAAACTGTGGGACACCGAGACGGGCACATTGATCCGGACTTTCCAAGGGCACACTAAAGGTCTGTTATCGGTGGCATTCTCTCCCGATGGCAGGCGGGTCTTGACAGGCAGTCAGGACAGAAGTGCTCGATTGTAGGATGTGGAGACCGGTGAAGAGATCAAAAAACTCTCAACATCTATCGTGTATTCTGCTGCATTTTCACCGGACGGGAGTCGCATAGTGACGGCAGGCTCGGACAGAGTAGCGAAAGTATGGGATGTGGAGACTGGCGCGGTGATTCAGACCTTCTCCGGACACACTGGTGCGGTCTATTCTGTTGTCTTTTCGTCGGACGGGAAGCGTATGTTGACGGGAAGCGTGGATACTACGGCAAAGATATGGGATGTCGAGGCAGGAATAGAGATACATACTTTGTCCGGCCATGAGGAGCAAATTTTTTCCGTGACTTTTTCGCCCGATGGGCGTTGGGTGCTGACGGGTGGAGATCAGACGGCAAGATTGTGGGATGCAGATAGTGGTGAGGAAATCCGGGACCTTCAGGGCCATGCGAGATCCGTGTATTCCGTGGCCTTTTCACCGGACGGCAGCAAGGCGCTCACCGGCAGCGACGACGGAACAGCACGAATCTGGGACATTGGGGAAATGATGGCGGTCAAATCGTGGATTCTGCATTGAGGCATTGCCCGGAGAATGGCAATGAATCATGATCCTGAGATACATCACCGCCGTTCCATTCGCCTGGAAGAATACGATTATTCTCAGCCGGGGGCGTATTTCGTGACCATTGTGACACAGGAAAGAGAATGTCTGTTTGGAGAGATTATGGATGGGGATATGAGATTGAACCAATATGGTGATATTGTCCGCGAAGAATGGCTCCAAACCGGGCATATCCGGCCCTCGGTCTTGATCGATGCATTTGTCGTCATGCCGAACCATATTCACGGAATTCTTGTCATCACCGATACCGATTGTAGGGGCACGTTGCAACGTGCCCCTACACCGCAACGCGCCAGCACAACGCGCGCCCAAGGCGGTAAGGGCACGTTGCAACGTGCCCCTACCGCACAGCAGGCTCCCAACGTGGAACAATTCGGGAAACCAACCGCAAATTCAATCCCGACCATTGTTCGATTGTTCAAATCCGCTGTTACCAAACGTATCAACGAAAAACGCAATACCCCCGGATTCCCCGTGTGGCAACGGAATTATTACGAACATGTAATCCGCCATGAGGGGGAATTGACTCTCGCACGTGAATACATCAGGGCAAATCCTTATCGTTGGTTGAACGATGGAGAGAATCCTCAAAGGCTGTAGGGGCACGTTGCAACGTGCCCCTACAGCGCAATGCGCCAGCGCAACGCACCCCCAAGGCTGTAGGGGCACGTTGCAACGTGCCCCTACAGACCGAATGATCGGAAAGGAAACCGACCACCATGAACCGACGAACCTTCCTTGAAACATCCGCAGAGGTCCTGGGAGCAGGGGCGTTCCACTCCTGCACGACAGCCTCGAAACGCCATGCGAAAGGAATGACCATGAAAGCCGGATTTGCGCGAGTCACCATCCAGCCCACCACGTACCGACTGAAAATGTCCAGAATCACGTACAGGTAAAAATAGGTCCATTTCTCCGGTCCCAAGAGTTTGGTGATGTCCCACGACCAGACTTCTTTCGGCCCGCTCGCGAGCAACTCCGGTTTTCTGTACTGCGGATGACGCGCCTGGTTCCGGCGCTCCCTCACCTCCTGCGCCTCTTTCAGAA
>JAKQSI010000005.1 GCA_029570205.1 Candidatus Omnitrophota bacterium | reverse complement strand
GAAGGCTTGGAGAGAGGCATTGGGAAAGGTCGTATGGAAGGGTTGCGGGAGGCGATCCTGCTGGGCCTGGAACTCAAATTCGGAGATCCGGGATTATCTCTGGCTCCGCTTGTGGAGAAGATAGACACAGTGGAAAGAATGGAAGAAATCAAAAACATGCTGCGGAAGGCGGAAACGCTGGACCAGGTGAAATCGCTGCTTTGAGGCCCCGTTTCCACACGATTTGTGTGGCGACTTTCCAACTTGCTTTCCCCCCGATTTTCTTGACCATCCATCCTGGACTTTGGTCCTCTCCCCGATATTTTAAGGCAGGAAGACTCCACGTGGCGTTGCAGGAAGAAACATGAAATGGATCGTTGAACCGTCTACGGTCTCCGGGACCATTCAGATCCCGGGATCGAAATCCCATACCATTCGGGCCGTGGTGATTGCATCCCTGGCGGAAGGTCGGTCCGAAATCCGCCATCCGCTGGATTCCCTGGACACTCGATCCGCTGTAAGTGTCTGCCAGGCTCTGGGCGCACGGATTACTTGCTCTGAGAATTGCTGGAACGTTGAAGGTACAGCCGGAGTTCCTTCCGTTCCCGATAATGTAATCGATGTTGGCAACAGCGGAACCACTCTTCGTACCACACTTGGCATGGCGGCGCTTGCGGAAGGATATTCGGTATTTACCGGCGATGCCCAGATCCGATCCCGGCCCGTAGGGGCGCTTGTCCGTTCCCTCCGCGACTTGGGAGCGTGCGCTTTCACTACGCGCGGCGGTGAGACCGCGCCGGTTGTCGTCGGAGGGCGAATGCGGGGCGGTGAGACCTCCATCGAATGCCGAACCTCTCAGTATCTGACCAGCCTTCTGATCAATTGCCCGCTCGCGGAGAATCCAACTACGATCCATGTTCCCCTGCTGAATGAAAAACCATACGTGGAAATGACCCTCTGGTGGCTGGATCGGTGTGGTATCCGCCTGGAACGTGACGGTTTCGACCGCTTTGTGATCCCCGGCGGGCAGCGCTATCCTGCATTCTCGCGCACCATCCCGGCGGACTTTTCATCGGCAACCTTTTTCCTGGTGGCGGCGGCCATCACCGGTGGACGGGTGACCCTGCGAGGACTGGACATGAGCGATACGCAAGGCGATAAGGCCGTTATCGCCATGCTGGAAGAGATGGGCGCAAGGGTCACACATTCCGCGGACGGAGTGACCCTCGAAGGCGGGAGTCTCAACGGTCGGGAGTTCGACCTGAACGCTACACCGGACGCGCTACCCGCAATGGCCGTTGCAGGCGCGTGCGCCATGGGGGAAACCCGGCTGGTCAATGTCCCTCAAGCCAGGCTGAAAGAAACGGACCGGATTCGTGTCATGCATGAAGAACTGACGAAAATGGGCGCCCGCATCGAGGAACTGGACGATGGCCTGGTGATTCGCAACAGTACGCTGCGTGGCGTGGTTGTGGACGGCCGCCATGATCATCGTGTTGTTATGGCTCTTTCCGTAGCCGGGCTGGCCGCCAAAGGAGTAACAGAAATCGAGACGGCGGAATCGGCCGCCGTTACGTTCCCAAACTATTTGGAACTGATGCAGACCCTGGGAGCCGACGTTTCTTTGTCCGATACTCCACAAGTCTGATCCGTCTATGAACAGGCACCATTCATCTGGAAAGGAATTTTGAAATGTTAGGTAACAGTTTTGGCCGGTTGTTTCGTGTATATGCGTGTGGTGAGTCCTACGGAGAGGCGTTACAGATTATCGTAGATGGCGTGCCGGCGGGTATTCCGTTGACCGATGCGGACATTCAAAAGGAACTGGACCGCAGGCGACCGGGCCAGAGTCAACTCGACTCCCCGCGGGGCGAAACCGACAAGGTCAAAATCGTCGCGGGTCTTCTGGAAGGAATTACCACCGGCGCGCCGGTCGGCATGATTATCTACAATGTGGATCGGCAGCCAATTCACGTCGATCAATACCGCGCCGTCAAAGACATCATGCGTCCTGGCCATGCGGAACACACGTATTTCTATAAATACGGACAATATGCGGATTGGTGCGGAGCGGGGCGGTCCAGCGGACGGGAATCCGCCTGTCGGGTTGCAGCGGGCGCGCTGGCGAAACTTCTTCTCGCCAGGGAGAACATTCAAGTAGCCGGATATGTAAAAGAACTATGCGGTATCAGGGCCTGTGAGGTAACCTTCGATGAAATCCTGGAAAACGGTGAGAAAAACGAGATCCGATGCCCCGATCTCGAAACAGCCAAAAAAATGATCGCCCGATGCTTCGAAATCAAAGAGGACGGGGATACCGCGGGTGGAGTTGTAGAGATTCGCGCCCGAAACGTGCCGCCCGGATTGGGAGAACCAGTATTCGATAAACTGTCCGCCACTATTGCGCATGGGATCATGAGTATCGGCGCTGTGAAAGGATTCGAGATCGGCGCCGGGTTTGCAGTCGCTAAAATGAAAGGTTCCGAATGCAACGATATCCCTTATATTGACAACGGTCGGATTCGGTTCAAGACAAATCGATCCGGCGGCATTGACGGCGGAATATCGAACGGCGAAGAAATCATTGTCCGCATGGCGGTAAAACCCACGTCCACAATCTCTATCGAGCAGGACAGTGTGAACCTGCCCAAACTGGAACCCGCAAAACTAGCCGCCATTACGCGACGCGATCCGACAATCTGCGCGCGAATCGTCGCGGTTGGGGAGGCCATGGTCGCTATCGCCCTGGTCGATCACCTGATGATGTGGCGCGGCTATGACTCCATGCAGAAATTCGATCATCCCTGGAGAAAACTAACCGAACCGCATCCCCCCTGGGGGAAGTAATGGCAGATTGTGGATTGCAAAATTCCTGACTGGACATTCATCCCTTCCTGAGAGATCCGAGAACTCTGTTTGCCGGCGTATCCCGGTCTGTCCTTGTGAACCGGATGTTCTCTACACGCACGGGTTGGGAGGGGGAGCCGGGTACACCGCCGGCTCTCCCTACCCCCATCTACGAAACTCTTCGGAACTTACCCCCCTCCTTCAATCCACCAGCACACTTTCCGGCTCAAGTACCTGGCCCCCGGGCATACGGTATCGCTCGGAACCGAGATTGATAATGACATGCGCGCCGGATTCGAACGCGCTTTCCTGGACCGCGCCGTCCCCGGTTAAAATGGCGTGATAAATCAAGTCCTGCAAACCATACCGTCGATGATGCCGCGCTGCCTGGACCGCCAGGCGCAGCGATTCCTGTACACGCGGGTCCGCAAAATCCGCCGATACGATTTCAACCTGCGGCGGTTTCACGAAACGAAAGTGACACCCCATCGGATGAACTAAGGGAACATTCGCACACAGCATATCCATCAGAAATGCCCGTCGGTGCGATCCGGTCGGAACAGTATATCCTTCATCATCCGGCCACGTGGAAAAACTCGCATCGTGATACACGAGTTGCCACAACGGAACCGGCCATGTGGGGGCGTTTTCTCCCAACTCGATGCGAATCATATTCGTGCCGAGATGCCGCACTCCCAATGACCATTCCCGCTGCTCCCCCGCCGAGACAGCTATTCGCCGGTCGCAGAGTCGTTTCAGCAATTCACAGCGCAGGCACGCATCCTCGTTGCGGGCATACGGCCAGATCCTCCGTCGGCATTCCCTGAGAGGTCGAGTAGTCACTCCCTCGCAGTGCGCGCCCAGGTAATCCACATATCCCTCCTCCAATTCCGTAAGCATCTGAACCGCATACCCCGAATGGAGCGCGTGGAACTTCTCGCCCGCGATGTCGATCTCCGGAACCGGCGTTTCCTCATCGGCGGAAACCAGGAAATCGCGCCGAAACGTGGAACCTCTTTCCCAAGTCCGATCCGCCCAGATCCCCGGCGCGGCGATGTAATCCAACCCATCCTCCAGGTCACGCCCCAAATACGCCCGCTCGATAGACGAATATCCCTCGAATGAGAATCCCTCCTGGTGCGAACAGATCGACAGTGGATACACAAAGGCCCGTTCGATCCCGATCTCTTTGATCGCGGTCAGGTTACGCACATAGTCGCAGCCGGGATCGTCAACGTGTCCCAGGAAAATCGTGCACGCGCCGAGCAATCGGTCCAGCGTCGGGTTTTCCGCTATACGCGGCGCCATAGGAATGTGAAGGCCGGTCTCTTTTGCGTATCGCCGATATCGCCGCGCGGGCTGCATATATCCCCGGCCGGGAAGAAACACATATCGCAGACGCCGGGTGGAATTCAATGCGCCGAGTGACGGTATCCACCGGCAGGTCACCGTGCTTCCCTGAAGCGAATCCGAGTATGTCCAATGCCAGTCGAACGGTGTTTCCACAATCGCCAGGACCGCGCTTTCTCCGCCCAGCTGCGCCCACCATGCCATCGGGGCATCCGCGCCGCTGACCTCCACACGACATTCCGTATCCAATACCGGGCGGTGAATCCGGCCCTGCCGAACCGTATCGAGCACCTCATGACGACGCTGGTTCTTTGGGAACAGTGCGCCGGGGAACACTGCGCTCAGTACACGGCGATCACTCACCGGGACCTCCCGCACGGTGCAGAGCAACTCCGGCTCTCGTTCGTCCAAGGTCATTTCAAAGACACAGCGGACACCCTCCGCATCCAGCACAATGCGGACGCCGTTGTCCAGCTCATCGGCCTCTGTGGTCTCCGGGTGGATGCGAATGCGGGCCTGCTCGTTCTTTCCGGGCACACCCACCGTGACCTCGGCATAGCGTGGGAGATTGAAAATCCAGGTCTCGCCACTCATCGGCTCGATGATCTTGCCGAAATAGGTATCCGAATCGAACTCCAGGTGGACGGGCGTATTCTCCCAGATCCAGTTGCTCATGATCCAACTCCGATGAGATTTGGCTACGACTATAGCCGGAAGGTTATCGCTTGGACACTGTTCATCTACTCCATCGTGGTCTGCTCCGAAGACCTACTCAGCCATAGCGGACCATGGTAATCTGAACATTCAAGCATGAACAATCAATCAACCCGGTGGGGAGGGTGAAGGTGCTGTCTCACGGCGATTTGGAAATTGCAAAATATCTATTCGACCTGGGCGAGAGGATTATTCGGGGCCATTGCATGACTATGGCGGAGGCGGAGTTTATTTCATCGCTTCCCCTGCCACATCTTTTGCTCCTGATCCACACCGCAAACCGGCTCCGCGTTCATTTCCGCGGCAAAGCGGTCACCTGTTGCTCGATTGTCAACGCAAAGTCCGGCAGTTGCCCGGAAGACTGTGCATTTTGCGCACAGTCCGCTCTCTACAACACGAACGCCCCAATCTATCCCTTCATCGGAACAGAGAAAATCGTCCAGGCGGCAATAGAGGCCGCAAGATCCGGCGCAACAGGACTGGGGATCGTCATCAGCGGAGAGGGAATCACGGACGATGACGAGCTTGAACAGATTGGTGATGCCATGGAGGCCGTCACACAGAAAGCCGGTATCGAGGCGCATGGGTCCCTGGGCGTTCTGGAGGAAGAGCCGCTGCGCTATCTGAAATCACGGGGGATGGTCTGTTTCAATCACAATCTCGAAACCGCCCGGTCTTTTTTCGAGGAGGTTGTGACCACTCATTCCTTCGGAGACCGCTTGGATACGGCCCGGGCGGTGAAACGGGCAGGGATTCGCCTTTGCTGCGGCGGCATTCTGGGACTCGGGGAAAGTCCTGCGCAACGGATCGAACTCGCCATGACTTTGCGCGAACTTGATGTGGACATTGTCTCGCTCAATTTCCTGCATCCCATCTCTGGAACCCCGCTCCAGGGTCAAAAGCCTCTGCCGCCTCTGAGGATCCTGTCCATCATCGCCCTGTTCCGGCTGATGTTGCCGACCAGGGAAATCAAAATCACGGGCGGACGCGAGAGGAATCTGCGCGATTTGCAAAGCATGATTTTCGCTGCCGGAGCCGACGGTATAATCATCGGGAATTACCTCACCACGCCGGGTCGCAGCCCCGAAGAGGATTTGCGGATGTTGCGCGATTTGGGGCTTTCTGTTCGCAAATCGGGTCAGGTGTCATCCCCCGGAGGCCGGTCCGCCAGACGAGGCACAACACGTCCGGCCTCACGGAAATCCTCGAAAGCATAATACACCGCACGATCCGGGTACGCAGCCATCACTGCCTCGCGGATATCCTCGCCCAAATCCTCCGCAAATAACGGACCCGATTTCATATCCGGCGGATTGAGCTGAAACGCGTTTCCATAATTCAACACCGGGTCGACAAACACCACAGCATTCCCCAGATCGGTTTTCAACACCAGCGAGCGTAACTCGCCCGTCACACGCCAGTATGTTCTTCGATACTCCTGATACAGCCGTGGCGCAGTCGTGCAAAGCATCACCGCAACCATACATGTGAGAAATCCCCAGCCAAGAGTGCGCAACGGCTTACGGGGAATGCGCAGGAACGCGCCGATGTCCGTCCATAGTTGAATCAGTCCCCGCGAAATCAACAGCAGTGCATAAGGAATACATTCATAGACGTTTCGTGGACCGTAACAGATGTCCTGGTAGTAATAGAACACATACGCGATCCCCAAGCCCACACAAATCCACAACATTTTCCGGTCCCGATAATCCGGACGGCCGCTCCGAATCCACAGGTAGGCGATGGGAAACAGGCTCGCAATCGGCCAGCCCAGAAGGTCCCGGTTGGCATTGTTGAGATTGATACTCCAGTTTGAGATTCCCAGAAGCGGGGTGTGGTAAACCTGGTGCGAGGAGACCAGACCGGCGGGATGCTCTCCCCACGGTTTCTTACCAAATCCAAGGGGATTGCTGTCAAAGTACTTCTGATAACCCGACAGAAACGGGTCGCCGGTAGTTTTGAAATTCGCGGTCAACATCAGCCACACGCAGGGCAAGAGTCCCACCAGAAACGACAGCCCCCCGCGCAACAGAAACCGCCACCTCTTGCGTTCTTCAAAACAGAAAAAGAGAACAAGAGGAACACCGATCCCCAGTGCGGTCAGCGGACGAGTCACAAACGCATATCCCGCAAGAAATCCGGCGAACAGAAACATGATCGCTCTGGACTGTGCCCACTCCAATGAGAGCGCCAGGAGAAGCAACACAAACAGCGTCAGGGGATGGTTCATCATCGATGATCCCATCACCAGGAAAAATGGCGAGATGCAAAGCAGCCCAACCGCCAGGAACGCTGTTCTTCGGTCATACAACTTCCTTGCATACAGATACAGAATCGCAGCTGTCACCGTGGAAATCACAGGATTCACAATCCACGGCATCCCGGCGAGGACCCCCAATGCGAGAACCAGTGAAAATCCGGGCGGATAAATCGCACACCAGCGATCTTCCATGATTACATGTGGATACCGGAACGCCTCGGGCACAGGCGGCGGGTCAAGATACCAGCGTCCGATACTGAATATCTTCGCCTGAAACAATTGCGCGATACTGTCCTCCACATGGGCCACATGATCCAGAACTTTCCAGGAAATCCAATTTGTCTCCAGAAACACAACCCCCATCGCGAGGAAAATCCAGGGAAAAGATCGGGTGGCACAGGCTTCCAGCCTGTGAATTGGCGGAACCAACCCTCGATGAAGCCGCCATACTAAAATCCCCTGCACCGCCACCAGAATCAGCAATACCCAGCGATACAGCAGGCCCATCCACGGCTCAGTCAGCCAGAGTCCGCTCTTTGCAAGATGCCCCAGCGGAAGGCAGACCAGGAGAAACAGGAGAACGGCACAGATCTGTCGCGGCGAGATATAGCGCGTGCAAAAATCGCGGAACGAAATCTCGGCATAGTGGGCATAGGCGGTAAAAGCGAACGCTGCAAACACGAAGGCCATCCCGGTCAACAGGGGCAGAAGGACCCCTCCAACATACGAAGATCGGGCCGCAAGCAGATGCGCCCATCCACACAGCAGCAGGTTGACAACAAACGCAACCAGCCCGATCCGGCGGGCGTTTTCTCTTTTCATGTCACTGCCTTTCTTTGCCGGGCAGGGACGCCCGGCCCACTCCACCCGGCAGGACAGGCCTCCGTGCCTGTCGAAGGGAGATGAACGGTAGGACAGGCCTCCGTGCCTGTCAAAGGGAGATGAACGGTAGGACAGGCCTCCGTGCCTGTCAAAAAAAGATAAACAGTAGGACAGGCCTCCGTGCCTGTCGAAGGGAGATGAACGGTAGGACAGGCCTCCGTGCCTGTCAAAGGGAGATAAACGGCAGGACAGGCCTCCGTGCCTGTCGAAGGGAGATAAATGGTAGGACAGGCCTCCGTGCCTGTCGAAGGAAGATAAATGGCAGGACAGGCCTCCGTGCCTGTCAAAGGGAGATAAACGGTAGGACAGGCCTCCGTGCCTGTCGAAGGGAGATAAACGGTAGGACAGGCCTCCGTGCCTGTCGAAGGGAGATAAATGGTAGGACAGGCCTCCGTGCCTGTCAAAGGGCAATCTTTGCCGCCCGGAGTCTGCGAGGGGCGGCGACGTGGCGATCTCAGGCTTACGCGCTCCAGCGATGAGATTCCCACGTCGCTTCGCTCCTCGGAATGACGGTTGAGAGCGAACTTTCTTAGCCGTCGCGACACATGCGTCGCTGCTGCACCCATGGTCGTCATTCCGGCGCACGCCGGAATCCAGGTTTTTCTTTCCTCCCCCCGTTTACGGGGGGATTGAGGGGGGGGGTAATTGACGGGGGAACAAACCGTCATTCCCCATACAACAGACTGTTCGGCACACAGCCCTCTTTGGGTAACAGGTAGATTTCCAGGTTGTCTACATAAATCAACACGT
>JAKQSI010000023.1 GCA_029570205.1 Candidatus Omnitrophota bacterium | reverse complement strand
AAGGGGAGCGTCAATCCGAGAACAGGGCTTCGGGAGTATTGGGATTCGGATGCAGGCGATTCTATGGGCGGCCCGGCGGATGCGTCCTCGATGGGCGAAGGAAACAGCGACCCGTCATCGGGAATGTCGAGCGGATACGGCTCCATGTCCTCTGTCGAGCAGGAACAGGCCGATAAGGAATTTGGCTCAACAATGGGGTCTTACGGACTGGATTCCTTCACCTCCATTGCGGAAATGGCGCACTCCAAAAATTCGATGATGGAAAATGTGATGGACGCCCTCACGTCGATGTCCCCGGTGGACGCCTTATCCGCAATCGCGACCTACGGAATGCCCGCCCTGGCCCTTGCTTCTGCGTTTGCAACCGGCGGACTGACAGGACTAATCGGTGCGGCGGTCCCCTCCGCCGTTACTGGGATGATGGGAAAAGAGGCCAAAAGCGGATTCGGCTTTGCCGATATGACACCCGAAGAACAATCCGCCGCGATTGCCGCAAACCCGACGGATTTCGGCACGGCGGACATTGAAGGTGCCGGGGAAACAAAGTGGACAAAGGGCAAATTCAACGAGTATGCGGATGAGACGGAAGGGGGAACGCTGACCGAAGAAACGACCACGGCCACCCCCACAGCAGATTTTATCGAATCCCTCACCTATGACGTTTCCAAATCCGACGCGCAGGAATCCATTTCCGAAGATTTGGAATCCATGCAGGACCAGATTTCGGACAAGCTGAAGATTGTGGACCTCAAGGGCGCGGTGGAACTCGGCAAGGAATTTACCGAATCGGCTACCGCGAAGGCGAAACTGGCGAGGGCGATGGACAACTTGAGCGTCCTTCCGGGCTACGAAGAGATCAAGGACCGGATGAAAGCCCTTGCGATGAAATATCTGGAAAAAGGGGCAACGCCGGAGATTGCAGCGGCGACCGCATACGAGAAACTTTACAGCCAACTTTCTCAGTTGCAGACGCTACGCTCCAAGTATTCGGTGCTGCTCAATAAATAAAGGGAGGCATCCCCTCAATGCGAGGACACGATGGCCGCAATGAGAAGCGATTCCAAGGTGAAATGCAAGCGATGCGGGTTCCTCTGCGATGCGAGCAGAGACATAACCGGCGGCAAGTCGAGGATTTCACATCAGAGGATCGCGGTAACTTCTACCGTGGATTCGGAACCGCCTGTGTGGACTTTCCGCGCCGACGGGACAATCAAGGCGGACGGGTCTGCCCGCGCGGGCTGTAAAGCAGGATGCACCACCACGCGCTATGTGTATGACCCGGTTGTTACACCCGACCTGCTGTCCGCCCGATGTCCGTTCTGCGGGACAAAAAACATTTTGAATTGGAGACGATAAGGAGGCTTCTATGCGTGTTGTGCGCGATTTAATTGCCGGTAACGTATGCCCTCCCCCGATAGAGCTTTGGTATAACGGCGAACTCGCCGCAGATTCCACTACCAAACGCTATAAGGGTTCGCTCGTGAAGATGATGGACTTTGATGATGTCGATCATGGGA
>JAKQSI010000019.1 GCA_029570205.1 Candidatus Omnitrophota bacterium | reverse complement strand
TGTCCGGGGTTTTGGATACTACCTGGAGGATGGCATTGAAATCCTCCAGCTTCGACACATCCCCTTGCCGGCAGAAGAAATCCGGAGCCATTGCCAGGTAACCCTCCCCGGCAAAGCGGCGGCATATGTCTTTCATGTGTTCCTGCAACCCGAAAATTTCGCAAACAACTATTGCGATCGGGAAATTACTGCCGGATTTGGGCTGGGCCCGATATCCGGAGATCTCTCCGTCTGCTACCGGAATCCTGATGTCGCCGGCCAGCAATTCACCGGGGTCTGAAGCGCTCGTTCCCGCACCGGCAGGGCTTGCGGCCAGGGCAATTCCTGCAGACAGGGTTGTGGCTACGAATTCTCTTCGGGTTAATTCCGATTCAGATGATGGATTGGTTGTGTTTCCCTGCATAGCGTCGCCTCCGATAAAAGGGCAATGCTTTCATGTTACAGGAATTGGGTGGAATTCGGCCAAACTTTCTCTACAGATCCGAGGGACGGCAGTTGACGCCGACATCTTCCTATCGAACAATAGTGAGTGAGGTGGACTTATGGAACTGACGCAGGAAGAGCAAACCCGGTATGCCAGGCAGATTATGATTCCCGAGATCGGGGAGGAAGGGCAGCGGAAGCTGAAACAGGCCAAAGTTTTTATAGCGGGGGTCGGAGGATTGGGATCGATCTCGTCCTACTATCTGACCGCTGCGGGGATTGGCCACCTGACGATTGTTGACAGGGATAAAGTCGAATACAGCAATCTGAACCGTCAGATCCTGCACTGGACAGACAATATCGGAGACTGGAAAACCGAATCGGGAGTTCAAAAGCTGCGGAGCCTGAACCCGCACTGCTCGATTCAAGCCATTCAGGCTGAGATTACGGAAGAGAACTGCGCGTCGCTTGTTGGCGACTGTGCCGTGATTGTGGACGCCATGGATAATATGAAAACGAGGCGGATCCTGAACAAAATTTCGGTTCGAAAAGGGATTCCGTACATCTACGGCGGCGTGCATCAACTGGATGGAATGGCGACCGTGTGTATCCCGGGAAAGACGCCCTGCCTGGAGTGTGTGTTTCCCGCGCCTGAAAATGAAAAGGCTTCCGCGCCGCCGGGTATTTTGGGTGCGGCGCCCGGCATGATCGCCTGCATTCAATCGATGGAAGTGATTAAATACCTCCTGGGTTTTGGCGAGCTTTTGACGGGGAGGCTTCTGTGTTTTTCCGGAAATGACATGACCTTCCGGGAATTCAAGATCAACAGAAATCCCGAATGCAGCGTCTGCCGGGGACGATGAACGGTTGCCGCGGATTCCACTGATTTCACAGAAATGGAAATAAATGAATCTGTGAAATCGGTGGAATCCGCGGCGTTGTTGTTTTAGCGCTTACCTTGACCGAATCGTCCGAAAAGCCGGGGGCTCTCGTCAGCGTAACCTCCGGAAAATGCGGTTGCCAATTCTGTCCTGCCCGGATCTACTGGACTTTCGCGAGCGCACGGGCGAAACCGGGCAGGGAATTGACGATCGTCTCGCGGGGCACCGTCAGCGACAGGCGGACGTAGCCGCCGCGACCAAAGCCGCTGCCGGGCACCACCAGCACTCCTTCGGATTGCAGAATGCGGACAAAGGCAAGATCATCCGGAATCGGCGTCTTCAGAAACACGTAAAAAGCTCCCTGAGGCTTGCATACGTCGTAGCCGATCTTTGCCAGGCCATCGCACATCAGGTCCCGCTTTTCCGCGTAAACCTTCAAATCCGTGGATTCCTCAGGCGCCTCAGCGGCCACCAGCTGCCAGATTGCGGGTGCGTTGATGAATCCGAGAATGCGGTTCGTGAATGTGCATGCATGAATCAAATCCTCCGCTCCGGGAATCCTGGGAGAAATCGCGATATATCCGATGCGCTCTCCCGCGAGCGCCCACGTTTTGGACCAGGACGTTGTAATGATGCAATTGGAGATGATCGCAGGCATTTCAGGGACCTTCAATCCATCATAGGTGATTACCTTGTAGGGCTCATCGCTCAATACCACGATGGGGTGATCGGCCCGCTGGAGCACGGCT
>JAKQSI010000012.1 GCA_029570205.1 Candidatus Omnitrophota bacterium | reverse complement strand
CCGACACTTTCCTCCAGGACCTGGAGTTCGCCGTCTCCGGGGCGGTACGATTCCGTCAGTAAGGGGAGTCTTCCTTTCGAATCGTCGGTAAGGACGTCCATCTCTCGCAATCTCCGTTACCCGTGGATATAGGGCGAGCGTGTGCGCTGAGGGGATTCAAAGGGGGGAAGGGAATTAGATAGTGGGCGCCTTGTTCAGAGGAGCGAAATTGCCGCCAATACGCTCATATTCCTGCAAGACCGGCACAACGTACTCGTTCAATCGGTCTTCCGGGATGTGGTTCCACGAAAGGGCAACGGGACCGCAGTTCCATGCAAGGGCAAGACGCTCGTACAGTTCGCGGTCACGGTATCCCTTCGTTCTTGCTCTTTTGACCAGCCGGTCCATGTATTTCTGAGACCAGATAAGTGCCTCGTGGGTTGATCGAACCAGCTCCGTCAGAAAGGCTTCCCGAAATCCGCATTCTCGTGCAGTGGCCCCCAGAAGGTGCATCGGACCAAAGGAACATGCCTCCAATACCCGCTCGGTTTCGTAGGAACACCGGTCCGAAACACAATGCGGATTTCGAGCCGCGAGATCCTGCAACGACATGGGTTTCATATATTTCTCGAAGAATCCCGGCTCAAACCGGACTGATGCCGGGTTGAAGGTCCTTTCCTCCTGCCAGCAAATCGCTTCGGCAAACTTCGAGTCTCGGAAGTCCACTTGCGCCAGGACCGTTACAACATGCTCGCGGTTTTCAGTGATTTCTTGGTCTTTCATGGCATTCGCTCAATAGCACCGGTGATACGGAGTTTCAACGAGGGATGTAGGATTCAGATAAAGAGAGGATGACCCTCCGCGTGGATCCGTTCCCGCGCAATAGCAACAAAGTCCGGGTTCAGGTCAATCAGCACGGCGTCTCGATTGAATCGCTCGCATACAATGCCGGTCGTGCCGGATCCCGCGAACGGGTCGAGAACACGGCAGGGCACGGGATCGCCGGCGTTACACCTGCATGAAGGCTGCCAACCCATCAGGACAGGAAACTTGCGCCCCTTTGGTTCTCCCTTGCGCTTGGACAGTTCGTGCATTCGGTTGTGCGTTGATTGCTGGTAACTCCCGCCGCGTATGGCGGGATCATCGGGATAATCGTGCCATTCAATGATCCGCGCCCACGGTGCACCACATTCCGGGCAGCATCCGCGCTCGGAAGTGCCAGAGAGAATGTAGGGTTCAATCAGCTTCACCGGATACACCGCGAAATGTTTGCGTCTCGTTCCACGATTCGCCACGGTCCGAACGCTCCGCATCTGCCGCCCCAACGGATTACAGATTTTCTCTGGATTCCCGTCCGGGCCGTAATTCTCGCCTCTCGCAATGTTGCCGATTTCATGGGGAGTGGAGCCGTAATATTTTCCGTTTCCCTTTCGACGCATGGATCGGGCCAAGGAGTCTGGCGCGAGCGGCTCCCGGGTGGCTTCCACGTCCCAATAGTTCTTCTTTGATTTCGTGAACATGAGCACATATTCGTGGGCGCACGAGGTCCGGTCCTTCCCCTGATATGGCATACCATTCGGCTTATGCCAGATATCTACGGACCGCCACCACCAGCCCTGTGCCTGGAGCCGGAATGCGAGACGCCATGGAATCCCCGCCAGTTCCTTGGGTTTGAGACCGGACGCGGTGAGATCCGATCTGTTCTGAGAAAATGCCGGGACTCCGCCTTCTCTGTATGCCTTTACGTGCATGGAGTTCCTCGCGCGGATTTCCGGGTTACAGCGCCCTTTTCCGCTCGCATAAGTATCCCCGATCACAATCCAGAGCGAGCCGTCTTTCCGGAGGACGCGGCGGACTGCTGCGAAAACTTCCGCCAAATGTTCAATGTACTGGTCCGGTCTCCTTTCATGCCCCAACTCACCGCGCCACGCACCGCATTTCGAACACATGTCCCCGTAGCTAACCGGT
Source organism: Candidatus Omnitrophota bacterium (assembly GCA_029570205.1). Classification (GTDB taxonomy): domain Bacteria; phylum Hinthialibacterota; class Hinthialibacteria; order Hinthialibacterales; family JAKPRU01; genus JAKPRU01. The sequence goes on along the minus strand of JAKQSI010000012.1, from coordinate 4,023 downwards.
TCGCGAACGCGCTTGGCATTGGCCCTGTCCAGGTCGGAGAACTTGGCCTTGGTTCCATCGGCCCATCGTGTTGTGATCGGGCCGCGTTGTTCCGTCCACTCATGCTCGCATAATGGATCGCCACCCCATACCTGGGGATCCGTTTTGTACGAACGCAAGCACCAGTAGGGCGGACTGGTCACGCATAGGTGAAAATGGTTCTCCGGGAAACCTCCCAGAACGTCAACGCTATGCCCACAATGGAAGTCGATTACCATAGGCCAAACCTGAAAAAAATATGGGCCGGGAGATTTGAGTAGAGGAGCGGAGGAGAATCCCCCGGCCCGACATGAAAGGGGAGTCTCTAGGGGATCGCGTCCCCTTTATCTTCGTAGATCCGTTCGTTCTTTGTCTCCGCATCTTGCATCCGTGTCAGGATGCTCTTCAGGTCCTCCGGGGCGATCAGCAAATAGCCCGGATATTCCGGCGGTGCCGTCAGGCTCAGGTCGCCGGGCAGTTCCGGGACGTTGCCAACGTTGGAGGCGGTGGCGCAACTGAGCAAAAGCACGGCCAGGATGAGGGCACACAGGGTCAGTTTCATTCGCGGATCTCCTTGAGCAATTCCTTGCGAGCCTTGTCCCGGTCAGTCTTGTCCGTGGAGGTCAGATCCTCAACCTTGTGCAGGATTTCTTTTTTGTCTTTCTCGAGCTGCTCCAGAATGGACTTTCTCCGCCGGATCGGACTTGTGATCCACTCCAGGAACGGACCGGCTATTTTGAGCACTGCCAGTAAAACCGCGATTACTTTTGTCACGGCGATTACCTCCTTTCACGGATTCCCACCAGCGGATCGCGACATCCCTGTTAATATGAAGTAGGACCGAGGCCGGTCTTTGGGACCGCTGGGCCAGGGTGTCGGCCATGTCCTGAATCTCCGATTCCGGCTTCTGGTACTTGGCGGCAAGCTGGCGCATCATGTATGAAGGGATCTGTTCTCTCATCGCTTGAACTCGCAATCGTCTGGATGCCAGGATTTATCGCCTTCCGCCATGTCGATCAGAACCCAGCCTTCTGTTTTGGACAAACAGAAGTCGATGGACCAATAGCCTTCGAATTGCGCGGCAATTACAGTTGCCATTGTGTTGAGGAGTTCAATCTTCAATAATTCCTTTTCATCCGTTCCCATGGATTGTCGAGCGAAATCAAGGCGGTGCGTCCATTCGGATTCCGTTATCTGCGACCCGGCAAGATCGAATACCGGCGCACCGGATTTCTTGATCGCGTCGGGAATCCAGTACCAGTGCTGGCACTCAATTTTGCCGTCCCGCGCAAAGAACCGGATTTCCGGGTTGACCGGCATCTTCCCATAAAACGCATAGAATAGAGTCGCCATCGGAATGTATTCGCGTATAGCTATCGCATTCACTTCCAGGTCACGCATAGCAGATTCATCGAGGAGCCTGAAGAGGTTTGGCATTAAACTACCTCGATCCTCAACGAAACAAGTGTTGGACCAAGAGTGTTTTCCAGAGAATAGATCGGTCCTAACAAAGACGGGGTACCCCATCAACTCACAATTGGTCCCAACCTCCGAGTCGCGAAACGGGTCAACATTTCCGTCCAAACACTGGAAACACTCCAGGGGGTCAACCGGAACAAGGACTGTTTTCGGTACTCTGATTCCATATAATGTTTCGACAATCGGTAGCCAATACAGCATACTGGTAGGCTCAACATCCCGATCCACAATTTGTTCATCCGATTTACCTATGCATCGGTACGGGAATGAGACATGTTTGAGGTTTGACATAGGTATTTCCTTTCCTCTGTTTCGAGGAGTCGGGAGAGCATGGGGGTGGGTAATCCAAAGAACGCTCTCCCGACTCAAGGTATGAATTATTTACCCTTTCGTCCACCCTTTTTCTTGCACATCCCAATCACCACCTTTCGGTTCTAATCTCGATCAAACCATGCCATGCCTAGAGACTGCTGGTTCGCGCGGATTTGATGAATAATCTTGGACGATTTCCATTATACTTACAACTTCCGGCCTTGCGAGAATCTTGTCTATTTTTTCGATCAATTCATCGTTTGGGCACGAGTTTGGGCACGAGTCTTTTGATTCTTCTGCATCGGGGCACACCGCTGCGAGGTGTTCGGCAGCCCTTGCCCGTTCCTCGTCCAGGCTATGTGCGTAATGCGACGTCATCCGAAAATCCGAATGCCCTACATGATCCCGGACCACTGTCTGCGAGAAGCCGCCGGCAAGTAGGGCCGAGTTGACGGAATGGCGGATCGTGTGCGAGGTCACGCCTTCAAGTCCCGCCCTCTTCGTAGCAAGTCGAATACCACCCTTCACGTTTAGAATCCTCGATCCGTCAGGGTGCGAGAAAACCCACGGGGAATCTTCCACGCGGGGCTGACTCGCAATAAATTCCGTAAATTGCCGGGCAATTCGAACCGTCCTTGTCTTCCTGTTCTTGGTGCGTCGTTCCGGCGGTTCATGCCGGAACGTGATGGTTCCGGCCCCCACATCAATGTCCCGCCACTCCAGTTGCAGAATCTCGCTCATCCGTCCAGCCGTTGCCCATGCAACGACGATGTATAACCGGACATGGCCCTGTGAGTGATCGACGAGTCTCTGTATTTCATCGGGCGACAGAACTCGTTCCCGCCGCCGTGTGTCATCAGGGAGAATCTTCTTGAGCGTGATCCGTTTGCATGGATTCTCAACCAGTGCCCCGTTCTCGACAGCGGCCTGGAACAGTTGCGAGAGGGTGTAGTATTCATGTCGGATCGTCGAATTCCGGACCTTCGCCGCTGCGCGTCCCGGTCGTTCCAGACACCAGACTACCCATCGCTTGATTGCCCCCACATTGATTTGTGCCAGTGGAGTATCCCCAAAAAAAGCCTTGAGGTTCGACACATACCGATCTCGCTCGCGCTGATATCTGGGAGAGAGATTCGATTTCGCAACTTCCTCGTATGCCCGATCAATGGTCCACGGCACACCGGACCGATGCTTCTTTGCATGGTCTTCGCGCTGCTCATCCCACGCCCGTTGTACGCGCTCTGCATCCCGCTTCGTGCGTATGGATTTAGGCATGGTGCGTTGATACGTTTTCCCGCCTTCTGTCCATCGATAAACCCAAGTACCGCGTTCCGTCCGTTTAGCGACCCACGACATTTCGATCCTCCCTTTCGTTCTTGAGTTCCCGGAAGGGTAACACTTTGTCAGTCCCTTCGGCAACCCGTTCGAGCGGATGGGGGAACGGTGGGATATTCAGGCCAAGTCCCGCTTCTCTTTTCGCGGCCTCCGCACACTGCTCAATATACGCCGCGACGTCCTTCGCGCGATAGCGGAAATTCCCTCCGAAATCCAGTGGGACCAATCCCTTCGCTCTCAAGCCGCGCACGGTCTTCAAACTGAGCTTCAACTGCTCTGCCACTTCTTGTGTCGTGAGTAAAGGTTCCAGATTCATTCCTTTTCACCGTCTGAAATTGCATGAAAGGTTGGCCGGGAGATCGCTGAAAGGGGAGGAAGGCAACCTCCCGGCCTCATGTACTGCTTATGGGGTTCTCTCTGCCTTGCATTGCCCGGATGATCTTCGATGACGACATGTCCATGTCACTCGGAATCAGGAGGACCTTCCCGCCGTATCCTTCCACGAAACGACGTTCCACCTGATTGATTGTGTCGATTGAATAATCACCACCTTTCACATAAATGTCCGGTCTCAGCGTTTCCAGACCTTCCGTTGCGTCCATGCCGATTTCAACTACCAAATCAACGCCTTTGATGCTGGCGATAATCCCGGCTCTGCACGAGAACCGCATCACGGGTCGAAGAGGACCTTTCAGTTCCTGCACCGCCTCATCGGAATTGACGCCAACGACCAGTATCGAGTCGGGGATCCGCCGCTTGATCTCCTGCAAGTACCGCACATGTCCGTGATGAAGAATGTCGAAACATCCGTTCGTCCACACCACCGGCGTCGGCCTGGTCTTGCCGACCGTCGGCAATCGGCAAAAGGTCCGCAGCAGC
>JAKQSI010000002.1 GCA_029570205.1 Candidatus Omnitrophota bacterium | reverse complement strand
GCGCTGTCCACGGAACCGTAGGCGGACATGACGATGACGGTGGTAAGGATGCCCCGCTGCACCACTTCACGGGTGAATGCGATGCCGTCCATGCCGGGCATCCGCACGTCCACAAAGGCCACGTCGAAATCCCGTTCATCCATGAGCTGCAGCGCATCTGCGGCGCGGCTGGCGGTTTCCACGACGTAGCCGCTCCTTGCGATGAGCGCGGACAGGGACACCCGGATGGATTCTTCGTCGTCGACGATGAGGATGCGCTCCATGGCGGTATTCTCACACATCGACCCGCGGACCTCAACGACAACGCGCCCCGGGGCCCCGGATAAAAAAAACCCGGATCAGTGAGGCGTACTGATCCGGGCACGGCACAAAAAGATCCTTTGTAACGGGAGGAGGATCTTTTCCGTCCTACATATCAAAATCGAGTTCGACGACTTCGCCGTCTTCCGGCTCTTCGAGAGGGTCCGTCTCCAGATAGAGATCGCGGGCCAGACTGTCCACGCTGAGTTGGAAGGTCGCCACGCGGCGGCGTTCTTCCATTTCGAATTCCTTCCAGCTTCTGAACGATTCTTCCATGAACATGCTGTGTCTCCGTGCTGTGTGCTCATCAGAGCCTGTTTGATTACCCTTGAACACAGTGTAGGATAAACAACCACCTTCGTCAAAAAACTGTCCGAAAATTCTGCAAATCAGAAACGGGATTCAGACGTGCGACTCCCGTTTTCGCGCGTGGTATGCTGCCGTGCAGGATGAACCCCGCCGGCAAAACCTCCCGTCCCCTTGTCCTTTCCGCGATCTATTTCAGGCGCCACTGCAAACCGAGGTAACCGCCCGCCATCCACTTGTGATTGATATCGTCGCCTGCCCATGGCTGCAGATTGAGCTGTGCGCCGATGAGGAGCACCCGGTAGGAGTAGACGATTTCGACGCCTACAGTGCCTGTGTTCTTGCTGGGTTCTGCTTCGGCATCCGGATCCGTTGTGTCATCGGTATTGGTATCTCCGAGAAATCCACCCAGAATGCCGAATCTCATATGATGGTTCTCATTGATGTAAAGGGGGAAACCCATTGTCGTGTCCACCGAGACATAAAAGTCATCCGGATTGATCATCATGCCGACCCCTGCCAGGGTCCAATAGAAATGTTCCCATCCGATCGTCAGAAAACCTGCCCGAAAACCGAATCCATAGTTTCCGCCCCCAATCCTCCCGTCTGCGACTGATGATGCGATTTCCTTCTTTTCTTCTTCCGCCGGGCCGTCAGCTTGTGGGTGAAAAACCTCATTGCCCGGCTTGGCGCCATTCTGGTTTTCTCCCTCTGGCCCGGAAGTGGACCGCTCCAGTGAAACCTGAAGTTCCTTGTTCTCTCCCGGGGCGAGAGGGAACTGGCGTTGCCATGTCCTGTAGCCCTGTCGGGAAACGAGGACACTGTATTCCCCTGCCGCTGCTTCTTCAATCAAGACGGGCAGTCCCCGGGTTTCTGCCATCCCACCAGGACCTTTAATGTCAACCTGAGCGCCTTCCGGCAATCCGACAATTGACAGAGATCCGGTCGGATACAGCTGAATGCTCTCCACTTGTGTATCGTCTTCATGAACGAAAACGGTTCGAAACTCTGAAGAGTATCCATTCAGTTGAACGTGAATCCGATACTCGCCGGGGCGCAACTCCGGATTTTCCCATTGTCCAATACCGGTATCCATAAAACTGTCCGGACCAATCACTTCGATCATCGCATTTCTATCCCTGGGAGATACCTGAACAATCAATCGACCGGTGGGTACGGTTATCGCATTTCCTTTGATTCTGGGTCCAGACTGCGCGGATGGGGATGGATGGATGGACATTGCAGCGTTCTGCCGCTGAAGAACCCCGAACAGCTTCTCCG
>JAKQSI010000118.1 GCA_029570205.1 Candidatus Omnitrophota bacterium | reverse complement strand
ACGATTCGTCCGAGGAACCCCGGTAGTCGCTGCACTCCCGAAAGCGGTCTGGATCAACCCGCCAGACCAAAGAAGTTCAACACAAGAAACACTCACTAATTTCCAAACGGAGCTGTCTCATTGGACTTGACACATTCCGTGGGGGATCATGTTCCAGAGTGGCCAAGGCGACGACCAAGGTGTCTTCCACCGCGTCCAGACGTTCGAATACTCGGTTGTGGAATGATTTCTCTCGAATCTCGTCCCATAGGCGCTCGACGGGGTTGCATTCCGGGCTGTATGGCGGAAGCCAGGCCAATCGCAGGTTTTCGGGAATGCGCAGGTCCTTGGCACGAGGCCATCCGGCCTGATCCGCGAACATCAGAATGAACTCCTTTGGAGGGCGGGCAGAAACCTCCGCCAGAAAGATGGACATGAGTTCCGCATTGACTTCCGGCAGAACCAGGGAGTCCATGACTCCGTCGTGGGGACTGATGGCGGCAAACGCGTACGTGTATTCCCGCACGATTTGAGCCGGAACATTCGGTCGAATCCCCGAAGGAGCCCAGCAGCAGCGCGGATCGTTGATCCGCCCGAAACGCCCTTCGTCTTGAAACATCAACCGGACCGGTCTGCCTTGCCGCGCCTGTCGGCGGATTTCGCGGCGAACAATCCCGGAGAGTTTTTTTTGAAGGCCTCCTGCTTCTCCAAATCGGACTGCGGATGACGCCGTCGCGGAGCAACCTTTCGCCACCCGTGCCGAGCCAGCATTCGGTAAACGGTCGACTTGGGTACCCGATGCCCCACCGCTTCCTCGTACGCCTTCTTCACCTCCGCAACAACCAAGATCCCTCCTTGGCCGGCTTTCTCCAGAAACTGCCCCAGAAGTGCATCTTCCTGCTCCACGCTCAGGTTCTCGCGCCTTCTCCCGCCTCGTCCAATCCCGATCAAAGCCGATTCCCCTTCCTTCCAATACCGGCTCTGCACAATCCTCACCCTTCCCGGACTCCAGCCAATCGCCCGGGCCGCCTCCGACGACGACAATCCCAAGGTCGCACGAAGCCACACACACTGCACCCGCTGAAAATCCGCCTTCGTTTTCGCTTCCCTCAACAGAACCCTCAATCTCTCCGTCTGCTCGGTACTGATCGGTCGCTGTGGTCGCATACTTTCCTCCTCGATCGAGATCTGGAGGATAGTATACATTAGTTATCCTATGATTGCAATTTAGTATGAGGGTATTTTGAGGGGGTTGTCAACGTGGGGACAAGGTAATAAGCCTTTGTAATTGCTTGATTTGCGGAAACTTACAAAACACTCCGAAGAGACTACGGATCAGAAGGTTGGGGGTTCGATTCCCTCTCGGCGCGGGTTGAAAACACTGGACTTATGAACATAACAGTTTGGGTCAGGAATCCCTGAAGTAACCAGGAAGTAACCGGGAGAGAACGTATTCTGCTCGGTTCGGTTCGTGATTTTTCACCCCAAAAACCTGCCTTTCGGTCTTTTGAATCGGCAGGTTATTATTTTGATATCCGGGGTCCATTGTTCCGGTCTTGTAGAATCTTCGAGACGGCTTATTGCCCGCGTTGGCGCATATCCCACCGGGCGTATGCGAGACGGCTGTACCCGGTGGAGCGGGAGCTGCGCCAACCTCACGGACTGGCCACCGGAACTGGTGGAAGGGTTTCGCGTGTTGCTGCACGGGGAAACGGTTGGTTACGCGTTTTTTGTTAAAGGAACTTCTGCCTAGTCTACGCCGTGGGGTACATGTTATCTTCCACCGATAAGTGCAGACCGTTTGGGGCATTTCATAATGCGACTTATTTTCCGAACCATTGTTCTTTCGTTTTGCCTTATCGGCCTTGTAATCGGCGCGTTCGCCGAGAACCGGCTGATTCGGGTCGATCTTTCGCCGGAGGCACAGCAGGCGGGCCGGATCGATCTGTTCCCGCCGGGATTCGGCAACGGCCCAATGGCGGCTGTCACATACGTGCCTGCGCCCGCCGACGCGGATTCCGGCACATTTACCATGCAGATCTCCGCCGGTCCCGGCGAAGGTATCTTAATAAGGGGAGCGGTGACTCGGCCGCCGACCCGCGCAAGAATCCGCTGTTCCATCCGCACCAGCCACGCAGATGCAGTCGTTACGCCGGCTGCATTGCCCGAAGACCCTGCTGTTCCACTCCTCTCCGTCGAGGCCGATGATCCCACGAGTTTTGTCAATCAGAACGGCGAAATCTCCCTCTTGTTCCCTTCCCGTTCCACCGCCTTCCGCCCTGCTGTGCAAATTGTGAATCAAGACAGCGAACTCCCTCTTATTGCGGATCTCCACTCCCTTGAAATTGAATTCCCAGAAATCGACGGACGGTCTCATGCGGCATCCTCAAGTACAACAATCCTATCGGTTACGTTCAATTACCTTCTCTGGGTATTCGATTTTTTATGTGTGCTGGTCCTGTCTTTTTGCGTGGCCTCCTTCCTCCGTTTCCCGACTCGCGCCCATCGAACGCTTTTGATTTCGCTGCTGTTTTCAGCCGTGATTGTTCTCAGCGGATATCTCCTCTCGATTCTCCGCCTTCTCAATTCGAAGTCGGCGTGGATTATCCTGCACCTGCTTCTTCTTACAATCTGCCTGTCCATCTGGAATCGAAAGCAACCGCCGCTTCATCTCCCCCCTGTCGAGGGCTTCCCCTCATTCCACAGATTGCCGACCTGGCTTCGCTGGATGATCGGCGGATTTCTGCTTGCGTTCCTGTTTGTTTTAATACTGAATATCTTTCTTCCATTGTATTTCATCGGTTATGATGGAATTTCCTATCATCTACCCCGAGTGTATTTTTACCTGCAACAGGGTTCCATGGCGCCCTATCCGACCCGGGATATCCGCCAGACCGATTTTCCCATGGTAACGGAACTCCATTTTCTCTGGGCCGTGTTATTCACGAAAAACATTCCGTTACTTTTTTTGTTTCAGTGGATTTCCCTGTTTTTATCAGGGCTTGCCGTGTATGCAGTGTGCCGCGCCGTGACCGAAAATCGTATAGCCTGCCTCGCGACAGCGTTTCTCTGGGTCAGTGTTCCCGATATTCTTCTCCACGCGGCCTGGCTCAAGAACGATACCTGGACCGCGGCGTACGTCATTACTGCTCTCGCTTTTCTTCTTAGAATTACCGAAACTGCTCCTGCCGGAATCCTGGGCTGTGGAATGGCGCTCGGCCTGGCTGTCGGAACCAAATACACCGGACTGTTTCCTGCGGCGGGTATTTTTATAGCCGGAATAATGTTTTTGTATCTCAAGAAAGCGAATCGGTCCGACTATCTGAACTACGTTGTCGTGACCGCTGCGTCAGCCGTTCTGCTGGGAGGATACTCTTACATAGATATTCATTTCCGTGCGGCAGGACCTTCCGCGAAATATCCGTCTTCTTATACCTCATTCCGCCTGGATTATGTCCCCGTAAATGTCTTGCGCCTCGGCGGGGAATTGACGGATTCCCTTGTCCTCCCGTCGGCTTTTTCTGCTCATGCCGGAGAGAGCGCGTTTCCCGATTTGCGCAAGCCGCTGTTTCGATTTTTGAGCCGCATTCCATTCTGCGACGTCTATGGAACCGCCGGATTTTGGGCCTGGGAGGGAAACCAACGGCTGTATCGCCTGGGCGCAAGCCCGATCGGATTCTCTCTCGGCACATTGATTCTCATGTTTCTCGGATTCGGGATGGCCGTGCGCAATTTGCGGAATCCGGGCATCGTTGCGATTCTGACGGCGGGATCGATCGGTCTTGTCCTGCAGACCGGAATTCTTCTCTGGCAGCCGTTGACTTTTCTGCGTTTTTACCTTCCTGTACTTGTTCTATTCTTTCCGCTTTCTGCGCTTGCAATAGAGCGATATTTCAGCCGATCATCCGTACTCACATGGTTTGTTGTGGCGACTTCCGTAATCGGTTCGTTATCCCCCATCGTCTATTACACAAATCAACTTCGTTTGCATTATGATCCCGATTTGATTACATTTTATGACCGGGCGATTTTGATGTTTCCACGGGATAAAGAGATTATGGAGTACATGCGTCACTATCCGAAGGATATGCCGGTTGCCATTGAGGGCGGAATCATGGCGGAGCAATTATTGATCGGTGAGCATTTCGAGCGAACGGTTATCCCGGTAAAGAAAATTACAGGAACGCAGGAGATCCGAGAGATATTTGAGAAATATCCGGCGATTTCCATGGTTATTTTTTCGTTAGAGGGCCTTTCTTCGCTGAAAAGTGTGGCCATGCAGAGGATCGGGGATTCGTATGCCGCGGCGATTCGTTAGTGTTTTGTAAATAAACTGTTATTGGGGGGATTGTGTCTGATACCACAGGCTGGAAGCGTGCGCCACCCGCTCTTTCTCCCAGGATTCCGGCTTCCGCCGGAATGACGGAAGAATACTCCCTCTCGCACCGGAAGGGGGGTTGGGATGAGGGGCGGTCAAAAGATCGAAGGGAGGCTCAGTTCACCAATTGAAATTTCATATCGTTCAGCATCTTATCCTGTATGGTGCGCGTGGACTCCCTTCGTTTCTGCCCGATAAATTGGTTTTTCGCCGCCGTTTGTGCCTCGTTTTCGGGAAGGCGTTGAGCGGGAATTGTAGCGATTTGATGCAGAATCAATCCATAATCCGGCCCACGCACAACGCGGCTGGTTTCTCCGTCTTTGAGACCGAGCTGCACCTTGGCTATCGTATGTCCGAGCCGGTCAACAGGCGTGGTTCCGATATCGCCGCCATTTTCGGCAGATGGGTCTTCGGAGATATCGCGGGCGACATCGGCAAACTCCTCTCCCGCCTGAATGCGTTTAAGGGCTTCATTGAGTCGATCCTGAGTCGCCTCCCGTGCGAGGCGAATTTCCGCCGGTGAGGATGCCTCCCCAATGCGGTCGAACACCTTGATGATCGCCAGGTGAACCTGCTCGGGCGACATCAGGCGGTCGGGGTGGCTGCGAATAAAGTCGGCGATCTCGTCCTCCGTCACCTCGACCGGAGGAAGAGTCTCTTGTAGATAACGTCTCAGGCATTCGCTCCCCGCCCAGAGAGCGGTTCTTTTGAGAACTTCCGGGCTATTGGAGAATCCCGATTGATCCGCTTCCGTCCTTAGTATCCATTCGCGTTGCAGGAACCGGATAAGATGGTCATCCGGTTCCGTATCCAATCCCATTGTTTCCGATCCCCAGGGAAGGGTCTCTCGAAGAGCATTGAGGAAATCCCGGTCAAAGGTGGGTTCCGAACCGGCCGCTTGCTCTATAAGTGTTTTTTCCCTTTGCCAAGCCTTGCTGCGTGAACACGCTCGAGCAAGGGTCTCCCGTTTTTCCTCGAAGGTCGGAACAGGGTTCGGGGCAAGCGAAACGCGCCGAAAAATCTGAAATCCGTATTTCCCCGCAAACACATCGCTGATTTCTCCGTCCTTGAGACAGAGAATGTACTCCTCGATCCGTTTTGAGATTTTCCCCAGGGGGATCGGGCCGGATCGTCCACCCTGCGCCGCGCTTTCCGCATCCGAATACTGTTTCGCGAGGTCCGCAAACGACTCCCCTGCGCGAAGGCGCCGCAGAATCTCATTCGCTCGGTTCTCCACCTTTTTGAGTTCGTTCGCATCCGTAATCCGATGCGTATCGAGGAAAATGTGGTCGAACGTCAATTTCGGTTCCCGGGAAAATGTCGAAAGATATTCTTCATAGGCTTTGCGGACTTCCTCCTCGCTGGGCTGAAACTCCCGCAGCCAAGCCTTTCTCAGCAATTGGACGGCATAATGACGTTGCACATAAGGCTTAATGATACCTACTTGCTCCGCCTCCTGGGGATATTCCCGGGCCAGCCGCCCGATTGCCGCCTCTCCAAGCACAATCTGTTTCGCCGCGAAGCCGATCCATTCGGATTCGGCAGAAGGTTCGGGAACACAACGCAACTCCGCCCACAATGCGATATCCTCCATTGTGACTTTTCGGTTATCCCCGTATTGCGCAATGACCTTGCCCGCATCGGCGGAATCCGCCCAGCCGATTTGAGTATAAATTAAGTAAACACAGAGAATTATCATGGAAAATCCTCTGAGATTCGCTCTTCCCACGGAACTTATGTTGACCTGAAACATTTCCCAGTCCTTTTATTTCCCTTCCATCTGTCCTGCCCGTCCCATTGACCTATTCCCGCTTTTTCCCTTTTTCTGATATAAATGTACATATACTAGGTTAAGAGAAGCGTTCAAAAGAAAGAGGATTTCTGATATAGTACAGTTAATACAATCAACCGGGACCGAATCGGATTGTACCCCCATTCTAAAGTCTTGAATAGACAAGGAATCGGCCGGTCGGTATGTTCGAGCGACAAGAAAAAAGAAGGAGATTCTCCTGTGTCGCGAATTTTCAGACTTGCGGTGACCGCTGCGGATCGCACAAATCCCGAGAAAACCTGCCTGGACAGCATTTACGAAGCGGGAGACCGGGGCGCCGATATGATTCTTCTGCCGGAGGAGCCGGATATTGTGGCCAGTCGTCCCCCCGGAGAACATCGGATGGAGGACCACCCGCTGTTCCAGGCGTTTCGGAAAGCGGCAGCGCAAAAGAATATCGCCGTAGTGGGGAGCCTTTCGGTCAAAGTGGATGAGGGAGTTGCCAATACCGGCTTTTTCCTCGACCGATCCGGCGATCTCCAGGGGATCTACCGCAAGAAACACCCTGCTCCCAGCGAGGAATACATTGTCACCACTCCCGTTTCCGGCGACCCGTTTCCGCTCTTCGAGTTTGAGGATGTGAAGTTCGGTATGGCGATCTGCATGGATATTCATGTGCCGGAAATGTTTCGAATTTACGGCCTGAAAGGGGCGCATATTGTCCTGGTCCCCACCATGTATTTGGACTACACGGGAGACATGCTGGAGAGCATCGAAAAGGCTCGGGCCATCGACAGTCAAATGTATTTGGCCCTGTCGCGATACCTGGAGTTGCCGTACCTCGCCGGAAAAAGCATGGGGTATGCCAAGGTGATCGCACCCGATGGGAGAATCATCGTTTCGACCGCCCATCGGCCCGGTATCGGCATCGCCGAGTTTGATCCCGAATGGCGGATGCCGTTCTGGGGGGATGGTTATCGCGATATGCGTGAGATTTACGACAAAATCCGCCGCCCCGATTTTTATGGGGATCTGGTGAAACCCAAGTCTGAAGAAGGAACGACATGATGTGGAAAGACGGAAAAAAATGGGTGTATTCGATCACATACGATGAAGGCTGCGCGGCGCTGTTGGACCATGCGGTTCCGGTGCATCGACGATATGGGATTCCCGGGCATGTGGCCCTGGTCGCGCCGCAGATCGGGGTTCCCCGAAATGTTCCGGGAAGCAGTTACCACGGCATGATGATCCTTACGAAAGAACAGATTCACGATCTTGCAAAAGAGGGATGGGGAGTCTCCTGTCACAGCATGACCCATCCGAACATCACCGATGAGAACGCGGAATATGAGGTTGTGGAGAGCCGCAAAGTCCTTGAAGAGAAACTGGAAATGCCGGTCACCATCTTCTGCGTGCCGGGTAGCAACCAGAATTACCCGGCCTCTCTCAAAGTTGCCCGAAAAGCCGGATATCGGGCGATCCTGACAATCTACGACAAGGTCAACACGCAGGAGACGGATTTGATGTGCCTGGGCCGCTGCCCTCTTCACGCCGAATATCCCGAACCGTTTTTCTCCGTCTTCGATCCCTATAAACGCATCCACCAAGCCATCGACATGAACGGCTGGATTATCGACTACTGCCACTGCCCCATGCCCGGCAAACCGATTCACCCGGCGAAGGACTGCACTGTGGAGCAATTGGAGGAGCGGTTTGAGACGGTTTGCCGCATCGGCGGCGATGATGTCTGGCTGGCGGAACCGAACGAAGTTGTTGAGTTTCTTCTCAATAAATAAAGGAGCAGAGAACATGGCTATTACACGAGCGAAATATGGCGCGGAAGCGCACAAAAACGATGTGGGGGTTTTACCGACAGCATTTCCCCGTACCATGGGGCCGAACTGTATGAAATATCTGCAAGAGGTGGTGGACAGCGGCTTGACATGCAACATGACCGAACGGTTTGAGCAGGCGTTTGCCGAAGAAATCGGGATGAAGCATTGCATTGCCACACCGGGCTGCACACCGGCCCTGCATGTTTTGGCAGCGGCATTCCCCTTCGAGCCGGGCGATGAAATCATCGTCAGCCCGGTTACCGATTACGGCACAGTCATGGGGCTGATCGATCAGAACTATATCCCGGTCTTTGCAGACACCGCTCCGGGCACGGTCAACATAAGCGCGGAGAGCATCGAACCGTGTATCACGGACCGGACCCGGGCCATTCTTGCCGTTCATAAGACCGGCCTGATTTGCGACATGGACCCGATCAATGCTCTGGCCGAAAAGCACGGTTTGATTGTGTATGAAGATGCCTGCCAAGCGGTTTTCAGCGAATACAAGGGTCGCTATGCGGGAACCTTGAGCCAAGCCGCCGGATTTTCATTCGATTCAGAGAAGACCATGGGGTCCGATGTCGGGGGATGCGTTGTCACCAACGATGACGATCTGGCCGAACGTTGTCGGTTTATCGGGCAGAGTCGCGGCGCGCAGATGAAGCCGCATTTCGGTCGTCTGCACACGGAACTCGGATTCGCCTACCGGATGCCGCTGTGTACTGCGGCAGTCTCACTGGCACAACTGGAACTCATCAAAGACCAGGTCGCCCGACGCGATCAGATGATCCGACTCTTGTCCCAGAAATTGGGAGAAATCCCCGGTATCACTCCGTTGCCCATACCGGATTATCAAAATGTGTATTCCTGCTGGATGGTCGGGGTCAACCTGGACCCGAAAGCGTTCCGATGCAGCACAGAGGAATTTGCCGAACAGCTGGCAGAAGCCGGGATTCCCGGAGCAGGAATAGGAAAATACTATCTCATGCCGGAAGCATTGACATTCCTTCAGAAGAATGCGCGGCAGAAAATCTATCCGTATTCCATGCCTCCCGCATCGCGCGAATACCGGTACGATGAACGCACCTGCCCGACCGCCCATGCCTTTCTGGAAACCTGGATTCGCTGGTCCACTTTCTGCGAACGATACACGGAAGATGACTGCGAACTGGCAGCAGACATTTTCCGTGATGTGGCGGATCAAAACCGGGTCTAACAGACGCCGATCAATCCTTTGCAGACACAGGGCGGTGAGAGCCATCGGCTCACCGCCCTTCTCGAATCTGCTTGACAGAAAACAGGCAAACCGTATGATCCGACGGAAGAATGCCCAGAGCAATATACAAAGGACCGTCAACGATGAACTCCGAGAAATCGCCCACTCACTTTGCACCGGCAGAAACGGTCTCACCGGAGAATGTAGAACGACAGTTTCGGCAATTTTCCGGATTCTCCCTTTTATGTCTCCTTCTGGACGCGATCCCCGATATCGTTCTGATTTTGAACAAGCAACGTCAGATCGTTTACAGCAACCGATCTCTGCTGGATTTTTTGGGTATAAAGGAACGGGAGTCGCTGTGTGGCCTTCGCCCGGGAGAGGCATTCCAATGCGTTCACATGTTCGAGAGCGAGAGTGAATGCGGCACAACGGAGTTCTGCACGACGTGTGGGGCGGTCCGCGCGATCCTGTCAAGTATTCACGGAAGACGCGATGTGCAGGAATGTCGCATCCTTCGCAAAGAACAGGGTGAGGCCATGGACCTGAGAGTTTGTGCCACACCGTTTGAGATGGATGGGGAAAGGTTCTCCTTCTTCACCGTGACCGATATCAGCCATGAAAAGCGCCGGGCGGCGCTTGAACAGATATTCTTTCACGACATCCTCAATACGGCGGGTGGACTCCTGGGATACTTGCAGATTCTGGACGATCTCCAACCCGATGAATGGCCGGAATACCGGCGCAAACTGACCGAAATCACCAATCGGATTCTGGAAGAGATCAAGGCACAAAGCGAATTGGCGACTGCGGAAAGCGGCGATCTGTCGGTAAGTCCTTTCGCGATTGACGCTTTGTCCCTCTTGGCGGATGTTGTGCAACTCTACGCAAGGCATTTTGTGGCTGCCAATCGGTCGATTCGTGTCGATCCATCCTCCCAAGACGTACGATTTGTTTCCGATCCACAATTACTGAGCCGTGTTCTCGGCAACCTTATCAAAAACGGGTTGGAGGCCTGTCAAAAGGGCGAGACCGTGACAGTCGGTTGCGAACAGGAAGATGGGGCGGTTCAATTCACGGTTCATAATCCCGGATATATGGAACGGGACGTCCAATTGCAGGTTTTTCATCGTTCCTTCTCGACAAAAAGCAGGAATCGCGGGCTTGGCACGTATAGTGTCAGACTGCTCACCGAACGATATCTACAGGGACGAGTATCTTTCACTTCCAACCGAGAGGAAGGAACCACATTCCGTGTCCGTCTCCCGTTGAAGATCGAGCCTATTTAGTTTTTGATTCGCATGGCGTTTTTCGTGCCGGAGCTGTTACACTGCTCTGTTGCAGAGTCGGAGGGACAACAGGCGTGGAATCCAATCTACCATCCGCAACCGTTGTTATTCCTGTCTATCGGGATGTGGAATCGGTCCTTCGATGCCTGGATGCCGTTCTCCATCAGGAAACGGAGCGCTGCCTGGAAACCATTGTGGTGGATGACGGATCGAACGACAGCGCCGTGGCAATCGTCGAGAATTGGATTGCAGACCACGCCGGTCCGCAGAGGATTGTTCGCATTCTGGCGCAGGATCATGCCGGGCCCGCCGCTGCGCGTAACCGGGGAGCAAAAGAGGCAAACGGCCCGATTCTTCTGTTCACCGATGCCGACTGCGAACCGCGCCCGGACTGGGTGGAAAAGATGCTCGCCCCGTTTGAGGATGCGGCCGTTCAGGGTGTCAAAGGAACTTACGAAACGCGGCAGACAAGCTGGGTGGCACGTCTTGTTCAGGTGGAATACGAAGAGAAGTACATCCGTATGGAGCAATTCGATTCCATCGATTTTATCGACACCTATTCGGCGGGATTCCGACGCGATATTTTCCTGGACTTGGGGGGATTCGATGAGGGATTTCCGACGGCCTCCGTGGAGGACCAGGAGTTCTCGTTTCGGATGGCGGAACGGGGATACCGGATGGTTTTTGTTCCCGATGCGCGAGTGGTTCATCGACATGCGGAGACCCTGTCCGAGTACATTCGCAAGAAGTTCCGCATTGCCTATTACAAGTCGTATCTGCTGGTGCGTCACCCGGGTCGTATCCAAGGCGATACACACACTCCCCCGACGCTCATCGCGCAAATTCCTTTGAGTTATGGCTTTTGGGGATTCCTGGCGGCGACGGTATTCTGGTCGCCATCCTGGCTGTTCTGTATCCTGTTCGCGGCGGCTGATCTTGCCTGTATGTCGGGCACATTGCGTCTGTGCCGGGACCGTGCGCCGGACCTCACCGCGCGGGTTCCGATCCTTCTGGCGGCAAGATCGTTGGCCTTGGGCGCGGGACTGATCTCAGGCACAATTCGTTTTCGAATAGGAAGAAGGGGCGCCGCCCCCGATCGATCCACTGAGGAATCATGATCCGTACCGAACGTATCCTGCTGTACCTGGACGCTGTTCTGCTGGCGGTTTGTTTTATCGGCTCCTACATCATCCGATTCTGGTCCGGGTTTTTCAGCACCCATTACGGAACCCCGTGTGAACACTATCTGATTGCCCAAGTTGTTCTTTCTCTGCTGTATCTAAGCAGCCTGTGGTTCTTTGGCGGGTATGAGACTCGTCGCCCTCCAAGTTTGGCGGGACAGATGGATCTTACGCTGCGGGCGGTGACGTTGGCGTCGCTGATTTTCCTTTCGCTGGTGTTCTGGTATCGGTTCTTCTCGTTTTCCCGAATGGTCATGCTGATGAACGGGGTTTCTCTGGTCCTCATCTCTTCCGTGTGCCGGTGGGCTGTTCTGAAGGGAGCCGCGTACTACCGCCGAAAGGGTTACGACCTGGCCAATGCCCTGCTTATTTTCTCTGAGCAGTCGGATCGACGGATTGAGGAGTTTCTCAAGAACCACCCGGAATATGGATACGCACTTTGCTGCGCAATACCGCTGAAAGAGATCAAGAATAACCCAGGGAAACCGGGACGAGCGCTGTATCCCCTCTTCGAGAAATACAATATCAACGACCTGTTTCTGGATCTGGGACCGAAGGAGGGACAGGAAGCGGCGGAGTTTATCGAGCAATGCCGGCAGGAGCCCGTTCGGCTGCATTTTACACATCGCCTGTATCGGGAGATACGCCCACACCCACGCTGGCGCGTCCTGGATGACGGGGAATGGTATACCCTGGAGCGCACGCCCTGGGACCGCCTTTCTCAGGCGTTGAAGCGCACCATGGACATTGTTATCTCCATAATTGTTTTGGTTTTGTTCTCTCCCGTAATGGCCCTGATCGCGCTGGGGATTCGCCTGTCGGGTCGAGGCCCCATCATCTTTCGACAGGAGCGCGCCGGTTTAAACGGAAGGCCATTTACCATCTACAAGTTTCGCTCCATGGTCAAAGAGGCCGAACAGCAATTAGACCAGATTGTAGACGTGGAAAGCCTGTCTCAGCCGGTGTTTAAGCTGGAACATGACCCGCGTGTGACGCCCCTGGGACGATGGTTGCGCCGGTTCAGCCTGGATGAATTGCCGCAGTTCTGGAATGTCCTGCGCGGTGAGATGAGTGTTGTCGGACCGCGTCCCGAAGAACTCTGGATGGTGGATCGGTACGATGAAGCGACACGCGCGCGATTGCGGATCAAGCCGGGGATCACCGGGTATCAGCAGATCCGCTGTCGAGGCACGGAGGATATGTCCGTGCGGTTGAATCACGATCTGTATTATATCGACCATCAATCTCTCTTTTTCGATCTTTATATCATTCTTCAGACCTTGTGGGTGGTCATTACGGGAAAGGGGAGGATTTGATGAGACGGTTTCCGGATCCTTGGAAACACTGTAGGGGCGAGGCATGCCTTGCCCCTACAGTGTTTCCTCTCACCGTCCCTGGGGGAGATACAGAGGGGGAGGTCTCCTTTTAATGTCCTCCCACCGGCTGAAATACGATCTGAGCCGGCCGCCGGAACGTATCCTTATCATCCGCATGTCGCATATCGGGGATATTATCCACACCATCCCCATGCTGACAGCGCTGCGACAAGCATTCCCAACGGCACATATCGGGTGGCTTGTGGAGGACTATCTTGTCCCCATGCTGTATGGCCTGAAAAGCCTGGATGAAGTCGTTGTCATGCCGCGCAGACAGATTCGGCAGGCACACTCTGTCGTGGAACGCTTTCGGTTGCTGGAAGGTCTGCTGAAACGGATTCGCTCCAGGCGGTATCAGGTGGCAATTGATGTGCACGGACTGACCAAGAGCGCGGCATGGAGTTTCCTCGCGAGGATTCCAATTCGAATCGGGTATAACGGGAAAGAAGGCGCGGAAATCAGCCGCCGGTTGAATAACACATTGGTTCTCCCCGAAGAGGACAAGCGTCACATTATCGACCGCAACCTTTGCCTCATCAAACCGCTGGGAATTGAGAATCCCGAAGTCCGATTTGAAATGCCGGTTGACTGGAAAGCGGCGGAACGAATGGGAGAATGGCTGGGATCGTTTGCCGGAGGAATACCTCCAATCATTGTCTCGCCGGGTGCGGGGTGGCCCACGAAGTGCTGGGCGCCGGAACGGTTCGGCGAGGCAGCCGGTATTCTCGCGGAGAAAACGAAGTGGCCCGTTGTGGTGCTGTGGGGTCCGGGTGAGGAATCGCTACGGGATACGGTACTCGCCTCGGCCATGTCCGGCAGGGTTGTTCCTGCGCCAGAGACAGATATTCTGGAGATGATCGAACTGATCCGCCGAAGCAGGCTGGTAATCACAAACGATACCGGACCGCTGCATATTGCGGTGGCATCAGGCATCCCCAGTGTTTCCTTTTTCGGGCCGTCCGATGCGGACCGAAACGGTCCTTATGGCAGGGAGCATCGAGTGGTTCAGGCAAACGTTTCCTGCCTGGGGTGTTGGGAAAAAAACTGTCCGGCCCCGGACAAGCACTGTTGCATGACTCTGGTAAAAACCAGGGATGTTGTGCGCGCCTCGCTCGAATTACTATCATAACCGAGCGGCTTCATAATCCGTTTGTTGACCGAACAAGAGGAGTACATGTCAGACCAATCTTTATCGAAATCATTGATCGCAGGATTTCTGTGTACCACCCTGGCTGTGCTGTTGGGAACGGTCTGGAAAATCGGTGCAGGAATAGAGGGATTGAGGATGGATGAAATCGCCCGGAGAAGCGAACAGCTGACGATATCGGTCCAGATTCAGAAAGGTCTCCCTTCGGAGGACTACGACCACATAACACAGGAAATTGCGGGGATTGCGGAAGTGCGGTCCGCCACCTGGAGCCGATTCATCCCTGCATGGACCGGCCCCGCCGAGGCGGCAGCGGAATGGGAGTCGTTGTGGAACTCCCGTGTGCCCGCAAAATGCTCGGTTTCTCCGGTTACCGGCGTTGCGCAGCTCCCCAACGTGCCAGAGATATCGGATCGGATTCGTTCCATCAGTGGAGTAGTCGAGGTCAATACACCCGAACAGGAATGGCAGGCGCTGCGCGCACTCCGGAACCAGGCGGAGAGTGAAGGCCGGATGGCACGTGTGGCGGGGTTGGGAGGTGGAGGAGTACTACTGGCGTTGGTTTTGTTCCTGATGACAAATCGGGGAACCTGGCCTCCGGGGGTCTCTCCGCAAAATGTCCGCTTGATTGTTACATTAACCGGGGGGATCTGGGGTGGGATGCTCGCCCTTTTTATTACTCGCTTGATGGTTCCCGGGGACCTGGAGGGAAAGTTGGGTTCCCCCCTGATCCTGGCCTGCCTCATCGGCATCATCATACCCAACCTGCTGCTCCCGAAGGGGACGGCATCCCAAGAGCCTTCCATCGAAGAGAAACACCCGGACGGCCCACGGAGATTCAAGAAAGGATTGCCCCACTGATGCGGGGGGGATTGTTGTTCCATAAACGGAGGCACGTTGCATCCGGGGCATCGGCCTTCATTCCGGTTTTCCTGATGTTTTTCCTGTTCGGCCCGTACTTGATTTCAGGCGCACCGGAACCGGCGCGGCAGGCCGCGCAGCTGCGCGAGACGATTCAAAAACGTCAGAAAGAAATGGATCAACTCCGGGCACGTCGCAAAGAGCTGGAACGAACCGCCACACTGCATAACCAGAAACTGGAACAGTTCGACAAGCAATTTCGGAATTACCTCGCCAACCTGGAGAGATCGGAACAGGGCGCCCAAGCGGCAGAAACGGAACTGCTGGAGTTGCTGGACCGCGCCGGAAAACGGGAATCCATGATCGACTCGGCCTGCCAGGTTGCCGCACAAACAAAGGACACCGATTCGGCGATTGTTTATGAAAGCGCAGTCGCCCTTGTGACGGAATTATTTCAACAGGAACTCTCGGAACGTCCCCGCCGTGAAACACTCAGCGGAAAACTGGAGGAGGAACAGGGCTATCAGAAACGCATCCGTGAACGATATATGGTGAATGAAGAAGCCCTGAAACAACAAACACAGAAACGACTCGAAACTGCCGAAAATCGGGCAAAATCCAACCTGGAAACCGAACAGAAATTGGCGGCGGAACTGAAAAAAATGCAGGCCCAGCTGAACGCCCTGGACGAGCAACTGGCCCGCCTGCGCCGCGCTGCCCTCAAACCGAAACCTGCTCAACCGGAACCTGGAAAGACGAAGATCACCCGGCCGGAAACCTCTCAGGCTCCGTTTCAGCCTGGAACGCCGTTTGTAAAATTGAAAGGAAAACTGCCGTGGCCCGCACAGGGGAAGGTGGTACGCGGTTACGGACCCTTTACCCATCCTACCCTCAACGTCAAACTGATGAGCAAAGGGGTGGATGTGTCTACAAAAGAGGGAACCGTCGTTAAAGCGGTTGCGGATGGCCGGGCGCTTTATGTCGGCCAGCTGGAGGGATACGGTGCGTTGGTAGCGTTGGACCACGGCGACGGATATTTAACGGTTTATGGGAATGTCGAAGCGGGGTCCCTGAAAGCCGGGTCGGAAGTGGCCGCAGGCGCTTCCATTGGAGTTGTCGGACAGAAAAACCGGGACGAAGGTCCGGTTTATCATTTTGAAATCCGTAAAGGCGATCAGGCGTTGGATCCGGGCGATTGGCTTGCCCGCTGAACATCCCACGCTCTTTACGACAATCGAAATCAGGAGGATTCGAGTTCATGTCTCGAATGGTACGTCGTGGCCACATGGTTCTCTTGTGGATGGTGTCGCTGGTTATTCTCGGTGTCATGGGGTTGGGCGTCCACTCCACTGTCATGGCCGTGGAGAACATCGAGACGAAGATGGAACAAAGTGATTTGTTCCTTGAAGTCATGGCGACGATTGAGGAAAGCTATATCGATGAGGAAAAAACCAAGCCGGATATTCTCATCGAGAAGGCGATCCAGGGCATGGTCGAGGGACTCGACCGCTATAGTGTCTTCTTCACACAAGAAGAAGCCAAGGAATTCAACGATCAAACGCAGGGCGAATTTGAGGGACTCGGAATCCAGATCAACCTGACCGACGGCTGGCTGACTGTTGTGCAGACCCTGCATGGGACGCCCGCGGAGCGGGCCGGCATTCTCGAAGGCGACCGGATTATCGAGATCGACGGCCAGGGAACCAAGGGAATTTCGCTCCAGGAAGCGGTCAAGAAGCTCAAAGGTCCCAAAGGGACCAAGGTGAAACTGCGGATTGCGCGTCGGTCGGAAACGCAGTTGCTCACGTTTGAAGTGGAGCGCGATGTCATCAATCCCTCCGCGATCATCAATCCGAAAATGCTGGACAACGAAGTCGGCTATATGCGCCTTCAGGACTTCAGCAAGGATGCGGCGCGTGAACTGGAGAAATATATCCGGGAGCTCGAAGGGAAAGGGATGCGGGCGCTGGTCCTCGACCTGAGAGACAACTACGGCGGGTTGCTGGATGTCGCGGTGGATGCGTGCGATCTGTTTATCGAACGCGGGAAAGTCATTGTGACGTATCGGGGACGCGGGGATCAGGTCAAGGAGTATACCGCAAAACGGGACCCGGTGGGACATATCCTTCTCGCCGTCCTGGTGAATGAGTTCTCCGCAAGCGCATCGGAAATTGTGGCGGGTTGCATGCAAGACTATAAACGCGCCGTCATTGTCGGCTCGGCGGGTTCCATGCGGGATGGGAAACCGGACCCGCGCACGTTCGGCAAAGGCTCGGTGCAGACGCTGATTCCGCTGTCTACAAAAGGCGGCCGGGGAGCCATGCTCAAACTGACCACCGCCAAGTATTACACGCCCAAGGGCCGATCCATCTCGGACCTGGAAGGGTTGATTCCCGATATCCTGGCGAATGTCACACCGGATGAGCATTATTCGATTCGTTTGAACCGCAAATACGGAGTGTTGCCGCCCAATGTGATGAAATCCGCCGGAATCCTCCAATCGGCCACCGGTACGCCCCAGGAACCGAACGCCGAGCCGAAAGGTCCGACGGAGACTCCGTCGAGTTCGGAGGAACAGGAGAAGGAACTCACTCCAGGTGATATCTTCAAAGAAGGCGCACAGGACAGCCAGCAGGAGGAACCCAAAGAAGAGGTTTACGATACGGAGCTCCTGGCAGCCTATCAATCCCTCAAGACGGCGTTGATCCTCATCGACAATCAGGCCGGGGAGGTCGGACTTGCACGTCCTGGGAATTGATACCTCCTGCGATGACACCGGAGTTGCGATTGTCTCAAATGGGCGGAACATAGGGTCCGCCCATTTGTCGTCTCAGGTGGATCTTCATGGCCCGTATGGCGGAGTCGTTCCGGAGGTTGCCTCCCGCGCTCACGCCAACGTTCTCCTGCCGCTTCTGCGACAGACCCTCAAGGATGCGGACCTCGACGCGCGGGATCTCCACGGTGTGGCGGTAACACAGGGTCCCGGCCTGGTGGGATGCCTGCTCGTGGGGATTGCCGTGGCAAAGTCTTTTGCATACGGCTGCGGCCTTCCGCTCGTGGGCGTCAATCATCTCCATGCACATATCTATAGCGCTGTTTTTGCATCGGAGGACGAGCCGCCGGATTTTCCGCATGTCGCCCTGATCGTTTCCGGCGGCCATACGGCGGTCTACCTGGTTCGGTCGTGGGAGAAAATGGTCCGTTTGGCTTCCACCCGTGACGATGCAGCGGGAGAGGGGTTCGATAAAGTCGCCAACTTGCTGAATCTGGGCTATCCCGGTGGTCCGGTAATCGAAAAACGCGCGCAACGCTGGGCTGGAGGAGAAACCATCCCCTTCCCCCGTCCGCTTACGGGTCCGACGATGGCCTTCTCATTCAGCGGCCTGAAGACGGCCGTGGCACGCTATATCGAATCGGTTCCTTACGGGCGGGATAGCGAGATCGACCGGATCTGTTTTTCTTTCCAGGCGGCCGTGGCGGACAGCCTGGTCGAAAAGACTCTGATGGCCGCGCAGCAGCATCGAGTGAAAACCATCACGCTGACCGGCGGAGTCGCCGCAAACCGAACAATCCGCGAGACCATGGCAAAGGCCGCCGCATCGAATGGAATGCGCCTCGTGACACCGCCCGTATCTCTCTGCACGGATAACGGAGTAATGGTGGCCGGGCTGGGGACAATTCTGCTGGAGAAGGGATATCGTTCAAACTGGGACATGGACGCAATGCCATGACAAGAGATCCCCGGGCATTCTACTCTACCGTCATACTGGCCCCGATTGCCGGAGTCACCGACCGCGCCACCCGGACCATCGCGCGCGAGACGGGATGCCCGCTTGCTTTCTCGGAATTGATCAGCGCAACCGGCATCGCCATGAGGAACCGGAAAACCCTTGCGATGCTCGATATCTGCCGCAATGAGCATCCCCTGGTGATCCAGATTTTCGGCAAGAATCCGCTTCAGATGGAGGAGGCCGCGAAACTCATTACCGATATCGGTCCCGATGGGATCGACCTGAACCTGGGATGTCCCGCAAAAAACGTGGTCAACCACGGTTCCGGCATCGCGCTCACTCGCAACCTTGCGCTTCTCGCCGAAATCATTCGAAAAGTTCGAGGCGCCACTTCCCTGCCCTTCTCGGTCAAGATGCGGGCAGGATGGAACGCGGAGGAACTGACCTTTCTGGAAGTGGCCCGCATTGCGCAGGAGGAAGGCGTGGACGGCATGATCCTCCATGCACGAACCCGCGCAATGGGCTTTTCGGGGGAAGCCTTCTGGCCCTGGATCGGAGAACTGAAATCCGCCGTGAATGTGCCGGTAGTCGGGAACGGCAATGTGAAGGATGGCCCGTCTGCCGCGCGAATGATCGCCGAAACGGGCTGTGACGGTGTTATGGTGGGCCGCGGCAGCTATGGAAATCCGTGGATTTTTCGTGAAATCCGGCACTATCTTGCCGGTCAGGAATCGCTTCCCCCAGTGGGGTTGGCCGAGCGAATCGAGGTTCTCGTTCGGCATATCCGTCTGGTAGTGGAAGAAAAGGGGGAGCCGAAGGGGATTCACGAAATGCGAAAGCATGTCGGCTGGTATCTCAAAGGTTATCCCACTGTCAAAGAAATGCGTCGCGTAGTCAATTACTTGGAGAAAATGGATGAAGTAATTATTGCGCTGCAAGATTGGGCGAAGGATTTTCCGCCGGATTTGACGCCGATCCACGCGGAAACCGAGTCCGTGTCACCCGAAAGCCACGGTATCGAAGATCGGAAAAGCATCCAGGAGGTTAATGATTTCCAGCGGGTCCGGTTTTAACTGCACAACTGTCAAAGAAAGAGATAATGGCAACAAGGAGATCAATCAGAGTGAAGCCTCGCCAAATTCTCATTTCTTCCTCATGCTTGCCTGTTTGTCTGAACCATGATTTACCTGATTACAGGATTACCAGGATTCTCAATTTTTTTCGAGAGTTCTTTCATCATCTCGACTGCGGTTTGATTGACCGGATGCGCCGCCTCGTTATCCGCGCTGAACACAAACCCGGTCCCGTCGTCCTCGGCGCGAAATGTGGCGTCGGGAAGTACCTTCCATTTCTTTCGCCTGGCTCGGTCTTCCTATGCAGTAGTTATATCACCGTTTGACGCACGGAGTCACATCCCTCATTTCTCTTTGAGGCCGATGACCACGTGTTTGATCTTTTCCCTTTTCCAGGTGTAAGTCGTATGTAACAGGCCATCGCCGGTTTGAATGACAGCCGGGTAGGAATACTCGCCGGGTTGATTTTCCAGAGTCAGCGCCATTTTCCAGGTCTCACCGTCATCATTGGAGATGCCCAGGTTGAGAGGGGTCCTGCCGGTACCGGTATGGTTATACACCAAGGCGATTCTGCCATCCGTCATTCGGACAGCGTCAATGCCGGAATTGGGATTCGGCAGGTCGATGGGTCGCGCATCGGACCAGGTCCTGCCGCTGTCTTTGGATTCGGCGAGGCAGATTTTCCCAATGGTTTGTCGCGCGCGGCACAACATGCGGATATTTTGATCTTTCGTTAAGAACACGGTGGGCTGGATAATGCCGAACGGCCGGCCGGGGACCTGGATCGGCCCATGCTTGCTCCAGGTCTTGCCGAGATCGCGTGTCAGTTCCACCCAGCAGGTCCATAGTTTCCAGCTCTCTACGGAGGAGCCGCAGACCAGGGTTCCATCCTCCAGTTGAATCGGCTTGTTCTTAATCGGTCCCAGGATTCCGCCGGGAAGCAGTTCCGGCTCGGACCAGGTCTCGCCATCATCCCTGGATCGAATCAGAAGGCCGGACCAACCGGTCGGGCTTGGACCGGCCTTGTAGAACAACAGGGTTTCCCCGTTTTTGGCCTGAAACAGAACCGGATTCCAGCACGGGACCCCATCCGCTTTCGCAACTTGTCGCACCGGTTCCCAGGCATATCCGTCATACTTGGACAGCCAGATGCCGACATCCGGGTTCCCTTCCTCCGTGCCGCCAAACCAGGCCGCCAGAATCTTGCCCTGCGAGACCTCCACCAGGGTGGAAGCGTGGCAAGACGGAAACGGGGCTTCGTCGTAAATGAATCCGGATTGGACAATCGCCGGAGAATCCGATTGACATTGAGCATTCATTACGCCTGCCTCCATGAAAGAGATCAAGAAGATGAGAACTCCGATAAGCATGATTACACTCCTTAGAAAGCTGGGGCAGAACCGTCACGCCGAGGAGTTTTGCGAAATCCGGTCAACCCCCACCTGACCTCCCCCGATCTTCGGGGAGGAACTGTCCCCCAAAACTTGGAGAAACATAGAGGGGGTTGCGCGTATCTTCACTCCTTCGTTCGCATTGCGTGCGGTGACGCTTTCTTCACCCCAATCACCGGCCCCGCCGGAGCGAGGCTCGTAAGTGATTTGCCGGAAGCATAGCATAATTGAATGGAGAGTCCACCGCATCGGTTGACGGAGGTCAATCAATGCTGGTACCGTCATTTGGATTTCGGGGGCGAGAACTGCACGCCTGGATTCCGACTTTCGCCGGAATGACGGCAGGGGGCAATTCATGAATTACCCCCTGCGTCCTCCGAAACCTGTACAGGCGATATTGAACGCAATTCACAGGGAAACGAATATGAACGCATTTCAGGCCAAACAAGACATTCTGGAAGCAGGGAGGCGAATTTGGATACGCGGATTCGTCGCATCGAATGACGGCAACATTTCCGCGCGAATCAGCGATGATGAAATCCTCTGTACTCCCACCGGCGTGAGCAAAGGATTCATGGACCCGGCGATGATCGCCACGATAGACAGCCAGGGCCGCCAGATTCGCGGCGAATGGAAAGTGTCATCCGAAGCAAAGATGCACCTGGCGGTGTACCGGAAACGGCCGGATGTCCATGCGGTGGTCCACGCGCACCCGCCGACCGCAACCGGTTTTGCGGTTGCCGGGCTTTCCCTGGACCAATGTGTCTTGCCGGAGGTCCTGTTGGCCCTCGGCGGCGTTCCTCTTGCTCCCTACGGCCGCCCGGGTTCCGAGGAACTCCCCACCGCTATGGAGACCTATATCGAAAAGGCGAATGTGATTCTCATGGCCAACCACGGCATTCTCTCGGTGGGAAAAAATGTCATGGAGGCTTACTACCGCCTGGAAACGGTAGAGCATTTCGCAAAGATTCTTCTGACAGCCATTCTGTTGGGAAATGTCAATATCCTCAGCCCGGGACGAGTCAACGAGTTGAAAGATCTTCGTGAGCGATTCAACCTGACGGGAGTGTTGTACGCCTGCAATCCACAGGCCAATGTAGGGCCGGCAGCCACCGGCCCCGCGCCTGAATTCGGAAAGGAACCGCGATGAGCAACGGTTGCGATGCCTACAAGATTCTCTGCGATACGCTTGACGAACGAGGGATCGACCTGGAGACGGTGAAGGCAAGCCTGAAAGCCCAGAAAATCGAAACCCCCTCCTGGGGCTATGCCGATTCCGGGACACGATTCGGCGTGTTTCCGCAACCCTGGGCCGCCAAAACCCTCGAACACAAAGTACAGGACGCAGGGACGGTGCACAAATACACCGGCATCGCACCCACGGTAGCCATTCATATTCCCTGGGACAGATGCGACAACTACCAGGACCTCAAAGACATGGCGGCGGAGAACGGCATCCGCATCGGGGCGGTCAACCCGAATGTTTTCCAGGAGGAACAATACAAGCTGGGCAGTATTAGTCATCACGACCCGGCCGTACGGATCCAGGCGATTGAACGGCATCTGGAGTGCATCGAGATTATGAGGGAGGTCGATTCGACCATTCTTTCGTGCTGGTATGCCGACGGAACGAACTATCCCGGATACGCGCATTTCCGTCGGCGTAAACAGTGGATGCAGGAAAGCCTGGATCGAATCTACCGCGCGCTCGACCCGCATGAACGAATGCTGGTGGAATACAAGCTGTTCGAGCCGGGTTTTTATCACACGGATCTTGCGGATTGGGGGATGGCCTGCACAGTATGCAGAAAGTTGGGGGATCGCGCACAGGTACTCGTGGACCTGGGACATCACGCACCCGGTGTGAATATCGAACACATCGTGGCGTTCCTGATCGACGAGGGACGGCTGGGGGGATTCCACTTTAATAACCGGAAATACGCGGATGATGACCTGACTGTCGGCTCGGTCAACCCCTATGAATTCTTTTTAATTTACAATGAGCTGGTGGATGCGGAACAGGACCCCGCCGTGACAACCGATATTGCCTATATGGTGGATCAGTCGCACGTGGTCAAACCGAAAATCGAGGCGATGATCCAGACAGTGGTAATGATTCAGGAGATTTATGCCCGCGCGTTGATTGTGGACCGTGAAACTCTGGCGGAGATGCGGGATGCCGGGGATATTGTGGGCGCGGAAGAGGTTCTTGTGCAGGCGTATCGGACCGATGTCCGGCCTCTGCTGGAGGTCGTCCGGGAAGAGATGGGCGTGCCGACAAATCCGCTGGAAACCTATCGCCGAAGCGGCCACAATGAACGCCTGGCGCAGAAGCGGGCGCACATAAAGGTCAGCGGCGGGCTGGGAACGTGAGGGGAATTAGAAATTAGAGAACAAAAATAAAGAACTAAAGACTAAAAATAGCGAAAAAAGTCAACCTGTATTTCGGCGCTCAGATAGTTAGGAAAAGGGGCCGGGTGGGGGGAAGAAAGGCGACAGCCGTTTCGGATCGTTGAAGAGCAGGGAGGATACAAGGAATATGGATATCGACCTTTCCCGTTTTTCGGGACCTGTGATTAAGAGTGAAATCGATCTGGAAAACCGCCTGAGCGGTCCGACTCCCGATGTGGTTCGGGCGATGTCAGAGTTGGAGGGCAATCTGATGATTCTGGGTGTCGGCGGGAAGATGGGGCCGACGCTGGCCCGTCTCGCCGCGCGCACTGTGAAAGACGCCGGATTGAATAAGAAAATTATCGGCGTAGACCTGTTTCCCTCCAATGTGCATCGCGAGAAAATCGAGCAGGCCGGAGTGGAAACCATCGCGTGCGATTGCCTGGACCGAGCGGCGCTGGAAAGCCTGCCCGATGTGCCTAATCTTGTTTTCATGGCAGGGCGAAAGTTCGGGTCTACGGGCGCGGAACATCTGACTTGGGCGGTAAATACGTACCTTCCGGCGCTTGTAGCGCAGCGGTTTCGCAATTCCCGAATTGTAGTTTTTTCATCCGGCAATGTGTACCCGTTCACATCGGTTCTGCAGGGTGGGCCGAGCGAGGATCATCCCACCGGCCCCATCGGTGATTACGCGCAGTCGTGTATCGGGCGGGAACGGATGTTCCAGTATTTTTCCGACCGGTTCGGCACGAAGGCGCTTATTTTCCGGTTGAACTACGCGGTGGAACTTCGCTACGGCATTATTCTGGACATTGCTCAGAAGGTCCATGCCGGAATCCCAATCGACCTGACTATGGGCAACGTGAACATCATTTGGCAGGGAGACGCCAACGCGCGGGTTTTGCAGTCGTTTGCCTTGTGCGATACGCCTCCGAGGATTCTCAATGTCACCGGCCCGGAGATTATTTCAATCCGCTGGATGGCCCGCCGATTGGGGCATCTGCTGGGACGGGAGCCGGTGTTCACCGGCTCCGAGTCGGAAACCGCGCTGATCAGCAACTCCGCGCAATCAATGACCTTGTTCGGGTATCCCACAGTTCCCATCGGAAGAGTCATCGAGTGGGTGGCTTACTGGGCGCTGATCGGCGGTCCGACGCTGGACAAGCCGACGCATTTCGAGGTCCGCGACGGGAAATTTTAACAGGCATTCAGCATGGATAAGATAGAGAAGTCTGAACCGTGATTCGCAGGATTCAAGCATGTCCACGATGAAGAAAAAGAAATCAGGGCAAACAAGTAATCAAGCGAATCATGGTTCAGACGGAAGAGGGTTGCGGTGAGGTTGCATCAGGATGACATCGCCACCATCCCTCCTGAGAAAGCTCGGTCACAACCGTCACGCCGAGAAGTTTTGCGAGATCCGGTCAACCCCCACCTGACGTCCCCCGATCTTCGGGGGAGGGAGCTCTCTCACAAGTTTGGGGTCATTGACAGGCACGGAGGCCTGTCCTACCGGTGGGGCAGGCGTGTCTGCCTGGTTCTTTACTGTTGCTTCTTGTCACGCTGCTGCTTGATATACTCCAATTCCTGTTTCGCGCTGGGATTATCCGGTTCCAGTTTCAGGGATTCGTTGAATAACCCTTCCGCTTCATCCGGTTGCCCTTCTTCAATGGCGATATATCCTAAATGACGGAACAGGCGCGACCGGCCCTCGGGAGAAAAGTAGGAATGTTTGTCAATGGCCTCCTGCGCAACCTTTTTTGCTTCGTCGAAATTGCGTTCGCGTATGAGGAGGTAGACCATTTCCGCATGGGCCGGTGTGTAGTCCGGCCAGGCCGCAACGGAACTCTTCAGGTATTCCATTGCCTTCTTGAGATCGCCTTCCTCGGTACAGATGTGTGCCAGGGCAAAATAGGCGGTGGGAAGGATCGGATTCTCAAACGAGATATTCTTCCAGGGATGAGCCTTTTCCAGTTCAATCGCCCACGGCCACACTTTTTCTTTCAATTCTTTTTGTTTTTCTTCGGGAAGTCGGCCTATGGCGCCGAACGCGATGATTTCACTCTGGTTGTGTGTGTATATATGGAGGGTATCGTCCTTCACATAAGGAAGGGCGGGTTTCTGCTTCTGCCTGTCAACAATGCCTTGAAGGATAGGCCTGGCCTCTTTGAAAGCCGCTTTTTGTATCAGGGCGAAGGCTTTTCCGAGAAGTTCCTCATCATTCGGCGGCGTGGCTTCCTGCACTGTGCCGGATGCTTTCTCCTGCGCATTTCCGGCAACAGGGAAAAGCAATCCCGCAAGAAGAAGGCTGAGAGTGACTTTGAACGCGACAGATTTTGACCCCATCACGTCCCTCCGAGGTATTGGAATTGGTGTCTCAACACTCCGATTATACAACAGATTCATTGGGTCGGGAACAGAGAAAAAACACATTTGTCGGAAGCAGCGCGGGATGCGACATGGACTTCTCTGCGTGACTTGCACAGAATGATCGGGGCGCTTACGGTAATCCAAGCGTTTGCCGGATTGGAATGGTGAGTTCTCGTGAAGATTCTGCTCGTTCAACCTCCCGACTCGCATATCATCACCACCAATGTGCCCGCCGTGGTGGACGAGGAAACGGGTTTGTATCCGCCACTTGGATTGCTCTATGTTGCCGCATTTGCCGAGACAAACACCTCGCACAGTGTGGAGATTCTTGATTGCCTTGCGGAACGCATCGAACACGAATGCCTAGCGGATACCATTCGCGAGCGCAAGCCCGATCTGGTCGGTATCCAGGCGATGACATTTACCCTGATCGATGCCGTTCTCACTGCGAAGGCGGTGAAGGAGGCAAACCCCTCGATCCCTGTTTTATTGGGCGGGCCGCATGTCTATATTTATCCCGAAGAGACCCTTTCCATCCCGCAGGTCGATTACATCTTGCGGGGTGAGGCCGAGGAAACTTTTTCGCAATTTCTTGAAACGCTGGATTCGGGTGGGGATCTCCGTCTCATCCCAGGCTTGGGCTACAAACAGAACGGTGAGATCCGTCTGAATCCGCTACCGCCGCTCCTGTCCGATCTGGACCGATTGCCGTTGCCCGCGCGTCATCTGGTTCCACAGGAACGGTATTACTCGGTTCTGGCAAAGGCAACCCCGATCACCACAATGATGACCAGTCGGGGATGCCCCATGCGCTGCATCTTCTGCGACCGGCCCCATCTCGGCAAAACATTTCGATACCGAAGCGCCGAAAGTGTTGTCCGGGAAATGGAGCTGTGCGCGAATAGCGGTATCAAGGAAATCTTCGTCTATGACGATACGTTCTCCATACGGAAAGACCGTGTTTTAGAGGTTTGTCGGTCCATTCAAGAGAAAAGGTTAAAAATCCACTGGGATATTCGGGCGCATGTCAACACGATGGATGAAAAAGTTCTTGATGCGCTTGCGGAGGCGGGGTGTATCCGTATCCACTATGGTGTTGAATCCGGCAATCCCGATATCTTGAAAATCCTGCGGAAGGGGATCGACCTGAAACACACCGAGCGGGTATTTCGTATGACCCGCGAGCGCGGCATTGCGACGCTGGCCTATTTTATGATCGGCAATCCCACAGAAACCGTTGACCAGATCGAGGACACGTTCCGATTCGCCCGCAAGTTGAACCCGGACTATGCGCATATTGCGATCACCACGCCGTTCCCGGCGACCGAGTTGTACCGGCTGGGGCTTGAAACGGGTTTGTATGAGCGAGATTTCTGGCGGGATTTTGCTTGCGATCCCAGACCGGATTTTGTGCCGCGTGTCTGGGATGAGCTATTAACTCGCGAGGAATTGATTGCCCTCATGCAACAGGGATATCGACGTTTCTACATGCGGCCCGGGTATCTTGTCCGTCGAGTTATTGCGGTCCGCAGCTGGGATGAGTTTTTGCGGAAGGCAAAAGCCGGTTTTCGGCTTCTTCGAATGAAAAAATCCGGTGGGCTGAAACATCCGACGTGAAAGCGATCCTCTCCGATCTTGTCTTGATTCTGCTGGTGTTGGCCGGATTGTGGCCCCATTTTTCCACACAGGCATCCTGGCTCGCGGCAGCGTTTTTGGCGGGGGTTATTTTCTCTCTCAAATCCACAATTCGCAGTCCACAATCGGCAATCTGGTGGCTTTTCTCCATCTCCGTCGCCATATCAGTCTGGGCTTTCTGTTCCACTTCCCGATGGATCGTCATTCCCGAACAGCTGCTGCCCGTTCTCATCAAGGTCCCTTTTTCGATCACGGGGCTTATCTCAGCGCTTATCTCTTCCGGGGTGGTGATCGGAGGCTGTTACATTCTTTCCTCCTGTCATCCGCGATGGATTCCCCGGCTTTTAGCGGCGCTGGCGATCATTGTGTTCTGTATATCCGGAATCGGGTTGGGAAAAACCGTCCGCCAACTCAGCCGCACGGAACCGGCCGATTTCAGTTACAATTTTGACGGCATCCGTTACCTCAAGTCGTTTTACCTGATGAAACAGGGGATGGACTGGTATGGGGCCTGTGTGGAATCTACGCGAGTGGATGCACGCGGACCGTTTGAGGTTCCTCGTGTAGTGATGAATTACCGTCTGCCGACCCTGTATGGCCTGTTTTCCTTTCTGCCGGATGGCGGATGGATGCAGGTTCTTTTTGTGTTGTGTTCCTGTTGCGCGATGGCGGCGATGTTCGATGCCATCTCGAGAATCGAAGAAACAGACAGGTCCTGGCTATGCGGCCTGGCGGCGAGTCTGCTTCTCGGTTCGTATCTGCTGACCGGGGCGGTGACCTGGTATTACACGTTCCACGAGTACTGGGCCTGGTTTGCCGCGGCGGGCGCGTGGTTTTTTCTTGTGCGGGGGCTGGATCTTCCGGCGTTTGCATTGGCTGTGTTCAGCGCCGCGATTCGAGAGCATTTTCTTCTCGCCGCGGCCGTTTTTTCCATCCCGATTTGGCTTGCGGCAGATCGTAGAAACCGCGCGGCCGTGGTGGGGGGCTGGCTGCTGTTGGTTGCGGTGTACCTGCTGCATGTCAAGAACGCCATACCGTACACGGGCCAGGGAATCGGGGAAGGCACTTCGATCTGGTTTCATGCGCCGTCCCCGGATTCCATTCGATATGCCGCCTTATACGGAACAGGACTGTTGCCTTATGCAGCTTATTGGATTCCGCTCCTGTTTGTGGGGTGTGGCTGGGCGGCATGGAAATATCGCGCGAATCGCGCCGTGGTCTGTGTGTCGGTTCTGATCGGGATTCCGTTTCTGGGGTATTTCCTGGTGGGGCCATCGATTGCCTCCGGCGGCTATTGGGGGATTATATATATGCCCTGGGTACTTACTTTGGGACCACTGGCCGGAGATATCGATACCTGAAGCAAGGTCTTTCCAAAACTACTCTCTTTATCCATCCTGTCTGCTGCACAGAGCGATTCCCCACTCTCCGTGAGAGGGCCGGCATGAGGATTTTCCTCAGATTCTCAAAGAGTCTTTTATTTCTTTGTTCAATTTGTCCTTCACCGGTCACCTTTCATCCTGATCTTCCCTGTCCGTTTGGGGATTTGTTAGGATATGTTTGTTATCAGGATGAGATGTATGGGTGAGAAAATCTTTTCGAGCCGGGGAACCTGCATTGAGATCTCGCGCTTTTTTTCTGTGGGGTACTCTGTTCGTCTCGGTCCTGACACCGCAGGCATTCGCGGGAGCGGCCGGTTTTCTGGCCGCCGCCGGGATCATCGGATTTCTTTTGCTGTTGATCGGTCTTGCCCCTGCGCTGCTTCGGAGCATTGGGAACGGGCAGTCCGGCAAGGTCAGCGCGTTCATCCAGGATCCGCGCATCGAGGGAATTGCGCGCGATCTGTTCCCCGATGAGCAAAGCCTTCCTCCTATTCGTTCCTCGGCCCGCGATTATTTCATCAATAAGCCCTTGCCGCCCGGAGAGAATGTTGTCTCCCATGTAATGAAGATCTTTCGGAAGCACGGTATTTATTTGCCTGAAGTCTATGCGGAGCGCGTGTTTGTCAACGAGTTGAATCGTCCATTTTTCGAGGCGGATGAAGAACTGCGAAAAACCCCCGCCGAAAAGATGGACATCCATAAGTTGACACTCCGTCGCGCGAATAATCTCAAGACCTGGATTGGTCGGGGACGAGTGTGGATTGAGAAAATCGTTCGGAATCACCGCGAGGAGGTGGAAGCCGGGGCGGAACGGATCGCGCGGCTGTTCCTGGTTCGCATGGCAAGCCTGGTGAAACAGCGCGACCCGGTGGATGACATCGAAAGCCTTTTGCGCTACGAGTGCCTGGCTCCACAGGAACGGCGCGCGCTGGACGCCGATTTCTTCTATTCCTGGCTTCAGGCATTCGAGAAATCGGTGAAGAACAGCAACATTATGAAACCGGAGGCCCGGCACATGGTCGATGTTCAGCCGGGGGTTATTGAACGCGCACAGGCACGAATCCTGGAGGTGATCGCCGAATACCTGGAGATCACGAACAATCGTCGCAGGCTTCACGATCTTTCCCCTGCCGGGGAGAGATGGAGCGAGACCATCTTTCAGATGAACCTCGTTCGCAGCGAATCGTTCAGTCGTAAAATGCTCCTGGGCTTTCAAAGGAGTTTTCTGGATTCGGGAGAGGCGTTTCGGCGTATCCTGGAAAACCTGGATCTCAAGAATATCTCGATGGACGATCTCAAGAACATTTTCCAGGATCATACATTTTTTCCTCAGCGGGTTGTTCTGATCGGGAACCGACCGATTGTGGAAAGCCGGGTGGCAGAGCAGTACAACCACGACTTGGGCGATTTCGCCCTGCCCCTTGTGCATGTCCCGGACTACGGTCGCGAGGAAACCGAAGAGGCGGGCAAACCCTTGGGACATGATTTGCGCAGGAAGAATGCCGAGGGGCTTCGCTCGGCGGTTCAAAAAGTGGTCGGGGAGATGCCGGTCTCTCGTCGCGCTGAAATGCTGCGGGAGGTTTTCAGTGATAACGAAGGTCCCGTGGACAAGCTCGGGCGGTACATCCTGATCCTGCCGATCGGAAAGGGACTGACTTACGAAGACGAAATGGTGCTGGCCGAGTTGCGCTTCTTCCCGCCAAGCGGCCTGGACAAAACACTGATTTCCGTGGTCGATTTCGCAGAGACAGATCTGATGTGGAATTCCGAAATGGCAATCGACCAGCAACGTATGGCCGCCTACGATTATTTCATCTCCATGTCCACCGGAGCACCCCTGCTGAAGGCAAGTGAGACCTGATCGCCGAGACGGGCCAACGGCTCTCCCGGCCAGAGAAGGCTCCCCGACTGTACAAGCGGCAGGTCCGTATCTCTTTCACTCTCCACAACCACAAACACCGTCGATCCTATTTTGAATCCCCCGACCGGTTCGCCCTTCTTAATCTCTTCTCCCACTTTCGGCAGAAACAAAATGCCGCTGACCAGAAACGAACCGACCAGAACCAATGCCAATCGACGCCCGTCATTCAGACGCATCAACACCACCGCCCGCTCGTTCTCCACTTCGCCCAGCTTCCAGAAAACAATCGGCCAACATCTCCCGGCGCAAAACCTCACCGACTCGATTCGTGCATCCATCGGCGCAACGACATAGTGGAGATTCAAGGGAGACAGATAAAGATTGAAGACCAGGCTCCGCTGAAGACTCTCCGCCAGCGACTCATCCCACAGAACCTGGCTCAATGTCCAAAGTCGCTGTTGCCCCAGGACCGGCTTCGCAGGAATGAGGTTATCCCCCTCAACAGGGCCGACCCACGCCACCCTTGAATGCGCCGGGCTGACCAGCACATCGGGATCGACCCGTATGACAGGCGGCCTGCCCGGACGCAGAAAAAAGCGGTTGATCCCCGCGATATCACACACACGCTCCACCCACGACCCCCGTCGGCTGTTCATCGCCGGAATCTCCGACAATTTTCCATCCTGAATCGGCAAATTTCCCATCGGTCCCATTGGTCCTTTTCTCCCTCTCCCTCCGGGAGAGGGACTGGGTGAGGGGCTTTCCAGTCAGTCAGCCAAGACATTCTCCTCATCCTGCAATAGTATGACCTCCATGCGACGCAACAGAAAGGAATCAACCATGTTTCTTCGGATCTTCATGCTTGCAATATCGCTAATCTTTTCCACCGTGGCTGGCGCAGCATCCCCGGATTTCAAGTTCAAGGAATTCCTCATCGGCACGCTGGCGAGGCAGGTCCCGGACATTCTCAAACAATACGATCCTGAAACGGGGCGATTCGGCGAGGGAATCTGGCTTTCGACGGACCAGAACCGGATGCTCGCGGTCGCGGCCGCTTACGCCATCCCCTCCGAAAACAACCCGTATTTCAAAGACAAACAGCTGCTGGAGGTCATCATGAAAGCGGGGGATGCGCTGATTGAGGACATGGACGAAAAAGGCAGGTGGGAGTTCCGCAAGAAAGACGGAAGCACTTGGGGAATGATCTATATGCCGTGGATCTACTCCCGCTGGATTCGATCCTTCGGCATGATCCGCGAAGATATGCCGCAGGACCGACGGGAACGATGGGTCAAGGCGCTGACCCTCGGATTCACCGGAATCAGTGAATCGCAACTGCAGAAGGTCCGCAACATTCCCACACACCATGCCATGGGGCTGTTCACCGCCGGAAAGGTCCTCAACCGCCCGGAATGGTGCAAACAGGCCGCCGAGTTCATGATGCGTGTCGTGGAGGAACAGGCCGAGGGCGGATACTGGTCCGAGGGCAGCGGGCCGGTAGTGAATTACAATTTCGTCTATCTCGATGCCCTGGGGACTTATTATGCAATGTCGGACGACAAACGGGTGCTTCCGGCGCTGGAGAAAGGAGCGAAATTCCATTGGTATTTTTCCTATCCCACGGGAGAATGTGTAGAGACCATCGACGAGCGGAATCCGTATCATGCCGGGGTAGAGCAGGGAAATGTCGGATTCACTTTCACCGCCATGGGGCGCACCTATCTCAAACGTCAATGGATCAAGTACGGCTTGACGCAGCTGTCGGCGGAGGACATTGCTGCGATCCGCGACAAATCTCAGGATGCACAGGGCTATGAACAGCAATTATTGCAGAGCGGGATGGAGGATCTCTCCGCCGATCTGATTGCCTCACTGTTGCTGTACGGAGAAGAGGGGCCTATTGCAGAGCAGGAGTCTACGGATAAATACATATTGACCGAGGGGGGCGTGGAGAAAGCCCTCACCCTGCGCCGGGGACCCTGGTTTGTGTGCCTGTCGGCTTACACCGCTCCCGTTCCCACCTCGCGCTGGATACAGGACCGCCAGAACCTCGTGAGCATCTTCCATGACAAGGTCGGCCTGATCCTCGGAGGCGGGAATACGAAACTACAACCCGCCTGGAGCAACTTCACCGTCGGCGACCCATCGCTGCTCAAACACACCCCCGGAGACACAGAACCGGATTTTCTTCCGAAAGGGGAACTATATCACGTACCCGGCAAGGCCGTGCTGATCCACAGGGACGCCCTGGGATTGGATCTCACGTATGGACCCGAACAATGCTCGATCCGACTGGATATCAAGGACCCAAAGGTCCTGGAAATCCGCTTGGAATCGACACAGAACAGTGACCTGCCGGTCGCTGCGCACCTAACTCTTCTGCCTCGTCCCTCGGAAAAATCGCAGATTGTTTTGATTGAGGCCAACATGGCAAACCTTTCCCGGGAACGCTCACTCAAAGCAGGAGAGGAATTGCAGACCGGTTCAGGAAAGACGGTTCCCCTTGCGGATACCGCGATTGACCTGTCGGCAAATGAACTTGGAGGCATGTTGACGTATGCGGGATATCGACTGAAACTGCCTCAGACGGCCTCGTTGCACTGGCCTGCTCTTCCCCACAATCCTTACCGCAAGGATGGCCGTGCGGAACCGGAAGAAGGACGCATTGAAATTCGAATCCCATTCGACAAGGATCACCGGGAGCATTCCATCATTCTCGAGATCCTTTGAGCCGGATTCGACGGTAAGCGATTTCCCGATATGCTGATGACACGGAAAAGGTCTCTTCCATGTCGAAAAAGGACGTTTTGCAACTCACCAGGCAGGAGTATAGAGAACTCAGCAGACGCTACCGGTTCGAGCCTGCGTGGTACTCCAGGTATAAGCAGGTTTCCCTGGAGGTGCTCAGGCGATACCCGTTGTCTCTGATCGTTCTCGGTTCGGGAAGGGGCATAATCGAAAGAATGCTTCCGGAAGAAATCTCCTGCATTTCCGTGGATATCAATGAAGACTACATGGAAATCGCGAGGGCCATCAATTCGGGCCGAGCCAACCGACAGTTTCAGGTCATGAGTCTTTTTGATGTTCCGGATCATTACCGAATCGGTTCTTTCGACGGCGCGATCATCAGCGAGGTAATCGAACATGTAGCGGATGA
Source organism: Candidatus Omnitrophota bacterium (assembly GCA_029570205.1). Lineage (GTDB taxonomy): Bacteria > Hinthialibacterota > Hinthialibacteria > Hinthialibacterales > JAKPRU01 > JAKPRU01. The sequence continues at coordinate 144,396 of JAKQSI010000118.1, read as the reverse complement.
TGTCGGAGCGCTGCATGTGGCTTACCGGATGATTCGACCGGGCGGGTATCTGTTTCTAACCGTGCCCAATATCAATCGTTTATCGAATCGGATCTCGCGTCTGATCGGCCGAAATGTTCCTGAGGATCCGACGCATTACAGGGAATATGAACGGAACGGGATCCGACAATTAGTCGAACAAGTCGGATTTGAGGTAGAGAACATGCAGGGTGTGTATCTGCTTTTGCCGCCGGAGAACCGGAGCCGAAAACTAATTCCGGTCGATTGCTTTCTGCGAAACGCCGTCAAATGGTTTCCCGGATGGGGTCGGAATATCATGCTTTTATGTCGGAAACCGTGATCCGGGGCTATTCGGCCATAGAGGAACAAGAACACCGGTGTGCCTGTTGCGTGTCGGTAAGAGATGTATCATCCTCGCGGAGATGCCGGAACATGGACGTGAAACTGAAAGTCGCCGTTCCGCAGCAAGATCTAAGCGCAGCCGAGAATCTTCCGTTCGGCCTGGCGGATGAAGTCTGCGAAATCGAAAATTTGGAGGGAGAAGGCTTCCGGATACGGGAAGAGAGTGACCTCATGCGCCCACTCTCGGATTTTCCGTTGCCATGCGATCGGATTGTGATAGAGGGAGAACTGGTGAGAAAACTCCTGCCGCAGGCCCTGCTCGCGATGGCGTCAATGCTCGTTGATTGGCAGGGTTCGGAATTGTGTGTACGCCTGCCGGGTGATGAGGATGCGACCGGTGTCTTGCGGTCGATTGCCGATCTTCTTCGGGCGCTGGAATTGAGAGCGAGAGGAGTCCGGCTGATTTCCTGCCCGACCTGCGCGCGATGTCATACGGATCTTCTACCTATGGCCGGGCGGTTGGGCGCAAGGTTGGAGACAATCACCGAACCGTTGGATGTCGCGATTATGGGATGCGAGGTAAACGGGCCGGGGGAAGCGCGTGCGGCGGATGTGGGAATTGCGTTCGGCAAGGGAGTGGGCCTGTTGTTTCGGCGGGGTAAAATTGTGAAACGGGTTCCGCAGGCGGATGCGGAAGATGCGCTGTTGGAGGAGATTAAGCGGTTGTGCGATCTGTGACAGGCAGAGAGATCTTGCCAGGCAGGGACGCCTGACCTACTGGGGACGAGCCTGGGATTCTTCGGGGGGCAATGCAGTCATTTCCAGGGCGACCATCGCAATATCATCCAGACGTTCATCGCCCGATGCATGGGCATAAACTCCATCATAGACCCGGCGAATCAGGTCTTCGGGGCCGCCGGAGTGCCTGGACACGATACGCTTGAGGCCTTCCAGCCCCAACGGTTCGCCTTTGCTGTTGAACGCTTCGATCACTCCATCTGTATACATCAACAGGCGGTCGCCCGGATGGAGCTGGATGGTTTCATCGGAATACTCGGCGTTATCGAAAATGCCCATCGGCATACCCTTAGAGGTTTGCAGGTATTGCATGGTCCCGTCGGCTTTGTACCAGAGCGCCGGAGGATGCCCGGCCCCTGCGTAGGTCAACCTGGCGGTCTGCACGTCAAGAACCCAATACAACAGGGTCACAAAGCGCCCGCCGACAAATTGCTCGGAGAGAACCGCATTCAGCTTCTTGATGGATTCCGAAGGCCGGTCATAGCGGTGCGCGATATGCTTGAGTTCGGACAGGGTGCGGGCCATATACAAGGCCGCCGAGACCCCATGGCCGGAGACATCCGCAATGGCAACCCCGACCTTGTTGTTTTCCAGTTCAAAGACATCATACAAATCCCCTCCGATTCCCATAGTCGGCACGCTTCGCGCAGCGAATACAAATCCCCGGGGGTTCGGGAAGGTATGCGGAAGAAAGGAATCCTGGATGGCCCTGGCGGAGTCGACATCCTTTTCGAGGAGTTTCTGTTCCAGGATTTCACGGTGCAGGTGGGCGTTTTCAAGGGCAATCGCAGCGTGATCCGCGAGGGCATCGAATTTCAGCAGATCGGTCTCATCGAACACGGCCTCTTTGCCGGAGGAGTCACGCTTATTGAGTACTTGCGCCACACCGATCAATTTGCCGCGTGCCACCAGCGGAACCGTAAGTACGCAGCGGGTCCGAAATCCGGTTTCCCTGTCAAAGGTGGGATTGAATCGCGGGTCCCGGTATGCATCCGGTATCAACAGCGGTGTCCCGGATTCGGCAACGCATCCAATAATGCCCTGTCCTCTTTTTGAGCGATAAACCTGGCGGATTTGCCGGCCGACCTGTCCGGTGGCGATTTCGCAGACCAAGTCATTCGTTCCCGACTCCACCAGCCAGATACTGCACGCCTCCGCCATCATGACATCTTCCGCCACAGCCAGCAATTTCCGCAATACCGTTTCGAGATCAAGATCGGAACAGAGAAGTTTGGAGACCTGCAAAATCTGTTGCAGGTCTTTATAGCTGAGCTGGGCCGCTCGGGACTCGTTTCCTTCCATCAAGGGTCCTCCGCCGGTTCGGCATTCCAACAGCCGGACAGGTCGTTGCTCACCCCCAGAGCCTGTCTAACAGTCCAGAGGAGAGAGTACGACAACCGGATGCGAACCGCAATGTCATGGGGCCTTTTTGCTTGTTCCGGCCTTTGGCAGGCAGAGCGAACATTAAGGACGGGATCGCATCCGTGCCGGTTCCGTTACTTCGACCACCCGCCATGCGCCATTTTCTTTGAGAAAGCGTAATCCGATTTGTTCCGTATCGCCGGACCAGACCCCCGAAAAATCGTTACCGTCCAACGTCCCGGTCATACTGAACTGCACAACTACCTCTGCCTCCGCATTGTCTACATGAATCTCTATGGAATGAATCTTAATCTTGATGTTGTCCGACATCTGGAACAACTGGTGTACATATCCCAGAAGTTCGGACTTCTCTGCCCCCACACTACCCCTGTATTTGTCGGATATGAGTCCGGCAAGTCCGAAGAGATTCTCTTTTTCAACTGCAATTCGTCCCTTTTCGATTTGTCTCTGAATCCGTGTTTCATCGCCGATAAACACGAAATGAAAGAGTACATAAAACGAGAGAATGATCGTCAAGAGTACCGGAATTGAGATCAGGATTCGTTTCACCGGGTAGCCCTCTGTTCGATGCGATTTGTCTTCAACCCCCTCTGTGTCTCCCCCAATTTTTGGAGGAGAGGTTTCAGTTTTATCCGCGCGATCTAAGACAGTTACTTTCGACAGGCGCGTGATGTCATTCCGATTCCGGAAGGAGGTATTCGCACTCCTTGAGGGTTTTTTTTACGGCGCGATAGATCCGTCGGCTGTCCCGAATGGCACGCCAGGAGGATTTCTTTGAGGAATCCCGGTCGTAGATGGTGGTAATTGGACATTCGGTGATTTGCAAGCCAAGGCGGTCGGCGAGAATCAACATGCTGGTTTCCAGTTCAAACAGTCCGCCGGTCATGCGGGGTGCGAGCATTTGCACGGCCCGGCGGGAAAACAGCCGATACCCGGATTGGAAGTCAGTCAAAGGAAGATTTGTCTTCTTGCCGATCCACCTGGAACTGCGCTGATTGGACCAGCGACGCAGAAAGGGAATACCCGGCAGGGTAAAATCCCGCGCGCCGACCACAATATCCGCTCCGGTTTGTTCATACACCTCGACAAGATAGGGGATATCCCCCGGCACATGCTGCCCATCCCCATCCATGGTGATAAGGACTTTCCAGCCGGGTTTCTCCCACATCGCTCGAAATCCGGCGGTGAGCGCGGACCCCTTGCCCCGATTGCGGGGCCAGCCGATCAATTCCGCACAGGTTTTGCGGATCCAATCCACCGTGTCATCTGTCGAGCCGTCATTGACGCAAAGAATGGTTCCTGCGTATTCCGCGGCTTCCATAATCACATCGTAGACGGCTTTCCCCGTATTGAAGCACGGAATCAGCACAGCAATCTCACGCCAGGAGGTCTCCAATTCCGGCAGGGGTTCTTCCGGCTCGGCCTCCTCGGCCGCCTCCGCCTCTTCTTCGGGAGACAGTTCCTCAACACCCTCCTCATCGAGAGATTCTTCCCCCTCCAGGATTTCCCCCTCGTCGGCGGATTCTTCCTCGCGGGATTTGCGTTTCCAAAAGCGCATGGCATACCATCCTTTGCACTTGCATATAACGTGCCGGATACAGTGTAGGGAACATGCATTCTGTCATAAAGCCTACAGACTGCCATGAACACCCCCCGTGTCTTCTTCAATCCGCAATCCCCAATCAGTTGCCTTGTCTGATGGGGGCGATCTCTGTAGATTCAAAATTCACTTCCTTGCGAGCCACGCTCCGGCGGGGCCGGTGATTGGAAGAAGAAAGCATGGTCTCGCGGCGGCGGCGCCCATCCCGTCATCGCGAGTTTCGGCTCCTGAGTCTGCGAAGGAGCCGAAACGTGGCGATCTCAGGCTGACGCGTTCAAACCACGGGATTCCCACGTCGCTTCGCTCCTCGGAATGACGGTTGTGAGGGAACTTTCTCAGGAGAACGCCATGAGCAACGTTGTGAAAGAACTGGAACGTCGGGGATTCATCGAGCAGGTCACGGATCCGGAGATCTACGATCTCGTGGAAAAGGAACGGATTACGCTGTATTGCGGATTCGATCCGAGCGGCGAGAGCCTTCACGTGGGCAACCTGATCCCGATGATGGCGCTGGCGCATTTTCAGCGCGCGGGGCACCGGCCCATTTTTCTCGTGGGCGGGGCGACCGGAATGATCGGCGATCCCAGCGGCAAGGATGCCGAACGGCAGATGCTCACGGCGGATACACTGGCCTCTAACACGGAGAAAATCCGCGCACAAATGGAGCGTTTCGTCTCGTTTGAGGGTGAACATTCGGGGCTGGTGGTCAACAATATGGATTGGCTGGGGACATTCGGCTATATCGAGTTTCTGCGCGATGTCGGCAAACATTTTTCCGTGAACGCGATGATTGCCAGGGAGTCGATCAAACGAAGGCTCGAAGAGCGGGAGACTGGAATCTCCTACACGGAATTCAGCTACATGCTGTTGCAGGCTTATGATTTCTATCATCTCTGCCGGGAATACAACTGTGTCCTCCAGATCGGCGGCAGCGACCAATGGGGGAATATCACGGCGGGAATCGACCTGACCCGCCGTTTGCTGTCGAAGACGGTCCATGGAATCACGTTCAATCTGATCCTGACCCATGACGGCAAGAAGATCGGCAAAAGCGAAGCGCACCTCGGTACGGTGTGGCTGGATGGAGAAAAGACTGCGCCATACGACTATTATCAATACTGGGTGCGCATGGCGGATGTGGATGCGGCGCGTTTGCTGCGGCTGTATACATTCCTGCCGGAAGAGGAAATCCTGAGCTTGGACGCCGAACGGGAAAAACGGCCTGAAGCGCGGATCCCTCAAAAACGTCTCGCGTGGGAGGCAACCGCCATTCTGCACGGCAAAGGAATCGCTGAAAAATGCCGGAAATGCGCGGAGTTTCTGTACGGGGGCAACCTGGAAGGGGCAACGAAAGAGGATTTCGACGATATTTTCGGATTTGCCCCATCTGTATCATTCCCCATGTCTGCGCTGCGGGAAGGGGTCAATCTGGTGGATTTTGTTCTTCAGGCACAGGGCGCATCAAGCAAATCCGATGCGCGGCGCAAGATTACACAGGGTGGAGTGTATATCAACAATAAACGCGAGGCCGATATCGAGCGGATTGTGCGAACGGAAGATTTGCTTTATGGGCCATACCTGGTTCTCAGGACAGGGAAGGATTATCACCTGGTGAGGTTTGAGTGAGGAGACTTTGATACTGCCTAGCCCTCACCCCAACCCTCTCCCGGAGGGAAAGGGAGCAGAAACCGGACATTCAAGCACGGGAACGCTGCTGTAGCCCCTCTGTAACGGCATCGCGCATACGGCGGATGTTCTCCCGAATGGAGCCGGTCTTCGAGAAGACGCTGCTGGTTCCGCCTACAAGGATATCCGCTCCGGCGGCCACCATCTGCGGGATCTTCTCGAAACTCACATTTCCATCCACCTGGATCGGGATTCTTAAATTATGTCCGTCAAGGAATGCGCGGCAGTCGGCGATTTTGTGGATGCCGAACGGGACCATGATCTGCGCGGAAAATCCCGGATTCACCGTCAGGACCAGTACGAAATCGAGACGGTTCAGGATATATGAAAGAACAGTCGGCGGTGTGGCCGGATTCAGCGCGACACCGGCCTTCATTCCTTTTTCTCGAATCAGGGCCAGAGTCCGGTCCAGGTGGACAGCGGACTCGGCATGGACTGAGATTCGAGACACGCCGATATGCGCGAGCTGCTCGATAAAGAAGTCATTGTTTTCCACCATCAGGTGAACATCGAAAAGGCAGTCGGTCCTGGTGCGAATCTGCCTGAGAAGGTCGAGACCGACAGGCATGTTGGGGACAAAATGGGCATCCATCATGTCGAAATGAAGGCTGTGAATACCCTCACGCTCCAGTCGCCGGACGCTTTCCTCAAAATGGCAAAGATCGGCGCACATCATGGACGGGGCGATTTCGATCTGGGATGCTTTTCCCTCACCCTCTCCTGGAGGAAGAGGGGGCAAGACAATCTCTGCGGCTCCCCTCTCCACACTTGGAGAGGGGCTGAGCGTGAGGACTGATGCACTGGGTGTAACGAATGTATCTCTCAAATAACGCAGAGACTCCCGCAGATTGGCCTCCAGGAGGGAATCGGAGTAGTCCCGCCCCAGCTTTGGCCCGGATATCTCGAAGTAGCCGATAATCGTGTCCACTGGAATCTCGTCCGCATGAGCGAGGATCAGGTCTCGCATCTCATCGATTTGTATAATGCCCCGTTTCCTTTCTTCTTCTGAGAATCCAAAAGTCCGGTCATAGCATTCATCCGTATTCTTCAGATGAATCTCGTAAAGATAAGGAAATGAGGCTGTTAAAAGTTTGACATGATCGGCTCGAACCCGCCGGTTGCGGTCGGCGTATCCATGGCTGACATCGGAGCAATAGCCGAACATGGAGGTTTCATCGGGGAGTTCCCGGTGATACGGAATGAGTTCCTCCGCCATATCCTGGATTTCTTCGGGGAGCGTCGGCGGTTCGGCAAGACAGGACATCGGCTCGACGGTCAGCCAGGGAACCCCGCAGCGTTTCGCATAGTGCATAAATTGTTTCATTTCGGAGACATATCGCCGAATGCCCACCGGCTTAGTCCCCATACGGTCTCGCAGCACAGAGCCGGCATTGGAGCCGACGGAGGCCGCACCCAGCACAGCGCCAACCTCAATCAATCGTCTGAAATCCCGGCGAGCGAGATCATCCCAGCCGGGTTCCTCGCGGAAGAATCCGCCCATTTCGCGGTGTGCGCAAAAGACACTATAAATGACAACGTCGAAATCGTCCGCCTGTTTTTTGAGGTTCAGGAAGTACTCATCCGGCAGGGAATAGATTTCATGAAATGTCCCCAACTGCGCATAGTGTATTCCCTCCTCGGCCAGAAGGCGGAACAGCCATTCGTATGAATATCGGTATTCAATCGGGTCGGTTTTAATTCCGACATGGAGCTGCAGCCGTTTCATTCACAGGACCTCAGTGAGTGTAGTGGAAGGGATAGTGTAATGCGCGTGAGGAGTTCCGGCATGTGTGGTCGTTCCATATAATCCGGTCAACCCGCACCTTACCGTTCTTACCATTCAACGCCCACCTCACCTCCCCCGATCTTTGGAGGAGGGATTTTAACACTCTATCAAATCACCGGCCGAGAGGTTTCGGCGCTCGCCAAGATCAGATAGATGAACCGCCAGAATCAGGAATGTGAACACCGATTGACCCGCCCGGGGAGTAATTCCCCTCGTGCGTATCGATGCGCCGCCTCAGTCACAACAGATTCCTCGCAGAAAACGGGAGTAATATTGCGGGTAAGCAGATCCTCGACCAATCGCTGCCCCATTCCGCGGCAAAGCAATGCCTGACAATCATTCAATGCATCCAACAAGCTGTCGTGGCTGTGCTGTTCGCGGTTGTGAGCCGGTTCATTACCCGGATCGCATTGGCCCAAGGCGTGCGCCGTGAATCGATTGGTTCGAACCTCAACCAGTTTCGCCGTATCGTCCTCCACGTCGAACACCACAAAATACCGGCAGCGACCGGTATGGCCGGCTATTGTGATTCCATCCTCTGATGCAACAGCAAATCGCGTCATTGATTCTTCCTTTCCAGGGAGATGTCGGGTTCCGGTTTACCGGCCTGCATTCGTCCTCTTCCTTGTGGGCCGTTTTGATTGGGGCCTCCGCGACCATAGCGGCCTCTTCTCGCACATGCGCCACGTCCTGGACCCGGGTTTAGCCGGTGAAAATTGGCGCTGCCGCACTGCGGACAGGCGCTTGGTCGTTGCGTTCCAAACGGAAGTTCCCACTCGTGGGAACAATCGGCACATTGAAATTTGCGTTTCTCGGTCATCTGGATTTTACCTCCTTGGATTCGTAACGCTTTTCCATTCACAAGCGCGTCGGCAACAATGCGGCGCGCTTCCTCGATAATTCTTCCGAAAGTAGCTCGGGATATGCCCATGTGTTCGGCGGCTTCTTCGTGATACAGCCCTTGCAAATCGCAAAGACGCAGGGCTTCCAGACCGTCCAGGGGAAGAGTCTCTTCGTCCAGCTCTCGCAAGGGAATTCCGCGTGGTTTAAAATAGACCACATCGGGCTGTTGAGAAATCATGCGGCAATTCTTTGGTCGAGCCATGAAAACAACCTGTCTCGTAACTACTTCATTATGAGTATATGTTCATAAACAAGAATTGTCAAGCCTGAATCCAATTATGCACGCATTGGCTTCTCCTTGCGTACCAGCCATATTTATCGACAATCCGGTCTCCCCTTCATTCAAAAGAATGTGAAATGGATTCACAATACGGCTCCCGGTACTGTTCAATCTCTGTGCCGGATGTCTGTTGGGATCAGTGGGAAGGAGTGAAAGAATGAAAGTGATGGCCGTTCGATGCGACATCGTTTGTCTGACAATGTACGGTTCGAGAAACACAACGCACGACGGCGTCCTGTACAGGCATCATACATCAGTTCGTTGAAGGATAGGGCAATTCAAATGAATTCAGACAACGCACTCTCCGGGCAAGTTGTTGAGATCCACCTCTTGAGCGGCAAGCGGTTTCTGGGAAAGGTTCTTGGACAGGATCGAGACGGTGTGGTTATGTGTTGTATCCCATTGAGGGCGCTGGAGACCATGCCGCCATCGGGCGACGTACGGCGCGAGCTGCAGGAGATGAAACAGACCCTGTTTATTCCATGGATCGGTGTGGAGTATGTCGATATCGGCGGACACCCAATCGGGTTTAACGATTTGTACGCAGGCTGGTTTGGGGGAGGAGACGTAGGGGATTTCTTTGAAACGAACTCGCCGGGGAACGGTTGGAAATCTCCCTGAAAGTCGGATGAGGTGTTTGTGGGATTTGTGGGATTAAAATAAAAGAACCCCGCCTTGTGGAGGGTTCTCCGAGGGACGGACACTCAAAACAACGTCCTTCCCTTGCGCTCAGGCGCAGTGCCTCACAGATTCGCTACAGAAGTCCCAGAATGTTCCGCGCGGCTTCCCGCGAAACCTCGACACCATCATAGCCGCCACGCTCCAGGGTTTCCCGTGCCTTCTGAACCACCTCCGGTCGAATGTCCGGGACGCTCTTGGCATCGGAAACCAGGCGGGGGACTATCTGGGCTTCTTTGGCTCCCTGCGAAATCTGAACGCTATCGCTGCTGGGAGCAGATTCGGTTACGGTCGCCTTCCTCGAACTCGCCACAGAAGATGCGCCCGTACGCTCGGTGACACGTGTCTGTGGGGGCAAATTACCTATGCTGCGAATGTCAACCATCTTTTTCTCTCCGGTCGGGCCAAGTCATTCGACCCTGCCCAATCCCTATCTCTGAGGCTAATCCCGGTCGATACCAGAATCAACCCCGACCCTCGGCCCTGAAAACACCACTTATTCGTTATCTGATATCGGCAGCTTTTACAAGAACTTTAATGCCCTGCGTAAAAAAATGAGAACGCGACCATAAATTATGGACGATGCAGGTTACACCAATACCTCCCATACAAACTCTGAGAAACCTCCTGTTCCCTTCCCTGGTCAACGGTTTGTTCTCCATGACGGGTGTGAAAGGCCATATTTTTTCACGCGGGCGTTCATTCTGTCTGCGGAGATACCCAGCAAGTTGGCTGCATCACGCTGCACCCAGTCACATTGTTCGAGCGCCTGGAGAATTGCCATGCGTTCGAGTTCATCCAGGGAGATTCCCTCGGAAGGAATTCGGACCGGCGGAACGGTTTCCTGAGAGACATTTCCGGACTTGGACAGTATCAGACCCTCCCTGCGAAGATCGCCCGGTTTGATTTCTCCGTCGGGAACGCCACGGATAACCAGACGTTCCATAAGGTTTTTCAGTTCCCGCACGTTCCCTGCCCACTCATAATGAAGGAGCACATCCACGGCCTCCTCCGAAAGAGCGGGTTTGGGCCGACGATACCGCTCGGCGTACTGGTCCAGATAATACTCGGCAAGGGGAGCGATATCCATCGGGCGTTCGCGCAACGGCGGGATATGCACGTGCATGACATCCAGGCGATAGAAGAGATCCTTTCGGAATCGGCCTTCCTTGACCTCGGTCTGGAGTTCCTTGTTGGTTGCCGCGATAACAAGAAGGTCCACGGAGATTTTCTTTTCTCCGCCAAGGTGTTCGAAACTCTGGGTATCGAGCGCACGAAGGATCTTGCCCTGGCTATCGAGCGGCATGTCACCGACCTCATCCAGGAACAAAACACCGCCGTTTGCGAGTTCCAGTCGCCCCTGTTTGCGGGAGGTTGCGCCGGTGAACGCGCCTCGTTCATGGCCGAACACCTCGGATTGGAACATATTATCGGACGGAAGCGCGGCGCAGTTCACATCGACAAAAGGTTTGTCGGATCGCGGACTCTGCTGGTGAAGGAACCGGGCAACCAACTCCTTGCCGACGCCGGTTTCGCCGGTGATCAGGGCATTTGCCTCTGCGGCAGCGAGTTCGCGCAGTTCCTTCAGAATGGCGGACATCTGAGGCGAAACGGCGACGATTTCGCCGAACTCGCTTCGGCTGACCAACTCCTGTCGCAGATGCACATTCTCACGGCGAAGTCGCGCACCATCAAGGACTTTGCGAATACGCAGGACGATCTCGTCCCGCTCGGCATCCTTGGTGATGTAATCCGCTGCGCCCTCTTTCAGACACTCCACCGCAACCTGCACGCTGTCTACGGAGGTCAGAAGAACAAAGGGTGTATCGGGGTCGATCCCTTCGGAGACATGTTTGACCGTCTTAAGGAACTCCAGCCCGCTGATACCCGGCATTCTCACATCCGAAAGAATCAGGTCGAACGACTCACGTCTCAGGCAACCCAGGGCCTCCTCCGCGCCGGGGGCAAGATGGACGGCAAATCCCTCGAGCTCCAGGTTTTTCCGGAGTCGCTCGGCATACCGGCGGTCATCTTCCACCACAAGGATTTTTAAACGGGTCGTTGGGTTCATCCTGTTTTTCTGTCGGTCCACAAAAGGGTTAAGGCACATCTCACAGGCTGGAAGCCTGTGCCACCCGGCCGGCCCTTCAGAAAACCCCAAATGAGGAGAGGGCCTTCCATCTCGCCGCCATACCAGCTTATCCTGAAATCCCGGCAAAGCACAGCAAAGCCGGACATGGGGGACCGTTTTATTACGCGGCCGTTTAGGGAAAGAATAAGGATCATCGAGCATCGAGGAAACCCAGATGATGTCCAGTATCCGTCTTTCCCACGGCAGCGGCGGTCGGGCCACAAGCGAGTTACTCCGGGATGTCATTTTCCCGATTCTCGGCCCCTCGGCGGGACACGGACTAGATGCTGCCCTGATGGATATCCCCCTTGGTTACGGGCAAAAAATCGCCATCACAACGGATGGTTTTGTCATTCAACCGATTGAGTTTCCCGGAGGCGATATCGGCAAGCTGGCGGTATGCGGAACGCTGAACGACCTGGCGGTTGTGGGAGCCTGTCCGGTTGCCGTTGCGCTCGGAATGATCCTGGAGGAAGGACTTCCGCTGGAGGTTCTCGAGAGAACTCTGCGTTCCATCGCGTTGGAGGCGGAGCAGAACGGAGTCCATGTGGTCACCGGCGATACGAAGGTAGTCCGCAAAGGAGAGGCAGACCGGATGTTTTTGACAACAACGGGTATCGGTGTGCAATCTCGAGCCTGGAATCTTCATCCGCAGCGCATTGTGGAGGGAGACCGGATTCTTGTTTCCGGCACGATCGGCGAACATGGAGCCGCGATCCTGGCGGCGAGAGAGTCATTCGGGCTGGAAGGTGCGCTTGTCAGCGATTGTGCTTGTCTGTGGCCGTTGATCGAGCGGCTGGAACGCTTCGCCGACAGCATCCGGTTTATGCGCGATCCCACCCGTGGCGGGCTTGCGGCGGTGTTGCATGAGGCTTTTGATGGAACCGTGCTGGGTGCGGAAATCCACGAAAGCCGATTGCCGATTCGCAAGGAAGTTTCCGCTTTCTCGGAAGTGCTTGGGATCGAACCGTTTTACCTGGCCTCCGAGGGAAGAGTTTTGCTGGTCACGAACAGAGCGGCCTCTCAGGCGATTCTCGAAGAAATCAAGCAATCCCCGTTGGGGCGAGATGCTGCCGAGATCGGGACAGTTACAGCGGCACAGGTGGAACGAATCGTGTTAAAGAATCCATACGGAAGCGGTCGATTCCTGATGAATCCCGCCGAGGAGCAGCTGCCCAGGATCTGCTGAGATCCCTGAGATTCCTCACATTCGTTCGGAATGACAATCGTTCCGTCATCCCAGGACAGCGCCTCGCATTATTTGAGACAGCCTTTCCCGTCATTTCGACCGAAGGGAGAAATCTTCTCGACAGGAGATTACCCGGCAGTCTTTTTAAAAAGTACTTGGGAAGGGGTCTTTTTGGGCAGGGAAATGTGGACAGTTGTTCCCTGATTCAATTGGCTTTCAATTTCAATGTGTCCCTTGTGTTCCTGGAGAATCATAGAGGCCACGCACAATCCGAGACCGATTCGATGACCGGCAATTATGGTGTCCCGATAGGCGAACGGTTCAAAAATCCGTGCGAGGAATTCCGGGGGAATGCCTGTGCCTTGATCGGCAATCACAATCCGGTGATCGGGACCGGTAGAGTCGATGGTCACGATAAGTTTTCCGCCGCTGTGCATGGCTTCCCGCGCATTGTCGATAACAGTGAACAGAACCTGCGCGATCTGCCCGGGGTCACAAAACGCGCTGTCATCTCCCAAGTATTCCCGGCAAATCTCGATTTCCTTTTTACGAAAATCCCGTTCCAGCAAGGCCAGCGTGTTCTCCATAAGTTCGGATAGCCGACAGGTTTGAGGTTCGGCCTGTAGACGCCTGGCATAAACCAGCAGGTTGCCGATAATGTGCTTGGCGCGAGCGCAGGATTTGAGAACCACCTGTATGGCCTGTTCCTGCAACCGCGATTCCCCGGACCGAACGGCGAGTTCCGCATAGCCTACCATCGCACCGATCAGGTTGTTGAATTCGTGGGCGACACCGGCGGCAAGAGTCCCGACGGCCGCCATACCGGATCGTCGAACGACCTCCCCTTGCAGCAGGCTTTTCGCCGCTTGAAGTTCCTCAACCAGCCTGTCGCGCTCCATAATCATCTCATGTCGGTCGAGTGCGCGCCGGACGCTGTTTTCAAGGATGGGTATCTGGTACGGCTTGCTCACATAATCGAAGGCCCCCAGCCGCATGGCCTCCACTACGGAATTGAATTCGCGCTGCCCCGTGGTCATGATCACCATTACTTCGGGATCCATTTCTTTCAGGACGCGCAAGGTCTCCAAGCCATCCATGCCGGGCATCACAATATCCAGCAGAACAAGATCCGCCCGTTTCTCAGCGAACCATCGGATGGCCTCTTCGCCGCTCCCAGCCTGAGCGCAGGACAAGCCCATGCTTTCTATGACTTCCACCACCAAGGCTCTCGCCAGATTGTCATCGTCCACAATAAGGACATGAACTCTTCCGTTGTCGGCTTTCTCCGTCACGATGATTTCTCCGAAACAGATAATGGCCTATACGTTGATCCAGGCACTGCACCAATTCAAACCACAAAAGACACTCGTCCGTGCCATTCCCGAAATTCCCCTGATACATGACGATTCAAGGTCGCTGATATACAATAAAAAGGATACCCGTTTAAAGGTTTCACGCCAAGGTGAAATCCAAGGAACTCCGAAGAACCGAAAGGTATGTCTTGAATCCGAACAAACTGGAGAGATGAATGAGTTGCAGGATGGTTTGGTTTCCAATCAGTATTCTTTGCTTCTTATCGATGCACACGGATGCCTCGGCTCAGGATGCAGGGTCGGGACTCTCGATTGCGCGACTGAAGTACGGTGGTGGGGGAGACTGGTACAGCAATGCCAGCTCGCTTCCGAATCTCCTTGCCGCACTGCGGGAACGCCTGGAGATGACGTTTCCGAAGCAGGAATCTGTTGTGGCCCCATCGGACCCGGCGCTCGCGGGCTACCCGATCCTATACATGAACGGCCACGGAACAGTGCGGTTCACAGAAGCAGAGCGAGAGCGTCTGCGGGATTACCTGCATCGCGGCGGCTTTCTCTGGGCGGATGACAATTACGGAATGGATTCATCTTTCCGGTCGGAAATGCAACAGCTGTTTCCCGATCATCCGCTTGTCGAGCTGCCTCACGATCATCCGATTTACCATTACTTTTATTCGTTCGATGCCGGTCCGCCGAAAATCCATCTGCACGATGGTTTGCCGGCCCAAGGACTCGGGATTTACCTGGACGGACGCCTGGTGGTTTTCTACACCTATCAGTGTGATATCGGAGACGGCATGGAGAGCCAGGGAGTCCATCCGGAAGACCCGCCGGAAAAACACGAAGCGGCTCTCCAGATGGGAATCAACATTGTGCTGTTTGCTCTGAGTTCTTGAGATATATTGGGGAGATGGGAAAGGAGCATGGCTGAAGAAAAAGAATCTTAATTTCCGGTATTAAGGCGGAGATGATAAGTTCAGAAAATTGAGCATGGTTTGTGTCTCCACCTATCTTTGGTGGAGATGGTTATGATCTCTACAGGTTTTAAGACCGTCGCAAGTGCATCCAAAAGAGAAAAAGGGCGCTTACTGAGGAATGCAAAAAGAAATCCGTCCCGTTGTCATGTATCGCGCGATTTTGTTGGTTGTCGCGTTGGGGTATTCGGCGGTGGTATCGCCATATCCCTCTCATGCGCCATCGGTGCGATTGGTATGGCTGATAATGGGGTACGGGCTGCTCGCCCTTTTGCCGGTCCTGTGGGCGACGATTCGGGGGGCCTCCGATTGGTTCCGTACAGCCTCCGGAGCGATTCTGCTTTGGATTACATACGCGGTAGATGTGCTGTTCCTTCTGGCGTTGGGATATGGGGCCGGTGAGGGGAACGATCTCTGGGCAACGTTTTTTATCCCATGGGCCATTATGCTGGCGCTGTCTTATCGCCATGGGATTCCGGTTCCGGTCTTGGACACGATCCTGGGGATCGTACTGGCGGTGATGATTGTGCTGACTGTCTGGAATGCCATCCGTTCTGTGGCGGTCTCACCAGTAGCGAACGCGCTGATTCTGTGGGGCGTATTCCTGGAGGGATGGGTAATGCTTCGGTTTTTCTCCGAGGAACGCCGGGAGTGGTCATATCGGCTTGAACGGAACGCGCAGGAACTGGACAGTCTGAAAAGCATGACCGATGCGATCCCGATCGGGCTGGTCCTGCTGAAGAACGGAATGGTTGTCGCCGCGACCGGACCCGGCGAGTCTCTGTTGGGATTCGTTCCGGGGAAATCCCTGTCCGAGAGTCGGCTGCCGAAAAATATCGTTCAGAGCTTGCAGGAATCCCGATTGGCGGACGAAGGACCCTACGAGGCAGAATGCCCCGCCGAGCGGACAGACGGGACGAAGATATTCGTCGGCGTTTCCGCCTTCCCTGTGCCGGACAGAAACGATATGCAGGTCCTGGTTCTTGAAACACGAAAGGCATCGGCATTGCGGGAAAAGCGTCTCAGCCGCTCCAACCGTCTAGCCTCCGTGGGACAATTAGCGGCGGGGATGGCGCACGAGCTGGGAAATCCGATTGCCATCATCAAATCCTGCGCCTCCTACCTGATCGGGCAATATGAACAGAGCGATCCTCGTCTTGAAGAAATCGAGATCATCCAACGTGAATCAGGTCGGTGTCAGGATTTGTTGGCCCGATTAAAGTCGCTGGCCTCCGCGAAAGAAGAAGCGCGGTGTTTCGATCTTCGCTCCGCCGTTCAGGAGGCGGTCTCCCTGGTTCGGTATCAAACCAGAGACATCGACCTGAACCTTTCGATGCCCCGTGATGCCGTGCCGATTTTCGCAGATTCCGGTCAATTCGTGGCCCTTCTGGTCAATCTATTGTTGAATGCGGTCCAAAGCATGGCAGAAACCCCCAAAGAGGCCGGGATCGCCGTTGTGCTGGAGATGGGGAAGGAGAGGGAAGCGGTTTTACGGATCACCGACCATGGTCGTGGAATGACCGCAGAAGAACGAGAAAAAATCTTCGATCCGTTTTATACGGGCAGACCGGATGGAACCGGACTCGGATTGTCCATTGTAAACCAGGTTATTGAACAGATCGGCGGCAGGATCGACGTGGAAAGCGAACTCGGAAAGGGCAGTACATTCACCGTGGCGGTTCCGCTTTCGGAAGAGGGCACTCAGGTGGAGGATAGCGGGTAAGCAACATTGGGTTGATATTTTATCACCTTATCACCGGGCAAGATGCCGGTACACCCCCTGCGAGGTCACACTGACAGGCCAGCGTGAATACAAAGGGGTTAAAAGATGTACGTGTCAGTTATGGCATTATCGTGTCCACCAGCATCCGGGAATAAAAAAAAGAAAGGCAAGGCTAATACCTTGCCACAACGAAGGAGGGTGAGCTATTTCTGTCGAAACCGCCCTTACGGGCCTGTCTCGACGATTCGAACCCAACGCAACCTGCATACCAATTTCGGGAATGCAACGAGAATTGTTTTTTACGCTCGTAACGTCCTGAAATTATTGACGATTTGCTTCTATGAGTTTCTGAATACTACGGTGATGGGGGACCGGGTAATCTCAATTTGAATCATAGTTGATGTTTATGTTCAAAAAGATATGTCTCATAATGCGACTTCGTCTCAAAAAGGGACGGCGGTTCGGCATTGACCGGTATGACGTTCTTCCAAACCGGGGCTACGCTGTTGTGTGTGCTGTAACACTGATCTTGTTGTGTCTCAGCTGCGGAAAAGGGGAGCAGGACACGGGGAAGGAATATCGAGAAATAGCGGGTGGAATCGTGCAGGGAGGAACATTTCGTTTCAATTTGACAGAGTTTCCCAGAAGTCTCGACCCGGCCCGAATCGGAGATAGCGCATCCTGGCATATTTCCGAGAATATTTACGAGGGGCTTGTAGAATTCAACCCCGCGCTCGGACTTCAACCCTGTCTGGCGACGTGCTGGGAAATATCCGAGGACGGCAAGGTCTATACGTTTCATCTCAGAGACGGAGTTCTGTTTCACGATTCGCCGGCCTTCCCGAATGGAAAAGGTCGCGAACTGACCGCAGAGGATGTTCGGTATTCGTTTACACGGATTGCGGACCCGAAAACGCTTTCGACGGGATATTGGATCTGGAACGGTAAAGTGAGAGGGATCAAAGAGTTCCACGACGGAGCCTCCGACCGGGTGGAGGGATTCCAAGTTGTGGATCCTCATACCTTTCGGATTGTCCTGAATGAGCCGTTCGCTCCGTTCCTGAGCCTTCTGACCATCTCCTACGGATTTGTTGTGCCGCAGGAGGCCGTGGAGTATTACGGAGAGGATTTTTTCCAGAATCCGGTGGGCACGGGGCCGTTTGAGTTTGTGGAATGGATTCCGGACCGGCGGATTGTGCTGGAGCGGAATCCGCACTATTGGGGCAAGGACTCTCACGGCAATTCCCTGCCCTATTTGGACAAGGTCATCAGCCGTTTCATCGGAGAAAGCATCCCGGAGTTCCAGGAATTCGTGCTTGGAAACCTGGAATATGTTCAACCGATTCCTCCGGATATGTGGGACGGCGTTTTCGATAAAGAGAACAAGCCGCGACCGAACTTTCAGAAATTTCAAATTCGGCAGAAACAACTCCTGGCAATCAACTATTTCGGATTCCTGATGGGGAAACCGCCGCTCGGCACGGATGTCAGGCTGCGCTATGCAATGAACTACGCCATCGACCGGGAAGGGATCATCCATCACATTCTTCGGGGCGAGGGGACACCGGCGAAAGGCCCGATACCGACCTCGATGCCGGGATACGGGGAACGGGTGTGGGGATTTACCTACGATCCGGAGAAGGCGCGAAGCCTTCTCGCCGAGGCGGGATATCCGGGTGGAAAAAACCTGCCGGAAATCACTCTGCAACTGAACTCCGCCGGTCGTCTCAACGAGCTGCTCGCCGAGGTGATCCAGCAACAACTGGAAGATGTCGGATTCAAGATCCGGTTGAAGGTTGTGGAATGGTCACAGCATCTGGATACGGTGGAGCGAGGTGATGTCGCGTTTTTTCGATTGGGATGGAATGCCGATTATGTGGACCCGGAGAACTTTCTGGCCTTGTTCGACTCGCGAAATTTCAGCCCGGCCGGGCCGAATGCTACACGGTTTTCCGATCCGCGATTCGATGCGCTGTTCCGGGAAGCGTTGCGGACGCTGGATACCGAAAAGCGATTTGACCTGTACCGTCAGGCCGAGGAAATTGTTATGGAGGTTTGCCCCTGGCTGCTGATCAATTATCAGCACACAACCCGTCTAGTTCAGCCGTACGTCCGAGGATTGGAGCTGAACGCCATGGACCGAAGGCCGCTGAAAGAGGTGTGGTTAGAATTGGGCCATTGACAGGCGCGGAGGCCCGTCCTGCCCGCTTTAAGTTGGCGTTTGTCGAGACAATTTCATCATCGTACATTAGAATGGCGTTTTATTGGAGCGACAACTATTTAATCGGAGCGATCCCGATATGTCGGAATCCATGGGGCTAACGGTGGTTCTTCCCGCATACAACGAAGAGGACAACATTGTCCCCCTTCTGGAAGAGGCATTGGCCGAGCTGGAGAAACTCCGACCGCATTTGCAGCAGGTGTGCCGGGCACTGGAGCCTGCCAACCTCGCCCAAGACAACGCCCAGGAAAAATCCGCTGTCTTGTATGAGATCATCGTGGTGAACGATGGCAGCCGCGACGACACGGGCAAAAGAGCCGACGAGATGGCACAGAAACATCCCGAACTCATCCGGTGCCTGTCGCATGAAACCAACCTGGGATACGGGGCTGCGCTGCGAAGGGGATTCGATGCGGCGCGATATCCCCTGGTGTTTTACACGGATTCGGACCGGCAGTTCAGTATCGGAGATCTGCGCTATTTCCTGCCGCACATTATCGAGAACGATCTTGTGGTGGGTTTTCGGGTCTATCGGTATGATCCGCTTTTGCGGCTGTTTCTGTCATGGGGATACAACCGCCTGGTGCGCCTGCTGTTTCGGGTGCGTGTGCGCGACGTGGATTGCTCGTTCAAGTTGATGCGCCGGGAGGTCCTGGAGAGTATCGACCTGGAAACCAACGATTTCTTCATCGATACCGAACTGGTGGCCCGCGCGCGACGGTGGAATTTTCGAATTTTCGAAAAGGGGGTCAAGCATTACCCGCGCCAGGCCGGGGAGAGTTCGCTGCGTCCCAGCCATGTCCCCCGGACTCTGAACACGGTATTTCGCATGTGGTGGCGGATTCACTTCGGGCATTGGTCCCCCAAAGGTAAGATGAAAAGACAGTGAGCGGCGGTAATTCCGCCCATCCTATCTCTGCATAGGGACGGTCAAAGGGTATGTGGATTCTTGGTATATCAGCATTCTATCATGACAGTGCGGCGGCATTGGTGGGGGATGGTGAGATTGTCGCCGCCGCGCAGGAAGAGCGGTTCACCCGCAAGAAGCATGATCAATCGTTCCCGGGCAACGCGGCGCGAGCTTGCCTGGAAACCGCCGGGATTTCTGTCGGCGATGTGGATTACGTCGTGTTTTACGATAAGCCCATTCTGAAATTCGACCGTCTACTGGAAACCTACCTGGGATCGGTTCCCAAGGGGATTCAGTCTTTCCTGGCCGCCATGCCGCTTTGGTTGAAAGAGAAGCTCTGGATGGTGGATACCATCAAGAAGGAGCTCGATTACGACGGGAAGGTGTTGTTCGGGGATCATCATGAAAGCCACGCGGCCAGTGCGTTCTACCCGTCGCCGTTCGACAGTGCAGCCATTCTGACCATTGACGGTGTGGGTGAATGGGCCACCACCACCTGCGGACATGGACACGGAAACGATATAGACATCCTGGCGGAAACGAAGTTTCCGCATTCGCTGGGGATGCTGTATTCCGCATTTACCTATTATACGGGTTTCAGAGTAAATTCCGGAGAATACAAGGTAATGGGTCTGGCCCCATACGGCAGGCCAACTTATGTGCAGACGATTCTTGACAACCTTCTGGATGTCAAAGAAGACGGGTCGTTCAAAGTCAACCTGGACTTTTTCAACTACCATTGTGGCTTGACCATGACCAACGGCGCATTTGATCGCTTGTTCGGCGGACCGCCGCGAAAGCCGGAATCGCCGCTGACCCAACGGGAAATGGATTTAGCCCGCTCTGTGCAGGATATAACGGAAGAAGTGATGCTTCGAATGAGTCGATACGTTCACCGTCTCACGGGTGAGCAGAACCTTTGCCTGGCAGGCGGTGTGGCGCTGAATTGTGTCGGCAACGGGCGGATTTTGCGTGATGGCCCATTCAGGGATTTGTGGATCCAGCCCGCGGCAGGGGATGCGGGTGGCGCACTGGGGGCGGCGCTGGCGGTGTATCATCGTTACCTCAAGAACGACCGGTTTGCAACGCCGGACGGCAGAGATCGAATGAAAGCCTCCCTGCTGGGGCCGGAATACTCCAATGAGGAAATCGAGCGTCGGCTGAAGGCAATGGGAGCGACCGTGATCCCCGTTCCGATGGAGCAGATTCCCGAACGGGTGGCGGATTTGCTGATGCAGGAACGAGTGGTGGGATGGTTCCAGGGAAGGATGGAATTCGGGCCACGGGCGTTAGGCTCCCGAAGTATTCTGGGAGATGCACGGTCGCCCCGAATGCAGGAAACCATGAACCTGAAAATCAAGTTCCGGGAATCGTTTCGACCGTTTGCGCCGGCGGTTTTGCGGGAACGTGTGTCGGATTATTTTGAACTGGACCGGGAGTCGCCCTATATGCTGCTGGTCGCGCCGGTCCGATCTCACAGGCGAATCCCTATGTCAACCGAACAGGAGGCTTTGTTTGGCCTGGATAAACTTTATGTTGTTCGGTCGGACATACCGGCAGTGACTCATGTGGACTATTCTGCGCGGATTCAGACCATCGCGCGGGAGGATCACCCGCTTTACTACGACACGATTGCGGCGTTTGAAAGAAAAACCGGCTGCGCGGTGATTGTCAACACCAGTTTCAATGTGCGCGGGGAGCCGATCGTCTGCACACCGGAAGATGCGTACCGATGTTTCATGCGGACACATATCGATGACCTGGTGATCGGCGGTTTCATTCTGAAGAAGGAAGACCAGCCGGCCTGGAAAGAAACCGAGGACTGGCGAAGCACGTTTCAGCTGGATTGAGTGAATACCTCTCCCTATCATACTTGACGTCTTGTCGGATAACGGGATGCAACAAAGCGCCAAGAGACATCAAAGCAACAAGGCTATTTCGATCAGTTTCTCTGATTTTCGGATCGCGTTCTTGATCTGCTCGAGCTTCTCAACAGAGGAAATCTCTTGAATCTTGGGAGCCAACAATAATCCCTCATCTCCGAATTTCAATTCCAAAGCCAGCTCAATAGCTTCCTGTAATCCGGTTCGACGCCCTTCCTCGCGTCCTTCCTCGCGGCCTCGCATGAGACCCTGTTCCAGACCTCGTTCCAGACCTTGTTCCAAACCTTGTTCCAAACCTTGTTCACGGAGTCTGTCAAATAACGTCTGCACGATTTCATCTCCTGAATCCGGTAGAATCTTCTTCACACCCGCTTGTATCTGCTCCTCGCTGACCCGGTCCGATGCGGCCCCGATATATTCCAGCAGGCTCCGCAGGAAATCAAGAAAACGCGGGTTTGCCCGGGCACTGGATAACGATTCGCAAATCCGCACAAACTCCTCCCCCAAATCGGCGCTGTAAATATATTTCATCGACAGCAAAGCGACCCGCGAGAATACCTGCCCTCGAATCTCCTTTTCACTATACCGCGACAGATCATAAAGACAATATTCAAAGGTCGGTACGTATGCTTGCAGTTCCTCGATCTGCTCAAAAAGACCGGCGAAATTTGTATTGCCGTTCCAGAACTCTTTTCCATGATAGAATACGATCGGAATGATATGCGGGAAACCTTCGGGGGATCCTTGATCGCGAAACCGTTCCCAAATCCGCACCATGTAGCGCAGCAGATCGAACGCCACCTCGGGTTCGGGATGGCTCTTATGCTCGAACAATAAGTAGAGGTAGGCCCCTTTTCCCCTTTTGAGCTGAGCACGATAAAGCATATCGGATATGTACTCGCGCAATTGGGGACTCACGAAGGATTCCCCGGTGTTGTCCAGGCTGCCCGGGACCAGGTGACAGGCAATTTGGGGGAGGTTGTTGAAAAGGATGTCCTCGACGATTTCCGGGTCGGAGAATGTCAATCGAAAAAAGTGGTCATGCGGTTGAGTAATTTCCGTCATACTTACATTCTCTCACATGGATTGCGTAGAGGCTTGGGGATGTTCATGTCTCATTTTTCGATGGGGATTCTTCGGTGGCCCAATAGTAAACCAGTGAGTCCTGCACCTTGTGGCGCAGATGTCCCTCAGAGATCAACCGATCCACGTACTTAATGACAACATTCCGATTCATTGCCAGCCCATCGGCGATGTCGTCCAATGTACACGGGCGACGTCGCACGAGAGCCAGGATCTCCTCGCTGCTACCCACAAGTCCGGTCATTTCCAACGTAGACGAGTGCCCGCCGATCACCTCCGCTTTCGGCTCGAACATTGTGGCAAAATAGCGCATTCGTTCTTCGGGTACGGAGTACGCGTACTCCTCAGCGGGGGGACGGGCGACGGTATTCAGTTGAATGCGATCCGGGCGAATTCGTTCGGCAATGGCGGCCATTTTCTCCACTTCGCGATCCATCGCCGTGACGCCCCACATCAGGAAAACCTCCAGCCAGATTTGCCCCTTGTATTCCTCTCGGAATCGGATCGTTCCCTCGATAAGTTTTTCCAGGGAGATATCCGGATGTGGACGATTGACATATTGAAAGAGACTTTCCGAACCGGCGTCCAGCGAAGGAACCACGATATCGGCCTCCAGCAGATCCCGACGAACTTCCGGCATCCACAGGAGAGATCCGTTCGTGAGAACTACCACGGGGATTTGGGTAAATGACTTGATCCCACGGATGATTTCGCCGATTCCCGAATGGAGAGTCGGTTCGCCGGAACCGGAGAAGGTAATCACATCGGGACTGACCGGCCCGGCGATTCTCTGTTTAACCTGTTCCAAGACCGGAGCTGTTGGAACCCATTCCTTCCGCTCAATGGCCAGACAGGTCGTCCGGCCTACCTGACAGTAGACACAGTTGAAGCTGCACGTTTTCAGCGGCAGTAAATCAATACCGAGAGACCGCCCCAGACGGCGCGACGGCACCGGACCGAACACATATTGACTCATAGCCGACCTTCCTTCTTGTGGATATCATCCATGTCCCGATGGCCGTTTGCCAGCGCTTTCAGAACGGATTGAGCAATGCGGTCAAATGCCCGCCCGGCATCGGTGTACGAAAACTTTTCCAGGTACGGTTCGCCGTTGTCGCAGGCCGCGACGATTTCCGGCTCGATGGGAATCGTTCCCAGCAGGGGGACGCCGACTTCTTTTGCCAGATTTTCACCGCCGCGACTCTTGAAAATATCGAAGCGCTCTCCGCACTTGGGGCAGACAAATCCGCTCATATTCTCCACAATGCCGAGAATCGGAACGCCTAACTGTTCGCAGAATGTGACACATTTTCGGACATCCAACACGGCGACCTGCTGGGGCGTGGTGACAATTACGGCCCCGTCCACTTTTCCGATCATTTGGGCGACTCCCAACGGTTCATCGCCGGTTCCCGGAGGCGAGTCCACAACAAGGACATCCAGGTCCCCCCATTCCACATCGGCAAGGAACTGTTGAATCAGCCCGTACTTGCGCGGGCCGCGCCAGATTACCGCCACATCCTCGCTCGGCAAAAAGAAGCCGATAGACATGACCTTGATCCGGTCTCCGACAGTGACCGGGATAATGGTATCGCCTTGCACATTGAGCGCGCGACGTTCCAAATGAAGTAATTTCGGAACGCTGGGACCGTGAATATCAATATCCATCAGGCCGACTTGTTTTTTGGACCGAGCCAACCCGACAGCAAGATTCACTGCAACCGTGCTTTTGCCGACACCGCCTTTCCCCGACAGGACCAGAATCCGATGTTTCACCCGCCGCATCCGTTGGGCTACCCGCTGCATTTCGGGGGATTCCTCATGAGGGAAAGAATGCGTGTGTGGTTCATGTTCCGCTGCGCAATTCGATGGGCATTCCGAGCCGGTTTCCCGGATTTCTTCTTGACTCATGAATCATTTCTCCTTGTAAGCCGAATTATGGGTATGGCTTATCGTTTTCCGCCAATTTTCTCGTAGGGCCACATTGCCACGCCACCGTCGAGGACCTTCACTCTATCGAATCCGTTCGCTCTCAGAATCAGGGCTGCCTCATAGGCTCGCGTGGAGGCCTGGCAGAACGCAACAATTTCCTTGTCGCGGGGGATTTCATTTACCCTGTCACGCAACATTCCGAGCGGGATATTGACGGCCCCCGGCAGCGCGACCTTCGCGACCTCCCCCGGACTGCGAACGTCCAGGAAGAAATAAGAATATGCCGGTTTGTTTCTCAATTCCATGGGCGTGATGCCGACCATTGTGCCGGAAATCTTGTTGCGAATCACATCGGACGCCGTAATTAGATTATCCATCGCCGGAGCGTACGGCGGGGCGTAACTCAGGTCCAGTTTGGAGACCTGATCGACAGTCATTCCGGCGGTAATGGCGGTGGCGGCCACATCAATGCGCTTGGCGGCCTCTCCCGGCCCGGTGGCCTGTGCGCCGAGCAATCGTCCGGTAGCGCGGTCCACGACCAGTTTCAGCATAAGAAGTTTCGCGGTGGGCATGTAATGCGCCCGGTCGGGGCCGGGAACAAGGCATGTCACAACATCATACCCGGCGTCTCGCGCCTGTGTTTCACTCAGGCCAGTCCGCGCAACAGTGAAATCGAATGCCCGGCAGACTGTGCTGCCCAACACACCCGGAAACATATCCTCCAGCCCGGCGATATTCAGTGCGGCCACTCGTCCCTGTTTGTTGGCAGTCGATCCGAGCGGAACATAGCAGGGCTGACCGGTAACCAGGTTCCTGGACTCCGCACAGTCGCCGACGGCGTAAATGTCCAAGTCGGAAGTCTGCATTCGTCTGTTTACCCGAATCGCTCCGGTCCCCCCGATTTCAAGCCCGGCCTCTTTTGCCAGAGATACATTCGGGCGGACTCCCACACACAGAATCACGAATTCCGCTGGGATTTCACCATTGTTTGTTCTCACGCAACGGATTTCATCCCCTGTTCCTGCGATTTCCAATGCTCTGGTTTCGGTTCGCACATCGACGCCCTGCGATCGGATGTGGAGTTCAACCAGTTTGGCCATTTCCCAATCCAACACGGGCAGAATCTGCGGGAGCATTTCCACAATTGTGACGGAGGAGTTTTTTTGGACGAGGGCCTCCGCCGTCTCCACACCGATCAGCCCGCCACCGATAATCACGGCTTTCTTACTGCCATTGGCCAACACGGAGCGAATCGCCTCGCAGTCCTCGATGCTGTGCAGGGTGAAAACTTTTTTATGGTCGATACCGGGGATGGGCGGAATAATGGGTTTCGCGCCGGTTGCCAGAACCAGCTTGTCATAAGGCAGAGAGAGAGACTCGCCGGTTTGAAGATTCTTCGCCTCAACTTGCCTGGATTTCCGATCAATTCGGAGCGCCTCGGTACGTGTCAAAACCCTGACACCCTTGACCTTGTCGAAGAAAGCCGGATCACGCGGCACTCCGATGGGCGTCGAAAAAAGTTCTTTCCGGTCCGTGACCACATCGGAGAGATAATAAGGCAATCCGCAACCGGCGAAGGAGATGAATTGACCTTTATCCAGAACCGTTACCTCCGTATCCGGGCGCAAACGGATGATTTTGGATGCGGTTTTCGGACCCGCCGCGACTGCACCAACGACAACAACCTTCATATCTGTTTCTCCTTACAAGGATTTGGATGAGATGTATTTGTGCAATATAACATGGAAACCTGTGGCGCCCTCTTGTGAATACCGGCGCGGATTTTGGCGGACAATGAGTCTCCATGGAACGCGGAGGTATTCGAGGCGGATTTCTGCCCGGTTCGTATTCGCCTAATCCACTGTTCCTATGTTTCCGGTCCAAATACTGGGACGGTTGGGGGGACGGGCCGGATACGCCACGGCGTTTCCTTCCTCCGATAATCCTCATCGGTCCGACTCGTCCCATTGCGGCTATTTCTTCCCTTCCGCTCTCGCCAGTTCCTCGGCCAAGGGCAACAGGAACTCGCGTGTGTTGAGGGACGGATCATCGAGAACTCTCTCCAATAGGGTATGCAATATGTCGGAAAAGATCGGACCGGGACTCAAGCCCATCTCAATGAGGTCTTTTCCGCCGATGGCGAGGTCCGTGATCTTGAGCGCATCCATATCCCGCTCGATCCGTCGGATGGTTCGGATGACCTGATACAGGCCCGGTTCCAGTCCGGGGCCTTTGAGTGTGTTGGCTTTCCGGTCGGCGATGCGAATTCGCAGGAACGAGCGGATATTCTCCCGGCCCACGCGGCGCATCAGGCGACGAATTGAACCCGCCGAAGCATGCGGTCCCAAGGGAACCATGTGGTTCTCGATCATTTGTCGCGCCAGATCGATGTCGCGGGTGGGGGATCGCAATCGGTTCAGAATTGCCGCCGCTTTGTCTGCACTTGAAAACTGGTGGCCGTAAAAGACATAATCCTCCTGGTCTTTCATCCACCGTTTGCGCTCCGGTTTCCCCAAGTCATGAAACAAGGCAATCAGTCGTAATAAGGGGTATCGGGGGTGAATAGCATCCGCTGTTTTGAGAGAGTGCATTCCCACATCATCGGAATGGAACTGATTTTGTTCCACACCGAAACAAGCCTCCAACTCCGGGAGAATCTCGTGCATCAGGCCGGTTTCTTTCATCAGAAGAAGCCCGTAGGATGGTCGCGGGTAGGTCATCAATTTCAGGAGTTCGTCACGAATCCGTTCTGCCGAAATGTTCTGAATTTTTGGGGCGTGACGGCGGATAGCCTCCAGTGTGTTTGCCTCCACAGTGGCTTCTGTTTTCGCGGCGAGGCGTGTTGCGCGAAGCATCCGCAGGTAATCCTCGGCGAATCGCCGGTCAGGATCGCCGACCGCTCGGATGACATTTTTCCGCAGATCTTCCAGGCCATTGAACAGGTCCACAATCTCCCCGGAGGACAAATCCACCGCGAGCGCGTTGATGGTGAAATCGCGACGTTCCAGGTCCTCTTCAATGGAATCGGCAAACGTGACCTGACAATGCCTTCCATCCTCATAGACTCCATCCGAACGGAATGTGGTGATCTCGACATTCAGTCGTTCGCGCACGGCCATCACTGTGCCGTGCTCAATTCCGACCGGAATGGTGGTAATCCCGGCAGACCGCAGTGTCGCCAGCACGGTTCGCGGGCGGCATCGGGTGGCCAGGTCCCAGTCCTCGCCATGAATCAGATCCGGGATATCCTCGCCTCGACGATAGCCCTCCAGGATACTGTCGCGGACCATCCCGCCCACCAGGTACACCGGTTCCGGCGCCAGGAGGTTCCGGATTTCCTTCACAAACGGGCACAATTGCGACAGATCAAATCGAATCGACATGGTTTACGCCTTAAATCTTCGCTTTTGCAGAGTCTAACATTGCAGCGCTCTGAATACAGACTACGCAGGAGAATGTGCGATTGACCCCTCGAGCCGACCGGAGTATCCTGACAGCGTTACAGACCATGTAATTTACCTTGGGGCCGGCAACCATGACCGATGCATTTCGACTTGCGTGCGACCGACGTAAAAGAAACCTCGCAGCAGAGTATAACAAGGAAAATCCCGATGTTCCGATGCCGCACCATCACAGGCTGGAAGCCTGTGCCATCCGGTTTTCCTTCTCCCACAATCCTCGTCCGACCCATTTCCCCCGTTCGCCCTATTCGCACAGTATCCATCAAGGATGCCCCTCATGAATCCCCCCCGAATCGACCGTTCGGATTTTATTGCCTGCGCGTTGCTGCTCTGCCTGCTGAACGCAATTATTTTCATGGATATCCGCCATTTTGCGGTACGAAATCTTCATTCGCCGCTGGAAGAGTCGCTTCAACTTGCTAACTTTATTGTCGAGAATCATCAACTTCCACAGACCGCTTTCTACCCGCCGGGTATTCCATTATTGCTTGCCTTAGCGCAATCTCTCGGCTGGAGAGAAATCAATCCCTTTACTTTTAATGCCGTCCTGTTGAACATGGGTATTGTTCTTTTCTATGCGCTTGCCCGGCGGCTGCTTGGGAGCGCGCGTTGGGCATCAGCGGCAGTTCTGCTGATGATTCTTAATCCCTGTTTTGTCTCTACCTCACTCCTCAGCCGGGATACTGCCGCCGAGTTTCTTTTCACCGGCCTGTTTTTCCTGTTTCTTTTCGGCTTATTGCGAAATGCTTCTCAGAATCGGCGGGTCCGTGTTCTGTTTTTGGTCCTGCTGTTTTTAACAGCCGTTGTGCCGGCGCTTGTGCGTGTGACCGAATTCTTCACCATTTTCCTATTATTTGCCGCATGTTTTCTTCTGGAGAAATCGTTTCGCCGCGCTTTCGGCGTTCTTCTTGCGTTATGGATTGTATTTACCCTGCTGTTTATGCTCCATAACTACCGAATGGTCGGCTCGTTTACTCTTGCTACAAATGCGGGCACAAATCTCTACCTCGGAAATCACCCGTTCTATCTACACGGGCATCCCCATTACGACATCGATGCGTTTCTGGAAACGGAAAGAATAAAGAAAGAAATGAGCGAAGACAATGCGCAGGGTCT
Source organism: Candidatus Omnitrophota bacterium (assembly GCA_029570205.1). GTDB lineage: Bacteria > Hinthialibacterota > Hinthialibacteria > Hinthialibacterales > JAKPRU01 > JAKPRU01. The sequence continues at coordinate 115,004 of JAKQSI010000118.1, read as the reverse complement.
CTCGGAGGCACAATCGGACGCCTATTTCAGAGGGAAAGCCTATGAGTCGATCCGCTCGAACATCCCCGCGTTTCTCTACCGCATTCTTGTTAAAACGGTCCGGCACGGGTTCAATTTCGAGACCATTCCGAATTACACATCGCAGGCGTATCTCGAGGGTGAGGCAAACCGTATTGTTATTGAAAGCCGGATCGGTTTGCTTACCGGCCTGACCTACATAATCTACAAATTCCTTTATCTTCCGCTGTTTGTCCGGTCGATTATTGTTTTGTTCCAAAAGAAAATCGACGTTCGCCTGTGGCTGTTTTATCTGCCGTATCTCGCGCTCTGGCCGATTGTCGCGCTGACCTTTCCCGACACCCGGTTCAAGATTGTTGCGGAGGTCTGTGTGTGGATCCCGATGATCGCGACGGTGCAATGGAGGTGGTTTTTACGCGAACCGCACTCCCGCTGATCGTCGCCTGTTCGCGGCTATTCATGCTCATCCGGGTTTGTCTGCTCCGACACACCGGGTCTACCTACGTCTGTTGTTCGGTTTGTTGCAGAGGAGGAAGAATCCCGGCTTTGCGCAGCACCGGCTCCAGGTGTTCCCGTTTGCATCGCTCGGCTAGAATGATATTGCACAGCTGTTCCGCCGCCTGTTCGATTACCCGGTTGACAATCAAGTAATTGTAGCGCTTCGTCTGTTCGTATTCATATTCCACGAAAGAGAAGCGTTTTCGGATTTGCTCTTCGGTTTCCGTACCCCGTTTGCAGAGACGTCGGATCAGTTCCTCCCGGCTCGGCGGCAGAATGAAAACCAGACACGCGGACGGGTAGTGTTTTCGGACACTCAGCCCGCCCTGCACGTCGATTTCCATAATTACATCGCGCCCCTCGTCCAGGTTACGGGCCACCGGCTCCCGGGGTGTTCCGTATATCTCGCCATAGACCTCCGCCCATTCGAGAAGCGCGCCGTCTTCGATATGTCGCAACAGAGTAGAGCGATCCACAAAAATGTAATCTACTCCATTCCGCTCACCCGGACGGGGGGCACGCGATGTCATGGAAACCGACAGGAAAATCTCCTGCCGTCGTTTCAGCGCTTCGGCAATGATACTCCCTTTGCCGACCCCTGACGGCCCGGAAACCACTACCGGAATCCCCGGAACAATCAATGACTTATCTTCCACATGTCCCATTCTTTCTATTGATCTTCTTTCTCTTGTCCGTCCGTTTTCATTCTCCCTCCTTTATCACCGCCCCTTTCGGGACCTCCGAACCGATCTCAAACTTCTTTCCAGGACTGTTGGCGATCACGGAGATCTGCGACGAGTTTTCTCCCTGAACTTTCAGGAATGGGTTCACATTCTCCGGGGCGAAGATCCCATTCAGGAACGCTTTCCGGACATTCTTCATCCAAATAAAAGGCGTCGAAACGGGGTTCTCTGCACTAAGGCCGCTCAGATGCAGCTGTTCCAGATCATCGAACAGGAAGGGGGGACGTTGATCCGGCTCGACACATCCGACCTGGAAATCCCGCAACAGGATATTCTTCGCATGGCGGCAATACAGTCCATACACCGGCAGTTCGCCGAACATGGTCGCTTCCGGGTATTTTTCCTCTACTTCCGGAACCACTCTGTCGATCAAATCGGCGGGTCCTCCCCCTTTGTACCATAACCGGACATTCGAGATGGTGACATGTTCCACGGGATGCCCGGGAATACCGGTAATCGAGGACGCCATCGTTCCACCGATCGCTTCCACATTACTGATACTGACATTTCGCAGATACCCCGGCACGGGTGTTTCCATATCGCGGCCACGATTACCCAAACGAAGAAAGATCGGAGTTCGGACACCGAGCATGGTGATATTGCTGATGACAACGCCCTCGATTTCGGCGCCGTCTACACTCTCCAAAGCGATTCCCGATATGGTGGGACGTGTATCCGGGCTGATCATGACACAATTGCTGACAGCGATTCGTTTGAATCCACCACCGGATTCCGTTCCCAGTTTGAATGAGTTACAGCTCGAGACCAGGATGCAGTTGGTGACCGTGAGGTTTTCCGTGCTGCGATGTTCTCCGAGGGCGAAACTGCACTTCGGTACAATGGCGTCATCCCAGGACTCGATGTGGCAGTTCGAGATACGGACATTCCGGCAGCTGTCCGGGTCGATACCGTCGCAGTAGTTGTTCAAGGCGGTTACACCGTCGATGTTCACATAATCGCATCCGAGCAGGCTGATGCAGTAGTTCGGCGAATTTCGGATGGTGATATCGCGGATGGCGATGTCCCGGCAGCGTTTGAACGCAATCGGCTTGGGGCCGTGACGTTTTTTCCGGTTGCCGTCGATGGTTCCCTGGCCGAGAATGGCGATTTTCTCCACATTTTCTCCCCAGATCAGGCTGTAATGGAAATAGGTTGTTTCCTCGTCAGAATCGGTCTTGTAATTCAGTTCTTCGTACGGATCGAAATCCTCATTATCGGGACTCTCCAGAAGAGTGGCCCCAGTATCCAGGTACAGGGTTACATTGCTGCGGATATGAAGGCTGCCGGAGATATAATTGCCGGGCGCGAAATAGACTGTGCCGCCACCCGACTCCGAGCAGGCATCGATGGCTTTCTGGATGGCCGCGGTATCCTTGGTTTGGCCATCGCCTGTCGCGCCATATCGTCGAACCTCGAATTGGCCCGCCGCCGCGCCATAAACCGGCGATTCCTGCGCACACAGGACAAGGAGCGTTCCTGCAACAAACAGGGCCGCAAAGAGGGATTTTCTGACGATACCGGACATCGGCGATTCTCCTTTCATCTGGGTCCATTTATGGAGAAACGTAGCACACCATCATGTTCCCTCCAAGCCCCAATCTCTCCGAACTCTCCCCGCACAGTATCTGTCTCATTTGTCCCATTCATCTACCCGAAATGTGCCTATATACTCCTTCCACGAGGTTAAAAATATGAAAAAATGCTGCATCGTCTCCAAGCAAGGTCCCCCGGCGGCTGGGCCGTATTCGCCCGCCGTGACGGCGAACGGTTTTGTTTTTGTTTCGGGGCAAATTCCGCAGATGCCGATCACGGGTGAAATGGTGATCGACTCGTTCCCGGCGCAATGCACAAGGGTATTCGAGAATCTCAAGATTATTCTGGAGGAGGCCGGAGCCTCGCTGGACTCCGTGGTCAAGGTGACCGTCTATCTGACGGACTTGGAGCAGTTCGGGGAGATGAACGCCATTTACGAGAAATACTTTGCTGCCGGCAAACCCGCGCGGGCCTGCATCCAGGCCGCCCGCCTTCCCAAAGGTGTTTCGATTGAGGTGGACGCCATTGCGGTGGCGGAGCGAAATGTCTAAGCCGAGATGAAAGATGAAAGGGAGAAAAGCAGGGGATGGAGAACGGCGGACTGCGCAGATCGCAATTCATAGACGTTTTTCAATCTCGCGAAACAGGCGGATATTGATCGTATTCCAGTCATACATTGCGATACTGGCGCGCGCCGTTTGTTCCAATCGTTTTCGCCGTTCCGGTTCTTCATGCAGCCGGAGAATCGCTTCCGCAAGGCTTTCGGGATTCCCCGGCTCATACAGCAGGCCATTTTCCCCATGGCGCAGAACCAGCCGAACGCCGGGGATGTCCGGGGCGACCACGGCGCGATTGAGCGCAAGATACTCAAACAATTTGACCGAAAATGTAAATTGAAAGTTCTTGATATTCGCGGTCAGGACCAGAGCGCACACATCCGCCGAGGCCATCCAATTCAGCGCCTCCTCGTGAGGAACCTTTCCGATGTGTCGCACTGTGGATAATAAATCCAGCTCTTTGACCGGTTCCAGCAGTTCGTGCAATTCTTCTTCTCGTCGATGCGGTCCGACGAGACAGACCAGCAGGGAGGGGAGTTTTGGTTTCGCAATGGAGGCCGCGCGGATCAGTATTTCCAGCCCACGCACGCGGGTAATGCCGCCCACGTACACGACCATGAACCGATCCGCCTCCCGGTATTTCGGAACGCCCACTGTGCGCGAAAGGTCCACTCCGTTGGACACCGGAATAATGCGATCATCAGGAACGTGATAGATCTGCTGCAAGGTTTCGGGCAGCCCTTCTTCCAGGGAGGTTCCAATCGCCGGAAGCGCATCGGCATAACGCAGGATCGACTTCAACAGCTTGCAATAAAGGCTGTACAAAAAGTACTTGATCCGGGGGCGACGGTTTACCATGGTTTGGAGTTCCAGAGCCGGATCATCCAGCACGTCCACAATCCACTTCGTTCCGCAGAGAGTGTGCAAAAGGAATCCCGCCACGGCGCTGTAATCGACCGTGGTGTACACGGCTTGGAGCTGTCTCCGCCATGCTTTCGGAAATATCCCCGCAAGCGACCGGAGATAAAAACAGGCATGGCTAAGATAGATCTGCCGAATGGTCAGACTGCGGTGATAGCGCACACGGCGAAGGATCTCCGGGTCTATGGCCTGCCCGCCACGACCGTACAGATCGACACAGTAATGTTTTGAGGCATACAACAACCGTTGCACCGCCGCGCGGTTCCGCTCGATCTTCTCCTGTGAACAGAACCAGGCAAGTTGTAATCGGCCCGGCTCCGGACAGACGGGACGGCGCAGGAATGTAATTCGGTGGCTCCTGAGAATGGGGACAATACCCAGACATTTTCCGATGATTTTGCCTGACGGGATTTTCTCCAGTATTGCCCCGACCGGCGGCAGGAGCGTCAATGTGTGCGATCTCATCTCCCATCCGGGAAACAGATTTCTCAATTCGCTCTTAATGATCGGATGCGTGTTGCGATTACGCGGATTTGGATAGCGGAAATCGTAGATAAGAATTCCGCCTTCCGGCTTGAGAATCCGCTGAATCTCCCGCGCGACAGCGGTTCGCAACGCCTCCGTCGGCAGGGAGCTGAACAGGGTAAACGCCAGGGCGAGATCGAACGATCCGTCCGGGAAGGGAAGGGAATCCGCCGACGCAACCGAAATCTGCGAGTCCGGCAGATGACCCTGAGCATGTGCCGCACGGTCCGGCAGAAGATCCACTCCGAAAGCCTGCTCCGGCTGCAAATCTGCATTCTCAATCAGCCATTCCAGGATATGCCCGGACCCGCAGCCGATATCCAGCACCCGCAGACCCTTCAGCGGCCAGTACCCGTGATCGGTCAGCAATTCCTCAAGATACTTTGCGCGTTCCTCGAAAACCCACCGATTCGAGGGCCGCGATCCACCCCTGGAACGCTGCCGGGATGGATCTTCATCGTATTCCCGATATGCGAACCGGATACGTTCCGGGTCTCTGGAGAATTGTGCCATCAGGTTTGTTCTTCCCTTCGGCTGTAGGTTGCCCGCGCACGGCCCAAAAAAGCCGACAAAACCCCGACTGCAAATCCCGCATTCGCCACGCAAAACCCGGTGGGCGCTCCCAGGACACCGGGCGTGACAGCCGGAAAACATAACCCCACCAGCGCCCACATATACAGCGCCACCTGGACCAAACAGGCCGAACGCAGCAGAACATTCTCCCAACCGAGAACAGAGCCGAGTAAGGCCCCCATCAGGAAAAAGGGTGTCAGCCAGCGCAGGAACTTGTGCGAGATCAGGCACCACCACAGCCAGGCATATTCCCGCAAAGGACATTCGCGCAGACGACGCGATATGCCGATCCAGTTCCGGGCGGTCATGCGCACACGGGAGCGGAACTCCGCACGCGGGTGAATGAACATGAATTCCTCTACGATCGCATCTTTACAATGCGCAACGCGCTTGCCCTGTGTGACCACATCAATCGGCGTAATGAAATCGACATCATCCGTGGGCGACGGCAACGGGCGGTAGAGTTCCCGCCGCACAGCCATACAGGCCCCGCTTGCCACCGCAAGCATCCCGGCATCGCTTGAGTATTGCCGAAGCAGATATTCAAATGTCCAGTAGAACCCGCGAGATCGACCCAGCGAGGTCGATTCCCGATTCAAGAAGAAAAGTTCACCTGTTGTGCAGCCGACGTCCGGGTCCGCGAAAGGCGCTGTGATATTCCGAAGAAAATCGCGTGTGAATCGGCTTTCGGCGTCGCTGAAAACAAGAATCTCGTTCTGTGCGGCGGCTGCCGCGTCGTTGTGGACTGCCGCACGACCCCGGTTCTCCTGAAAGTCCAGCGCCCGCACACGCGGATCATTTACTGCCTGCGCTCGTTCCACCGTTCGGTCTGTCGAACCGTCCGAAGCAATCAGGACCTCGATTTTCTCCGATGGGTAATCGCTGGCGAGAATGTTTGCGATCCGGCTCTGAACAGCCTCTTCCTCATTGTACGCCGCGATAATCACCGAAACACTCGGCGGTTCTATCGATGTCCACGCCAACCTCGGCTTCCGCAGTTTCCCCAACAGTTTCAGGATAAGGGGATATCCCAGGTAGGTGTAAACAACAAGCGCCAGAGACACAAGAAACAGGGTCATAGGAATCATAAGAAACGCGATTCTTCATATTTGAACCTCCCGCAAATCCTAACATTTCCCCCCATCCGATCCTACACCAAACCCTCTTCATCCTTCCCATCGGTCTCATCCGTCCCATTCCTCCTCTCTTTAATCCGCAATCGATTCTCCTTCTTGTCCCTTAAATGACATATTATGATATTCCAACTCTGCACTGGAGGCTGAACATGAAGATCCTGTGGGTTTTATTTCCATTCCTCTTGATTGCGAACAACGTCTCTACGCAGCCGATCTCGGCCACAGAGACCATTTCCGCGACTGCCTGCGTATCCACGGTTACGCCCTGCTGCCGGAAGGCGGTTCTTCCCGGCGGGCCGATTGAGAATCTGACCATCAGCACACAGGGAGCCGCGACGATCATCATCAACTCCAATGTGACTCTCACCGAAAGCGAGATGACAACCACCCAGACTATCTCCGAGGAAGCGGCCCGGCAGCAGGCCGTCGGCGCCCGCCCCACACCCGCCAAACCGGAGGAGGAGAAGAAACCCTACGAGGAGATCATCAAGGATGCCACCAAACAGGTGGGCCTTTTCACGGTGTTTATCAAGAAGGACAAGAAAGAAGACAAAACGTATTGGGAGATCCGACCGGACCAGTTCTCCACAGACTTTCTTCTGAGCGCCAAGGTGGGACATGGTGTTGGAATGCTGTTCCCCGGCAAGGTGCTGGAATCGAAGGTGCTTCAGTTCTGCCGTATGGATGACAAGGTCCAGTTGATCGAACCCCATCCCCGCTACCAGGCGGCCCCCGATTCCCCGATTAAAAAGGGTGTTGAGCGGGCTTATGGCGAATCCATCATCGCCTCGTTTCCTATCTCCGCCACGAATCCGGCATCGGATTCCTGTGTGATTGATGTGCAGCCGTTTTTCCTGTCGGACTTCTCTGATGTCGGCAAGGCATTGGAGGGCTACAACCTGGACAAAGACGAAAGCCGCATCGAGCAGGTCAAGGTTTTCCCGGAGAATATCGAGGTCTATGCCCGGCAGCATTTTAAATCCTCCGGCAAGCCCGAAACCAAAGTTCTGGCAGACCCTTCCAGCGCCCTGGTTCTTCTTCGGTTCAGCTTTCGCTCGCTGCCGAAATCGAACTTTGTGCCGCGTCCCGCCGATGACCGAGTAGGCCATTTCATCGAGGCTTACCAGGACCTTTCGGACCTGGAGTCGCGGGATGCTTTTGTGCGTCATATCACCGCCTGGAACATCGAGAAGGCCAGCCCGGAACTCGAGGTCTCTCCTCCGAAAGAACCGCTGGTGTTCTGGATTGAAAACACGGTTCCTTATCAATACCGCGAGGCAGCAAAAGAAGGCGTGGAAATGTGGAACAAGGCATTCCGAGCCGCCGGGTATGAGAACGCCGTGGTTGCCAAACAGATGCCCGATGATGCCGACTGGGACCCGGAGGATTCCCGCTACCATACTGTTCATTGGAACACCATGGAGGAACTTCCGTTTGCCGGACTCGGACAATGGGTTGCCAACCCATTAACCGGCGAGATTCTCGACTGTGATGTCATCATTGACGGGGATATTGTGCGCTGGCTGCGGCGGATACGGCAGTTTTATGAACCCCTTCGTGGTTTGCCGGAACACAGCTCCCCGGATGGCTGTCAGTACGGACTGATGCTGGCCCAGGAGACCCAGTGCGCACTGGCGGTCCTCGCGGCGCGGGGCGAAATCGGCAACAGCACCGACACCATCGAGGAGTTCATCAATCAATATGTGAAACAGCTGGTGTGCCATGAGGTCGGCCATGTTCTGGGACTCCGACACAATTTCAAAGCCAGTACGCTGCTTCCGCTCGATCAGCTGCACAACAAAGATTTAACTGCTGAGAAGGGACTTTCATCTTCTGTAATGGATTACCTTCCGGTGAACCTGGCTCCAAGAGGCGCTACACAAGGCTTTTATTGGAATCCTTCGGTAGGCCCGTATGACTGCTGGGCGATTCAATACGCATACTTGCCTCTTTCGGCGACCACCCAGACGGATCGGGCAAAAGAACTGGATAAGGTTGCCTCTCGCGCGAGGGACACCGAATTGGCCTACCTCACGGATGAGGACCTTTGGGTCGCGAATCCGGAACGGCCCTTGGGGTTAGACCCCACGAATGCCTGGTTCGATCTGTCCTCCGATCCGCTTGCATGGAACGAACAGCAGATGGATGTCATGCGGGATGCCTGGACCCATGCGGCGACCATTCTGGAGGAGGGGGAAGGATATTATGACCTTCGAAGCGCCGTGGGGATGTTCTTAGGGTATTATACCCGGTATGCAGTTGCGGTCTCCCGATATATCGGCGGCGCGTATGTGGTACGGTCACGGGTCGGCGAGAAAGACGGCAGGACCCCCATTATTCCCATTCCAGCCTCTCAACAATATCATGCCTTGCAGGTTCTGCGCGACAAGGTGTTCTCGGATGAACCGTTCCAGTTTGATCCCTCCATGCTCAACATGATGGTGAACGAACGCTGGCTTCATTGGGGGGTGGAGTGGGGGAGCGCGGGGCGGACCGATTTCCCGCTGCACGATTATATCCTGATGATGCGGCAGAATGTTCTGAACACCCTGTTCGATCCCCTTGTTCTCTCGCGAATTCGGGAAGCTGAGCAGCGGGTCCCGGCGGGTGAAACCGCCTTCACGATCCCGGACTTGTTCGCCGATCTGACCGATGCGGTCTGGGGCGATGTTCACACCATCGCGCTATCCGGCACACCGCCGCAACGGACCCTGTCCAACACCGCCCCGCTGCTTTCGAGCCACCGTCGGGCGCTGCAACGGGAGTATGTTCGCAGACTGGCGGATCTGATGCTGACCAAACGGGGCGAGACCCCGGAGGATGCGCGGACCCATGCCTGGAATGCCCTGAACGGGATGAAAGAGGATATCGACAAGCTGCTGGCGAACAAGACACTGGCCGCCGGGCTGGACCAGTATTCCCTGGTCCACCTCAAAGAGACAGCGGCCGGCATCGCCCGCGCGCTGGATGCACGGTTGGAAATCAAGGCGGGATGAATTCATAGTAGGACAGGCCTCCGTGCCTGTCGCGCTGCTCCTTGCCAGGCAGAGACGCCTGGCCTACTCCAGGCAGAGACGCCCGGCCTACTGCAAAAATAGTAGGACAGGCCTCCGTGCCTGTCGTCCGCCGATTGCCAGGCAGAGACGCCTGGCCTACTGGGAATTGGAACTGCCAGGCAGAGACGCCTGGCCTACTGGTCCGCCGATTGCCAGGCAGAGACGCCTGGCCTACTGGTCCGCCGATTGCCAGGCAGAGACGCCTGGCCTACTCCAGGCAGAGACGCCTGGCCTACTGCAAAAATAGTAGGACAGGCCTCCGTGCCTGTCGGATGAATATCATGCGATTGCTGTTTCTTAATCATAACCTGGCTTGGCGGGGAACGTTTTTTCGCGCTTTTCATTTCGCCCGCGAACTGGTCAGACTGGGCCATGAGGTGGATCTGTGGACTGTCTCCCGGCGATGCAGTCCCCTGGGCAATCAATACATGCGGGATGGTGTGCGTATCTGGGAGACACCGCGTTTCCGGCAAGTAGGTCAGCATGACGGCGGCTATGCTCCTGTCGATATTCTGCTCAGGACCGGGCGAATCGCATTCAGCAAGTGGGATGTAATTCATGCGTTCGACCATCGCCCCAACGTGTCGTTCCCATGGTATTTCAAACGGCTCCTCGATAGCGACGCGCTTTTCTGTGCAGACTGGTGCGACTGGTGGACAGCGGGTGGGATCACTACCGGCAAACGTCCGTTCTCTATGATCGACCGGATGGAGCAATTTCTCGAAGAAGGATCCAAGCGATCTGCCGATATTGTTATTGTCACGAGTACGGTTTTGAACAGTCGCGCGCTTTCTCTGGGGATCGACCCCAAGCGGGTGGAGTTCATCCCATCGGGTGCGGATATCGAGGGAATACCCAAACTGGACCAGCAGATTTGCCGGGAGATTATCGGCCTTCGCCCGCAAGATCCGGTGTTATGCTTTGTGGGATATTCCCTTTGGGATATTGAACTTATCGCAGATGCTTTTACACACGTTCTAAAGGAATTTCCATCATGTCAGCTACTGGTTGTGGGGGGTGGCGTGGAGTCGCCTGCGTTGGATGGATTAAGGGAACGGTTCCGTGTGGGCGAGCAGGTTTATTTGCCGGGTGATGTTCCGTACAGCCTGCTGCCGAAGTTCCTCGGTGCGGCGAGTATGCACCTGTTGCCGCTGGCGGATACCTTGGCAAACCGTGCGCGCGGGCCGATCAAGTTCGGCGATTATCTGGCATCGGGTCGGCCCATTGTCACAAATGACATCGGCGATTCTGCGGTAATTGTTCGGGAAAAACAGATCGGTCGTGTTTCGGACCCATCGCCGGAATCCTTCGCGAACGCCATCCTGGAGGTATTACAACTGCCGTCGGACGAGAGGCACGCCATGGGCCACCGCGCAAGAGAACTTGCTGAAGGGGATTTGTCCTGGAAGACAATTGTTTCGCGGCTGAATGCGATCTATGCGAATGCTTTAGGTGGGGCTGGCTGACTGCCAGGCAGAGACGCCTGGCCTACTGGTCCGCCGATTGCCAGGCAGAGACGCCTGGCCTACTCCAGGCAGAGACGCCTGGCCTACTCCGCCGATTGCCAGGCAGAGACGCCTGGCCTACTCCGCCGATTGCCAGGCAGGGACGCCTGGCCTACTGGTCCGCCGATTGCCAGGCAGAGACGCCTGGCCTACTCCGCCGATTGCCAGGCAGAGACGCCTGGCCTACTCCGCCGATTGCCAGGCAGAGACGCCCGGCCTACTCCAGGCAGAGACGCCTGGCCTACTCCGCCGATTGCCAGGCAGGGACGCCTGGCCTACTCCGCCGATTGCCAGGCAGAGACGCCCGGCCTACTCCGCCGATTGCCAGGCAGAGACGCCTGGCCTACTCCAGGCAGAGACGCCTGGCCTACTGGTCCGCCGATTGCCAGGCAGAGACGCCTGGCCTACTGGTCCGCCAATTGCCAGGCAGAGACGCCCGGCCTACTGGTCCGCCGATTGCCAGGCAGGGACGCCTGGCCTACTATGGCTCTCCGCTCCTCATCCCCTCAATGCTACAGTATCTCCATCCAATAACCCCCGGTTGAGAACATGGCAAAAATCCCCCAGACAGTCATCGATCAGGTTCTTGAACGGACGGATATTGTCGATATTGTCTCGAACTATGTCTCTCTCAAACGGCGCGGGCAGTATTTCTTTGGCGTGTGCCCATTTCACAAGGAGAAAACAGGCTCATTCAGTGTCCATCCCGAACGGCAAATCTTCAAGTGTTTCGGCTGTGGCAAGGGGGGCACAGCGCTGACGTTTATTCAGTCCATCGAAAACCTGTCGTTTTTTGAGGCATTGCGATTCCTGGCGGACCGTGCCGGTGTGCGCCTGAACTTGGAAGAGGACGATCGTAAAGCGAATCGGGAACGGCCCGATCTCGACCGGACACAGGTGATGGAAACGGCGGCCAATCTGTTCTCAAAAATGCTGGCCAATTCCAAACCGCCTCAGGAATATCTCGCGCGAAGGGGCCTTTCCCAGAACGATATCAAGCGATTCCGCCTGGGGTATGCGCCCGATTCCTGGGAGGCGCTCAAGAGCCCATTGTCTCGAATGGGTATTCCTGAATCGGTCCAGCAGGAACTGGGTTTGATTATCCCTCGGCAGGATGGAAGCGGATACTACGACCGGTTCCGCAACCGGATCATGTTCCCTATCGCCAATCCATTGGGCAAAACGGTGGCATTCGGGGGACGCATTCTTGGCGATGGCGAGCCGAAATATCTCAATTCGCCCGAAAGCCCTCTGTTCAACAAGAGCCGTACGCTTTATCTGCTTGAGAAGGCAAGAGAGCCGATTCGCCGCATGGGAAGGACCCTGGTGGTCGAAGGGTACATGGACGCCATTGCCCTTCACCGTTTCGGTTTTGAAAACAGTGTCGCAACGCTTGGAACGGCATTGACCGAGAGTCACGCGCGAGTCCTTCGACGATATGGAGAAAATATCTACCTGATTTATGATGGCGATGAGCCGGGCCTGATGGCGGCACGGCGAGGAGCAGAGGTTTTCTTAACCATCGGACTTCCTGTTCGGGTTGTGGTGTTGCCGTCCGGCGAAGACCCGGATTCCTTTCTTGCCAAAGAGGGAACCGATGCGATGAAAGCTTTGCTGGATAATGCGCTGGATGGTTTTGAATATTGTTTTAACCGAAGTGTGGTTCAGTATGGGCTGGAGGGAGTTGCTGCTCAACGTGCGGTCGTTCGGGACCTTCTGCCGATCCTGCGGCGGATTCCCGAGGCCGTTGTCCGGTCGGAATACATCACATTTCTCGCCGGGAAAATGGGAGTGAGCGAAACCGCCATCCGTCAGGACCTCTCACGAATGCGCGACACGCGCCCCGAACGCGAGGAATTGGGGAGCATCGAAATGAAAGATGAGGTCAGATTGGATAATCTGACACCGGTCGAAATGGACAAGATGCACCTGATTACCCTGGCGCTGAACGGCCTCGGGTTGGTGCGAGTTGAGAACGAAGACCTCGCTTTGCCTGTCAATCCGCTTCGCGCAGAGGAACGGGAGCAGATCAACCGTGTGGTGGACCTGATTCCCGACCGGGAGCATTTGCCCCTTTCGGCGATTCTCAAAAACCTTATGCCGATCAAGCCCCGTGTGTATAAGAACCTGGCTGCTCTGCTGGAAGGCCTATTTGCCGAAGACAAACTTGCCCAAGCCGTTCTGATAGCCGCGCCGGATATTGCTCCCGTGTGCGGAGAACGTGATCAACTGCTCACGCAAGTTATCTCCGACCTGGAGAATCGAAAAAGGAAGCTCGATCACCAGCGGCTTGCTCAGGCCTTGCGTGAACAGCTGAAACCCGGCCAGTCGGGTGAACTGGATGAAAAAACCCGCGAGCATTTACGGCAGCTGGATTCCCTTCATGGACTGGGGAAAGACAATTCGGATTGAGACTTGTCCGATATAAGAATTCACTCTACCCGGAGAGATAAGGGGAGAATTGGGTGGCTTGCGGGGCGTGGTTGAGATATCGTACTTCCGTACCTCCGAGACTCGAATAGCCATGATGCGAAGACTTGTTTTTGGCGCAACCGTCTTGTTCTTGATTCCGGTCCTGTCTGCGTGGTCCGAACCGCAGCCGGATATTCGGATGTTCGACGCCCGTCTGCTGTCCGACTCATTTGTGATCGCAATTGAGAAGGTATCTCCGGCGGTTGTGAGTATCAACGGAGAGCGGAAATTCAATTGGGCAGACCGTGAGAGAATCAACGAGATTATTCAGGAACTGCCGGAGAGATTCCGGGATATGCTGGACATCATCCCGGACCGGCAGAGCTGGCAGGGTTCCGGGATGATTATTCGCGCCGATGGGCTGATTCTGACGAATTATCATGTGTTGGAGGGAGCCGAAAAGCTGAGCGCGCAGCTTGCCGACGGGCGGGAATTTAACGGGGAAATTGCGGGGTACGATCCGTATACGGACATAGCTCTTCTGCAACTAGAGAACTGCCCGGGCGACCTGCCGACGGTGACGCTCGGCAACTCTGACGCATTGCGGGTAGGAGAATGGGTACTGGCGATCGGGAGTCCGTTTCGGCTGTTTGGAAGTGCGAGCGAGGGTATTGTCAGCGCGAAGAATCGTACAGGCGAGGATGTCCCACTGGACAACGAGAATCGCCTGTTCATGTACAAGGATTTCATTCAAACCACTGCCGCGATCAATATCGGCAACAGCGGGGGGCCTCTTGTCAATCTCAACGGAGAGGTCATCGGAATCAACAATTCCATTCAGACGGCGGGAACTCAGGCCAATCTGGGTATCGGGTTTGCCATTCCGAGCAACATGGCGCGATTTGTGGTCGAGAGCCTGTTGGCAAATGGGCATGTGGTTCGAGGCTGGCTGGGAGTGCAGATCGACTCATTGAAGAATGCACGCCTGGAGGACTGGGGGACACTTCAGGGCGCCTTGATTACGGATGTGCGTCCCGGCACACCGGCATCGCGAGCGGGTCTGGAAACCGGGGATGTGATTGTGGCGTTCAACAATCATAAAGTCAGTGGCGGACCCCAACTACAGAACCTGGTAACACAGACACCTGTCGGGTCCACCGTGCCCGTTTCTGTCTTCCGAGACAAAAAGAAACTGGACTTGCGGATAACTATAGAGGAACTGCCCCGGTATCTCTTGACCGGGACAGCGGAATGGGAAGAAATTCTGATGGGCTTCGCTGTTGAAGAGCTGACCGATGCAAATCGTGGCAAATATGGCTACCCGCCGGAATCGCGCGGCGTGGTGATTACCGAGATTCTTCCGGGCAGTCATGCCGAGAAAGCCGGTTTGCAACCCGGCGATTTGATTCTGGAAATGAGCCGGCCGACTCCCGACTTGGCATCCTATATGGAACAGATCGGCTTGCTGGCAAATCGCGCCGCCCAGCGCAGAGGAATCACGGCAATCCTTCAGATCGACCGCGCCGGCGCAAAGGACGGATTTCCCCGATACGTCTCGCTGAAAGTCGAAGATCCGCTGCGGCGGAGGTGAGCGGGAAAGGAAATGTAGTAGATGAGTCAATATCCGGCACATATTACCAAGAACCTGAAGAGTTCCTATCAAACCAATCTCTTTGGAGAGACGGTCCTCGAAGAGGTTCCCGGATATCTTACCGATCAACTGATAACTTATATCGGTAACAAGCGTTCTCTGATTCCCGAGATTGAGGCGGTGGTGTTCCGTATCAAAGAGAAATTGGGGAAGGACCGAATTCGCATTTTGGATGCCTTCTCAGGATCAGGGGTCGTTGCTCGCTACTTTAAGCGGCACGCACAATACCTCGCAACGATTGATCTTGAGGATTACGCAGCTGTCGTTTCGAGATGTTATTTGAAAAACAAGAACGCCGTCAATCAGCGGGAATTGGCACTGATTATCGCCGATCTGAACAGCCGGGTCGATTCTGAAGAATTTGCACCCGGATTCATCGAAGAACTATATGCCCCTCGTTCTGAACACAATATAACAAAGGATGACCGTGTTTTCTACACAAAACAAAATGCGCGTCGTATCGACAACTACCGCAGAATGATTAACGAAGTTTCTTGCGAGTACCGTGACCTGATTCTCGGTCCGCTTCTCAGCGAGGCCTCAGTTCATGCGAATACTTCCGGCGTGTTTAAGGGATTTCACAAGGATCGTCGAACGAGAATCGGGAAGTATGGTGGAACAAATGCAGATGCATTGAAACGAATACTGGGTGAAATCCGGCTGCAACCTCCGATATTGAGTAGATTCGAGTGTGAAGTAGACGTGTTTCACGGCGACGCGAATGGTATTGCTCCGCAGATTCGTGACCTAGACCTTACCTACCTAGATCCCCCATATAATCAACATCCGTACGGATCGAACTACTTCATGCTTAATCTTATTGTCACTTACGAACGTCCGACGGACGTCAGCAATGTTTCCGGCATCCCCGTGAATTGGAAGCGGTCCAGATTCAATGTCAGGTCTAACTCATTGACGTCCTTTCGGGATCTAATCGAGTCTTTGGATACTCGATTCGTTCTTGTTTCATTCAATGATGAAGGATTCATATCCCCGGGAGAAATGATGTGTATACTCAATCGTCTAGGTTCAGTTGAGGTAATTGAAATCAAATACAACACATTTCGTGGCTGCCGAAATATCCGAAACCGGTCAGTTCACGTAACCGAGCAAATGTTCTTGGTAGAACGCAAGTAGAAGGATCATAGTGATGGCACGGAAAGAACAACTCAGACAGCAACGCACGGGTACGGTTATCAATGTGACGTCAAAAAAGCAGGAATCTGATATTATACAGGCCTTGCTTCGCGTTGAAGATCACTTGACAGAAAGATTCAATAAGAAGATTTCACTTGTTCATGTAAAACAGTGGTTCCTAAAGGACATCGTGGCAGAGTTGCGGTACACTTATCCCGATATCGAGTTCCACTATCATTTTAATAGTAGTTCCATTCGGCCGGATGGAGGAATACTCTATATGCAAGGAAGACCCGATGATGCAATATCATACCCCATTCTCATCGGTGAAGTGAAAAACCAAGGAACAAATGACCTGCGTGAGAAGGAGGGGCTTCCCAGACAAGCACGGGGAAACGTTATTGAAAGGCTGGGGAAAAACCTTATTTGTCTAAGAACCGCCCTGATGCGCGAGAGCATTTTCCCATTTATCTGTTTTGGCTATGGCTGCGACTTCGCCGATAATTCCTCTATTCTTGACCGGGTTTCCACAATGGCAATGTTCGGTAAATTGAACAAAATCTATTTGCACAATGAGGCCGGCGGAAAGTTGAACAGGGGTAGTTTTTACTTTCGGGAGACAAAATGGTCGGTGGATGAAATGGTCAAGATTATGAATGAAATCGCGGAACGTTCCGTGCTGTACTATTATTCGAAATACGGTGAGGAGCATTTTACGAAATCTTCGACATAGATGTTGCGCCGATATGATGCCGATGGAAACGTGGGCTTACAGATCGCCGATTTAAGCGGGATCAGTAGAGCATATATTCTCGAATCCCCGAACTGTCTTCCACGTGGACCAGGCCCCAGGCATAGGGGGTATCCCATGAAAAGAAATCCGCTGTCCAGAACCAGCGATGTCCGAAGTACCCGCCCTCACACAAGGTCAGATTGAATCGGAAGTAAGCGCCGGGCGAAAAGACCTCTTGGAGGAGCATTTCGCCTAGGGTCATGGCCTGCCGGAAGCTTCCTTTTCGACTCTCACGGAAACACCCAACCGCACTGCCCACACAGGCATGATGTTATTTCGTTCCCGGGTACTATCCAGATAGGTATTGGAGAAGTCTCGGAAGACGCATAGGATAGCCACTCCGGAGGATTTGCGATGAGCGACTCGGTGTCGGCAATCGGATTGGTATCAGGCGGGCTGGACAGTATTCTGGCGGTCCACCTTATGCACAACCTCGGAGTTCGTATGTGTCTCGTGAGGTTCAAGGCAGCCTGCTGGCGCTATGGCCGGGAGAAAAACGAAACGCCGGATATATTGTCGAAGGAGTTACATCGTCTCGGATTAGCGCTGCACGAGCCGGATATCACGGAAGAATACCTGGAGATTCTTCGATATCCCCGCCACGGCCGGGGGGCCGCATTCAACCCGTGTATCGACTGCAAGATTTTCATGCTTCGCAAGGCAAAAGAGATGATGCCGGGGTTCGGGGCGGAGTTCGTCTTTACCGGTGAGGTGATCGGGCAGCGTCCGATGTCGCAGAATCGGGACTCAATGAGAGTAGTCGAGCGGGAATCAGGACTGGAGAGCCTGCTGCTGCGTCCGCTCTGTGCGCGATTGATGGAGCCGACCATCCCGGAGCGGGCAGGTCGGATCGACCGGAACAGGCTGCTCAGCATAAATGGTCGGTCCAGGCAGGAGCAATTGGCCCTGGCTAAAGAATGGGGGATTGAGGAGATTCCGCCGGTGGGTGGCGGGTGCATTCTCACCGACCGGAACTTCGGAGCACGGATGTACGATCTCCTCGCGCATGACGAATTGAATGTACCGAATATCCTTCTGGCGAAGGTAGGTCGGCATTTCCGGTTGTCTGATAAGACAAAAGTCGTGGTGGGCCGAGACGAGAGGGAGAATCTGCGAATCACCGCGCTGGCCGGGCCGGAAGACCGACTTGTTGAACTGGAGACTCTGAACGGCCCGACAACGATTCTGCGCGGGCAGATTGACAATGACGGCATTATGCAGGCAGCCGCATTAACGTGCCGTTATGCGCATGTTCCGCCGGACCAGAGCGTAAGAATCAGTGTCATCCGACCGAAGGGGGAGACAGAGACACTGACCGTGGAGGGAGAGATTGCGGGAAAGGTGGATTTGAGGCCGATGTGAGTACCTGGGGCTACGCACATTCGATCCCTTCGGGATCGGGACAGGGCCAAGCCTCACAACCGTCTTCCCTTCCCTTTTGTCAACCTGTCACAATAAAAAGGACATCCTCCAAGACCGAACCGGGCGCGGGTTCCATGGTACTGAGGCCCGAAAACGGATTGGTGACCCGGACACGGAAGTAACGGGTTTCACCTGCCGGAACTTCAAGGCTGTATTCGTCAATTACCAGGTTATAGATACTATCCTCGGCTCCTTCGGTGGGATCGATCCAGAGGTCCAGCGAGGTAACCTCCAGGGAGATCGGCTGACCGCCGGGCAGAAGTTCTCCGGCCGCGTTGCAGGGCAAAAGATCGACCTGGGTGGGGTCCTCGCTGCCACGGCCACGGAAGTTGTCGCCATAGATGGTCAAATACCCGATCTGCGTATTGTCCAGCGTAGTCGGATCAATCCGTTTCAGGACCGGCGGAGAGGCATCGCGGGCCTCGTAGGTTGCCATGGAAACCCAGCCCGCAATATCCAGAACAATCGGTACACTGCCGGTGGCGCTCAGGAGGCCCGGACTGGCGATCAATGAGATTTCATCGGCTTGTATCTGAATCTGCGTGCTGGCCTCGTTGACCACGGCACCATCCGCAACAATCGTCACACCGCCGATAGTCAGGTTCATACGGCTCTGGGAGAAATTCGAGCCGCGCAGAATGAGAGTCTGTTCCTCATCAATCTCGATATAGGGACGATCCCAATAGTCGATCAAGACTTGCTCGATTCTCGCCTCCCCTGCGCCCCCTTTAACCTCAACGAGGAACGGCGAGGAAGCCAGCCCAGAATACGGATTGGTCACCTGTAAAATGGCTTCCCCGGCTGCCAAACGACCCACAATGCGGAACGGATCGATCACGATCTGCTGCCTGCTGATCGACTCAATTCCGGAAAGCGTGGTGAATTCTTCGTAGATATATTCATCCCCCTGCTGCTGACCGATACCGACAATCGAACCCCAGTTCCCGGAATTGTCCGGGGTTCTGAAGTGCTCCCCGGTCAACGTAAACGATGTATTCTCCGCCTCCATGAAAATCGGATTGGGATTGAGCGTCGCAATCTGCGGCCTTGGAGCGGCGAGGATCGGAAGATCGGTATAGACCCCAGACCGGCCATCCGTCCTCGTCAGGGTCAATTCCGCTGAGATATTCGATTCGAACATCTCCTGACGTGGAATCACGGCACGGATTTCCTGATCGCTGACAATCTGGAAACTGAGGGGGAAGGTCAAATGATCGGTCAATTGCTCGCCGCCGATTTCGGTAATTACATCGTAAGAAAGAAGAACCGACTGTGGCGGGCTGAGATGCGACCCGTTGATCACGATGGTGCTTTCATCATCCGCGTACAGCAAGCCGCCGCCCAACACACTGATCTTGGTGATCACCGGCTGATCGGAAACCACGGCTCCCGCATCATAGACATGAATATCATCCAGAAAGACACCACGGTAGCTGGAATCAAACTGATCCGACATAAACCGGAATGCAATCACGATCTGTGTCGAAGAGGGCAATTTCAAGCTGTAGAACTGAAAATCGCCCTTGTCCAGCCCGTCCTCATCTGTATCGCTGCTCCCGTAAAGAGCATCGAATCCCAGCAGTTGAGGATTGGAAACAATCTGGCCATCCTGATTGATATCCATAAACTTGTAGGTTGTGCCGCCATCGGTGGACAGTTCCAAGGCCAGGAAATCGAACACCTGCCCGACAACGGGTTCGATATCATAAGCAACCCGGAATTCCAGCCGGGGATCTTTTGCTGTGGTCGTGTCAAACACTGGAACAAGAGTCAGGATGGAAGTTTGTTTGAGGTTATACCAGCCGCTTCGCGCGTTGAGCGCCGCGCTTCGTGTGCCGCTGTATGCGAGACCGTGATTATCCGTGCCGGCATTTCGGGTAAACCATGAGAACAGGGTATTGGGAATCGGATCGCCCTGCATCAGGAGTCGTTCCTCATCGACCGCGCGGGGATCGGTCTCCGTTTTCAGAAGAGCCGGAAGAGCCGGCGCTGTAACATCTTCAAAATCAAAGAGATACTCTTTGAATTTTCCGACATACGGTGTGGGGGTGGATGTCGGCGGAATGCTTGTCGGTGTCGGTGTCGGAGAGGGAGTCGGGGTGTAGGTCGGGATTTGCGGAACCGTCGGTGTCGGCGTATCGACAGGGATGAATGGCGTCGGTATTTCGGTAATCGAAGGGGTGTCGGATGGAGTAGGAGTTGGTGCCTCTGTCTCAGTCGGTGTTTCGGTTGGGGTGAAAGTCTCAGTGGGACCTGGAGTCTCTGAGGACGCGGGTGCAGGTGTCATGGTGGGAGTCGGGTAATCCAGTCTCATTCGATACATCTCGATGAACAACCTGAGATCCCCGCTATCCACCACACCGTTGGAACTCCAGTCGGCCGTGGCCCCTTCCGCGCCGGGCGTGTTCCACTGGCTTGCAACGAACAGCAGGTCATAGAAATTGACCGAAGAGGATTTATCTTTGTAAATGTCACAGACAGAGGGCGGGAGTACGGAGAACACGGGCGACACAAAAGCGGTAAAAACAGAAACGAGTAAACCCAACAGAACAAACCGGGAATAAGCGAACATGAAAACCTCTCTCGCAAAGCTGTGGACAGAATAAAGAAACCATTTCAAATATAGCAAAGAGGAGTGTTTTTGTCACAGCAGGCGGATCATGACCATCCCAGTAGGCCAGGCGTCTCTGCCTGGCAGTTCCAATTCCCAGTAGGCCAGGCGTCTCTGCCTGGCAAGGAGCAGCGCGACAGGCACAGAGGCCTGTCCTGCTGCCACGATCTGACAGGCACAGAGGCCTGTCCTACTGCCACGATCTGACAGGCACAGAGGCCTGTCCTACTCGCCACGATCTGACAGGCACAGAGGCCTGTCCTACTGCCACGATCTGACAGGCGCAGAGGCCTGTCCTACTGCCACGATCTGACAGGCACAGAGGCCTGTCCTACCGCCACGATCTGACAGGCACAGAGGCCTGTCCTACTTTCTGGAGATATTCTGGACGCGCTTCCGGTCACTCCCTATACTGACAAAAGAATGTATGACCAAGCAGGAGATTAGATTATGGGGAAGACCCTGGCTCAGAAGATTTTCGAGGCTCACCGGGTGGGTGGTAGCCTGGTACCGGGAGAACAGATTCAAGTCAAGGTAGATCAGGTTATTACACAAGACGCCACCGGCACGATGACCTACCTGGAGTTTGAGGCGATTGGGGTTCCACGAATCAAGGTTCCGATTGCGGTGTCTTATGTGGACCACAACCTGCTTCAGCAGGATTACAGGAACCCCGACGACCACATTTACCTTCAGACAGCGGCGGCGAAATACGGAGCCTATTTCTCCAAGCCGGGGAACGGCATCTGCCACCAGGTTCATCTGGAGCGATTTGCCGCGCCGGGTGCATTTCAGATTGGAACCGACAGCCACACACCGACAGCGGGCGGAATGGGGGCGATTGCTATTGGAGTGGGTGGGCTGGACGCGGCAACCGTGCTGGCCGGCGCTCCCTTTGAGATCACCATGCCGAAAGTTGTGAATATTTACTTAACAGGGGAGCTGCGTCGCCCCTGGGTAACCGCCATGGATGTGATCCTGGAAGTCCTGCGACGTTTCACTGTGAAAGGCAACGCAGGCAAGATTATGGAATACGGCGGGCCGGGTGTAAAAACCCTCAGTGTGACAGAACGCGCCACAATTACGAACATGGGAGCCGAGCTGGGCGCGACCACCTCGATTTTCCCCAGCGATGAGAACACCCTGGCCTATTTGAAAGCACAAAAACGCGAATCGGTCTGGGAAGAGTTTCACGCTGATCCCGATGCGGAATATGACGAGGTTGTAGAGATCGACCTCGGCCGCCTGGAGGTGCTGGTCGCGCAACCCCACAGCCCCGATGCGGTTGTGCCGATTCGTGAACTCACCGGTCTGAAGCCTTCGCAGGTTTGTATCGGGAGTTGCACGAATTCCTCGTATCCGATGATGCAATCGGTGGCGCGGATTCTTGAGGGTCGAAGCGTTGCGCCTTCTGTCAGTTTGGGGATCAATCCCGGCTCGAAGCAGGTGTATGAGATGCTGGCTCGAAATGGGGACATCGGTTCCATGATTGCCGCAGGCGCTCGCCTTCTGGAGTCCGGCTGCGGCCCCTGCATTGGAATGGGCTACGCACCCGCCTCCGACTCCATCTCGGTAAGGTCTTACAATCGGAATTTCCCCGGGCGGAGCGGCACAAAAAGCGCCAGGGTTTATCTCTGTAACCCATTAGCCTGTGCGGTAATTGCGATAAAAGGGGAGATCTGCGATCCGCGTGACACCGAGATCACCTTCGATCCGCCCGCCGAGCCGAAGGCATATATCATCAATGACAACCTGCTGCTTCCGCCAGCGGAAAATCCCGATACGGTGGACGTCGTCCGTGGGCCGAATATCAAAACAGTGCCGGTTAAGAAACCTTTACAAGATTCGATTGAGGCCCCGGTGCTGCTGAAGACCGGCGATAATATCACAACGGACGATATCATGCCCGGCGGAGCACAAGCGCTGCCGTTCCGGTCGAACATTCCCGAACTCTCGAAATTTGTGTATTCGCGTTATGATGAAACCTTCTCGGACCGCGCCAGGCAGGCGGGCAAATGCTTTATTACAGGTGGGGAGAATTACGGCCAGGGATCGTCACGCGAACACGCGGTCATTGCGCCGATGTATCTCGGACTTGAGGCTGTGATTGTGAAAAGCCTGGCACGAATTCACCGGGCAAACCTGATCAATTTCGGCATTCTGCCCCTGACATTTGAAAATCCGGCGGATTACGATGCTGTGGATGTGAACGATGTGCTTGTACTGCGAGGTTTGCATTCGAAGGTTGTTCCGGGAGGCGTGGTTCTTTCGGTTGAGAATAAAACGAAGGGGAAGACATTTCCGGTGCGATTGGACCTGACACCCCGCGAGGTGGAATTGATCCGCTCGGGTGGTCTGCTTCCGCACACCAAGCGGGAACAGGGGTAGGTCTTAACAAGGAACCGAGACTGAGATCGCCACGTCGCAGCCCTTCGCAGACTCCGGGCTGCTCCTCGCGATGACGGATTGGGCGCCGCCGTCGCGAGGCTCGGAATCTTCATACGCTAACTCCGTGCCACAGCAACCAGGGGCGGGTCTGTGACCCGCCCCTGGACTCGCCCCATATCCATTTCGTCGCTTCTTATCCTCGGCGGGTTCGGGACCCGCCCTCAAATCAGTCGCTCAGCCTCTATTCCTGGGCGGCGCGTCCTCCACCACGGCCGCCACGTCCTCTGCCTTCGCCCTGCGGGCCGGCGCCGGCTCTGCGCTCAGCGGCCTGCGCCCGGAGTTCTTTCCACTTCTCCTGTTGTTCCGGGGTGAGGACCTTCATAATCTCTTCCCGCATGTTCTGGGGCCGATTCTTAACGATCTCGTCGATTTTCGCCTTCTGCTCGTCGGTCAAATTGAGCTGTTCAAGCGCTCTCATGGGAGCGCCTTCCTGGGGACCGGGTCCCTCACCACGTCCGGCACCCCGAAATCCGGCTCTGTCACCACGGGCACGTCGAGCCGCGTCGAGCTTCTCTTTCCTGGCTTTCTGCTCGTCGGTCAGAACATTGGTGATCGAGTTATCCATTTCTTTCCGAAGCTGCTTGATCTGTTCCTCGAGCGCGTCGATCTTGGGCTGTTTCTCTTCCAGGATCACACGCACCATGTTCTGTTGCGTCTCGGTCAACTCCAGATCTTTGGTCAACCGCTCAATTTGCAGAGTGATCTTGTCCGGTTTTTCCGTGGTGGATGCATCCTGCGAAACTGCTACTCCAGCCAACAGCCCAATTCCCAAAAGACACATAATACCCAACAATGCCTTGTGATACATTCTCATGATCCTTGCTCCTTTGTATGGATTCCGGTTCAAAACTGAGTTCCTGTTCTCGCGAGTGGAACAATGAGTTTTGTTCTCTTGCCAAGTAAAACGGTGTAGAGGTGAATCTTATTGTACGTGCCGCCCAAAAATCGGGATCGGAGGCAGAGAGGCCTGTCCCACCCGGCTGGTGGCGAAAAAGTATTACAAAAAAAATTGACGCCTGGTGCCATGGTGTTATAATGTACAGCAGACCGGGATTGTGGTGTGCCCCAATCCTGCGATTCCAAACTTACACCAGGAGGCACAGCATGAGAAGAATCGATCTTATCGCAGTGTTGGCAGTGGTTCTGACCGCCCCGGTATGGGCGCAGGAAGAGTATGTTCCAGTTGCGCCCGAAGCAGCAGGCCTCGTTCCGAAGACCGGAACGGTGGATATCAACGCATGGGAGCCCGATGCGGACCCGCCCAATAATGGGGTGTAGAAAGTTTGGGAATCGGCATCGGATCGGGTGGCAATATTATCATTGGGTGGGAAGATGATTCGGATGATTCGACATCTCCTTCGTTCCTGGGCGCGGTCTGGGTGATTTACAAGCAGGATGGGACGCCGGTGTCGGCGTATCCGAGGGCGTATTTCACGCGGACGGGCGAGCCGACCGGCCCGCAATACACCTGCGTTCCCAAGATCAAGGCGAACCTTTTCGGCGCGGAATTCGGCTTGGGATCATGGGTGGAAGGATTATTGGCCGAGGAGATTCCGGAATTGTATGATGTGAATACGATTGGGGGGGATGCGAACGCGGTGGAGATATTCCCCGTGGCCCAGCCGTTCAATGAGGATGGGACACCAGAAGGGCCTGTGCTGACTGGGGTTTCCGACGCCTATGCCGAGAGGCCCGGGCACATCCGCATCTCCGACTGGGACTATCTCTCCAATGGGCATATCGTCATCGGCGGGGAAAGCCGTCAGAAAGATGATTTAGTGAATGTATACGGCGGCGCGGCAGCGGGAGATCACCCGATCTTCTCGATTGTTCGGAGAGATGGGACATTTGCAAAGAGCGAGACCCTGGTGGATGCCGACAAGGTGGCCGGATCGCAGTGGCACGGTATCGGTTCAACCCAGAACGGTTTCGCAGTCCGATGGGATTCCGGTGGGGCGAAAGTCCGCATGTTCGACAACCAGGGCAATCCGATAACCGGCAACATTGTGATGTCGACCCTGACAGGCGACCCCGGTTATGGAGGAGGCGGGCGTGGGGATGGAACGGGCTTTCATGGGAACGGCAAGGATGCCTATATTGTCTGCAACGTCGGAACAAATGATCTCTATACGAACGGAACCTTTCTGGCTTGTCTGAATGCGGACGGGGCACTCAAGTGGAAAACCGTGGCAAGCGACGATGTTCCGTACTCCAGCGGCGATCGCGTGGATGCGGCGATCAATGAGGCCGGGTATGTGATTGCTGTCTGGTCCGATCAGGAACAACTGACCCTCGCCAATCCGATCGTTTTCGGTCGAATCTTCAACCCGGACGGAACTCCGTTGACCGGCACGTTCTATATCAGCGAGCGAGCCACGCCGGAGAATTACATCGGGGAGGCTCGTCGTCCGCGTGCGGCCTGGCGTGGAAACACGATCGCCGTTGTGTGGGAAGACATGAACAATCCGAATTTCGATGTCCGTATCGTTGCGTTGCGGGTGTTCCAGGCGCCGACTGGAACCGGCATCGAGAACTTCATGTTGTATTGAGGACGAATAGACCATTAAGCACGAATGAACGCAGGGGCGCACGACCGTCGCCCCTGCACAGACCCGCAGACCTCGGATCCGGATCGAACGTGGCGTCCTCTTTCGCGGAATCGTTCCAAAAGTATCATGCTCCTCCCCGCGAATGGCAAAGAATCGATTCCTGCCCGTTTGCACAAAACGCTAACCCTGTCGGATTTTCTTGGTGAGCGCCGAAACCACGCTTCCTCGTCCCGGTCGGACACCGTAGACCTGCTCGACCTCGAGAAGGGTGTGTTTACTTGACTTTGAAGTGCATTCCGCGCGATACGGATCCGCTTGCGGGCGAGATTGAGGTCGGCTGATTTGAGGCAATTTCTTTGGTACGAGCACAACTGTTGCACAGAGTCCGTCCGCGCATAATCATGGCTCCGCAGGATTCACAGATACCCAATCCGGCGACGGCACTGACGGAAATATCCTTGCGGGCTATCCAACGAAGAATTCGCTTTTCGATCTCAGTGAACACGTCGTCGGGATTAATCTCATCCAGGGGGATACCTTTTTCCGTGGCGTAAGGCTGAAGCCGTTCATACAGGTATTCGACGATCTCGCCGACGGACACAGCGTGTTTCGGGCGGACACGGATGAATTTTCGAAGTTCGGTTAGAAGGTACCGATCCTCGTCATAACAGCAGATTTCTCGCCCCTTGGGGAGTTCACCTTTGCAGATCGGGCATCTGATATCCAGGTCACCGGCCAGTGTCATAGTTTCCTCCTTGATTGGGATAGTGAGAGTTCCCAGAAGTCAAGTTGTCAACATCACTTTCTGTCACAAAAGTACCGCGGGTCCCTTAAAAACATTATAGCCTCTTTCCAGAGGGTGACAATAGAGACATTTACCTGTTTTGTGGTGGTCGGCCGGGTCGGAACCGGACAAGGGGACAGAAGGTTTTGTGTGCGAAACGGATCACTCGAAGGCCGGTGGCGCTTCCCCCATTTCCGCCTGGTTGGCTTCCGGCAGACGATTCCCGTGAGCTTTCTTGAAACTTTCCAGAAGGGCCTTATATTCACTGCCCGCGTTGGCCGTGGCGCTGAACCGGAAGAATTTGGCCTTTGCTTTGATTACCGGATTGTTGCGGTCCATGGTGTGTCCGCTCAGTTGTTTGCGCAACTGCCCCGCTTCGGCTTTGCCTATATAAATGACGTTCTGGCTGTTGTCTGCCAGCTCATAGACTCCACCCCGCTCAGGTACCTTGTTGGTTTCCGCGCGGGTCAACGGCAACCATGATTTGACGATCGGCATCGTGCAGCCTCCATGTTGTTCCACGAGATTCCCTGACGGGTTCCCGGCGGCAAGAGTAAGCAATCATAAGGCAGAATCGCGCGTTCAGGCAAGTCCCCGATGCCTTGCCCGCCGGAAACCGGCATCCTTGCGGAAAAGGCCTGACATCCCGATAATGACGAGCATATCCCATCACCTTAACGGAAAGGAATCGTTCGATGAGAAGGCTATTCCGCATTCTTTTCTCCGCGCTTCCAGTCATCCTGTTGTTTGTGTCTCCGGCGTGGACGGAAATCGTGGCACGGGAAGGAGCCGGATACCTGGAGAAGATCGACGGTCGATATGTATTGCATCTTTCCGGGGACTACTACGAAATCGGGTATCAGCACGGGGTTTTGCTTAAGGATCAGGTGAAACAGAACCTGATGAATATCGTGGACAACCAGACGGAAATGGGTAATACGCCGGAATACAAGATGTACAAGACGCTGCGTGGAGCCATGCACGCCCGCCTTAAGCCGTTTATCCCGCAGAAGTATATGGACGAATTGAAAGGTCTGGCAGATGGCGCAGGCTTGAATTTCGAGGATGTCCTGTGCGGCAACCTGATGCCGGAAGCGTTCCATTGCAGCGGGATTGCGCTGTTCGGCAAGGCCACGAGGGATGGGTCCCTCTATCATGTCCGCATCCTGGACTATATGACAAAAGCGGGATTGCAGGACCTGGCCGTTATTATGATCGTGCATCCCAAAGGGGCGCACGGGTTTATGAATGTCAGCTATGCCGGATCGCTCGGCTCAGTCACAGGGATGAACGATGCCCAGATCACGATTGGAGAAATGGGCGGGAAAGGCCAGGGATTCTATGACGGAATGCCGATGCCCCTTCTGCTCCGGGATGCTCTCGAACGGGCCGGAACACTTGAGGAAGCCATGAAAATCTTCCAGGAAACTCCCCGGACCTGCGAGTATTATTATGTTATTTCCGATGCCAAGATCCCCGATGCGCGGGGTGTGTATGCCACGCCTGCGCAAATTGCATTCATCGAGCCGGGTTCCATGTTCGGTTTCTTCAAGGTCCTGCCTGCCCCGGAAAAAGACGCCGGGGATGGGAAAGTTTTGTTGACCGGCCTGAAGATGGAACAGTCCAAACATCAAATCCTGTTCCAGGGTCCCAACGGATCGATGGGATTCATGGGAATGCTTCCGGAGAATACTGTGGTGATCTCCGGGGAGGATCGGTATCGGTTCTTCCTGGAGCGTCTGGACACCGAATACGGGAAGGTTGATGAGACCAGACTGATGGAAATGATCAAGCGACCGGTGTCTATGAAAAGCAACTTGCACTGCGCCATTTTCCACCCCGCGACAGCCGAGGCCTGGGTGGCTCATGCGGCGAGCGACGGCGCACCGGCCTGCGATCAGACCTATCACCATTACGTGCTGGAGCCGCCGTCTGCCAATTGAGCGGTATTGTATGATCCACAGTAGCAGGGACACGGCATGGCGTGTCCCTGCGGTCATATCCCTGTTTTCTTCTCTCTCCCGCAGGTAGAGGGGAAAAAATATGCGACGAATATTCTGTGGATCAACAGGAAATGGAACGCGTGGGGATCTTTGCAAACACATTTCGGTTACAGGACACTAAAAATCTCCGGAGGTTCCCGAATGACCCATTGTCCCCCATCCGCCGATCCGATTGATGCGATTTACGACCGATATCGCGACGCCCAAGTGCTGTTTACAGGCAACCGGCTCGGTGTATTCTCTACCCTTGCGCACAAGACGATGACCGCCGACGAACTGGCCGTCGCTATTCAGGCCAGTCCGCGCGGCACACGAATCTTGTGCGACGCGCTCGTTTCCCTTGAACTGTTGGAGAAAAACGGAACCGCCTATCGCAACAGCGCCGTGGCATTGCAATATTTAACGGATGACGCCCCCAGTCCGAGATCGGCTATTTTGCGTCACTCCGCACGGCTATACGAACGATGGGCCGGACTCCCCCACGCTGTCAAAACAGGACAGCCGGTTCCCGAAACGTGGATATCCCCGGAACTCCGTGAAGACGAGCGGGAACACGCACTGGCCATGGCCGATGTCGGCCGAACCAGCGCACAGGAAACCGCAGAACATTTGGATCTCACGGATGTAAAAAGCCTGATCGATATCGGCTGCGGGCCGGGACTCTATTCTATTGAATTCGCCCGCCGAAATCCGCCGCTTCATGCCACCCTGTTCGATAACGAGAAAACACTCGAAATAGCCAGGCATAATGTCGAACAGGCCGGTCTCGAAGAACGGATCCATTACCAGGTCGGCGATATTCTGACCGATGAAATCCGGGGGAAATTTGATTTTGTTTTCATCTCCAATCTCATTCATAGTTTTTCATTCGACCAGAATGCCGCTATGGTCCGCAAATGTGCCGCCTCTCTAAAGTCCTGTGGACGGATCTGTATCAAGGATTTCCTGTTGAATCCCGACCGATCCGGGCCGAAATGGCAGGCTCTTTTTGCGGTCAATATGCTGGTCAACACGGAATATGGGGATTGCTACACACTGGAAGAGATTCAACAGTGGTTTCGTGACGCGGATATGGACTTCGTAGAAGATATCGAAATCGGCAACCATTCCTGTATGGTAATTGGGCAGAAAAAATAATTGTCGGCGGAATTTCACCCCTCTATCTCGAATTGCCCGTTTTGCCAGGCTTTTGTGAAATGTTCCAGTGATCCTTCGAAGAAAATCAGTTGACCGTGAATGCGCGCGGATTGACCGGGTTCCAGGTCCGGGAAGAACGGATCTGCGTGCATACAGGGGTGATCCGGGTTACCGACCAGGGAAATAGTGCTCTTTCCCCAAGTGAAAGCGATCAACCGTTCATCCTCCAGGGACAATGTCACCATCACGGGCCAGTCCGCTATTTTCTTCCCGCCGTGAAATCCGATCCCGTACTTTCCTTTTTTCTCTTCGATACCGAGCGCGTCCATGAACGGAACCCAACCCCTGTCAGGGACATGCACAAGTTTATTGTCGCCCGTGAAAGCGTTGAATTCACGAATGGCACGCAGAAAGGCGCAGGTTTGCAGCGCGATTTCTTTCAGCGGCTGCTCGCTTCCGTTCCGAATCCACAGCTCCAGATCGGCGGCCTTTTCCGCCGGTTCGACGTTTCCGCCGAATGAGATGCCGTTTGGAAGAACGCGCTCGAACTCAATTCCCTGCCCTCTCTTTTTCCAGGGAACCGGCGGGAGGTCCGTATACACGGTGTGGATGGGCGGATTGACATGACTCAAGTAAATCAGTCCCTGACTGGTGAAGATCGCCTCCGGGAAATCGAGCCAGATATAATCCTGGGAAGGCCAGCTGGGACTCACCCAGGCGATATGTTCCCAGGGATAGTGGGGACGCCATGCACCGGGGAAAATCCGAACTCCTTTTGCATGGGAGTAATATTCCTTGTTCCCTTGGGGTTTCGGCTGTCGAACAACACTGATTTCAGATGCCGCGGCAGCGGATGCCGCACCCAGCAAGGTGGCCTGCAATAATAAGGTTCGACGTGAAAATTGACACTGATTCCGGGCTGAGAGCATTTTGTTCCTCCGCTCAATTTGTGCGATTGATTCGATCTGTTATTCTATCCATATTCCTGATACCACTGATCCGGCGAGAGACAGGGGATTGCCGGAAGGTCCGGTTGCCTGAACCTCCGCTGTACCGAGGACCGGCAAGACTGCCGTCGCCGTCCCAATGCCCAGAAAATCCCTGCGTGTAAAGCCTGAGGATTCCGTCACGGTTCCGACTTTCTTTCGTTTTCCATGTATGTTTGTTTTGACTGTCTTGCCTATCCCACGCGCCAGAATCGCTGGACACATCGGCCCCGATCCTGGTCGTACTCCACGGAACACTCGTACCCGGCCGCATGGCAGATACCTTCATTTGTGATGCGTGTATGTTCGCAGAAGTTGGAGGAAGTCGTATAGCCGTGCTCTTTGATATGGTGGAGAGCGGGGCATTTGTGGACTTCCAGGATCAATACATTATCCTCTATTCGCAGGGCGATCTCGCCTTCTTCCAATGAGAAGATATTCTCCCAATGTTCCCTGAGAGCGTCCAAACCGCGCTTCTTGATTTCCTCGACGAGGGGCGCATAGACCGTTTCGGCAAGGCCGGTGAGAAACTCCCGTGTCCCTTCCGCGCCGTAGTTTTTTTGCAGGAAGTCCAGGCCGAGGCTCAGTGTTCCATGAAAGTCTTTGTGGACATTAGGCATAGCCGCCTCCTTGATTGAAAATCCGGACGGAGTAGACAAGGTAAATGTTGTGGACAGCTCGGATAATTTCTGTTATTGAATGGGGCGAAAAACCTCCTGCATGGGGATGCCCTGCAAGCGTTCTTTCAACGTGCCGGTATCCAGAGCGTCTTTCAGCGCCTTGAACGCTTCATCATATACATCCAGAGTCTGTTGTATATCGTCGTCGGAGTGCGCATAGGTCATGTTGTGGTATCCGTTGCAGAGAATACCGCGCCGGACAACCTCCTGGTGGAAAAGACTTTTAAGAATGAGATTGTCTTCGGGGCGGGGAGCGTGAAAGAGAAACATGCTTCGCGCATCAAACCCGACAATCTCAATATGCTGTGCCAGGCCGTGCTGCTGAATCCGCTCGCGGATTCCCCGGATCAGTTTGCCGCCGATCTCCGCCAGATGTTCGATCACCGGCTCCGATCGGTAAATCTCTATAACGGCTTTTCCGGCGGCAAGGGAGAGGATTTCGCCACCGAATGTGCTGGAATAGAAAATATCATCGCAGGATTTCATCACCTCGGCGCGGCCCAGCACGGCCGAGAGGGGCATTCCGTTGGCCATGCCTTTGCCGAAGGTAGCCAAGTCCGGCACAATGCCGAATTTCTCCTGTGCCCCGCCGAGAGCAATCCGAAATCCTGTGACGACTTCATCGAATATGAGCAAAGCGCGGTGATCGCGGGCCAACTTGCAGCATCGTTCCAGGAATCCGATTTTGGGAGGTCCCAATACACTTGGTTCCAGCATTACTGCGGCCACTTTGCCGGGATTCTGTTCCAGGATGGACTTTAAGGAGTCCGCATCGTTATATGGAAAAGGAACGATGTAGTCCAGAAGAGCCTTCGGAATGCCACGGTTCCGCAGCGGTTTTGTGACCGCATACCAATCATGCCAGCCGTGGTACCCGCTCTGGACAATAAGGTCGCGGCCGGTATATGCGCGGGCAATGCGCACAGCGGCGGAGGTTGCCTCGGAGCCGGTTTTGGTGAACCGGACCATCTCGGCGCAGGGGATACATTCCACCAGTTTTTCCGCCACTTCGACCTCCAGCGGGTGAGGAAGGGATAAGAGGGCACCATCATCGAGTTGACGCCGAATCGCCTCGTTCACCTTCGGGTGGTTGTAACCCAGAGTGATCGGGCCGAGAGCGCCTAAATAGTCGATATACGAGTTTCCATCGACATCTTCTACCCGGCATCCGGCTCCGCGTATCAGGTAGTGCGGCGAGACACCTTTGACGAATTGGGTGGGCCCCTTGCTGAAACATTGGGTCTGGCACGGGATTACCGTCTCTGCCCGTTTCAGGAGTTGCTGGGATTGAGTTAACTGAAGGGGATTTGCGTGGGGCATAACAATTTCCTCTGAATGGATTCTCACCGTTAAATGGACGGCGATACCGAAGAACTTATCTGCGACAAGACATTGGGTCAATGTTCGCACGGGCACATAAGAGAGCGGGATTCTCACCCTCACTCCCTGGAGTATTCCAGCAGAGTCAGTCGGCGCTGTTCCGGGCGGGGCGGTGCGGTTACAAGGCTGACCAGGACGCCGACGATCATGGTCACTGCGCCTCCGGTCACTCCCCACCAGAGCCACGAGATCGGGGTGCAGCTTGCCAATCCCCATGTGACAGCGGCGCCGACCAGAGCGCCAGTCAACGCACCCGCGGCGTTGCTCCGTGGGATCAATACCCCGAGCAGGAACAGCCCCCCCAACGGACCACTGAACAGACTCCATATCTTGCCGATAATCTCCAGAAATGTCCCCAGCCGATGCACGTAAAACCCGGCCAGAGTCGCCACAATTCCCCAAAACACCATGACACTTCGCGCCATCAACAGTTCCCTGTCCTGCACAGACGGGCGCAGGAAGTCGATCATCGTCGCGGTCGCCACAGATTGAATGCCGCCGCTGATGGTGGACATAGTCGCGGCGAGAATGCCCGCGATCACCAGACCCGACAATCCCGCCGGAAGACCGTGCGCAATAAAATGCGGCATGACCCGTTTCGGCTCCGTGAGTGTGGCCGCCAAGTCGGGATGGGTTCCGTAATAGGCCGCCAGACCGACACCGACATAGGCCAACAGCAACACCACAGGAACCACCAGAATCCCGTAGAACAACACCGACTTGATCGATTCGCGCAACGATTTTGCGGCGAAATACCGTTGGGCAATGATCTGATCCGCGCCGTACTCCGTTGTGTAGCGAAACATCTGTCCGAAAAAGAGCGCCGCCACAGTTACTTCTATAGTCGGATCCAGGGAGAAATTGAACATCCGTGTGTGGTTCCCCAAGGCGGCGATACTCCACATTTCACTTACACCGCCATCGAACGAGAGGCCCAGCAGAACGGCCATACCGACAGCGGCGCCGAGCAATACGAAGAATTGCAGAAAATCTGTCCAGATGACGGCTTTCATCCCCCCCAGGACGGTGTAAAACGTGGCCACGAGCCCCATCCCGACAATGCATTCCCAAGCCGGGATGCCCGTAATTTCCGCGACGGCCAAAGAGGGGGTGTAAATCGCTGTGGCCAACCAGCCCGCACGAGTCAGAACAAACATGGTCGAAGCGAACAGCCGCAGTTTATTGTCGTAGCGCATTCCGAGATATTCGTACACTGTGAAAATCCGAAGGCGGTAAAACAACGGCACGAACACGATCCCGACCAGGATCATCCCCAACGGCATCAGGATGATCCCCAGGGGATATTGCAGGTCTTTCTCAAATACCCAGGCGGGGACTCCCATATAGCTGATCGCCGAAAGGTCGGTGGCGAGAATCGAGATGGCCGCCGGCAGAAAGGCAATCGAACGACCGGCGAGAAAATAATCGGATGTCGATTTCTGCCCTCGGGTAAACCAGATACCGACAGCGATTGTGGCGATCAAATACAACAGAATTACGGCATAGTCCAGGAGAGTAAACACACCGGTCATGCCAGCCTCCATCCGATTATTTCGCGGGACAGGAACAAACAAGGCGGTTTTATAGCATAAATCGATCATCCTCCCAAGAGAGAGAACGGGAAAATGGGATCACGTTCAGCAACGAATGAAATAACAGAGAACAAGTTGTCAATAATCCGGTCAGTAACATGTTGACGTTACACGGAGAAATCCCCGGCGCCATTCACTCTCGGATGGAGAGAGAAGAGAGTGATTTCGAAATAATCGTGTAATCGAATCGAAGGAATCAGAATGAAACGAACGATTATCAAGCGGGTTGTACCCGCGGCTTCTGTCTTTTCAGTAGAGGCCGAACTGTTATTTGAGATACAGACGGTGGTGGGATCAAAAGGCCCGTCGCATTGGTTCGTGTATGCCTGTGCGGCACGGCTACGGGACGGGCAGATTTTGTGCGTCTACTTGGATTGCGGCGACTGTATCGCGGGTATTTTTTTTCCGAGCAAGACTGTGCATACCTTGATGTAGCCGTTAATCCACGGGATGGAGCGCGATAGAAACGAGAGAGCAAATCCCGACACACAACCGATACTGAGCAGGATGACCTATTTACGAAGATACGGTTGAAGGGATTTCCTCATGGTTTTGAATCTCTCATCGAATCGGGGCTGTTGGGACCGGAAATCAGCCGAAACTCGCGCGCCTCCAGGCGAATACTTACGGGATCTTTTCCCTGCGGATAGATTGCTGTTTCGCAAGGGGCGTCCAGGGAATTAAACACCGCTATACTGCCATCGGTGAAACAGGTTAAGTAAACGCCGTCCGTTTTTCGGTCGGGCAAAGATATCTCACTCCACGGCATTCGCGTTCCGTTAAGAATCGAGAGCAGCCTGGGGCTGAATTGGCTGTATTCATTCTCAGAAGGGATACCGTAAATCGCTCGATGCCCCGTTCCGATGTCTTGAATTACCATGGTTTTCAGGCGACCAAGATGGTCCTCGAGTTCATCCTGCTCGGCCTGGCCGGCGTGAAGAATCTCGATTCCGCCTTTCTCTACAAACTCCCGGACCATACCATCCAATTCTTCGGGCAGATCGCTCATCGGCAGACGGACCAGCATCCGGTAGCGGCTGAGCAATCCATCCTCAATCATTCTCTCATCCACCAAGTCGAAATCGTAACAGTCCCGAAGACGTTTCAGCCAGGAATGATAAGTCGGCAAGAAGGATGGAAACATTCGAATACGCCTTGCGGGGTAATATACGGCTATGGAAACATCCGGCTTCACAGGTTTCAAGCGGGGAAGTTGCCGAATGTATTCCTCCATGGCCTTGAGCGGTTCTGCGGAACCATACGAGGAGAAAACATCGTAAAGACTTCGAAAACCGAGCAGAGTTGCGCCGCCCGACACGGCATCGAAAAAGCGGCAGGATATGCCCTTTTCGCTGTTCGGCAGGTATTCCTCCGTTCCGTAATACGTGCCGTATCCCCGTGCTGCCGAAGAGACCAGGCGCAGGGGCACAAAGCTGGAAAGGTAATCGTTGCTTGCCATAACCGCGCACAGGCCCGCCCGGTATTCCCCTGCGACTTTTGCCAGCGCAGTCAGGTCCGCTCCCAGGCGGGGATCCCCATTTCCGGAAAGGACCAGTTCCAACCGGTCGTCCGGAAAGAAGTCGCGGGCATCTGCCAGCCACTGCCGCGCATACTGTGTCATGGAGTCCTGGTACCAGGTGACAAAATCCTCGAACCGTCTCGCATGAATCTCGTCCAGTCCGGAAGCGTCCGCAATATACACTCCGGCGAGTTTTTCATCGGGGAGCGAAATCAGGTTGCCGGTAGCTGCGGCAATTTGATCGACTGAAGCAGCAGGAATACCCCAGGCTTTCGCGATTCCCTCCACGCCGCGATACCGATCTCTCAACCATCGCCGGAAGTCTTCACGAGCATACCGATCTCCGGCCCACCATCCCTCATGGACATGCGTCGAATCGGGGCAATTCAATCCGAATTTGGACGGAAAGACCGTTTCGCCGAAATCGGCGCCGATTCCCAGTCGGACGCTTTCAAGCAAATCCGGCCGCTCATGGCAGTACTCCGCCATTTTTCTCAGGAAGCGCCGAATGTGGGGGCGCAGGTTGGGATTCCAGATACTCTGAACCGGTGTTTCCTCGTCGCATTCGAGACATCGAAGCATCACGCTCTCATCGGAGTTCTTGAACCAGTCCGGGGTTGAGGAAAACGGATTCGTAATGAGAACGGGGGTCCATTTCAGTCGATAGTTGTTCAGATTGGCGCGCATTCCCGTGTATTGATCGAACGAGAACGAATCCGGTCCGAGCGGTTCCACGTCGCTCCAATGCACAAACGAAACCAGCGATGTAATCCCCACGTACTTGGCCGCCATGAAGTTGTCTTTCTTAAGGAACTGGCTGGGGGGAAAGCCCTGGATCTGCCACAGGTGCGTGATTCGATATTCCCGTGGAGCAGAAACCGGTTGTTCGGGAACGGCGACGTTCTGATCGGCGAGATTCTGCGCGGCGGCAG
The DNA here is from genome assembly GCA_029570205.1 of Candidatus Omnitrophota bacterium. GTDB lineage: Bacteria > Hinthialibacterota > Hinthialibacteria > Hinthialibacterales > JAKPRU01 > JAKPRU01. Next base: position 77,903 of record JAKQSI010000118.1, on the reverse strand, counting down.
CGGAAACGAGCATCAGGAATGCAAAAACAAGAGAAACAAATCTCACCATGGCATCTCCAGGGAAGTTTGAACACGGAATACGTCTATGGTATTGAATCGGCAACGTTCGGACAAGGAAGAGGGAATTAAGAAGTGAAGGAAGAAGAGAGAGGGAGGGAGGGGATCTCTGACGGGCAGAGAAGCCTGTTCCACAGGGAAAACCTCACCCCAATCCTCTCCGAAACAACGGAAGAGACAATCCCGCCCGGGGACATTATTTCCGCACTTTTTCTTCGGATTGGGACTGAATGCGCCACAGGCCGGCGTAGATACCGTTCAGGCCAAGAAGTTCGGAGTGAGTTCCCTGCTCCACCAACCGTCCCGACTCCAGGACAAGAATCTGATCGGCCATGGAGATGGTGGACAGGCGATGGGCAACAGCAATGATGGTGCGGTCCAAACTGAGCCGGGCGATGGATTCCTGGATTTTCCGCTCGATATTGCTGTCCAGTTCGCTGGTGGCCTCATCGAGAATCAGGATCGGCGCATCGTGAAGCACGGCGCGCGCGATGGCGATGCGCTGACGCTGGCCGCCGGAAAGTCGCATTCCACGCTCACCCACCACGGTGTCATAGCCGTTCGGCAATTCCAGAATAAACTCATGCGCGTTCGCAATGCGCGCGGCGCGTTCCACCTCTTCGCGATCCGCATCGGGCCGCCGGAACGCAATGTTTTGATGAATACTTGCATTAAAGATATGAATGTCCTGATTGACCATACCGATGAGATTCCGCCATGCCTTCTGATCGTATTCCGGTAACGGAATCCCATCCGCCAGGATTACTCCTGCTGTGGGATCATACAGACGAAGAATAAGATCCAGTACCGTTGATTTGCCTGCCCCCGACTCGCCCACAATCGCGGTCATGGTTCCCCTGGGGATAAAAAAGGAAAGGTCCCGAACAGCGGGGGTAGCCGTTCCGTCATACCGAAATGTAACATTGCGAAACTCGATTCCATCCTGAAGACTCCGAATGTCCCTGCCGCCGTCCCGCATGTAAGGTTTGTTATCCTGGCGAAGAATCGCCGCGACCCGGCTCACAGTCGGGTAGAGTCTTTTCAGGGCCGCTAAGTTCGAGTTGATGGTTCCTGCTCGCGGCATCAGGCGGTAGACCACAAATACATACACAGCCAGGCGCGGCAGCCACGCCTCTCCATTCACATCCAGCAGTACATAACAAAGAACCAGCAGCCCGGCCACACAAAGCACGGTCAGACATTCCACCAGGGGGAGGATGGTCGCCTCCCACACCAGACTTTTGCGATTTGCGAGCATGGCTTCTCGGAGGGTTTCATCCACCAATCCCTGCACATGTTCCTCTTGGGCGAAAGCCCGGACGGTACGGATGCCCTGGAGGTATTCGACGATCTGCTCATTCATCCGAACCGTGGCCTTGACAAACTCTGTCGCGGCAGTTCGCACCACCCGAATCACCCGAGACAAGCCAAGAGAAAGCAAACCCAGTGTCACAACCGCCAGCAAGGTAATCGGCCAGGAAATCCAGAGCAGCACGCAAATATAAGTGACTAGAATCAGGAAGTCCGAAACCAGTGAATTCAAATAGCCGAGATAGTTCACCATTCCGTTGGTCTGGTGCGTGTACAGGGCCATGTCGCCGATTTTGTACTTGACGACGTGATCGTAGCGAATTGAGAAGAACTGGCGAAACACACGGGAACGCAGGTCCCGTTCGCACCAGGCCTGGAGATACGCCGTGGCCGCGCGACCAAAGAATTGAAATCCGCTTCGCAGCAATTGACTGAGAACCGCCAATCCGACATAAAACGCGAAAATCCCCCCGCGCCCGAATCGTTCTTCTATCGTTACCAGGAAAGACTGCACGATTCTGAGTGAGTCTTGCGCGGGGCCGGTCTTTTCCCCCAACAGCACATCCAAAGCCAGCAGCAGCGCCCCCATGGTGCTGCCCTCGAACAGCGCCGCAATGCAGTTTAATGCGATAATGAATCCGACGATGTATTTGTATTGCCGAAGGAGATCTTTCAGCAGCTGGCCGAGATGTGAATCCCCGCAGGTGATGTTGAAGATATCCAGTCGGATTCTTTTTCGAAGCCACACATAAAGCGGATGAGCCATGTTTCAGTCCAGTTTACGGAATCTCCCCGGTGATGCGATCAGTCCTTTTTCGCACGGATGAGAATTGTCGGTTTGAACGGACAGGAATGCCGCGCGCTCAGAAGCAAATTCACAATCGACTGAATGTGAAGACGCTTCGTCCATTCCGCAATCCGCCGGGTCTTGTTCGAACGACAGGATTCGGGATGGAGAATCTTATCGACTCCCGGCACGAGGATACGATACCCGGTTTCGCGGCAGGCATTCAGGACACCCCGATTGGTACAATAGAAAATGGAGGTGTCCAGGAATCGCGGGTTTCGTCCGCACAGCCGAAGGTACAAACGCGCGACCGGTTTCGGGAGCAACGGGAACCATGGGAGATGGTAATGTGCCTCACGCCGGAACGCGGCGTAGTTCGGCGCAATCAGGATCAGCAATCCCCCGGGGTTGAGAACACGCCAGGTCTCGCGGATCAGCCGCCGATAGTCCGGGACATGCTCCACCAGGTTCCATAGGGTCACGACCTCGAATGAACCGGACGGGAACGGCAGATTCAAGGCATCCGCCCGGACATAAACCGACTCCGGTGCTCCGGGAGTACCGGAGAGTTCGTATCGTCTCCGGGCAAAACCAACGTCGAATTCGGCCAGCTCGACTCCGACTGCCTCAATCCCTTTGTTCCGACAGAGCAGAACAAAGGACCCGAATCCGCACCCGATATCCAGAAGAGTCCCCGGCATTCGACCGTCCAGCACCGAATCGAGATGACGGAACATCTTCTCCGCTTCAAAAGCCTCTACATAAGTGCGGTAATGCTTTTCGATCTGGCTCTCGGTCAGAATACCGGCGTATTGTGCCCGCAGATGCTGCATGGCCTCGGTTTTCAGTGTGTCGTCAGGATTTGGAGTCATCGGGCGGCCCCGGTGATGGAATAGATAGAACGGATCGTAAAGAAAAAATTTCTCACCACGGTCCTGTGCCTTTGAACTGAAGTTTCAAGGGATTCAGGAATCGTGTGTAGTACTCCTTGACTTCGTTGAGATCGTCCTGTGGATCAAACAGAAGCAATGCTTCCTCATTTCCGAATACCGTACCCGTTGCGACGACCGTATTCCTGTCGAGTGGGGTTTGGCGTGCGCCGAACGGGTACACTTCGGGCCGGGACCAGTAAGTGAATCCCCATCCGTATTGGCCGAGATAGGTACATGGCACGGTGTACGGAACCGGTCCGCCGAGTTTGTTCATGGTGAAATGCGACTTCCGCAGGGAGGCCATTCCGTATTCATTCCCGGCATGATAGGCCGCGACCCAGGGGACATCGCGATCCAGAATCGCCAGTGCGCCCTTCTCCAGGCCGGGCATTTCCGCCTCGTGGTTTTCGTTCAGGTGCGCGGCGATATCGCAGACCGCCATGCTCTCTCCTTCCGGCCAGGCGTAATGCGTAAAGACCGGGACTAACGGCTGCTTTCGTTTTGCCTCGCGGTCCGGTGTCTCCAGATGGGTGGTCACGATCTCGCCCATGCGCACCGCGCGCGCGGCGCGGTTCTCGGTAAACTCCATCATAGAAGTCACCTCCACATACGGCACATCCGCATAAAACGTGTATGTCAAATACACCATCACGTCCTTGTACAAACTCATCGGTCCCCAGCGGGTGTACTTGACCATCAACGGTCCCTGAATCAGTTCCTGGTGTGGAGGAGTATCCCAGTCATAATCGTGATCCCATCGCTCCGGCGGACTCCAGATATCGGCGACAAAATGGATGGGGATGTTCTGATAGAAATCGATGATTTTGTCGGGACTCTGGGCCATTCGGCGCGCGGAGATCATGGCCCCGCACTTCGGAGACAGCATGATCGAATAGTATCGGTTCTTTACGTTGATCCCCGGAGCAGCGCCGTAAACCTCCACGGGGCGTTCCAGCGCCGCGGTCGGCAACTCGGCCGAGTCTTTCTTGCACCACAGAAGGCGGTAGGTCACTGTTTCGTTTGCCGGGCAGGAGGCCAGAAAAACAACATTTGCGCTCTCGGAGCGGATGTCTTCCGTGAGAGGTTTCTGAGCCGCGACTACACCGTACACCTGGAACGGGACCGGCTGTTCTTTCCCGCAAGGGCAGACGCGCAGAACACGCACCTCTTTTTGCCAGTCGGAGACCTCACGGGCTTTCGCGCTCAATGTGACTGTCACCGGCTCGGCGTCACGGTCCAGGCCGGAGGTTTCTTTGACCGTATAGTCGTACTGGTATTGGAAATGGGACTGCCAATCGCTGACCCCAATGCAAGCCGGTTCTCCGGTCTTTGCCAGTTGGCCGCCTCCACAGGAGAGGCAGAAAAGGAGGATGAAAACCGGAGTGATTTGATAGAAGATTTTCATTCTTTTGGTTCCTTTTATGGACTTGTTGCGCTGACTCACAGGCTGGAAGCCTGTGGCACCCTTGTTGACTTCTCATTTATTCAGAATAGCCACACAATAAAACATACCTGTTCACGACCTTGCGATCTCGCCCGTACCGTAACCCTCGAACACCATCATTTCCAGGTTTCCCTTGCGTCGCCTGGGGAAGAAAGAGTACCTTAACTCAGGTGGTTTTTTGCACTCCCACAGCATACGTCCGAAGTAAAGTCCCCATTCGGCGCCGATGCTGCCGGAACCGATAACAGGAGAATATAGATTGATGAAAGAGAATGTATCGAGACGGATCTTTTTGATGAGCGCCGGAGCGGCAATGGCCGGTTGCGCGACGGGACGAGCGCCAAAGCTCAAGAGTTTGGGCTATGCCTCTCCCAATGAAAAGTTGAATATCGCGGCCATCGGGGCGGGGGGCAAAGGAAGTTCCGATATTCGCAATTGCGCAAAAGCGGGCGAGAATGTGGTTGCCTTGTGCGATGTCGATTGGAATCGCGCATCTAAAACCCTCAATGATTTCCCCAAGGCGAAGAAATACAAGGACTTTCGCTTGATGCTGGAGAAAGAGCCGAGCATCGACGCCTGCACCATTTCGACGCCGGACCACATGCACGCCGTGGCCGCCGCCATGGCCATGCGCATGGGCAAGCACGTGTATGTTCAAAAGCCGCTGACTCATACGATGTACGAAGCCCGAAAACTTACCGAGATTGCGCGGGAAACCGGCGTTGCAACCCAGATGGGCAACCAGGGCCATTCCGGGGAAGGCGTTCGGCGACTGTGCGAGATGATCTGGACCGGCGCCATCGGCCAAATCCGAGAGGCACATATCTGGACGAATCGTCCCGTTTGGCCGCAGGGCATTCCGGAACCGCTGCCGGAGGAACCCATTCCCGACACGATGGATTGGGATCTCTGGATCGGGGTGGCCCCCATGCGCCCGTATAACCACGGGTATGCGCCACATGACTGGCGCGGCTGGTGGGATTTCGGCTGCTGCGCGTTGGGCGACATGGGCTGCCATATCATGGACCCCGCAAACTGGGCGCTGCGCCTGACCGCGCCGACGTCCATTGAATGCGTCTCCCAGGATGGTGCGAACAAGCAGACCGGCCCGTTCAAATCCATCATTCGTTACGAGTTCCCGGAGCGATTCGGGATGATTCCGGTTACGGTTTACTGGTACGATGGCGGCAATAAGCCTCCGCGCCCGGAGGGAATCGCACCCGATGTTAAAATGGGCGATGGCGACAACGGTTCCTACTTCGTCGGGGAAAAAGGCATCCTCACCACCGGCGAATACGGAGACAATACCCGTTTTCTATCGGAAGAGATGAACAAAGATTACAAAATGCCGGACCCGATCATTCCGCGTTCGCTCGGGCACACCGAGGACTGGCTCCAGGCATGCAAAGGCGGTCTTCCGGCCTGCTCCAATTTCAGCTACGCGGGGCCGTTTACGGAATTCGTGGTGGTCGGAAATGTCGCGCTTCGCTGCGAAGGCAAACTGGAGTGGGACAGTGAAAAAATGAAATTCACCAACAATTCCGAAGCCAACAAGTACGTCCATATGAAGTATCGTAAAGGCTGGACACTGTAGGGAGATTCCCTGCGAGTGGAACAAAATCGGCCCGATCTCGAAAAGAGATCGGGCCAATTTCTCGTTGAGAGACACAGATGGACACAGACAGAGAACAGGGGGAAGTTGCAACCCCACTCAGTCTGGGAAATTCGGCGGAAAGGAACCGTTGTAAATTTTCCCGTCAATCATCACATTCCTCATTACGCTTGGATCGCCGAGGCACCAGTAAATGTCTCCATTACTCCGCAATCCGTTGGACGGCATATACGTGTTTCCATCGCCCGTACACCACGGCCCTGAAAATACGCTGGAGTCCACTCCGTTCTCCGAATTGTCCGGGCCGATGGTGAAAATGACATAAGTGATCCATCGACGATTGTCGGCAGTTCCCGTCCCGGCTGCACCTGTTTCATAGCACCGGAAATAATTGGCATCCGTCTCGAATTTGTTCTGGAACGGATCCCGTGGAAGCCCGCTCATATACGCAACCGGAGTGGTGAGCCAAACTAAGCCGGCCTCGGAGCGCGTCCGCTGAAAGATGTTGTGCTCGGATTCATTCGGATATGTGTTGTGGTCAAGGAAATATAGCTCACAAGAGTTTGCCAGTCCCTTGATATCGGATTTTGCCTGGGCGACCATCGCGCGGATCCGGGCATTCATAAAGTTCGGCACGGCAATCGCCGCCAGAATGCCGATAATCGCCACAACAATAAGGAGCTCAATCAACGTGAAACCGATGGGCGCGTTTCGGTGTCTCAACAACTGCATTTTGCAGTATACCTCCGAATTGAAATCTTGTTCAATTGCCTATCTAATAATATGATATCCCCACAATGCGGATAAGTCAATCGGCCGCAAGCCTGTTGTTTGAGTTAATGGAAAAAACATGGGAGACGAAGTAAATATAAAAGGGAAATGTAAATATGCGAAATGTGCGGTAGAGGATTCTGAGTATCCCCTTATGTTCTGAGGCAGCCTCTGCTGCCGAGCAAATAATCCTATCATCCTACGATATCAGATCGGTGGGAGATTCGCATTTTGACTAGAAATCAGATTCCGGATGAGCTAGAAGCGGCTTTGTGCGTGTGTCAGATCAACCGGTTTGCTGTTCGGATAAGTAATGCGAGCGCTCAGCGCCCAAGCCGACCCCATCTGCGTGATTTTCATCAGGATTTTGTTGACACCTTTCTTGCCCATCACATCGATCGTGTTCTGGTCCGACCCCCATGCTCTTCCGGCATCGAAACGAAACACCTCCTCCCCGTTGAACCAGACCTTGCATCCATCGTTGCTGCCGATTTTCAACAAATACTTCTGGTCGTTGGGAAGTTCCACTTCCGCATACGCATAGGCGGCCAGGTTCTCATCCATCCCATAGACACGCGCGAGGTCCACCATCCCATCGGGATGGACCGTGAAGTAGTTTCTCCATTTCAGAGTCTGTCCATCGATGGTATAGGTTTTGGTGATATCGACGTCGGGTTCATCCACAAAGACCTTGTCGACATTGTTGCGGCCATAATCCCATGGCACAGGACCGATGATTTTCCAGCGTGTTATGCAACCTTTAGCCTCGGCAACTTCCCCCGGTTTACCGCCGAGTTCCTCCATACGTGCGATGAGCAGATCGCGCCCATCCAACGTATTGACCTGCTTGAGCGATTCGTTAAGCAATGCGATGGCTTTTTCGCGGCCCTGGTCCCCTTTTTGAGCGATCCCGGCAACCGAGTCCAGGTAGGCTTTGAGAGCATCATTACCGGCGATACAGGTCACCGCGCCGTTCTCATGTACGGCAATCACACGTCCGTCACGGTCCACCAGCAAACCGCCCGGCATGGCAGGTGAGGCCAGTTGGTTCTGCCAAACCACAGTTCCGTCATCCGGGCTGAATGCGGCGACTGTGGAAACCGTCACCAATTGACGCGGAAGGAGGGAATCATAAATGGAAAGCACGACATTGGGCGCCACGACGATCGCGATGGTATCGGCTTCCTTCGGAGTGACCGCCCGCCACAGCGGTTCGGGGGGGATTTTCCCGTCTCCCTGACTCAAATACCGCTCCAGGGTGTCCGCGGAACAGCAGGCCATCTTTGTATAAAGGCCATCCGCAAAAGCCATCCGTTGATCGTTCCAGGCGGGCGGGATTTTGCCTTTGGCGACAAGCGACGCGGGTCCGAAGTCTTTACCGGAGCCGATAGCGTGTCCGTCAAATCTGCCGGGATCGACCACATTCTCCGAGGCGGAGTACCGAAGTCTGCCACCCAGAATGATGAATTTGTCGCGGAAAATCCCGATTTCCTCGCCGCGACAGGCATTCATATCCGGCGCACCGTTGCCGGGGCCTTTTCCGAGATACTCGCCGGTTTTCAGGTCATAGACAGCGGGTGAGATGATATTCCCGCCCGGCATCCAGAGCCGTGCGCCTGCCGAGGTAAGTATTCCCTGGGCGGAAACGCCTTTACGGAGTTCCTTATCCAGATGGCCGCTGGAATGGTTCTGCCAGATGATCTCCCCGGTGACGGCATCCAGCGCATAGAGATATGTGCCGTCATAGTCGATAATACCCGCTGCGGCATACACAACACCGTCCTCAACAAGGATTCCGCTGTTGACCGGCCAAGTGGAGCAGAGCGATCCGTAAACCATGATGCGCCGCTCGACCGGGGCCGCTCGGAACCGCCACAATAACCGGCCGGTTGCGGCCTCCAGGGCATAGATGTACCCGTCTCCGGAACCGATATAGGCACGGCCATTCCAAAGAGTCGGCGGTTGAGTTACGGGACCGCCGGTCAGAAACGTCCACGCCATCGTGCCCGTGGTTGCGTCCAAGGCACGCACTTTACCGTCATCGCCGCCCAGGAAAAGCAGCCCGCCGGCCGCTGTCGCGGCGGATGGACTGAACTGCCTCTCCGGCACAAACTCCCAGATATTGCTGGCCTGTTCGGCAATAGCCACTTTTGTGGAGGCGCTGTGGTGATTATTCCCACGATAGACACTCCAGTCGTTGTCGTCCATTTCGAAATGGGCCACACGGGACAAGTCCCCGTTTCCGACTTCCAGCCGATCCGATTCCGTCGCTTTCACATCAAACTGAAAATCGCCTGCCGAGCATAAGGCTACACGACCCATGAGAGACAGATTGCAGTCGCAAGCCCACGGCCCCAAATACAACAGGCCGTTCGCTCCGATCACGCCATCGTTGCAGGACGGTCGAAATGCGCCATTGTAGAAAACCTTTTTGAGGTTGCGATCATACCGGGTAAGTCCTTCCGGCATCCCGCGGACAAAGAACGAATCCGGGGTCGCTGTAAGTCGGGCACAAGAGCGTTTGGCGAAACCGAGATCCTTGATGGTTTCGCCGGTCAGCGGATCGACCATCAGGGTGCTGCCCTCCGGCCCGATTCCCACCAGGAGTTTGCCGTCCGCATAAAGGATATTCGGATTACTGGAAGTTTTCTTTCTGTGCCACATCAGGGAGCCGTCTTTAGTCGATACGGCCACCACATTCATCAAGGTCTGGCCCTGATAGTACAGAGCATCGGGGGTATAGATACACATACAGGTGGTTTTAAATCCGGGTGTGGAGCTCAGCCCACGACCTTCTTCTTCGATCAAGGCACGGATTTTCGGATCTTCGTTTATCCAAACCACCTCACCGTGCTTGATATCAAGGCATCCGATCCGAGAATCCGGCCCATAGAAGAACAGATGCCCGCCCCCCATGGTCATGGCGCGGGAGTCTATCGGCTGCTCTTCCTTGTGAGTCCACAGCAGTTTCTTTCCACGGGTATCGTACGCCACCAGGGTTTCGCCGAATCCCCAGGGGACCCTTTTTTCGTAATAGCCCCGGCTCAGTTCTCCCCAGCTCCAGCTGGTATACGGACTACGAACAATTGTGGTTTCAGCAGGATCTCTCTGTTTTCCCGCCAGTGCATAGAGAATGCCGTCCTGAAGAGCGATCCATTTCCATTCGCCGTTGGCTTCTGCGATGGAGATGCGGTCCACTTCCTCGCCGGTTTGTGCATTGAGCACGAGGCAACCGGTTCCGATGGGATCGATCAGGTAGAACTTGTCATCCGTGGCAATGAACGCCGACCGGTGGGCAAGATATCCATCCGGCAGTTTACGTTTCCAGAGAAGTGAGCCGTTATATCCGTTCTCTGCAAGAAGGGTGTTGAGCCAGAGTTCTTCGCGTTGATGGTGGGCGATATGGCCCATGGCAATGAAGACCCGCCCGCCTGCCGCGGTGGTGATTGCGGGCATGGCAATGTAATAGGGTTTGCCGAACCACTGGGTCATATACGGCGCTTTGATCACCGCATCCGTGGAGGCCGGATTATTATCCGGGCTGTGTTCCCAGTGACTCCAATCATCCACACCCTCCAGAGGCGGTTTATGGATCATAACCAGAATGCGATCCTCGTCTTTGATGTTGGAAGACTTGTCAATCCCCGCTTCCTTCAGCCAATTCTTCAGAACTTTCGCGGAAAGACTGTCCTTAGGCCCCCCCAGGACAGCGGTTCCCCCCGGGCAAAGCACACGAAGAATCTCCTTCGGGTAAATTTCTTTAAGGTCGCCATCACGGAGATTGATCGCGAGAACCAGGTCGATCATATTGTCGGCATAAGGCAGGGGCTTGAGCGCCCCCTTCTCGACAACGACTTGCGTTCCATAGAATCCTTCCGCATCGACAATCTTTCGGATGGTATCCACTGCCGATTGTCGGGGATCCTGCACGTGGACAAGGAAGCTGCCGACATGGGCCATCTCCACTGCCAGGTTGCCGTCATCGCACCCAAGGATCGAGCAGATTCCCGTATTCTTGCCGGAAGTCCGGACAAGCGACTTCGCAAGATCGCCCGAAGCCACGGCAGAATATCCTTTGAACGGAAGAAGCAGCGCCGGCGCGAGTAGGGAAAGCAGAATCCATCTTGCGGGAGATCCGGTAGACCTGTTCTGTTTCATGGCAACCTCCTGTGGCTTTTGTATGATGAATACAGAGTAAGTCAACGCGGTAGTGTAGTCCGCGTGTTTCCGGGAGTCAACAAGCAAAAGGACCGATTTACAGGTCAGGAGCCTTTTAATTTTAATTCGTCGAGAAGGAGGCGGTAATCGATGCTGTCCATGAGGGCTTCCCAGGAAGCCTCGATAATGTTTTCGGAGACCCCGATGGTGATCCAATCCCGCTCGCCATCGCCGGACTCGATCAGGACCCTGGTTTTGGCGGCGGTTCCGGCCTGGGAATTGATGATGCGCACCTTGTAATCATGGAGGCGAACTTGAGACAGCTGCGGATACTTGTGGGTGAGGGCTTTGCGAAGCGCGGTATCCAGGGCATTTATCGGGCCGTCTCCATCCGACACCTCGTAGAGTACATCGCCATTGACCCGCACCCGAACTGTGGCCTCTGTCCAGAGATTGCCCGCCGCGGTGTCCTCGACGATGACACGGTAACTGATCGTTTCGAAGAACTTGCGGTGTTGACCGAGTTCCCGCCGGATCAGCAGTTCCAGCGAGCCGTCCGCCGCCTCAAAGAAATAGCCCTGGTTCTCCATTTCTTTGATTCGTTGGACAATTCTTGACCCCTCGCGGCTTTTTTCGAGATCGATTCCCATCAATTTTGCCTGATGGATGACATTGGACCGGCCCGAGAGTTCCGAAACGAGAATGCGCTGCCGGTTGCCGACCAGTTTGGGATCGATATGCTCATAGGTGCGGCTTTCCCGCTGGACCGCGCTGACATGAATCCCGCCCTTGTGGGCAAAGGCGGACATGCCGACAAACGGGCGGTCATCCCGGCGTGGAAGGTTGGCCAACTCCTCGATATACCGCGAGAGGCCGGTCAGATTAGGCAATTCTCCTTCTCGAACGGCTTCATAACCCAATTTGAGTACCAGATTGGGAATCACTACGCACAAATCGGCGTTGCCGCATCGCTCGCCATACCCATTTATTGTCCCTTGAACATGGGTAACACCGTTCTGGACGGCGATCAGACTGTTGGCGACGGCCAGCCCTGAATCGTTATGGCAGTGAATCCCAAGAGGCACGGAGCAGACCTGTGCGGCTTCGCGGGTGTATTGAGCGATTTCATGGGGAAGCGATCCGCCATTGGTATCGCACAAAACGATGCGGTCTGCGCCTGCCTCTTGTGCGGCACGGATGGTTTTGAGTGCGTATTCGAGATGGCCTTTGCAGCCGTCGAAGTAATGTTCGGCATCGTAGATCACCATCCGCCCATTCTTCTTGAGAAACGCCACGGAATCGCGAATCATCTCCAGGTTTGTATTGAGATCCACCTGCAAGGCGGCGGTGACATGAAGGTCCCAAGTCTTGCCGAAGATTGTCACGACTTCCGTGCCCGATTCGATCATCTTGAGGAGATTGGGGTCCTGGTCGGCGGGGTATTTCGCATGTCGCGTGCTTCCGAATGCGGTGATTTTCGCGTGACTCAGTTTGATATTGTGGATGTTTCGGAAGAACTCGACATCTTTCGGGTTGGAGCCGGGCCAGCCCCCCTCAATGAAATCGACACCGAACTCATCCAATCGGACGGCGATCCGAATCTTGTCCTCGGCGGAGAGATTGACCCCCTCACCCTGTGTTCCATCGCGCAATGTTGTATCGAAGATTTCAATTCGCTGACCCATGGTACTGACCTCCGTATGATCTATGGGACACCTTGAACCGGTGGCATCCCCGGACACAAAAAAACCGCCCGAAGGTTTTGCACGCTTCGGGCGGTTTACCTGTCCTGTGCCGGAGATCATCACGGCATCGGACCAGGGCCGCCCTGGCCGATAATAATGCCGATGATCTCTATGGTGTGTGTCATGGTTTTTTTACTCAATGACGAATATAAACAATTTATCCAACATTCGGTTGCGCGTCAAGGCTGGGATTGCATAAGAAAGGATCGCCGGCAAGATGCCGGCGCCACCCGGATTATTTACAATCGGTCGGGCTGGCCTGCAGACAGGTTGAACCTGCCCTACACCGATACCAGGCATGAATGGCAAGCTCTGCCATAGGAAGAACCCTCACCCCAACCGTCTCCCGGAGGGAGAGGGAGAAGAGAGAAACTCCCGGAGTGCGTTGGAGAAGAGGATGGCACGGGCTTCGAGCCTGTGGCGTGGAGCGACAACAGACCAAAGCGGTCGGCGAGATCACAGGAAACCGGAGATGGAGTGCGAACGAGTCTTTCTTTCATTAGGGTCGAACTTGGGGAATCGACAGGCATTTCTCTCCGCTGCGATTGCGGAATTGCGGAAAATCCCCGATTTGACGGTACTGGGCATTTCCTCCATGTATGAATCCCCTGCCATGTTTATGACAGATGACACACCGCCGTTTCTGAATGCGGCGGTGGAGATTCGAACCGAAATGGAGCCGCAGGCATTGCTGGACAGATTGCAGGAAATCGAGGTTCGGCTCGGACGGCAACCCGGTCCACGGATTCGTTACGAGAATCGAGTGATGGATATCGACATTATGGTGTGGGGGGAAAGGAAAATCGCTACGCCCCGTTTAACCATTCCACATCCGGGGATTCATGTCCGGCGATTCTACCTGCAACCGCTGAGCAATCTGGCCCCCGACCTGATCCCGCCGGGGTTTGAATGGACCGTATCGGAGCGGGCGGAACAATTGGCGGATCGACAGCCATTGAGGCAGATCTGTCCGGGAAATACACGGCAATCCCGCAAGGAGGGACATACAGACAATCGCAGCATAGCCCACGCCCGGCAGGTTAGAGATGAGCGCGGGAAGACACCATGACATCCAACCTCGCTTTCAGGCGGATTCATTTTGACCGACGGAGTTTCAAAATCAGCATGAAGACCACATTGACCGCCACAATCGCCACCAGGACCCACAAGATATTTCGATTTGCCCAACCTTCCAGCCCGAAGGCTGAGGCTGTGTCGCTTTCGGCCATTGCGAGTTCGCCGGTCGCATTGCCCAGCGCGGCCGGAACACCCATGATTGTGGATCTTTCCCATTCCGCCACAAGGCTTTCCCCGACACCGGCTTCCCAATCGGCGGCAATCAACAGATCCACACCCGGATTGAGCGCTTTGACCTGGCAGGAACACGGTCCGACAAGGAACTGACAGGCTTCCGCGATATTCTCTTTCGTGATTCCCTTCCCGACCAGTGAGTACAGAATCCGGCCACGTCCATACACCGGAAACACCATCGGCTCGGAGGCGTACTCCAAAAGATCCGGCTCACTGCGAATCAGCATTTCAACAAGAAATCTCTCATCAGGGTCTGTGCTCGAGACACGGAGAACCGAGAAGTCGATTTTGAGATCCGGCATGGTTCCCCCGGCCGGCAATCCCTGAAAATAGGTTTGTTCCGGAATCTCCAACTCTTTTTCCAATTCGTTCAGAGTTTCCTCAAGAAGAGAGAAAGCCGGATCATCTTTGGAGGTATCGCCACTCTCCAGCAGAATCCAGACAGCCGTTTCCTCGCTGAGAATCCGCCTGGCGATTTCACGGCGAGCGGGGGAATCAGGAAGAGTGCGCACAACTTCCGGGGTGAGCGCCCCGGACCAGACCGTTTGATTCGGCAAGGAATAGTCGGGATATTTCAATTCAATCCAGGGGGAAGTCAATTCGGGATCGAATTCTTGCGGTACTTGAGAAGGCTGAAGAACAGCAAGATCGACCAGGGAGAGTTCATAATTCGAGTAGGGAACCCGGCTGAAAGATCGCGCGTCCAGCGAATCAACGAGAGTTTTGGATTCAGGGGTGAGAGGTCCACGGTGATACACGGTGAGTTGATAGCGGTCGGCAGGCCAGCGTTCCAGGGCATAGCGAAACACCGGCACATCACAAGCCGGGACAGGGAGATGCGAAGATATCCAACCAAGCAGGAGCAAGCAAAGCGATATTCGCGACATGCTTCGATTCTTCAAGTTTAAAAACCCCTATCTCTTTGATGATGAGATGGATATCATCCCACAGGCTGAAAACCTGTGCTACCCGATTTGGATTTTGGCATTTGCCGGAATGACGCCGGTGGCATTCCATTCACAGAGATAGAATAGCCGATTCGCATTCCTGGCAGGAGTGGGCTGCGTTGTTTGTGTGTAAGATTCCTCGACCATCTCTCAACAAAGATCATTCTTATTCAGGAGGTTTTTCGCGTGGATTTCAGATTCTCGTGTTCCAGCATTCCAGGTATTTTCTTTCTGTCAGCCGTTTTGCTGTGCCCCAACCTGAATATAGAGGGCGCAGAGATGCTCCCAAAACTGCGTGAGAACTTTCAGAATCCGCCGGTGGATTGTTGGCCGCACACACGGTGGTGGTGGATGGGTAACGCGGTGACGAAAGAGGAAATTACCTGGGAACTGGAGGAGATGCACGCCAAGGGGATCGGCGGAGTAGAACAAATCTCCATGGAGGCCGTGTACACAAAGGGAAACATCCCGTTTCTATCGGATGAGTTTTTTGAGATGATCCGTCACACAGTTGCGGAGGCGAAACGGTTGGGGATGGAGGTGTCATTCAATTTCAGCGGGCCGGGGTGGGTAATCGGCTGTCCTGATGTGCCCCAGGAAGACCGGAGCAAGAGCCTGGTATCAACGTCTCTCGATCTCGAAGGACCACAGACCTTTTCCGGGAATCTGCCGATAACATTGCATTCGGCGCATCCGACTTGGGAAGTCCCAATGACGGAAGTGCCCGAAAACGGAGCGCTGGAAGCCGTGGTTACGGGAAAACTCGTGGAAGGGAGAATCGAAGAGAATTCCCTGGTTATTCTGACGCCTCAATGTGAGGGGCGTCGGATCACGTGGCAGGTCCCGGAAGGGAGATGGCGGTTGATGGCATTCTGGCTGATCTATACGGGCCAGGGCCATGCGCTGGATCATTTCAGCGAAGCGGCGATGCGCAGGTATTGCGAATCGTTCGGCGGTCGTTTCTACAAAGCCGTCGGCGAGGAATTCGGCAAAACAGTCGATTCGCTTTTCTGCGATAGTTTTGAGGTCGCGCTTGCACCGAGCGGGCTGTATTGGAGCAACGACCTGTTCGATCAGTTCGAGAAGAGGAAGGGCTATGACTTGACGCGGTACCTTCCGGCAATCTGGTGGGATATCGGCGAGTTGACTCCCAGGATCCGCTATGACGTGAATGAGTTCCTGCACGAGGTCGGCCTGAATACGTTTTTCAAGCCGTTTTTGGAATGGTGCGAAGCCCACAATGTCCGGGGCCGCATTCAGCCTTATGGGTTTACGACGGACATTATCGAAGGAGCCGGAATGACGCACATTCCGGAGATGGAAATCACCGCGGGGGAGAAGGACGCCGTGCCGTGGTTCGACACGCGGATCGGTCCAAAGAAGCTGGTCTCCTCCGGCGCTCACCTGTATGGGCGGAATATCGTGACCGTGGAAGCCTACACGTATCTCCACTGGGAACCGTTTCGGGCCACGCTGGAGGAGTTGAAAATCGCAAGCGACATTTTCCTGCGGACAGGGTCTAACAAGTTCTACAACGCCGGGTACAGTTTCTCGCCGGAACAGGACCCCGCGCCTACACGCGCATTCAACGCGGCGATCTGGATCAGCCATCCCAATATCTGGTGGCGATACTATCCGCTCCTTTCGAAGTATGTCGCGCGTTGCTGTTACCTGTTGCGCCAGGGGCATTTCGCGCCCGATGTCGCGCTCTATTCTCCGTTGGCAAACCAATGGACCCGGCACGCGACGAACCCACGGCGATGGAACCGCGATTTCGACTGGGGTGAATTAGGCAAACTCCTTGTCGCGAACGGCTACGACTTCGATCTTCTGAATGACGATATCCTCCAGAACCATGCGCGTGTTGCGGACGGGAAGATTCTCGTTCGAGACATGGAATACAAGATTCTCCTTCTTCCGAATATCCAGGCGCTTCCATTGAAAACCATGGAATTCGTCCGGAACTACGCGCGCAGCGGCGGGGTGGTTATTGCCCTGGAGCGAGCGCCGGAGTGTTCTGTCGGACTGATCGGGCGCGAGGAAGGAGATCGCAGAATCAAAGAGATTGTGGCAGAAATGTTCAAGGAACCAAGCGGGACGAACGATACAGCTCCGAACCCGTGCGGTGATGGCTGGACCTACCATATTAAGAAGGTGATCGACCGCACCGATGTCCTGGACCGTCGAAGCAGCGCACTGGACCCGTTTGTGAACACGATGCGGAAGCATGTTCCGCCCGATTTCGGCATCAATTTCACCTTGGAAGGGTTGCGCGAAAACGACGGCCTGACCTTTGTTCACCGGAAATGGGACGGAGCGGACCTGTATTTCGTAACGAACATCCAGGACCGGATAAGCAACATTCCGGTTACATTTCGTGTGAAGGATGCCGTGCCATGGCGCTGGAATCCATACACAGGCGAGATTTCCCGGCTGTTCCAATATCGTGAGGTCCCGGATGGGACGGAGATTCCGCTACACCTGGCCCCTTACGAATCGATCTTTGTGCTATTCCAAAGCAGCGAAGAAGAACGGCATGTGGAGCATTCGAATTTCGATGAGATTCTGGAGGTCGGGAGAGAAAGCATTCGGGGCACAGCGCGGGAGAACGGAAAGCATCTCGCGATATTGAAAGACGGCTCGAAGGAAACATTGGTGACAGCCGATATTGATGATATTCCCGCTCCGTTTACCGTGACGGGGGAATGGAAAATAACGCTTGAGGGGCGGGAATTTCCGCGCGTTGAAAAGCGGGTAACCGTGCTGCGGTCCTGGACGGAAGACGCGGAGACCGAAGCATTCAGCGGGACGGGAGTTTATGAGATTGCGTTCGAGTTACCGGAAACATACAAGAGATCCGCATTGAGGCTGGAGTTGGATCTCGGCAAAGTCGGCAACGTAGCGGAGGTAGAATTGAACGGAACGCCGGTTGGTATTCAATGGATGCGCGGGCAAAGGCTGAATGTAACCGATACATTGAAAGCGGGGTTAAATCAGATGACGGTTCATGTGACGAACACCCTGATCAACCGCATGTCCCATCTCAAAGAACCTCCGCCGGTTCCCGAAGAGCTGGTTCCCCATTTCGGCCAGGGCAGCATGACAGCGTACGGGATGCCGGTTGGATTCCGCCCGCTGCCGGCCTCCGGGTTGATGGGACCGGTGACGATTCACGCTGCAAAAGAAATTGCCGTTCCGATCCGATGAGAACGGCAGCAGGGGCATGAGCGGGTCCGAACACCCTGCGAGGTCGCCCAATCGAACACCGTATTATGAATCGACGGAGGCAACAATGCGCGGTTTGTTTCAAATGAGACTCCAATATCGACTGCTGAGTGGATTCCTGTTGTGCGCGCTGATAACCGGGATTTCCGGCGGTGCGGCTATTCCGGCGATGGAGCGCATTCACAAAGCGATGCGGTCGGCCATTGACGATATCGAATTGAATCCACCGCCTTGCAGATGAAGGATGAAGGGATGAGTGGAAAGGACGGGGATTGTTTGGGTGTCAGAGCGTCAACGGGGCAATCTCGAACCGGCAAGGGGGCCAATGCAAGCCGTCCCGCAGACGATCCCTCATTTCGGACAGTTCCCCGGCCTGATCCGACAGGAGAAACATGGCGGAGCCGGAGCCGGAAAGATGCGGTTCCAGGCCGAAAAGCGTTTTCGTGACGGCTTTAATGTGCCTGATCTGCGGAACCCACTCGGAGACCACGGGACCGAAGGAATTGTGAAGATTGTCACGGATCTCCCCGATATTCCGTCGTTCGATTGCATCGAGAAGGGCGGAGGGGTGGCATTCGTCTTGAATCCCGCATTCATCCAGCCACCTGTAGGCATACGCCGTACGGACCGCGACATTCGGGAGAATCAGGAGGACATGAAGCCACGGTTCCGAAGATTGCGCTACGTCAATCCGCTCAACCCGCTCGCCACGCCCTCGGCAACGGCACAGTCCACCGATCAATGAATACGGGACATCCGAACCGATCTGCGCGGCTAACTCAGGAAGGTCCCGATCCCGACCGAGAGACCGCGTCTCATTTAAAACGCGGAGGGTAATGGCGGCATTGCTGCTTCCACCACCGAGACCGGCTCCCACGGGGATTCTTTTGTCAATCTCGATGCGGATTCCCGGATTGGGGCGATCTCCCAAAAGCAGACTGACTGCTTTCCACACCAGGTTTCTCTCGTCGAGAGGAATTCGTCTGTTATTAGAGCGCATCTGTATGCCCGGTACGATCCGGTCACAAAAAGTCAGCCGGTCACTCAGACCCGCCTCGACGTTGACCATATCCAACTCATGGTATCCATCCGGGCGCGCTTCTCTGACCGCCAGAAAGAGGTTGAGTTTCGCGCGGGCATCGGCAACGGTGTCGGTCATTCTGTCCTCAGACGCAACAGGATCTCTGCGATACGAAGATCTTCGGGGGTCGTGATTTTTATATTGGCGTACGACGCCATGACCATTGTGACCTTTTCACCGCGATATTCCAGAAGCATGGCATCATCGGTCGGATACGGCGGGGGCCGATAGCCGCGATAAGCGTTCAGAATCGCGCTGAATCGAAAGGTCTGCGGGGTTTGGACAATCCAGAGCGAAGAGCGGTCCGGCGTGGCGATCACGGTACGGGCGTCATCAACCATCTTGACTGTATCTTTGCAGGGTACACCGGCGACGGCTCCGGGCGATTCGGTCAGCGCGTCCAGCGTATCCCGAATCATCTGCTCTGTCAGGAAGGGCCGCGCGGCGTCTTGAATCAGGACCGAATCGGGTGGGCTATCCGTCAGGGCATTGAGACCCGCCAGAACGGAATCGAATCGCTCGGCCCCGCCGGGGACAATCCCTCCCCCGGCTTTAATAATGCCATGTTTCTGCGCCAGGGTCTCGACTGTCTGCAAGTCTTCCCGGCGCGTGACGACAATCATTCGATCCACTCGTTCGGAGCGATTCAAAGTCTCCAGGCAATAGACCAGGACAGGTTTTCCGGCCAGGGGAAGGAGAACCTTGTTGGTCTCGCCTCCCATCCGTTTCCCCTGCCCGGCCGCAACAACAACAGCAGCAGCGGTAGACATTTTTAAATTAACCTTCGTTACCAGGTGCGATGCGCAAGCATTGCCGGACCGCCTGCTCCATAACCTCAACGGGCGGCTCCATTCCGGTCCACAGGCGGAACTGCTCCGCTCCCTGATGGACAAACATCGGGAGACCGTTGATTATTCTTGCGCCTGCCTGTTCCGCCTGAAACAGGAAGCGGGTTTTCGGCGGATTGTAGATCGCATCAAAGACAACCTGACGGCTGTCAAACACCCCATCGGGAACCGGCGATTCTGTCACATTCGGGAACATACCGATGGGCGTTGTGTTGATCACGATATCGGCCTGCGAAATCGTTTCAACAAGGGATCGCGGATCGAAATCCGATGGGATGACAGGGCATGTGGAAGAAGATTGAATTTCGCGCGCCAGGTTGGCTGTCTTTTCCGGTTTTCGCCCGGCAAGGACAATCGATATCGGTTTTCGCTCGGACACAAGCGTAAACCCGATGGCGCGAGAGGTCCCGCCGACACCGAGAATCAGAATACGCCGACCATCGACCGGCTGGACCTGCTCCAGGGCATGAAGCGCTCCAAGACCATCGGTGTTGGTTCCGAGTAATTGCCCCGCTTCGTTGACAATTGTATTCACCGCGCCGATACGCTCGGCGGTACGGTCAACATAATTGAGATGATCCATCACCGAAACTTTGTGCGGAATGGTCACAGACAGGCCACGAATTCCGAGGGCGCGAACACCATTCAGCGCCTCCGCGACATCTTCCACTTTGAATGCCAGGTAGACATAGTTCAATCCCAATGCGGAAAAAGCGGCATTGTGCATGGCGGGGGACATGGAATGCGCGATGGGATTGCCGATCACCCCGCACAGAACGGTAGAGGCATCAACCATGAGGTACAGAGTTTCCTTTCCGCCCATTGAAAGGCACAAAGGCCTGTCAGCCCTTGACCTGCCAGGCAGAGACGCCTGGCCTACTGGGTAGCCGCCAGGCAGAGACGCCTGGCCTACTGGGTAGCCGCCAGGCAGAGACGCCTGGCCTACTGGGTAGCCGCCAGGCAGAGACGCCTGGCCTACTATAGTGGGACACGCCTCCGTGCCTGTCGACGGCCCATCTTTCTTAGGAGGAGCCTCCCGGAGTCTGCGACGGGCTGCGACGTGGCGATCTCATATCTGTATGCTGCCCCGCTGAGATTCCTCACATTCGTTCGGAACGACAATACAAGGCACGGATTACACTACATTAGAAATACGGTGATTCCAGGTAAGTAGCCATCAGGACCCCGATCGCGACACAGGCCAGTCCGACACCCAGAAGAACACAGGTCCAAAACACCCCAAAAAGCGGGAACAGGAGAACTCCGGGTAAAAATGCGCCGACCGCGCCGCCCAAGTGGTCGGCGGCATCGGCCAGAGCAACCACCTTACCTCCATCGCCGGATTGACGTTCGGCCAGGACCGCGACGGCTACCGGGAAAACAGCGCCCACCAGGCAGCCTGTCACCAGAATCAACCCGCCATAAACTATCAGCCCGACAGAATGACCCGGCTGGATTGTGGACAAGCCCCACAGAAAAAATGGAAACAGGAAAGCAAACCCGGCCATACCGAACAGAACCCGAACGAGAATCCGTTGAGCATTCGGCCGTTTTGCAATCCACCGTCCAAGAATTGCACCTGAAGTGAGTCCCGCCATAAAAACCGCTACCAGGAACCCGATCTCCCTGTACAAGTAGCCATACAGATTCTGGTACATGTAGATGGCCACAAGTTCCAATCCCATCCCGGCACACCCCACCGCCCCAACAGAAGTAAAGAGAGAAACACGTTTCGGGACCATGCCGAGAAAAACCCACGGAACAGAAGCGACTAACAGCAGCATGACCAGCAGGAATCGGCTCCAGCTTCCAAGGTTATCAAGCATATCCGCGAGAGAATCGCCGCCGCTTTCGCGGCTCCAGAGAACCAATTTTCTGAGATAACTCTGTGGGGAAAAGTCGGTATTGCAGGGAACCCACCGGAGTTTGTCCAGGGCATCGCGGGCCGCCTTCGCCCTCTGCGGAAGAATGTGATTCAGGACAGCCTCCGGTGTAAAAGTGGACGAGGAAATCCAGCGAGATCGAAGGCGATCCACATAGATTTCCGGCCGATCCAGCGAAAGCGCCTGTGTCGACGAAGCCACCATGAGCAGATTCCCATCCGGCAGAAGCCCCACGTGTTCAAAAACACTCTGTAACGTCCGGAAAATTGAGGCCGTGTATGTGCCGAACTCGCCCGCCATATAGGTAGACGGCGCTTCCACACCGGTCACCAGCAGCCCATCCGGAGCAAGAATATCCCGGATTTCCGAATAGAACTCCTTTGTGTAGTACCGATTCAGAAGCGCAGTCGAAGGCTCGGGTAGATCGACAATTACCAGGTCGTAGCGTTGTTCGGTTTCCCTCACAAATCGCCGGGCATCGGTAATGTGAACATGGACTTTGTCGGAGTCCAAAATCTGCGCCAGTCGAAATTCGCTTCGGTTACGGACTGTTTCAATCACCGCCCGGTCCGGCTCCACATAGTCAACCCGTTCGGGTCGGTGATCGACAATCGGCAGCAGATACCGTCCGCCCATTCCGCCGATCAGCAGAATATTCCGGGGATTCGGATGAAGCGACATCCAGAGATGCGCGGAGATTTGTTCCGTGTACGGATCAGGAAACGAGAAGAGCAGAGAACCGTTTGAATACAGGTTGAACTGATCGGCAGTGCGTCCCAGATCGAGGTGCTCGTAGGGGGTATCCCTGGAGAGAACCCAATTTCCGTACCCGAATCCCTTCCAGCGTTGAAGGTTGCTCCAGTGTTCGAGCGATTTCCCCGCATCCGTAGCGACTACAAGAGTGAGAATGGCCGCGATGAGCAGATATGTCTCGCCAAGTCGGCTGGGGAGAAAAAGTAACGATGCGACAGCGGAGGTCAGGACGGCGACCCAGAGCAGAATCTCCACCGCCCCAAATCGGCCCACCAGGTAGAAGGAAATCAGCGCTCCGGCCACCAGGCTTCCGAACGATTCCCAGGCATACACAGTAGAAGTGGTTTGTCCGACCGGGTGAGTCAATGTTTCGCGCCGGACCGCACTCTTTCCAAGGTATGTTACGGCCAGCGGGAACGCGATCCCGATCAACATGCCGAGCGGCGCAACACAGATTAACGACAGAATCAAGGATGAACCCGGTAGAATTTGCTCCCCAAGCGGAACTGCCAGGAAAGAACGGAGCATTCGTATCGCCAGAACCGAGCCGAGAGCCAGGATCGGACCTGCCGCAAGGCAACCGGAAAACAGAAAACTCGGCTCACTCCGGTTGACCAGAAACACCGCTACAAACGCGCCCGCAGCAATGCCGATCAACCACACCCCCAGCGCCAAACCGAAACACAACTCATTCCCTGACAGGAGGACAAATAATTCGCGAAGAATCAAAACCTGAATCGCGGTGGCGGAACACCCCAGGACCCAAAACGCCGGTATGATCCGAAATCGTTCCATGGGCGATGATCCGTCGCATTCCACTTCGCATTCTCCCCTGTTGTCGCATTGGGGGGTAATAGGGACGACTTGGATGTCACCCCCATCACCGAGGGTTGCCGGACTCGGGATGACTCTACTGAGGTTATCTCAAAAAGCGGCAAGTTTCACCCTGTCCCCCAAGGAAAAGACCGGAGTGGGGGTTCTTTCCGGTGACCCAAACTCGCCCCACGAACAGGTTTTATTGCGGTTTCCAGTTCTCGACCGTCGGCGGATACGGCTGATCGGAAAACCAGCTGAACAGCTCTTTGGCGACGATATCGTGCCCTTTGCGATTCGGATGATTGATCTGTGACAGAAGGTCGGTGACATTCCCGTTCGCTTTCTGGTAAGCATCGAAACCGGCCAGGCTGTCGATCAGTCCGACACCGTATTCCGCCGCAAGGTCGCGAATCTGCTGAGCATGTTGGTTGAGCGGTTCATCGGCCTTGTCCGGGATGTGGCTTTCATCCGGCGTGGGGGTCATCAGCAAGAGTTTGACATCCGCGGCCAGGGCCTTCTCGATCATGGACACCCAGGCGGCGCGGGCCGTCTGCAATCCCAGCCCACGGTCATTGAGAGCGTAGTCAATCGTGAGGACATCCGGACGATGGCAAAGGACCTCGGTTTCGAAACGCGCCGCGCCGCTTTGGGAGTTCTCACCTCCGATGGCGGTGACAATTACATTCGCGACACAATACGGATACACCGCTTTGATCGCGCGGTGCAGAAGATGGGGATAGGCGTTGAACGTATCCACCACGGGGGTTTTGAAATATCCCGACGGGACGCTATGGCCATGGCAGACAATGTTCACGGTGCGGTTTTTGGGCCATTCGGTTTTCAGAACGGTGATGATGTTCGCCAGGTAGCCGGCTTTATCGGCAATGGCCATGGGTTTTTCTCCTTGAGATTTGTCATTCGGACTGTCGGACGATGCGGTACGGGACAGGGCAGCGAGAGTTCCCAGCCCGGTCAATCGAACAAAGGTACGTCGGGGAATAGACATGAGGGGCCTCCTGGAAATCTTGGGACATATTGATGGGATGGTAGGTTGAGATGGTGTGAGAGTTGTAGGGTAGTCTGAACCATGATTCGCAGGATTATAGGATTACCATGATGAAGAAAACACTCGGCGAATCAAGAGAATCCTGTAATCAGGCGAATCAAGGTTCAGACAAACATTTCTCACCCTGCCTTGATGGCGGCGATGGTTTCGAGGACGGCTTTCTTGCCGTCGCCGAACAGCATGAGGGTGTTATCCGCTGCGAACAGGGGATTCGGGATACCGGCAAATCCGGGGCTGAGGCTACGCTTGATCACGACGACCGTCCTGGCTTTGTCCACATCCAGAATGGGCATCCCGGCGATAGGGCTGTTGGGATCGGTCCGGGCGACCGGATTCACGACATCGTTTGCACCGATCACGATAGCAACGTCGGTTTGCGAGAAAGTCGGATTGATTTCGTCCATTTCTTTCAGTTTGTCGTACGGGATGTCGGCCTCGGCGAGCAAGACATTCATGTGTCCCGGCATTCGTCCGGCCACCGGGTGAATGGCATATTCCACTTCAATTCCGCGCGCCTCCAGAAGATTAGCCAAGTCCCGCACGACATGCTGGCATTGGGCTGCCGCCATGCCGTATCCGGGAGCGATCACAACCCGCCGTGCCCCGTCAAAGAGCATCGCAACCTCTTCGGGAGAAGTGGCTTTCACCTTCCCGGCATAGACATCATCGGCAGAGGGAGTGGAACTGCTCGGGCCAAGTGTTCCAAACACGACATGCCAAACGGAACGATTCATCGCCTTGCACATGATGTTCGTGAGAATCACTCCCGACGCGCCGACCAGCGAACCGGCGACAATCAATACACTATTGTTCAAAACGAAACCCGTGGCGCAGGCTGCCAATCCGGAATAGGAGTTAAGGAGCGCGATCACGACCGGCATATCCGCCCCGCCGATGGGGCTGACCAGTGTAACGCCCAGCACAAAGGAAAGCGGGACGATCACCCAATAGGCCCAGACACTCGCGGGGCTATAAACAAGCACGGCCCCCAACAGTACACACAGGATCAGGAGAACCGTGCTGAGTACCTGCTGTCCCCTGAAGAACCCGCCGTCGGGTATCCATTTCACATTCTGCAGCTTGAAGAACGCGACCACACTGCCGGTAAAGGTTACGCCTCCGATCAGCCCGGAGGCCGCTGTGGAAATCGTCATTTGCAGATCGACATTTTCCGTTTCGGTAGTGATGAAAGCCGCACCGGCAACGAGTACCGAGGCAATTCCACCGAACCCGTTGAACATGGCTACCAGTTCCGGCATGGCGGTCATGGGAACCTTGAACGACCAGACAGTTCCAATGCCGGAACCGATAATCATCCCGGAGATGACAATCTCCCAGCGAACATTCCCCAACATGAGCGTTGCGACAATCGCGATCAGCATTCCGACCGCACCAATCAGGTTCCCCCGCACGGCTGTCCGGGGATGCGATAATCCCTTCAGCCCGTAGATAAACAGCACGGAAGAAAGAAGATAGAGTAGATTTACGATTGTCTGGTTCAGCATGGGTTCATTCTTTCCTTCGGAACATCCGCAACATGCGGTGCGTTATCAGGAACCCGCCGACCACATTGATCGTGGCGAAAACCACCGCGAGAAATCCGAGAGTTGCAGTGAGCCATTCATGGGACCCGGCGGCGATCAGCGCGCCGACAAGGGTAATACCCGAAATAGCATTGGACCCGGACATGAGGGGTGTATGCAATGTGGGGGGGACCTTGGTAATGATTTCAAAACCGACAAACATCGCCAGGACGAAAATTGTCAAAATGTCGGCAAAATCGGCCATTATTTGCTCCTCTTTTCTGTGTATTCCTGTTTCGGCAATCCCAATGCCTCTCGAACGGCGGGATGAACGACCTCGCCATCTCGCGCGACGAGGGTCTCACAGGTGATATTATCTTCCAGGTTCAATTGCAGTTCGCCTTTTTTGACCAGATGCAGCAGAAAGGCAGCCATGTTTTTGGAATACATCTGGCTGGCGTGATAGGGCACCATGGAGGGAAGATTGGTCGGTCCAAGGATTTGTACGTCATGCTCGACCACATTCTCGCCGGGCCGGGTGAGTTCGCAGTTCCCTCCCCTGTCGGCGACGACATCGACAATTACCGAACCGGGGGCCATGCCGGCCACCATATCGGCAGTGATCAATTTCGGTGCAGGTTTCCCGGGGATAGCGGCGGTGGTGATGACCACATCGCTTTCGGCGAGAACGCGGACCATCATTTCACGCTGGCGGCGCAGGATACTTTCGTCCATTTCTTTCGCATAGCCGCCCTTGTCTTCGGCGTCTTTTACCTCCAGGGGCAATTCGACAAACTTTGCGCCGAGACTCATGATCTGTTCCTTGACAGCGGGTCGGACATCATACGCCTGAACCACCGCTCCCAGCCGTCGGGCGGTGGCGATGGCCTGCAAACCGGCAACTCCCGCGCCGATCACGAACACCCGCGCCGGAGATACCGTTCCGGCGGCGGTCATTAACAGGGGAAACATCCGAGGCAGCGTATCCGCCGCCATCAGGACGGCCTTGTAGCCGGAGACGGTGGCCATGGAGGAAAGCACATCCATGCTTTGTGCGCGAGTGATCCGAGGCATCAACTCCATCGCAAAGGCAGTGACGCCGGTCTGTGCCAGATCCTGAACGGATTGCGGTACGGCGAGCGGTTCAAGCAGTCCGAGAACCACCTGCCCCTTGCGCAGTCGTGCCAAGTCCTGCCGACCGGCATCGGGATTGGCTCCGAGGCCACGAACTTGAGTGACAATCTCAGCCTGGGAGAACAACGCATCCCGACCTGGAACCACTGTCGCGCCTTTTTCCGAGTATGCCTGGTCGGGATACGCGGCGCTGACTCCCGCGCCGGATTCCACCAGCACTTCGAAGCCCGCCTTGGTCAACGAAGGAAGAACAGCGGGAACGAGAGATACCCGTCGCTCACCAGGAAAGGTTTCCTTGGGAACTCCGATTTTCATGCCCATAACCTGTGAAGAAAGATTGTGTCGGGCCGCCATTGTGTGGCCCCAAGAAACACATCCGAAAAGTCTACCTATAAACCGGTCAAACACAAAAGGTCAGTGAACACAATCCTGACGATTTTCCATTTATTGCCAAATGGAATATAATCAGGGCAATTTCATCGGAAGGAGACGGAGAAATGAACTCCAGGGAGCGAGTCCTTGCATCGTTGAACCATATCGAGCCTGACCGTGTGCCGGTGGACCTGTCGGGACACCGATCATCCGGGACCAGCGCGATGGTGTATCCCAAGTTGCGGAAATATCTTGGATTACCGCCGCGTCCGGTGCGTGTGTACGATCCGATCCAGCAGCTGGCGATAGTGGATGAGGATATCCTGGACCTTTTCGGGATCGACACGATCGAGTTGGGGCGCGCGTTCGCACGCGGGGACGACGCCTGGACCGATTGGGTTCTCCCTGACGGAACGCCTTGCCAAATGCCGGCCTGGGCCGGTCCGGAACGTCGCGAGAAAGAATGGGTAATACGGTCCCAAAATGGAAATGTGATTGCCAAACTCCCGGATGGAGCGATTTATTTCGAGCAGTGCAGTTACCCGTTTCTTGAGCAGGATGATATCGACAACATCCCGGCGGCCATGCAGGAATCGATGTGGACGGCCATCGCCTGTCCCCCCGGTCCGCTGGTCGCCGGACCGAACGGGAAAGAGATTCTTCGCGACGGGGCAAAGAAACTGCGCCAGGAGACAGACCGCGCCATCATCGGCCTGTTCGGCGGAAACCTGCTGGAGATGGGGCAGTTCCTGTATCGGAACGACCGTTTCTTTATGCTTCTTGCCGGGGAGCCGAGAAGGGCACATGAATTTTTGGATCGCGTTGTGGAAATGCACCTGAAGAATCTGGAATCGTTCCTGGGGTGTGTCGGGGAGTATATCGATGTCATCTTGTTCGGCGATGATTTGGGAATGCAGACCGGCCCTCAAATCTCGCCGAAGATGTACCGGGAGTTTTTCAAACCACGGCATAAAATCCTTTGGAATCGCGCGAAGGAATTGGCGGATGTCAACGTGATGCTTCACTGCTGCGGGGGTGTTCGTCCTATTCTGGGCGACCTGATTGAGGCGGGGCTGGATGCGATCAATCCCGTGCAGATCACTTGCGAAGGTATGAATCCCAGAGAATTAAAGACGGAATTCGGAAAGGATCTCACATTCTGGGGCGGCGGCTGTGATACCCAGGGGGTCCTGATGAAAGGCACACCGGATGAAGTGCGGAGACATGTCCGCGAAATGGTGGACATTTTCAGGCCGGGCGGGGGATTTGTCTTTCAGCAGGTACACAACATTCTCGCGGATGTGCCGCCGGAGAATGTGGTAGCCATGCTGGAAGAAGTGAATAGAATTACAAATTAAACATTAAGAATTGAAAAGAAGAAAGAGACGGGGAAAATAAGCACAGGAATCCCCGGGGAGAAACCGCAGGCATTCTGCGCCCGGTTCTTACGGCTCATGGGGCGGATTGCCTTCCGGCGAGGTCATTTGCTGCAAGACATAGCGGCAGTTGATAACTTTTTCTACGAGATCGCTGGGGATGTAATAGTAGTGATTGGTGGCCTCGAAACCGATACGGGAATCCGAGCAGGCAAGGCCATAGAGGTCCTGTGCAATCCGAATTTCATCCTGAACGATCCGCCGAATCCATTCAATCGTTTTTTGACGTTCCGTTTCGGGAAGAGGATTTGTCGTATTCAGCAGGGCGTTTCGGGCGAGGGTGAATCGAGTTTGATTGGCGACCGTGGCGAAATGCAGTTGCGCGGCGCGGGCAAACCGGAGTTGTTCTTCCGCTGTCTGCTTTTTCCCGGCAGGCGCTTGTTCCACGGCGCGTTCCAGGTCAGGCAGACCCGACTTCCACCCGGATGCTACCTTTTCGAACTGCTCGGCGAAGACATCGGGAGGATACGGTCCGCGCCAGCCATCCACATCATCATAGGGGAATCCGACCATGGTTGCGGTGTAGCCTGTGGGCATGGCATAAA
Organism: Candidatus Omnitrophota bacterium; assembly: GCA_029570205.1. Taxonomy (GTDB): domain Bacteria; phylum Hinthialibacterota; class Hinthialibacteria; order Hinthialibacterales; family JAKPRU01; genus JAKPRU01. The sequence goes on along the minus strand of JAKQSI010000118.1, from coordinate 48,146 downwards.
GCAGGTTCGACGGGCCATATTGAACCGGGCAGTTGTATACCACGCCGCCGTGGTAAGGATATTCCTGGAAAGCGTTGCTGAATGCAGTCCAGGCTTTGCGGGCCTCGGCGGCTCCGGGGCCGAAATAATCCGTCGCCAGTGCATCCAATGCTTCTTCTTTTGCAGGAGCGGGATCCCGGTCGAATTTCTGCACCAATTCCAGGTTGGGAGACGGATACCCGCCAAGCGTCCAGCTCATCATCAATCCGTCCACGTTTGCGGTCAGCAGGTTCTCGCAGTGCCGGGCGATCAGGTCCATTACGGGCAGGTACGGGACCGCCGACAATTCCCAGGTATTATTGAACTGAACTTTGGCCATTGTTTTGAGTCCGCATTCTTTTGCTGCGGCCCAATGTTTCGTGGCCCTGGGGCCGGGACCCACCACCGAAATGGAGTATTCCCCCACAGCGGTTTCCACTCCACCCCGGCGGACCGGTTGGGACCATTCGCTGACCGACATGTGCAAGACGGATTTCGGCAGCTGTCGGATCGCATCGCAGGCCCATTCATCCTGCCAGCCCCAGTCCCAGACAATCACCTTGGCATCCGGGTTACCGCGATGGACGCCGGTTTCGATCAGGGTGTTTACCTCGGCGATAATCTCCGCAGCGGCGCGGTCCTTGCAATGAGGACAGTTTCTCCATTTGTAGTGAGACGCGCAATTGGTCAGGTTCTCGGATGCGGTGATCGTGAACACACCCGCGAGACCGGGAACGTTCTCGAAGATGTATGCCAGAGAATCCGTGAGCCACCGGCGCACTTCCGGGGTGGAGATACACATCGAGAAATAGCCGAGCTCCTCTACTCCACGCAGGTGTTCGCGTTTCTCAAAGAAAGCGGGAGGCATGGCGCGGGGTTCGTTCATATATAGATAGATGCCGATCCCGTATTTTTTCGCGCGTTCGACCAGATTCCGGAGATTGTTCAACCGTATCTCGTGGTTCTCGCCGAATTCAGGGAAGATGTCGCTCGGTGCAAGATGCCGGAGAACGGTGTGCATCCAGACACCATCCACTCCAAGCGCCGAGAGTCGCTGCAATAAACCTTCCGGGAATGGGTCCAGGTCGGGATTCATCAGGGGGTCGCCATACACGGCGAAATAGGAATAAATATATCGGGGGGAGAATCGGGACGTTTCCGGTTTCCCGTTCCATTTTATTGCGGGGTCTTTACGGCTCAGCTCTTCGATGAATTGCAGGAGCTTTTCCTGGGGAGAGCCGGAGTTGGAACCGAAGATTTCTCCGGCGATTTTCTTGATCTCATCGCAGCGTTGGAGTTGTTCCGGTGTAGGGGGAGTGTACTGAAGGGGTGAGCAATCGGGTTTCAGTAAGCCGAGTTTGGCGAACAGGAAGTCATCCTCGCGCAGGGTGTAGGCCAATTCATCGGCGGACATATCCAGAAGAGTCAGCAACTGGTCGTATGGCAACAGGTGCCAATTGCGGCGGATCAGAGAGACATGGACGCGGTTACGGTCTTTTTCCGGGATGGGCTGTTGTGGCGGGAGACCCATGGATTCCGCGACAGTCCGGACATTCTCCGGTGATGTGTCCAGCACTTCCGCAAGCCGTCCGACTTGCACCAGGGGCCAGTTGCGCCACACAAAGGTGTGCATTCGGCTGGGGAAATGGGGAAAATCCAGGGGTTTTGGCGCGTTTCCCATGGGAAGGACCGGATCAGCGGAGGTCTGAGTGAGCCCGATCAACAGGGCAGCGGTAAGGGGGAAGAGCGGACAGAGCATTTTTTCGTCCTCGTTTCAGTTCTTGTTGTCGTGCCCGCCGGGCTGACGGGGGACATCTCCGTCACCGGCGATTGTGAGACGTATTGTGGGGGTAAGGGCAGTGGAGGTCAATATGTCGGAAGCGGGGGATCTTGGTTCAGACAATCCGAGCGAATTTCAATGTCCTGAACAGCCTCAATCAGGCTTTTGGCTTTCAGTTCCTTGATGTGGTGGTACCGTGCGTCGAGAGCCTTTGCAATGCGGACCATTTCATCGCGGGGGATCAGTTCCGTGTTGGTATCGATCACCAGGGAACGGATTCCATCTTCGTGAACGGCCTGAGCCAGACTGCACAATTCCTTGAGGATTGCGCGCCCGCTTTCAAGCGGGACATTTGCGTCGCCATCGGAAACCACCACGAGAAGCGGATTGATATGCGGATCTTTGATTCGTTCCATTTGTATGGTTCGCCAGGCTTTCAACAGGCCGTCGGCGAATGGCGTTGCCCCGCCGGTTGGAAGACGGCGCAAGCGTTCGCGAGCCAGAGTCACACTGGTCGTTGGCGGCAGAAGAATCTCGGCCTGCATCCCCCGGAAAGATACCAGCGCCACCCGGTCGCGCTTCTGATATGCGCCGGTGAGTAAGGCCAGGATAGCCCCTTTTGCCGCGGACATTCGTCGGTGCGTTCCCATGGAATCGGAGGCATCCACAAGGAAGACTACCAGGTTGCATTGAGGACGCTTTCGGATTTTCCGGCAAAGATCCTGTGGCTCGACCAAGAACGGTTCAGCTGGACCCGCGTGACTCAACGCCGCCGCGCGCAGGGTTGCATCGATAGCTATATCGGCGGGACGCTCCCAGTCTTGGACGGGTCGGGAAGTGACATAACGCCCCGAACGGGAAAGAGTTCGGGTGTCGCTTTTTCGACCCGGGGGTTTCGATTTGGCTTTGATTTGGCCCAAGTCGATATCAGCCATGCAGACTAACTCGTCCGCATCAAACACCTCCTCATCCGTTTTTTTTTGAGAAAGGTGAACAGCACACTGCCCGGAGCGCCCGATCCAGGGAATTGCATGGATTCCAGGTCATCCTCGTAAGCCGTTGGGGCGGGCTGTTGCTTTTCACGTGGAATCTCGCCCATAGCGCGGGAGATGGCTTCGCGGATCTTGCCGAATAATGTTTCCGGAGTTCCCAGGGGAGCATTCTGAATGCGGTGAGGCAAGACGAATTGAGCGGCCTCAATGACATCATCCGCAATGATAAAGTCTCTTTCCATCAAGGCAGCCAGGGCGCGTGCCGTTTTCAGAAGGGCGATGTCGGTCCGGTGACCGTGGACCTCGGCCTCAAGCGCCACCCGAACCGCCAGATCAGTAATCTCGTCCGAGATATTGATGCTGTTGAGACGCTCACGCGCTGCGATAATCCGCTCGGAAAGGCTCTGTTCCTCCTCGGACCATTCATCGCGGAATCCGTGTGGATCCTGCTCAAACTGCATCCGGCGACCGATGATTTCAGCGCGGTCTTCGGGGCTGGGAAGCCCTTTCACCGAAACGCACAGACCAAAACGGTCGAGGAATTGCGGGCGCAAATCCCCCTCTTCGGGATTCATGGTTCCGATCAGCATGAAGCGCGCCGGGTGGGAATACGAAATGCCCTCGCGTTCCACAACATTGATCCCGGACGCCGAGGCATCCAGCAGCATATCCACCAGATGGTCGTCCAGAAGGTTGACCTCATCCACATAGAGGATGCCCCGGTTGGCGGCTGCGAGAAGCCCCGGTTCGAAACGGCGTTGGCCGGTGCGGAGCGCATGTTCGATATGCAGCGTTCCCACGATTCGGTCCTCGGTGGCGCTGAGGGGAAGTTCGACAAACGGGGTGGCACGCCGGGTTCGTGGAAGCGTTTCGCCACCAGCAAATCGTTCAAGGCAGCCCTCGTGCATGGAATCGGGATCATCCGGGGGGCAATGGAACAGGCATCCATCCACGGTTTCGATTGGGGGCAGGAGAGCCGCCAGGGCGCGGGCAGCGGTGGATTTTCCGGTTCCTTTCTGGCCGCGAATCAGGACCCCGCCGATGGTGGAGTCTACCGCGTTCAGCAACAGCGCGGTTTTCATCGCATCCTGGCCCACAATCGCCGAGAACGGATAGAGAATACGATTCATGATCTTCTTCCAATGCAATCAACTATGACGATAGGAAGGGGAAGAGGGGGCGTCAATAGCAATGTCGCCCTCCCCCGCAAATCTTCCCCCTCTCCCTCCGGGAGACGGTTGGGGTGAGGGAGATAAGTCCAATTGTCCTACTTGCGGTGATCTTGGGATTATGATATATTTCTTCTGAGATTCAAACGGATATTCCGTTCCAATCGACCTGATATAAAGGAATAAAGGCAATGCTCATTGAATTTGCCGTTACCAATTATCGCTCGTTCCGGGATCGCCAGGTGTTAAGCCTTGTGGCGAGCAACCGAGACAAGACGCTGCCGGACAACCTGATTGAACTGGACTTGCCCGGTCTGAAGAATACCAAATTGGTGAAGAGCGTCGCTGTCTATGGGGCGAACGCCTCGGGCAAGAGCAACCTCATCAAGGCCATGAAATTCATGCGCGATTTTGTCGAGAAATCCGCCAGCGAACTAAAACCTGGGGAAGAAACGGGAGTTGAACCATTTCGATTGGACAGCCAGAAAGAGCAGGAGCCGAGTGAATTTGAGGTGATATTTGTTCATGAGGGAGTCCGGTATCAATACGGATTCGCGTTGGATAAGAAAAGAGTTTATGAGGAATGGCTTATTGCCTATCCGCAAGGGCAGCCGCAACGGTGGTTTGAGCGTAGATTTGATCCTGATAGCGGCAAGTATGATTGGAACTTCGGTTCAAAATACAAGGGCGAAAGAAGAAGCCTGAAAGACAGGACGAGAGAGAATGCATTGTTTCTTTCCGTTGCGGCGCAATTCAATCATGAGCAGCTGAGTATGGTCTATCAGTGGTTTGGTGTTTTTCTTCGGTTTATGGATTTTTCTAGATCCGATCCGTCATTTGACGGCACAATTAGAATGATGCTGGCGCACAAGTCACTCTATGATCTCGTTGGTGCTATGATCACGCTAGCCGATCTCGGCATTACGGAGATTCAAATTCAAGAATTCAAACCGGACGAAATCCCATTTCCAGATGCAATGCCGAGAGACGAAAGAGAAAAGACGTTACGCTCGCTGGGAGACAAGAAAGTTGTGGACATTCGCATGAAGCATTGCATGAATGGGGAAGAAAAAGGGATTTATTTTTCTCTTGATGAGGAGTCGGCAGGTACCTTAAAGTACTTTTCGCTGTTGGGGCCGTGGCTTCTAACGCTGAAACTCGGATGCACAATTTGCATAGACGAAATCGCCGCCAAAATACATCCATCACTTGTTCGCAACCTAATAAGGTACATGCAATCGCCAAAGGTGAATCTCGAAAACGCGCAACTTGTCTTGACCACACACGACACGACGTTGTTGGATGTCGATCTGTTCCGGCGGGATCAAATTTGGTTTACGGAGAAGAATGACGAAGGGGCGACGGTTCTTTATCCGTTGACGGATTACAAGCCACGTCCTGATGAAGCGCTTCAGAAGGGGTATCTGGCGGGGCGGTACGGTGCAATTCCATTCCTGGGAGATTTTCCATTCAAATGAAGAAACACCGTGGGCCATGGTCAGAACGTTCCTTTAGGCTGAGGGAGCCAGTATTTGAGAAAACCGGCGATATTATTCTAGTTGTTTGCGAAGGGGAGAAAACAGAACGGAATTATCTTGAGGGATTGAAGAAGAGATGGCGTATTCATCCGTTGAATGTGGAAGTGTTCGGCCCCGATCTTGGCAACTCTCCCGTTTCCATCGTCAAATATGCAATAGAACTCCGTGACAACCGCAAAAATGAGGCGAAACATGGAAAGGGAGTTGTGTACGATCAGGTATGGTGTGTGTTTGATCGCGACAAACACGTGGACTTGGATGAGGCGATAGACAAGGCAAAGGGTAATAAAATCTACGTCGCTCTATCGGTGCCCTGTTTTGAGTTCTGGTATTTATTGCATTTCACATACACGACCAGGCCATTTCAAGACTGTGATGAAGTTGAGAATTGTTTGAAAGAGTATATCAAAGATTATGATAAGGCTTCGGCTCCTTTGGATCTGCTCATGCCCGAACTTGAAAAGGCATTGGAGAATGCAAAAATACTCCGGAAGCACAACAAGGATACAAATAGCAGTTGCCCGTCGACGGATGTGGATCTTCTGGTAAAGGAACTGCAGAAAATACATTCGTGATGAATGCTGTCTTCAGAATCAAGGCTTTGTTTTTCTTCGGTCCACAACCTTCCTGATCCCTTCCTCCCACCAGGCGCGTAATGTTTCGCACCGAAAGCTTTTTTGGGCATTTTCGGCGGTGGCTTTTTGCATGTCCAGGATGGCGGAAATCAGTTCGTCCTGGAACATGCTTGCCTCGATAATGATATTGCCATCGGGGGCGATGATGCGGCTTTGCCCGTGCGACATCATGGCCGGGGAGTTTGCATGGACGATGAACACATTATTCTCAACGGCGCGAGCCTGAATCTGGGCGCGGTACGGCCCCAGCTTGCTTTCGGCCTTGACATTGGATTCGCTGGAAACGTAAAAGACTAACCGCGCTCCCGCCAATACCGGCAGGCGTACCAATTCGGGATAGCGTTCGTCATGGCAGATAATGATCGAGCAGGGCATTCCGTCAATGTCGAATATGGACAGGGTGTTCCCAGGCTCCGCCCAGTCATCCCCGCCGACCAGCTGGATTTTCGCGTATCGCTCGATTTCTTTCCCTTCGGGATTGAATACCACCGCTGTGTTGTACAATGTACCGTTTGAAGGGTAAGGGGTTCCGACCACGGAATAGACATTGAACTGTTTGCAGGCATCCGCGATTTTCTTTTCGGCCTCTGCCAGCTGATCCGGTCTCGCCTTCCCAATCGCGTCTTTGTCGTAACCTGTGATGGCGCATTCCTGAAAGACGGCTACACGAATGCCACGCTCGAAGCATTGTTTCAGGTAGTCGATAATCTTCTGTGTGTTCTGTTCAATCTCAGCGGCGGGCGAGAATTGGATCGCGGCGACAGAGATCGAGGCCGAAAGGATGTCCGGCGGGGCGATGGTATTCACCACTTGTGTTTGGGCGAAGCTGAATAAAAGGAAACCGAGCGAGAGCATGGATCATTCCTCCGGGCGAATATCTATCAAGCAAAGACTACGTCCTGTTTTTCGCGGTCCCAGCGGACAGGGCGGTTTTCTTTATAGGCGATGGTAGCCATGACAATAATGGCGGCCTCGATGAATGCCTGATCCTCATCGCATTTTGGTTTGTGTCGGGAACGAGCGGACTGGAAGAAGTCCTCGATATGGTATGGTTGCGCGGGTGTTTTTGCCGGATCGAATTTCAGGAACGGCTCATCCGATGGTATTTCTCCGGCTTCGATTTTCGCGCCGTATTTCACTCCACGTTCCGCGTAGACATCGAATGTATTCACCGATTGCGCAATGGTATCAAACTGCAAGACAGCCTCTTTTCCGTAAAAGACGGGGGGCTGAATCCGCGCACAGCTGTTCATGCTGCAGTCGAACGTGACGGTGCAGGCTTGCTGTTCGTAAGTGTAAACGGTGTTCCAGGTGTCAGGGACTTCTCTACCGTCGTGCAGAAGCGCATTCAGGCCGACAGTCATGCAGGTATCCGGGATTCCGTAACCGAGCATGGCCTGGGCGAAGTCGACTTCATGGGACAGGAGATCGCCCGCAACGCCGGTTCCGTAATCCCAATAGCAGCGCCAGTGCCAGAATCGTTCCATGCTGAACGGTCGTTTGGGGGCGGGACCAAGCCATCGGTCCCAATCAAGATCGCGCTGAACCTGCGCCGGGTCAGGGCGTTCGTATCGGCCGTAATCGCCATACCAGCGCCAGACATTCTGCCCGAGAGGGCGATTCTCAAAGCGCCCGGTGCGAACAAGCGTAATCGGTCCCAGCGCCCCTGCACGAATCAACTCACGAGCCTGAACGCCCGCCGTGCGCTCGCGGCTCTGATGCCCCAGCTGCATCATTACACCGCTGCTTTTGATTGCCGCGTGCATCGCCTTGGCTTCATCGATGGTCCGGGTCCAGCCCTTTTCGATGTAGATATCTTTACCGGCCTGTGCCGCATCCATCAGCATTTGCGAATGCCAGTGGTCCGGTGTGGCGATGGTGACGGCATCGACGTTCGGATCAGCGAGCAGCTCATGGTAATCCAGGTATGTCTTGGCATCGGAATTCCCGCCGAGTTCCAGGCCCTTTTCGACATGAGGCTTATAGACATCGCACAGAGCGACGACCTTGACACCCTCAACCTTCGCGGCCTGATGGCACAGCGTGCCGCCTCTTACTCCGAGGCCGATACAACCAACCCCAATGGTTTCGTTGGGCGATTTTGCGCTCAGGATGGCCGGGGCGGTTGAGACGACGGCAGCAAGGGCAGCGGCTCCTTTCCCGGATGTTTCCAGGAATGTTCGACGGGTAATGAACGGTTGATTTTTCATGGCATTCTCCGACTATTGAGGAGTATTCTCCGGATATTCACTGTCCGGTTTCGAGCAGGCATACTATACAAAAAGAATGGGATTCCGTAAGGAGCGCAAAATGACGTGGATCGCCGATGAAATGACCAGGCGCAGAATGATTCAAGTTTCAACTATGGCAGGGGCCGGGTTTTTTCTCGCGCGGGGCGGAGGATGCGAGACGGAACCGAAACGCACGTTTCACCTATGCCTTTCGCCGCAGTCCATCGCGGAGGAACCGGAGAGGGTGAAGGTGGTTCAGGATGCGGGGGTGACCGATATCTGGATGGGAGCCTTTTTCTATGGCCACTGGTACAGCCATCCCGACACACTCAGGGCATGTCGGGACCGCCTTGCGAAAGCAGGACTGAGGGCGCATGTGGTGAATGTGCCGTTGGGACATCCGGGCGACTCGCTCGGCGAGAAATCGGGGACGTTTCCACTCACCCCGCCGGAGCGATGGAGGATTGCCGTTCGCCCGGATGGGTCGAAATACGCGGGGACCTCATTGCACCCGCCCGCGACAGAAGAAAACGCGGAGGCTCTGCGCCGGATTCAGGATATCGGAATCTCGGAGGTTTTTCTGGACGATGATTTCCGCCTGGCGGTCGGCCCCGGAACCATCGGCGGCTGTTTCTGCGATCGGCATCGCGAGCAATTTCTGAAAAGGGGCGGGTACACTGCGGCAAAATGGAATGAACTTCTGGAGGATGTCAGTCGCCGTGTTCTGACTCCCATTTTGCGGGATTGGGTGGAGTTTACATGCGATCAATTAACCGAGTCGTTCCGGGAACAGCAAAAGGCTGCCCCGAATCTGCGTCTGGGCAACATGGTCATGTACCTGGGCGCAGAAAAGGCAGGGATTCGATTGGCAGACTATCGGGATGTGCCACTGCGGGTGGGGGAATTGATGTTCGATGACAATTCATTTGGGAAACTCAATAACAAGACGAATGAGCTGTTCAGTTCGCTGTTCCATCGCCGGTTCGTTTCTCCTGAACTGGCGTATAGCGAGACGACGGCCTTTCCGGCGGATAAACTTTCCGCAAAGAATATGGCGGCGAAACTGGTTATTTCCACAATCAGCGATGTGCGGAATACGATGTTCATGTCCGGGATGACACCATTCCCGCTGGGGCATTGGGAGGTCCTGGCCCCGGCGATGAAAAAGCAGGCTGCGGAGCATGAGCGCATTGCCGGTCACAAACCACGGGGACCGTTCAAACACTACTGGGGAGAATGGAGCCGGTATGTGAGCAAGGATCAGCCGTACAGCCTGTTCCTCGCAACCGGGATACCGTTTGAGGTAACCGAGACACCTGCGCAGGAGGGGTGGACTTTCCTGTCCGATTCGGATGCGCAGGCGGCGGCAGCGAGTGATCTGCGGTCCAGCGGGACGAAGTTTGTTATTCGACCGGAAAGCGGCGTTGCGATTGACGGGGCAATTCCGATCGCGCAGGATTTAACGTCATTGTTCGCGTTTAAAAAAGAGATCCTGCCCCAATTGCCGGAAGTTCCTTCTGTGGAGGACGAAAAGCCGGTAGTTTGCGCCTGGTATCCGACCGCACGCGCTGTGTTGCTGTGGAATCTTTCGGAGACGAAAGAGACTTTCACGGTAACATTCGGTTCGGCCCGTCGGGAGGTGGAGATCAACGGCTTGGATTCCGGGCTGCTGACGGATATCGGATGAAATCGGAGCCGGGGGTGTTATCCTCACCCCCCGGCCCCCTCTCCAAGAATGGAGAGGGGGAGAAGAGACTACCTGTGCGGAGGGAGATAGATGGGACGAATAAGACAGAAGGACCAGAGATTCTTTTTTGGAGGATGCGATAGCAATGCGAGGAATGCTCTACCAAACAACCAATCACTATTCCGTTGTCATCCTGAGTTTGTTTATCGCGATGATATTCCATGGAGGATTGCCCATGGCCGCTCCTGTGTCATCACTAATCATGCCGGATATGGCATCCTACTTGCGGCAACACGATTTTATCTACGAACGCGCGCCCGAACGCTGGCTGGACGGGATTCCGCTGGCCAACGGGGAAATCGGCGCCATGATCTGGGGAACCGGCAACCCCTGGAAGATCACACTGGACAGCTATGCCGCATGGGAGACAAGGGAGGTTCCTGTCGATCCGGAGAAATACAACTACCCCTGGGTACGAAAAGCGGTGGCGGAGAATCGGGAAAAAGAACTCTGGGAGACGATGTTTCCCAGCAGTGTTAATCGCAGGACGGACGGAAAACGCCAGACCGACGTAACCCGTCTCCCCATGCCACGCATTGAATTTACCTTTGACGCGGACGGTGAGGAGAAAGCCTTTAAATCATTGAATGCCCGCCTTCGGCTCTATGAAGGAATTGTCGAGGGAGAATTACAGATTCCAGCGAACACTGTTCCATGGCGGGCGTGGACACAGAACGGGAAACCGTTACTCGTGATGCAATTCGACGGTCTGTCCAGGGATCACGCTCCGGCGATTCGAGCCACATTGGACCATCTCGATGATGGCGCAAAGAAGACGCTGTCCGATTGGGGCTATCCACCGGCGGAGATTCGGGAGATGACCGGAGGCACGGTCCTGTATCAGCGTTTCCCCACGGGCGGTTCGTACTCGGTTGCCTGGCATCCCGAATATAGCTCCAGCGGGATGACTCTTTGGGTTTCTTTAATTGTAAGCGATACAGGTGATTCGGACAGGCAGGCACTCGCTGTTGTGCAGGAGGCTCGAACGCAGGGCATCGGGGAACTGCGCAAGGAGCATGAGGCCTGGTGGGCAGACTATTGGAAAGTTTCGGCGCTTTCCGTACCGGATGCACGACTGGAGAATTTGTACTACGCGGAAATGTACAAATTAGCATGTAGCACACGCCCGAACGGATGTCCGATTACGTTACAGGGATTATGGACATTGGACGGGGCGATGCCGCCATGGGCCGGGGATTACCACCTCGACATGAATGTCGAAGAAAGTACCTGGCCGATTTATACCTCCAATCGCCTGGAATTCGGTCAGCCGTTATATGATTTTTTCCTGAAGTGCCTGCCCCGATTCGAAAAGAATTGTCGTGAGTTTTTCGGATTCGATGGAGCCTGGTCGGGATGCGCGCTGGGGCCGGGCGGAGTGCGTGTTCACGGTTACCCCCCGACGGAGTTCTGGCCGGGAAATGGAGCGTGGCTGGCACACCAGTATTGGATGCACTGGCGATATTCCATGGACCGGGATTTCCTGCGGAACAAGGCCGTTCCGTTTATGAAACCGTTTTTGCGAACGTACATGAATCTACTGGAACAAGGCGAAGATGGTAAGCTGCACATCCCGCTGTCCAGTTCGCCGGAGTATTACGAAGGAAGCATTCGAGCATGGACCTCCGACCCGAATTGCGATCTGTACCTGATTCGGTTCCTCGCCCAATCGTTACTGGAAGCGAATGAGATCCTGAATCTGAACGATCCCGAAGCCGGGCGCTGGAAAGAGACCCTCGATCGTCTCGTCGATTATCAAACGGATGAAAACGGGCTTAGAATTTCCCGCGACTACAGTTTGGATTTTTCCCATCGGCACCACTCGCATTTGATGGGCATTTATCCGCTCGGCCTGCTGGGTATAGATGACGGAGAGGAGACGCGCAACCTGATCCGTCGGTCCGTTGAACACTGGCGCCGCACAGGGTACATGATGTGGACCGGCTGGGCATTCCCATGGGCCTCGTGCATTGCCTCCCGCGCGGGATATCCGAACATGAGCTGGGCCATGCTGGATATGTATGCCAACGGATTTATTACTCCATCTACCTTGCATGTAAATGGCGATTATCGGCAGTTCGGTTACTCGCAGTTTACTTATGAACCGATGACGCTCGAGGCGGGATTTGCATACGCGGCGGCTTTAATGGAGATGCTTTTGCAGAGCCAACGTGGAATTATTCGTGTATTTCCGGCCATGCCGGATGCGTGGCGAAATGCTTCTTTTGTCGGACTCCGGGCGGAAGAGGGATTTCTGGTCTCCTCCGTGATGCAGAATGGTAAGGTGTTGTCGGTCCGGATAGTCAGCGAGGCGGGACGTCCCTGTCGGGTGAAGAATCCGTTCGACGGACCGGCCCGGCTGCTATCGCATTCCGGGAAGGGCGGGCGCGAAATCTCCGGCGATATTCTGAGTTTTGAGACGGAAAGCGGCAAAGCATATTCTCTCTTTCCTTCGGCAGATGTACACGATATCCGGTTTGTTGAATTGGAGAGAACGGAAAAGGAAGCCAACTGGTTTGGGTTGAAGGTCTACCCACGGTGGTAATCCGTGATTCTGTAAAGAATTCGAGTTGGTTTACGCTTTCATTTGCGGAACGCGAATCTGTACTCATTTGCATTTGGAAAATTATTGCTGTAGCGATCACTTGAAGAAGCGCTCGCGTAATGTTTCGCAGTCCAGGTCGAACAATTCCGCGATAAGCGACGGATTTAGAACTGCAGCGGGCGTATCTACCGCGAATGGTGTCCCATCTTTCATGGCGATAACCTGTGTTGCGATACGACGGACGGTGTGCAGATCATGCGTCACCATCAGGATGGTTCGCCCGTCATCGCGAATGCGGGCCAGCGCGTTTTCGATTAACACGATGTTTTTCAGGTCCAGGAATGAACTGGGTTCATCGAGCAGGATGACCGGGGTATTCTGATAAATCACCTGGGCCAGATAGACGCGCTGGCGTTCTCCGCCGCTCAGGGTGGCCACTTCCCGTTCCTTCAAATGGGCGACATTGCAGAGATGCAGGCAACGTTCGAGGTGTTCCGCCTTCCACGCCGGTTCCCATTCATTGCCCCAGGGATCGCCTCCAAGTTCGACGAACAGCGAAACCGGAAAGGATGGAGCATATTGCATGGTCTGAGGAAGATAAGAGAGCCTTCGTGCCCGCTCGCGGGCCGGTAGTGATTGCAGATCGACCGATTGAAAGGAGAGCGTTCCCCGGGTAAGCGGAAGGATATTTGAAACAGCGCGGAGAAGAGTACTCTTCCCTGCACCGTTTGGGCCGATAATACAGGTTAGAGATTTCTCCGGGAATCCGGCGGAAAAGTCACGGACAATGTATCTTCCGGAAATCTCTATAACAACATGTTCCAATTTCAGCATGGCTTTGCATCACACCCGTTTACGGGATACGAAAATCCATAAGAACGCGAGACTGCCGACAAATCCTGTAACGATGCCGAGCGGCAACTCGACAGGATCGAGTAGCGAACGGGCCAGGACATCGCAGAGAAGAATAAAACAGGCCCCTGCCAGTGCGGACAGCGGAAACAGTGTTCGATGGTCGCCGCCCGCCAATCGCCGGACGGCATTCGGGATAATCAAGCCGACGAAGCCGATGATGCCCAGCACCGCGACAGTGGTCCCGGTAATCAGGCTGCACCCCAGAAATACGTTGCGCCGCAATCGGGGCACATTCAGGCCGAGGGAGGTTGCTTTCTCATCTCCCAAAGAGAGGACGTTTAATCCACGGGCTTGACGGAACAGGAACACCACGCCGACCGCGGTTAGAGTGAGTACAGGAAGAAGAAGATCCCTCGGCGCGTAACTCATGTCTCCCATCAGCCACATCATGGCTCCCTGGGCGCGCAGGCCCGGCGCCAGCGCAATGGCGAGCAGGACCCCGGATTGAGCGAAAAATCCGAGCATCACACCGCCCAGAATCAGCGCGGTTGCGGAAAAAAGTGTGCGAGCGGCCAGCAAATAAACGACCAGACAAACAACCAGAGCGCCCAAAAAGGACGCCGCGGCCATGCCCACCGAGCCGAACGGCAGACCGGTAGTCAAGACAAGAACCGCACCGAGAGCGGCTCCACCGGAAATCCCCAGCGTAAACGGTTCGGCTAACGGATTTCTGAAAAGCCCCTGTAATGCCAATCCACATACCGCCAACCCGCTGCCGACACAAAGCGCATAAACGATTCTCGGAATGCGTAAATCCCAGATAATCACGCCGTTCGCCGATTCCGGAGATGCCAGCGCGGCAAGCAGGTCTGCAAAAGACAGCCCCACCGGTCCTATCGAGATTTCCACCCAAACCAGCGCCGCAAGGGAGGCGATTAACGGGGCAATCAGGCGACGGGGATTTTTCATAAACAGGTTTCCAGATGTCAAATGTCCGTCGGAATGGCACGGTCGAAGAGCCGGGTCAATTTCGCCGCTCGACCGGGCGAAGCCGAATGGATCCCTGGAGAGTCAGTTCGAACTCTCCATACCAGCTGCAAGCGGGATTTTCTTCATCGATGTTTACTCGAAACGGGAAAGGAATATCTCGTTCCTTATCGAATTGTCCGATATCCAGGTGCAGGCAGCGCACCAGCCAGATATCCGCATCGAGATCTTTCTCGATATTTTGTTCTCCCCCCTCGTATCCGCCTGAATCGGTTGCCGCACTGTTGTAAGCGAAACGGAGATAACGCCACTGTGGAATCTGTTTGCCGGAGAATCCGGATTGGCCGGAAGCGGAATACGCGGGAACCGGTGTATAGTGGGCGCGTCTCAATGCCGGGCAATACAGGCTGTCTTCGGAGCAGTATCCCAGCTCGGTCAGGAGCAGGGAGACACCGCTCCAATAGCCGTTCGCCGCCGGGCCGCATCCGAACACGGTGAGATCAGGATGGGAGCGCATATCCGCAAGACCATCGCCCGGGGGGAATCGGTTATAGTCGAGTCGGTACGATTGCAGGGCCGAATAGACGGTGTGGAGGTTTTGCTGACACGCGGCCTTGTCGGCGCGCTCGACAGCCTCAAAATAGTTTGCGCTTACGATTGCGGAAAGGACACCGATAATCGCGACAACAATCAGGATTTCGATCAGCGTAAATCCGCCGGTTTTTGAAGAAAAGGACACTGACATTCTCAGGCGCATCCTCGTACGCGGAGAACGGAAGATGTGCGAGTGAATGACGGCGCTGCGATTCGGAACGACAAAAGGCGGTGATATTGCAAGATTCGTTCTCTCACACCGGAGCATTCTCCTCGGTCAGCTTCCAGGTTCCCGGGGTGATCGGAGGGCAGGTTTCCTGGCTTCCGGGCCATCTCCTCATCGTGCATTCGTCCGATAAGGGTTCCTACTTCCTCGCCTTCTCATCTCCTTGAGAGGGAGACAATGGCGATTGAGGTTTCGTTCCCGGTTACAGTGGCGGGACCGCGCCGGACTCGTACCGGCTTCCCTGTTGACCCACCGATAAGAGATATGATAAGACGGTCTGGGTGGAATTGCCAGTGACCCATAAACGAATTGGCTTGACAGACTGCTCGGGAAGATTGATGGCCCGGGAATAAATCTCATCCATCAGGTCTGTTTGCACCGAAGACACAGGTAACACCTGTTCGGGGACATGGAGAACACATTTTTCGTCTTGGTGACAGGGAATTCGGTTTGTTTCTGTTCTTCTCTGTCCGAAGAATCCAAGTATACTGGTGCTTGCTCGCCGGGAGATAAGGCTCCGCTGGAAAGCGACCCGAGCGCCGAGGCGGGCAGCTGTACGGTTCGCTCACCCGCAGGCGGTAGAGCCTTCCGATCTGTGAATATCGGCCCACTCCATCATGCGTGTTCTTTTTCTAAATCCTCCGTTTTTGCCCCGCTACTCGCGCAGCCAGAGAAGTCCCGGCGTAATTCGTTCCGGCACACTGTATTACCCGATCTGGCCCGCGTATGCGACCGGCATGGTGGAACGGGAGGGATTTGAAACCAAACTCGTGGATTGTCCCGCCACTGGTATGGATAATGAGGCCGTTTTTCGTCTCATGCGGTCCTGGGAACCGCAACTTGTTTTCATTGACACCAGCACCCCCAGCGCCGAAAGTGATCTCGCGCTTGCCCAAAGCATGCAGCGGCAATTCCCGGAAACCTGGGTTTTCCCCGTCGGGACTCATGTCACCGCTACTTATGAGGAAACCCTCCGAACGTACCCGGATCTCCGAGGAGTCTGTTTGGGTGAATACGATGAAACCGTGGTGGATCTTTGCCGACGCAAAGAACGCGGGGAAGAGGCCATCGGCGTACCCGGCACAGCAATCGTCAACCGCTCCCTGCCCCGCCCCAGTCTTGGGAAGAGCGATTCGGACACAGAGGGGGCTGATCTGGCAGCGCAACCGAGGGACAAAATAAAGGATCTCGACTCACTTCCCTGGGTCAGCCAAGTCTACAAAAGACACCTGCGTATCGAGGATTACTTCTATTCGATCACCCGTCATCCGGTTGTCACCATCATCACCGGCCGGGGATGTCCTTTCCACTGCCTGTTCTGTCTGTATCCCCAAGTGATGCACGGTCATCAGTACCGGACCCGCAGCCCGCAGTCCGTTGCAAGCGAATTTGAGTATATCCGGCGCGATATCCCCTCTGTCCGCGAGGTGTTTATTGAGGATGACACGTTCACTGCGAATAAGGAACGGACATGGGCGATCTGTGAAGAACTGATCCGCTCCGGAAACCGTCTTCCGTGGACCGCCAATTCTCGAACCGATGTTGACCTGGAAACTCTATCTCTAATGAAACGAGCAGGTTGTCGGTTACTCTGTGTCGGGTTCGAAAGCGCGGATAACGGGGTGCTGAAAGGTATGCGCAAGGGGCAAAACTCGGACCGTGGAATTCGCTTCCGGGAGGATGCCCGCCGCGCAGGAATTATGATTCACGGCTGCTTCCTTCTCGGCGGACCGGGCGAAACACGCGAAAGCCTCGAAAACACATTTCAGTATGCCAAGAGACTCTCCTGCGATACTGCGCAGTTTTTCCCCATCATGGTTTACCCCGGAACGGCCGCCTATCAATGGGCAAAGGAGAACAACTACCTCCACGCATCCGGTTATCGCGATTGGTTGACCGAAACCGGGCAGCACCGATGCCTGATTGATACCCCGGAACTCTCCGCCAAAGAACTGATGCAATTCTGCGATGAAGCCAGGCGACGATACTATCTCGCTCCCCGGTATTGCCTCCGCATGTTGCAGACTCTGATTTGCCATCCGGGCGAGGCCAAGCGGGTATTCATGGCCTTTCGACGATTTGCCCGCCATCTTTTTTGATTATTCGTGTGATTTTTGTTCAATTTCCTGCTTCTCAAAGGGTCTGTTCTGCTCTATAATCACGAAAAGGGCCGCATTGGACGGCCGTACTATAGAGTGACTGGAAAGGAGTAATCGGACATGATGCGCACGTTCGTTGTTGCGGTGGCTGTGGCCTTGATCGTCTCAACGGCCATGGGGGCCACGGTCACGGTGAAGAAAGATGGCACAGGAACTGTCGCCAGCGTGGCGATGGCATTGGCATCGATCAAGAATGGGGACACGATTATCATCGGCGATAGCGCCACCTACGATGAGGATATCATCGCAGGCGCAGCGGCGGGCTTGGCGGCCTCGTTTACGCTGCGGGCTGCCGAAGGGCAGACTCCAACGATTCGGGCCAAGAACAACATGGAACGTGTTGAAGCCTTGGGAATCCCCGGGATCGACTATATGGGAGCCTTATTTTTTGGTTGCCAGGGAGTTCTCATCGAAGGAATCACTTTTGAGAACTCCACCACGGCCTTAAATGCGGGGGGACTCAGCGCGATTGTGAGCCTATTCGATTGCAGCAATGTTACTGTTCGGAATTGCACCATTCGAGGAGCCGGCGGCGCAGGAACCGGATATCCGGGAGACAACCTCAGCATCATTACAGCAGGCGTACAGACCGCTCCCACAGGTGTGCTGATTGAGAATTGCCTTGTCGAACTGGCGAACTATGGCCCCACCGTCGCCAAACTTCAGAGTGGAACCCCGACGGATCCATCCGTCACCATCCGAAACTGCACTATCCAAAACTGCGAGGAGACCGGCATCGAGGTCGATGACGGGGCTTATCCGAACAGCTCCGATGCCACTGTTGCCAAAGGTTCGGGCAACTTGTTTGAGAACAACACCATCATCAATTGCAACGGCGGCATCCAGCTCGGCGGCGGATACAATGTGGTCAGGAATTGCACTGTTCTGGGATGCCGAGGTGATGGGTTTAATGTGGATATGGATGGAACGCGCGGCACCCGGCCCATCATTGGAACGGTCGAAAACTCCGTGTTTATCGGCAGCGAGGGCCAAGGCATGGAGATTGAAGAGGGGGAAATTACGATTACCGGGTGTATCGCGGCCGGCAGCAACGGGGAGGGTCTCTGGCTGCATGACAGCGGCGAGGAAACCGCGGTCAGCGTGCACCACTGCGACTTCTACCAGAATGTCCTGACAGGCAACCTGCCTTACGAAGTCCGTGTGGATGTCGGCGCCACAGCGGGACTGGCGTTGACCATGACCAACACGAATGTTGTCGGCGACAGCGGACTGTACAACGGTAATGTCAACGATCCCACGCATTATGAACCAAATGCCCTGACCGCAAACTACTGCAATGTCTTTGTTGCCAGTGAGCCATTCACGAATGTTACGGGTTCAAACAACCTGGAAGTGGACCCGAAGTACGTGAATCCGAGCGGCGATTTTGGGACGTTCACACGGGACGGATTTAAACTGGCCGCCGATTCGCCTGTCAAGACAGCGGGACAAGGAGGGACCTATATCGGTTCCCAGGGACCGATGGGAACGGCAATCGACGAATGGTCGGTTTACTGAGAATTTCGAATGATCCTTGCAACGGGCCTGGCGCCCTCTGTCAGGCCCGTTTTTATTGTGAAGGTTTCTTGGTCACAGTCCGACCGGAAATTGACCCAGCTAACAGAATCCATAGCCCATTCCAGGCATCTGCTCACATCCTCCACAGCCGGAATGATAATAATATAGATAGAAATATATTTTTCAGAAAAAACAACTTGAAAGAGATCAAGATGACGGGTAAGACATCGCGGGGGATCAACAACTAGACAGACAAACGGGTCAGTTTCCGAGCGGATCTACCAAAAGAGGGCCGCGCAGGTTCATCAGAAGAAAAAAGCCGCATGGGTTTCCGCCTTGTGGTTTCGGAGCGGATCCCTGCGAATGCAATGCATAGGCTAGCCGTTAATTGCTTCGTATCCGCCGGCTGCCGTTTCGCCCGTTACCGTACCCGTTCCCGCTACTCGAAGAGGGGCTTGTTTTGCTGAACCAGACCGATTCTTCATCCAGAAGAAGTTCTACCGATTCCTGCAAATCCGGGCCGGGACTCACATGGAAACTCTGCTCGACCTCGTAGAGGACCTCACCCATACCCGGGATCAAGATATGAAGCGTTACCGGAATCCGTCCCGGATGCTGCTGCAACATTTCGCCGAGAGATTTCAGCCGATGATCGTCCATCCCGGACGCCTGCATCCGAATATGTACCCGCGCAATATACTGCGACCATGCTTCCTCCAGGGTACACAACGTATCGGCCCGTACCGAAACCTGGTCTCCCCGTCGCTCGCCTCTTCCGGAAACAACTACAATACGCTCCTCAGCGATCAGATGCCCTTTCGCCTCCAGTACCTTCGGCATCACGGCTACCTCGACGGTTCCCGTCAGATCTTCCAGGGTCAGAATGGCGAATCGGTCGCCGCTCGCTTTCGCCGTGCGACGCTTAACCTCTACAATAATCCCCGCAACGCGTACGGCATCCAGGCTCGCACTCTCATCGTTGAGCTCCTCCGCACTGACTGTAGAAAACAGGTTCAATTCACTCTCGTATTCCGCCAGCGGGTGGCCGGTAATGTAGTTGCCCAACAGGAGCTTTTCATACCGCAGCAACTCATCGCCCGGCAGTTCCGGCAGTTCTTTCAGTTCTTCTTCTCTTGTTTCTTCTTCGTCCATATCGCCGAACAGGGAAATTTGTCCGGTGGCACGATCACGCGCTTCCCCCTGGGCGCGCTCCAAAACATCCGGCAATGCCGTCAGAAGGGTGTTCCGTGTATGTCCCAGGCTGTCGAATGCGCCCGCGCGGATCATCGATTCCACAACGCCGCGATTGATGGCCCCCGGCTCCGCGCGGACACAGAAATCCTGCAGCGAGCGGTATAGCCCCTTTCGTTCGCGCTCCCGAATCATGCACTTGACCGCACCCGCGCCGACATTCTTGATGGCCGCGAGACCGAAACGAATCCCGGTAGAGGTAATGGAAAAATCCTCGCCGGACTGGTTAATATCCGGCGGAAGAATCTCGATCGCCATCTCCTTGGAATCTTTGCGGTACTTGTTGATCTGGGTTGTGTTGCCCATATCCGCCGTCATCAGGGCGGCGAGAAATTCTTTCGGGTAATGCGCTTTCAGCCAGGCGGTTCGATATGTAATGATAGCGTAGGCGGCGCTATGGGATTTATTGAACCCATATCCCGCGAAATGATGAATCAGGTCCCACAATTTCGATGCCGTTTCACGGGGAACATTGTTCTTTACCGCGCCTTCCAGGAAAAGGTTCTTTTGCTCGTTGAGCAGTTCCAGGTCTTTTTTTCCCATAGCGCGGCGCATAATATCCGCCTGTCCCAGGGTAAATCCGGCAATGGCCGAAGCGATGCGCATTACCTGTTCCTGGTACAGGATCGTTCCGTAGGTTTCACGCAGGATCGGTTCGAGCAACGGATGGTCATAAGTAATTTTCTGCCGTCCGTGTTTTCGTTTAATAAAATCATCGACCATCCCGCTTCCGAGCGGTCCTGGTCGGTAGAGGGCCAGAATGGCGACGAGATCGCTAAATTGCGTCGGCTTCAGCTTCTTTAGAATATCTTTCATGCCGGTCGATTCCAGCTGAAACACGCCGTTTGTTTTCGCCCGTCCCAGAAGTTCATAGGTCGGGTAGTCGTCAAGAGGGATCCGCGCGATGTCGATTTCCTCCCCACGGGTTTCGCGGATCAACTGCAGGCAGCGGTCGATAATGGAAAGGTTTTTCAGGCCGAGGAAATCCATTTTGAGCAGTCCGATTTTCTCGAGGCTCTTCATGGAATACTGGGTGCAGATGTCCTCCTCTTTGTCGGCGCCGCGCATCAGCGGGGTATACTGGGTGAGTTCGGTCGGCGCGATAATCACGCCGGCAGCGTGGGTAGATGTTTGCCGAACCATGCCTTCGATGCTCATTGCGCGTTCGAACAGCTCCCGATATCGGGGGTCCTGATCGCGCAGTTGTCGTAATTCCGGCGACTCTTTCAGCGCCTCCTCCAGGCTGATTCCAAGCTGTTCCGGGACAAGTTTGCAGATCCGGTCACATTCGGAGGGGGGAATCGCCATGACCCTGCCGACATCGCGGATGGCATTCTTCGCGCCGATCGTTCCGAATGTGGCAATCTGCGCCACATGGTCGTGCCCGTACTTATTCTGGACATACCGGATTACCTCATCGCGACGCAGATCCGAGAAATCGATATCAATATCCGGCGGTGAAATGCGGTCGGGATTGAGAAACCGCTCGAACAGCAGAACATGCTCCAGCGGATCGATATCCGTGATTCGCAGGCAATACGCCACCACCGATCCGGCCGCCGACCCGCGACCGGGACCGGTAGAAATACCCTGCTCATGGGCGTACCGCATGAAATCCCAGACAATGAGAAAATAGGCGGTGAAATTTTGGCCGATAATCACGGCCAATTCCCGCTCGATTCGCTCCCGGATTTCCTCCGTCACCGTCCCGTATCGCTCCCCCGCGCCCTTCCATACGAGCCGCCGCAGGAATGCTTCTTTGCTCTCCTCCTCGGATGGAATCTCGAACTTCGGCATGTGAAGGGTCTTGCCGTCATATTTCAGTTCGAGATTGCAGCGGCGGGCGATGTCGCGGGTGTTGTCAAGGGCGTCTGAGAAGTCCGGGAGCTGGTTCCGCATCATTTCCGCAGATTTCAGATACAACTCCCTTGTCTTCATGCCGAGCGGATTTTCTTCATCCAGGGTTTTGCGTGTCCCGATTCGGATCAGGATATCCTGCGTATCGGCATCGTCCGGTGAGATATAATGGACATCTGTGCTTGCTGCGAGGGGGATGCTCAGTTCCTGGGAAACCTCGCGCAGGGCCTGGTTGATTCGGCGCTGTTCGGGCAATCCGTTATTCTGCACCTCCAGGTAGAAGTTTCCCTCTCCGAACAGACGGGCGAACTCTCCCGATACCCGTTTCGCTTCGTCATACCGGTTGTGCAACAGAAGGCTGGGAACCTCGCCTTTCAAGCAGGCCGAGGTGCAGATCAGGCCGCGATGATGGTTCTTCAGAACATCCCAGTTGATCCGCGGACGATAGTAGAAACCCTCCAGGTGGGCAAAAGAAACCAATTTGAGAAGATTCCGGTATCCCTCCACATCCTTCGCGAGAAGAATCAGGTGGTAATTATCTCGATCCGTCTCGCCGTTCTTCCCTTTCAGGTCTCCACGGGTGAAATAGAGCTCACACCCGATAATCGGGCGGATTCCCTCCTTTTCGCACGCCCAATAAAACTCCAGCGCGCCGTGCATGTTACCGTGGTCGGTCAGCGCCAGGGCATTCATCCCCAACCCGGCGGTGCATTTCACCAAATCCTCAATCCGGCAGGCTCCATCCAGGAGGCTATATGTGGAATGAACATGGAGATGGACAAATGAAGTCGGCATACAAGGTCCTCAACCGCAATGTCTTTCCCGGAATGACAAACAGATTACCGATCTTTTATCATAGGCGAGAGGGAGGCCATGTCAATGGGAAATTACACCTGCCGTAACTTCGGAAAAGCAGAAAAAAATCTCCACTCGGAACCCTTCCGCCTCCCGTCCATGGGGTCTAGTCTCATGTTTCTTGGAGTTGTTCCCCGGACTGGGACGTTGAGCCATTTTGTTTTGTGGGGAGACATTTTAAGTCCGCCGAGGGTGTATCGGTGAAGTTGAATATCCTCAGACGTAATGGAAGTTTGCCCGTGGAAATCCGGTGGCATGGAAGATACGAGTTTGTGGACCTTTGCGCGTTATTTCACGCGATTTCCACACAAGTTATCCACAGGCCATCTCAGGACGATACAAATCCGTCCGGCGATTCATTCAACAAGACGCGCGAACGGGGAAATTTGGAGCCTGTTTTTCATCGGGGATTCTCTCATTGTGTAGATAAGTCCTGATAATTCAGTTTGTTATATTTATATTTCTTCAGGGGAAATTTGATATTTCGTTCATTTGGGCTGGTTTTATCAGGTTTAAAGATTCGTGGTTCCCGGTTTGTGAGTTGTTGTGCATAGCCTTGATATTGAAAAGTTATCCACAGGAGTTGTGAATAATGAGCAAAGCAGACAACCCCGTCTTAGTCGGCATTCTTATGGGAAGCGAGTCGGACCTTGACCGGATGCGCGGCGTTTGGGAGGTACTGGGAGAATTTTACATTGGGTACGAGGTGAAAATTCTTTCCGCGCATCGAACGCCCGATCTGACCATTCAGTATGCAATCGAGGCAGAAAAGCGCGGGTTGCGTGTGCTGATAGCCGGGGCCGGACTGGCGGCGCACCTGGCCGGGACGGTTGCCGCCCACACGGTCCTGCCGGTGATTGGAATCCCGCTGGCCACCTCATCGCTGGGAGGGCTGGACTCGCTTCTGTCCACGGTTCAGATGCCGCCGGGCGTGCCGGTAGCCGCGGTGGCCATCAACGGTTCCCGAAACGCCGGAATCCTGGCGGTTGAGATTCTTGCGGCGCATGACACTGGTCTTCGGGATCGTCTGAGGCAATACAGGCAACGAACAGTTGAAAAAATCCAGGCGGTGAATGACAATTTGAATCTTGGACCGGCATGAGGCAGTTTTTGAGGACCAACTTGCCCTGACAAGATGACCGGTTGGGGTTAGACTGGTCGGCAGGAAGTTCCACAATTCTTTTTGGAAAAGAAAAGAGACCAACCGTGGAGGCATTAGGCCTGATCGAGGTAAAAGGTTTTGTCGGAGCCACCGAGGCAACGGATGCGGCGTTGAAAGCGGCGGAGGTCCGGGTTGTTCAGATTGAGTATCCCGGCAGCGGACTTACCACCGTCAAATTGCGCGGCGAGGTGGCGGATGTAAAAGCGGCGG
This sequence comes from Candidatus Omnitrophota bacterium, assembly GCA_029570205.1. Classification (GTDB taxonomy): domain Bacteria; phylum Hinthialibacterota; class Hinthialibacteria; order Hinthialibacterales; family JAKPRU01; genus JAKPRU01. The sequence goes on along the minus strand of JAKQSI010000118.1, from coordinate 23,817 downwards.
TGGAAGCCGGGGGCGCGGCAGCGGCCAAGGTTAGTGAGTTAATCTCCACTCATGTCATTCCGCGACCGCATGAGGAGTTGGAATCCATCATTAACTCCGAAGGCGAATGGAGCAGCAACTCCGGTTGGGATATCACTCCCGCTCCGCCGGAATCGAAATCCAAACCGGCCAGGCCGAAAAAATAACCAAGACCGGGCAGGTAGATTACACCCATAGCCATGAGAATAGGGATTGACGGACGCGCTATCCGACCCGAACCGGATGGCATCAGCCGTTATTCGCAGCAATTGATCCAATCGGTTGTTGCCGCATTCCCGCAGGCTGAACTCATCGTCTGGTGTCTGCCATCCGGCAGAGAAGTTCTGCTGTCCCAACGTCAAATCCGGCCGGTCATTTGCGATCGACATCATCTTTCCCGTTTCACAACCCATGGATTCGCCAAAATCGTAAATGCCGCAAAGGTGGACCTGTTTCACTCGCCTTTTTTTCTGGCCCCGTGGAAAGTGAAGTGCCCCGTGCTGGTTACGGTGCATGACCTGATGGCGCTGGAAATGCCGGATTTCTTCGACGATTCCCATCCCATGGTTGCCTGGTATAAATGCTTGTTTCATCGACGGTATGTGACTCATTCTCTTGAGGTTGCAGATCGAGCGCTTGCGGTATCGCGTTGGGTGGCCCAACGAGTGGAGATACAGGGCATTTCAAGGGACAAGATTCGTGTCCTGCCCAATTCCGTGGATTCGCGATTCATCCCAGCTTCATCAGGATCGGACCATGAACATCTCAGGTCCCTGGGTCTCAGCCCCGGCTTCTTTCTGCACGTCGGTCGGTGGAAACGATACAAGAACCTGCCTTTTCTGCTGGAAGCCTATCAGAGATATCTTGCCCGAACGGCACGGGAACCGCTTCGCTTAGTTCTATGCCGGGGAGGAGGCACAGACCGGCGGGTGGACATGGTCTTGAATCAACTGAAACTGCGGGAGTACGTTCGGGTTTTGGAGCACATACCGGACACGTTTTTGCCCGCAACATACCGGGCGGCGACGGCCTTGCTGCAGCCCTCGATTTGCGAGGGGTTCGGCCTGCCGGTGGCGGAGGCGATGGCGTGCGGAACACCGGTCGTTGTCTCGAACGGCGGGGCGTTGCCGGAGGTATGTGGAGATGCCGGGCTGGTACTGAAAGCGCAGGACACGGAAGGCTGGGCTGAGACCTTGGAGCGCTTGGCAACCGAACCGGATCTCCGCGCGGATATCCGCGCAAAAGGTCTCATACAGAGCGCCCAATTCAAACCGGAGCAGATGACCAAGACTGTCGCGGGGATTTATGGGGAAATGCTGAAGGGATAAGAGGAATTCTCGTCCTGGTCAGCCGATTGACATGGTGGTGGGGGGAAGATAGGATGTTGGAGGGTAAAGACTTGGGATTCCGGAATAAATTCAAACCCATCCCGGAACCGAAGGGACGAAGGATGTATGCGTAGGGAAGCAATTGAGCATCATCATGGCTAATGAAATTTGAGAGGAAGGACACGAGCACAATAACTCTGTGGAAGATCACAGATAAAGGACCTGCTCAAGTTAAAGAAACCCGACTCAAGGACGAGAAACTCCTTGAAGAAAACCTTGAAGACTGGATCGCAGAACAACCACAGATCCTTGGGGAACCGTTGCTCATCTTCGGACGACAGGTCCAAATTCCAGACACAAAGGATCGCTTGGATCTCCTTGCTGTAGATCCGCAAGGCATGATCGTGGTAATTGAGCGGAAGCGGGGACATGTCAAGGACCCGGTCGACATCCAGAGTTTGCGTTATGCGAGCTATCTCGCGAAATGGCCTCGTGTTCGGAGTTCAGTGCCCGGCAGAGATCGTCCAGCAGGGTTTCCTCGGCTTTTTCCTTCTGCAAACTGGCGAGATGTTCCCATTCATAGGGCTGGGTTTCCCGGATAAAGGAGATCACATCTTGGGGGAAAAGGCCACGCTTTGCGTCGAAAGTATCCCGGTTGCCTTTCTCATATCCGCCCGCCGTGGTCAGGTGGCGCTCAATGGCGGTTTTGAAGGCATATTGTGTATGCCGGCCGGGCATCAGGAGATTCTCCTTGTGTAAAGCGAGTAAGCAGCTGGGGGTTTTGTGTAAAGTGAAACCAGTTTTGCTTTACACAAGCATTCTTGTTGATCATGGGCTTTACACAACCGCTTTTCCCTCCACAAGATTGATCAGATCCGAGAAAACAATCAGGGCCGGTCGCCTTCCGCTGCCTTTTTCGAAGACCTTCAAAATCCCCCCCTCCTCCAGCTTCCGAAGGACCAGTCCGGCTGTCGGTCGCGTAGGGATTCCCGCTTGTGCTTGAAACTGAGTACTGCGGAAAATCGGCCGTGAAAAGATGGCATCCAGGGTCTGAAGAGCATACTGAGAATGAGTGAGATCGACAATAACCCCTTTGAGTCTCTCGTAGAGATCCATGACCGCTCTCACCGTCTGGGTGTTCTGTTTCGCCTGTTCATTGACGGCTGTAAGGAAGAAGGTTATCCACCCGTTCCAGTCTTTTTCTTTTGAGATTGCCCGCAGGCGCTCATAATAAATGTCGCGGTGTTCCTCCAAATAGGCGCTCACATAAAACGTCGGTTCGGAAAGCAGACCCTTGGCATAGAGGAATAGGGGGATCAACATTCGACCAAGTCTTCCATTGCCGTCCAAAAAAGGATGAATGATTTCGAACTGGGCTTTGGCGATTGCAAGTTGAACCAAAACGTCCTTTTCTTCCAGGTGCAAGTATTTTTCCCAGTTATCGAGTGCGGCAGGCAACTTTTCCGGAGAAGGCGGAACAAAGTCGGCTTCCTCCATAGGGCGGCCAGGAGGGGCAATATAGTTCTGAATCTTTCGGAACTGCCCGGGCGCTTTATTTCTGCCTCGGGCGCTCTCAAGAAGGGTAGCGTGCAATTCTTTGACAAGATTCAGGCACAGCGGTCGTTTTTTGAGGGATTCGACAGATTGCCCCATGGCCCGTCGGTAGTTGATGATTTCCTGGATATCGTCATATTTGGTCGGCTCCACGGGCTTTTCCGGGGCTGCCTCATATTCCAAGACCTCCTCCATGTTGGCCTGTGTCCCTTCGATCCGCGAGGACAGCACGGCTTCCTGGGTTGTCAGCGGCGAGAGAAGCACGAGCGGATTCACGATGCTTTGCACCATCCCGTCATAGCGTGCCAAAGCCGCATTCGCCTGTCCGATGAGGGACACATGCGCAGCCCAGTCAATACAATCCAAAGGCAGACTTTCAGGCTCGTAAGGCTTCATTGCATGATTTCCACCGCAGTTGCTGAATTATGAATCATCTTAGTCTCCGAGGCTTGATGGTTTTTGCACTCGTCACAAGATCGCGGTCAGCTTATTGGTCTCCTGCAGTCAGACAACTCTCCTATTTCGAAAAATGCCGGATTCTGACAAACGTTCAAGCCAATACACGGTTTCTTCCAACTCCTGCAAAACTTCTCCTGTTTTGCCGATCATCTCTCCCATTCGAATGATATTGCCACTGCGGCAATATCTATTCTACCTGAAATACTTTTCCTGTTTTACAGATCATCTCCCCATCGGATCGGCTCCGTTTGTTTTTTGGACGAGGTTCGTTTCTCCTTCTGCCACGACTTCTCGCAACTGGTCCACATAAGGGCGTATTGCCTTATCGAGGTTCACCATGGCCTGGATCATGCGGTCCTGGATCGTCGGCCATTGTTCCCGATCGTCACGGTATCCGCCCTCAAATTCCTTCGCAAGGTAGGATTTTTTTAAGTCCTCACAGAGATGCCATTCCAATGGCCCGCAAGAATGGGACCGGAGGTGACATTGACAGTGAGCAAATCGCGACAGTTGGGCAGTAGCGAGGAAACCTTGGCGAGGCGCATGACTGTCCTTGCCCGTACAGGATTGCGTGAGATAGGCGGGGCGGGATTCGAACCCGCACGGCCGTGAGGCCAGAGGATTTTAAGTCCTCTGTGTCTGCCATTACACCACCCGCCCGAACCTACTGTTCCGTCAGTCTCCCCTCACGGAAAGCGGTCACATATTCCATACAGAACGGATCTTTGCCGGTTAATGCATCCGATGCCAGCCGAAAACCAAGGCTGTCCCGATCTATCTTTTGAATATTCTGCGCCCGAACCTGGGTCGGATCGATAATCGCGCTGTCACACCCGGCATCCATAGCCAGGATCAGAAACACCTCGTTCAGGAGTTTCCTGGCAGGAACCCCGAACGAAACATTGGAAAGCCCTCCACTGATGTGTATCTCGGCCCCATAGCGGCTTCTCGCCCACCGAACGGTTTCCAGGAAATAATTCCCGTTCTCCGAGTCCGTCCCAACCGGCAGGACCAGCGGGTCCAGGTGGATCCGGTCAAGGCCGATTCCTCTCGCCTTCGCCAGATTAACCATTTCCTCGATGTTGGCGACACGGTCCTCGACACCGGAAGGAATGCCCGAGGCGCCACACGCGCTGATAATGACCTCCGTATCGTACCGGGCCGCCAGGTCCAGTACTTCGGGACGTTCCAGGGAAGCGGAATTGATCAACGGACGCCGCTTGGAGACATCGCACCCTTTCAAGCCGGCCTCGATCACCTCCGGGTGAGAGGAGTCAATGCTCAGCGGCACACGGCTGAACGGGGCCAGGACACCGGTGATCCACCTCATCGCCTCAATCTGTCTCTCCACCATCGGAGAGACCTCATCGACATTTACGTCGAGAAACGCCGCGCCCGCCTCGATCTGCGCTTGGGCCAGGGACCGGAGATAGTCCACCCCGTCGGCCTCTCCGCTCATTCCCATTTCAATGGCGACTCGAACATGTTTAATCTTTCCATCGGCATACTCCTGGGATTCTCGGTAAGCCTGGGGAAGTCGCAACTGCCTCTCGCGGCCGTTCGGATCCACAAAGGGAATCGCAACGGAACCGTCATCAAGGACAACACATTTTTTGCCCTTGCGTTCCGGGGACAGCACAATTCGCGTGGCATGGATATTTTCCGCTATCACGATCAAGTCATTGGTCATAGTTCGGGAGTCCTTCGAAAGGTAAGGGATTGATCTCCGTCTTCCAGCGCCCCCTCCAGGAAAAAGCGACACCCCGAAGGGACATTTTGGGCTTGATTCAATAGTATAATGCGGCAACCGGGACAATACAATGACGATTCCGCGCGAACCGATGTGGCGAGAATGAGTATTGTGCCCATAAGACCGGTTTACCAAAGACGGGGTAATTGGTATACACTGTTTGATACGACTGATAAGAAGGAGCGGTGACCTTCATGTCCAGCGCCACAAAGAAGTCCTCCGAGGCAAAGAAAGCCTCGGAGACCGAAAACAAGCAGCCATCCCCCCTGAAGGATTCAGAACACTCCTCCGGCAAAGCGGACATCTCTGAGGAGATGGAATCCCCTCCTGCAAAGGAACAGCCTCCCACCGAACAAGATAGCCCCCATCCCAAAGACGTTGGAAAAGGAAAAGAAGGGGAAGGGCTTTCGCTTACAGTCAGCGCTTCCAAGATGCATGCCTCCATCGATCTGGACTTTCATTATGCAAAGCAATGGACACCGGAACGAATCCGCAGATACATCATGTCCGAGGGCATCGTCTTTGGAATCGACGAGAATGCATTGAACGATCTGTTTGAGAAGAAGCTTTTCAACAAGGAAGTTGTGGTAGCACGAGGGATTCAGCCGCAAAACGGCCAGGACGGAACCATCGAGTACCATATCGACCTCAATTGCCTGTCGGGCCGTCCTCGCGTATTGGAGACCGGTGGAGTGAATCTGCGCGAATTGGGTCTGTTCCAATCCGTGGAACAGGGCAAGCTGCTTGCGGAGCGACATCCGCCCACTGCCGGAGTTCCCGGACGGGACGTATACGGCAACGAGATCTCCGCAACGGACGGCAAGGAGGCCAAGTTAAGCGGCGGCAAGAACACGACGCTTTCCGAGGATGGGAACCGGTTGAGCGCCGCTATCGAGGGATGCCTGACCGGAACCAAAGAAAAACTGGAGGTCATCCCCTGTCTCACAATCAGCGGCGATATCAGCTATAGGACAGGGAATATCTCTTCCACGGTGGCCGTGGTCGTCAACGGTGGGGTTCTTTCGGATTTCATGGTGAAATCAAACGAAGACATCAACATTACCGGGCTGGTAGATGCCGCCGAGATCGTATCGGGAGGCCGAATTGCAATCAACACGGGGATTCAAGGCAGTGGAAAAGCCTTGCTGACCGCCGAAAAGGAAATCGTTGCACGATTCGCCAATGAAGCGAATCTGCGGGCCAAGGGCGATATCATCATCCAGGGACCGGTTACTCACTGTAACATTGAGACAGAAGGTCAACTCATTGTGGAGGGCAAGAAAGCGGTCATACTGGGAGGGACGATCTACGCCAACCGAGCGGTAACAGCGGACGATATCGGTTCCGAAATGGGTGTGAAAACGGTGGTCATCGTCGGACCGCGTCTGGACGAACTCAATGAAAAGATCAGCTCGCTGGAGAAGAAGCGGCAAAGCCTGGAACCCAATATGAAAAAACTCGAACAGCTTCTGTTGGCCCTGGCGAAAATCAAGGAAAAAGCGGGGACATTGCCGGCGGACAAGCAGGCAATGGTCGAGAAAGTACAAAAAGCCTTCACGGTTCTCAAAAACCAGGTCCAGACAATCGATCAAGAGATCAATGAATTGACTCTGGAACGAACTCGTCAAATGACAGTCGAACGGAGCATCAATGTGAGAGGATACACCTGGCCGGGGACCGTTTTGCGGATTCTGAACCAGACGTTCATCCCCAAGAATCCCATGAAAAAATGCACCTTTGCCATCATGGATGGCGAGATTCAGGCATTCCCCTTCCGCGACCGGCAGCAGGAATCGGAGAAGGAAGTGAAGAAGTAGCATTCTGAGAAGGATGAGGGCGTTTTCCCTCAATGGGTTGTAGCGAGCAAGGGACCCAGATTTCTCCTCCATAAGCGAATGGCGCGTCGATTTTCAGTCCCTGATTCTGTGTCTTTTCGCGCTTTCGCCTGCGGAAACGGTCGGTCAAACCGGGGACCCGGATCGGGGAAAGACTCATCGGGTGCGGGCGCCTGTCGTATTCTGTTGCCCGTGAAAAGAGGTCTTCAAAATCCTCCGCTGTTGGTCAGCGGTTCTTCTCCGGCCGGAGAACTGAAAGCCTTTCCTCACAGTACCCATTTCCATGCCGGTCGGTTATTTTCCACCGAGAATTCGATTCACGGCATGGTTACTCGCCGGTCCGAAAATCCCCCTCCAGCGTGATCATCGTGTTCTCAAAAACAGATTCAGGCTAGTATACATAAACGCATCTGTGAATAATTTATATTGAGATCAGATGGAAATGGCGTGGTTTTGAAAAAATAGAGGAACGGTCAAATGCGAAAAGGATTTACGCTGATTGAACTCCTGATTGTCGTCGGAATTATCGGGATTCTGGCAGCGGTTGCAGTTCCAAACTTTATTAGCGCGCAAATCCGCGCCAAGGTATGCCGTTCCCAAGCAAATGAGAATGCGCTCTATAAAGCGATAATGATGTACGCCATGGATCGAAATGCTGTTCCGAAACATGAGGACACTCCCACGCAGCACAACTGGTTTACCACGCCCATCGCCTATATCAGCGCTCCGGTAAAGGACGTTTTCCAGGAGGATAACCGGACCGTGGAAGGAGCGAACACAAGCAAATACTGGTGGGGGTTGCATCACACTGAACCGTGGACGTTTCTGCCCGGTTACCTTACAGGCCCGAGATCGGCCTACTATATACAGCAGATGAAGAAATACGGATTCATGATTCGCGGTGTCGGCCCCGATCTGCACCAGAGCGACATTGATTATGATCCGTCCAATGGAATCGTGAGCGAAGGCGATGTCAACTTGCTTTTTCCGAGATTCGGCAAGAAAAACGATCTCAACAGCTGATCCCGAACTTGCCGCAAACGAGAGGTCTTTTACAGGATAACCGATGGAATGAGGGCGGCTTAATGGGCTTCCAGGTCGGGAGTGTGCGTCACAAACTCCACAAAACAGACCGGAGCGCCATCGCCGGTACGATTGCCCAATTTGATCAGACGGGTATATCCGCCCGCAGTCCCTTTCAGCTCCGGACCGAGTTCGCCGAAAAGAGACTGGAGATCTTGCTTGTCGTGCACGTGGCGGGCCACCCGCCGACGATGATGAATTGTGTCTTCTTTCGCCAGAGTTACGAGCGGCTCGACAAAACGCTGCAATTCCTTCCCTCTCGCCACGGTGGTTCGCACACGCCCGTGTCGGATCAGGGAACACGTGAGATTCCGCATCATCGACAATTTATGAGCCACACTGAGGTTTAGTTTTCTTCCGCGTTTTTGATGTCTCATTGGTATAATTCCCGCTTTGTGATTTGAACCTGTTTGATTCCGGGTTCCCTGATCCTGGATTTCTCACAATACTGGGGATCAGGATTCCTCTTGCGATTCTTCTTGCGATTCCTCTTCCGATTCCTCTTCCGAATTCTCTTTCGGCTGCTCTTCCACTTGCTCTGCTTCCGCCGCTTCCGCCATGGTCTCTAATGCCTCGGAGTATGGTCGACTGGCCAGACTCGCTTCCGGGAGGGTCATTCCCAATGTCAATCCCATGTTAGCCAGAACCGCCTTGATTTCGGTAAGGGATTTCTTGCCGAAATTCCGGTATTTCAACATCTCCGATTCCTTCCGCTGGACCAGATCGCCGATGGTCTTGACATTGGCCGCTTTCAGACAGTTGAAGGCACGCACGGAGAGGTTCAGTTCCTCGACACCTTTGAAGAGCAAGGGATTCAGATCCGACTCGCCCTCGGCTTTCTGATCCGCGGCGGAGGGTTCTTCTTCCTCGAAGTTCATAAAAAGCACCAGATGATCCTTCAGGATTTTAGAGGCGAAGCTGAGCGCATCCACAGGTCGGACCGTTCCGTCCGTCCAAATTTGAAGAATCAGTCGGTCGTAATCGGTCACATCCCCCACACGCGCATTTTCGACGGTATATTGAACCCGTTCGATGGGTGTGAATATGGCGTCAACCAGGATGGTGTTTTGCGAATATCGCTCCTGATCGCGCATATCGGCCGGCAGATACCCCCGTCCGACATCAATAAACAATTCCATTTCCAGTCGACCGTCCTCGGACAAGGTGGCAATATGCAAATCTTTGTTCAGGATTTCGACATCGGGGTTCGGCTGAATTTTTTCCGCCGTCACCTCTCCTTCCCCGGAGGCTTCCAGAAAAAGGGTTACCGGAGCGTTGCGGTGGTTCTTTACCCGAAGGCTTTTGACGTTGAGCACGATATCGGTAACATCCTCGACAACGCCGGGGATGGCCGACACTTCCTGCGCCACATCGGTGATACGAATAGCCCGAACGGCAGCGCCCTGAATGGAAGAGATCAACACCCGTCGGAGTGAATTCCCCAGCGTGGTGCCGAATCCACGTTCCAGCGGTTCGACGGTAAACTTGCCGTATCGGTCTGTGAGGGTGTCGGTTTCTACGACCACCCGTCCGGGCATGACAACGGACTTGAAATCTATCATTCTGATCACCTTCGTGCGATCCGGTCTTGCGCCGGAATCGGCGCCGCAATTTTACTTGGAATAGAGCTCCACGATCAGCTGCGGGCTGGCCGGAGGCTGAACTTCCTCCAAAGTAGGCAAGCGCTCCAAACGTCCGACCATCCGTTCCACATCCCGACTGACCCATGCCGGTGCGCCCAGCGACTCGGCAAGGCGCAGAGACTCCTGGACTACGACCATCTTCCGGCCCTTCTCGCAAATCATAATCTCATCCCCCACCTTGACCAGAACAGATGGGATATTGGTTCGTTTTCCGTTCAGGAGAACATGGTTGTGCCGTACCAACTGCCGTGCATGGGTACGCGACAACGCGAAACCCAGCCGATAAACCACATTATCCAGGCGGCGTTCGAGGAGATGGACCAGGTTCTCGCCGGTGACCCCACGCATTCGGGCCGCCTCTTTAAAATAGCGACGGAATTGCCTCTCGAGAACGCCGTAGGTTCGGCGGAATTTCTGTTTTGCGCGAAGTTGAGTGCCGTAATTGGAGACCTTGGCGACCCTGCGCTGGCCATGCTCACCCGGCGCGTACGTTCGAGCGCGCTTTTTAGCGGGATGAAACTGGCACTTGGCCGAGAGGCATTTCTGACCTTTCAGCATGAGTTTCGTGCCTTCGCGACGGCACAATTTGCAGACTGGACCTCGATAACGCGCCAAAGAACTTCTCCTTTCCTTACACACGCCGTCGCTGCGGCGGTCGGCATCCGTTATGGGGGATGGGCGTTACATCCTTAATCACCCGAATCTGAAGACCGGCGGCTTGCAGAGAACGAATCGCCGCTTCCCGCCCGGAGCCTGGCCCCTTCACCCAGACTTCAACACTGGACAAGCCATGCTCCATCGCTCGCTTGGTGGCTTCCGACGCCGTTACCTGCGCGGCATACGGCGTGCTTTTGCGGGATCCCTTGAATCCCATGTTGCCCGCGCTCGCCCAGGAAATCACATTGCCCTCCATATCGGTAACCGAGACAATGGTATTGTTAAATGTTGCCTGGATGTGAACCACCCCGCGCGGCACATTCTTCTTGACCTTCTTTTTCCCTCGAGTCTGACGTCCCATATTCGATGCTCCGTTCTGCCGTCCCTTATTTCTTCTTTGCCTTTGCGCCTACGGTTCGCCTGGGACCCTTGCGGGTTCTGGCATTTGTGCGGGTCCGCTGCCCGTGAACCGGCAGGCCGCGCCGATGGCGGAGACCCCGATAACACCCGATATCCATCAGGCGTTTGATATTGACATTGATCTCCCGACGCAGATCACCTTCCACAACACATTCCCGCTGGATGATACTGCTGATTTTGCTGATCTCCTCTTCGGACAGATCCTTCACACGCGTATCGGGACTGATCTGGGCGAGGTTCAGAATCCGGTTGGATAAGGCCCGCCCGATACCGAAGATATAAGTTAAACCGATTTCCACTCGCTTTTCGCGTGGAAGGTCAACGCCGGCAATACGTGCCACAGTGTTCCTCCATCATTCCTGGGGGACCCAAAGTCCCGCTTGAAGCGTTCAGCCCTGCCGCTGCTTGTGCCGTGGATTCTTGCAAATAACCCGAACCACGCCTTTGCGACGGATGACTTTGCATTTTTCGCAAATCGGTTTGACCGATGCTTTGACTTTCATGATCCACCTTCTTTCCTGCGATTTCTCGCCGGGGCCTCTCAGACAGTCCGATAGGTGATTCGTCCCCGGGTCAGATCGTACGGTGAAAGTTCCACCGTAACCTGATCCCCGGGAAGAATCCGGATGTAATGCATTCGCATCCGACCCGAAATGTGCGCAAGGACTTTATGCCCGTTCTCCAGTTCCACTCGAAACATGGCATTCGGGAGAGTCTCGATAATCTTCCCTGTCACTTCAATGACATTTTTCTTCGCCATTGCCTCGGATCGGTTTCTTTTCTCATTCCTTCACAGCTAGTCGACACGGGTCAGAATTTCCGGCCCGTCTTCTGTTACCGCGACAACATCCTCGAAATGGACGGACAGTTTGCGATCCTTTGTAATAACCGTCCATTCATCCGACAAGCGTTCTACTTCCCAATTTCCCGCGTTCAGCATCGGCTCGATGGCAAGAACAAGTCCCGGCCGGAGACGAATGTTCGGTCGCGGAATTCCGAAATTCGGGATCTGGGGGTCCTCATGCAACCGGCGTCCGATCCCGTGTCCCACATAATCCCGAACCACTTCATACCCGTTACGATGGGCGATGGCCTCAATGGTCATGCAAATATCGCCCAGTCGGTTCCCTACAACCGCCTTATTGCAGGCTTCCGATAAACAGATGCGAGCGGTCTGAATCTGACGCTCGGCAGCAGCGCTGATTTTCCCCACGGGGACGGTACGACACATGTCGCCGTAAAAATCCCTGTACCGGACCCCAACATCAATACTCACCAAATCTCCTTCCCTGAGTTTTCTGGAGGACGGGATTCCATGGACAACCTGTTCATTGACACTGGCACAGATCGTATTCGGATAATCCCGGTACCCTTTGAACGCGGGAATGGCGCCCCGTTCACGAATCAAACGATCTGCCTCTGCATCGAGGTCGAGGGTACTGATAGACGGCTCGACCATTTCCAGGAGATTCTGCATCACTTCGGCAACCAGTCGATTGCTTTCTCGAAGCCGCTGCAATTCCTCCGCTGATTTCAGTGTGGTCATCGTGTGTGTCCCCTGACAATCGCCGCGGCAAGACCGATAAAACCGCAGCTTATTATTGTAACCTTTTCCATCGACACAGACCAGTGTGCTTCACTTATTTTCAAGACCGTTCAAAACCTCCTGAATCCGTCCAAAGACACTATCCATATCTCCATCCCCGGAGATTGTCTTCAGCACGCCGCGTTTCCGGTAAAAATCCTCAACCTGAGCAGTCTGTTTCTTATACACTCTCAAACGATTCTCAATCACTTCCCGCCGATCATCCGGTCGTTGAACGACCGGGCCACCGCACCTGTCGCAAACATTCTCCACTTTCGGCGGCTGAGCGGACAGGTTATAGGTCGCTCCGCAATGGCGGCACACACGGCGCGAGGTAATCCGCTCGATGATCGTTTCATCATCCAGTTCGATGGAAAGCACCGCTGTAATGTTTTTTCCGCGTTCATGCAACCACTTCTCCAATTGCTCCGCCTGCTCCACATCCCGTGGGAACCCATCCAGGAGAAAGCCTTTTTGGCAGTCCGCCTGTCCGATGCGATCCAGGGCCATGGCAATGACAATCTCGTTGGGAACCAGTTCGCCCCTGATCACATACTCCTGGGCTTTCTTGCCGAGCTCCGTACCGTCACGCATGTTGGCGCGGAACAAATCTCCTGTGGAGACGTGGGGGATCCCCATCGCCTGGGCGATGCGCACGGCCTGCGTCCCTTTTCCCGCGCCGGGCGGACCGAAAATGAGCAGCTGCATTTTACATTCCTGACCGTCCATGAATGCGACCCTTGAGGATACGGTCGTACTCACGGATCTTGAGTTGGTTGTCGATTTGGCGAACGGTATCGATTGCGACCCCGACCACGATAATCAGTGAAGTTCCACCAAGGAAGTTGGCGATATTACCGGGAATCTCCATCTGCCGCTGGACAATGTCAGGAAAGACTGCAACCGCGGCAAGAAAAAACGCCCCGACCCAGGTAATCCGACGCAAAACACCCTCCAGGAACTCTTCGGTTTTCTTTCCGTGCGAAATGCCGGGGATCGCTCTTCCGCTTTTCTGAAGATTCTCCGCAACGGTTTTAGGATTGAATACAATCGCCGTATAGAAAAAGGAAAAGAATACGATTAAGACTACGTCAATTACGGTATAGGTCAGTGTCCCCGGGGTGAGAATGTTCACGATCCAAGTCAGGGAGGTGTGAATCCATGCCAGAGCGGGATTGGCCTCCAGAGGTGGTGTGAATTGCTGGAATGTCAACGGCAACATCAAAATGGAAGAGGCGAAAATAACGGGGATCACCCCCGCGGTATTTACTTTCAGATCCAGACGCGGCTGATGTCCGGCATACATTCGCCCCCCCCGGAAGGTCCGACCTCCCGGAAGTCCGATCCGGCGCTCGGCGAATTGGATGTAGACAATTCCCATGACTACCAGAATGAACATCACCAACGTGGCAAGCGCTTTCATCGGTGTGAAACTGGTACTGCCCGATTGAATGTAGAAAATGCCTGCCGCAACCGTGCTCGGCAGCCGGGCAACGATATTGGCGAAAATAATCAGCGAAATCCCGTTCCCAATCCCCCGTTCCGTGATCTGTTCGCCCATCCACATGATAAGAACCGTTCCCGTGGTCATGGCGAACATGCACATAATCCGGAAACCGATACCGTTATTGGGAACAATGGGCGCTCCACCCGCACCGGTCCAGGTCCCGACCGCCACGGAAAACATCAACGCCTGAAAGGCGGTAATGAGGACCGTGCCGTAGCGGGTCCATTGGTTGATTTTCTTGCGTCCCTCTTCGCCGCTTTTGGATATCTCCTCCAGGTACGGCCAGACCACCGTGAGGAGCTGAAGAATAATGGAGGCGCTGATATAGGGCATGATTCCCAAGGCGAAAATGGAAACGCGCCGAAATGCGCCGCCGGAGAAAAGGTCGATCAGGCTGAACATCCCGCCGGGCGCGCTGACCGATTTGATAGCTTGGGGATCGACACCCGGCACCGAGATAAAAGCCCCGATCTGCAAAATTGCGAGCATGGCCGCCGTAAACAGAATCCGCTTGCGGAGCTCGCGAACTCGAAATATGCGTACAACCTGATCAATCATCGTTCCGTGTTCCGATTCGAGCACGATGCTATTGGGCGGCTGCCTGGCGCGGTTGCGCCCCTCCACCGGCCCGGGCTAATTTTTCTCGCGCGGATGCGGTAAAAGCATCCGCCTGGACGGTCAAAGCGATTCCGATCTCGCCTCCGCCCAGGATTTTGATAAGGCGATCGGGGTGACGAACAAGCCCCTTCTCACGAAGAGACTGCGGTGTCACGGTCACACCGGCCTCGAATTTCGAAGCCAGAACTCCAAGGTTGACCACCTGGTATTCCTTGTGAGATGGATTTTTGAATCCGCGTTTTGGGATTCGACGGGCGAGGGACATCTGTCCGCCTTCAAAGAAGGCCCGGCGCTTTATTCCGGAGCGGCTTAGTTGGCCTTTTGTTCCCCGTCCGGCGGTTTTTCCTGCGCCCGATCCCGGTCCCCGCCCAACACGTTTTCTTCCAGATTTAGCCACGATCCCGTACCTCTTACACTTCCTCGACCTCAATTAGGAGGCCGGCGGTTCGAATCATCCCGCGTATCTGCGGAGTATCCTGCTGGATCACAGAGCTGCCGAGTTTGCGCAGACCGAGAGCCTTAACCGTTCGACGGTGTTTGGGGACTCGACCGATAACACTGCGCTTGAGAGTGATTTTCAGTTGCCCTGGCATCAGACCAATATCTCCTCAACCGTTTTTCCACGCATTTTTGCGATTTGTTCCTTGTATCGGAGCTGCTTAAGCGCGTCCACGGTGGCATTAACCACGGTGAGCGCATTGGCGCTGCGAAGCGATTTTGCCAGAATATCTTTGACTCCGGCGGTTTCGACGATGGCCCGAACCGGGCCCCCCGCAATAACACCTGTTCCCCGCGAGGCCGGTTTCAGCAAAACCCGTCCGGCCCCTCGCTTGCCGATCACTTCGTGAGGAATGGTGGTTCCGAGCAGCGGGATGCTGAACATATTCTTCTTGGCCTGCTCGATGGCTTTGCGAATTGCATCGGCCACCTCGCCCGCCTTCCCAAATCCGACGCCCACCATCCCGGCCTCATCGCCCACGACGACGAGTGCGCTGAAACTGAACCGGCGACCGCCTTTCACTACCTTTGCCACACGATTCACGTAGATGACGCGGTCTTTCAGTTCGGTTTCTTTTTCCTCCGGCATCTCCGGAGTTTCGTCGTCTATTCTCTCAATCTTTGCGTCTTCTGGCATGGTTATCCGTTGTCCTGTATTGAACGTGGCTCCCGGACTCTGAGTCTTAGAACTCCAGTCCGCCCTCTCGTGCGCCATCCGCCAGGGCTTTCACACGTCCGTGATAGATGTATCCGCCTCGATCGAAAACCACACGGGAAATCCCGACCGCAAGGGCGCGCTTCGCCAACTCCAACCC
Organism: Candidatus Omnitrophota bacterium; assembly: GCA_029570205.1. Classification (GTDB taxonomy): domain Bacteria; phylum Hinthialibacterota; class Hinthialibacteria; order Hinthialibacterales; family JAKPRU01; genus JAKPRU01. Next base: position 8,047 of record JAKQSI010000118.1, on the reverse strand, counting down.
CACGGTCTTGGCGCCTTCCACATTCGTTCCCCTGGTCGTTTCACGGTTGAAATCCTTCGCCATACTGGAAAAGGCGACACAGGTTATGCCCCTGTCGTCATCGACAATCTGGGCATAGATGTGTTTGGCGCTTCGGAAGACGCACAAACGCGGGCGTTCCCCCGTTCCGTGGATTTTCTTTCGAACTCGTTTATGTCTTCGTTCCCGTCCAACCAGCTTTCGATGCATCGGTTTCCTCTTTTATCTGACCGTTCCGGGCAATCAGGCGTTCTTCTTGCCCACTTTGCGCCGCACAAACTCGCCCACGTACCGGATCCCTTTGCCTTTATAGGGTTCCGGGGGCCGGAACGAACGGATTTTCGCGGCGGTTTCACCCAGAAGTTGTTTGTCGATCCCTTCGAGGGTAATCATCACATTCCGGTCCACAGTTGCGCTGATGCCTTTCGGCAGTTCGTATCGAATGGGATGGGAATAGCCGACCTCAATGTTCAGTGCCGTTCCCTGAACGGCGGCACGGTAGCCCACGCCCTGGATTTCCAATTGGCGCTTAAATCCGGAGGTCACTCCGGTGACCATATTGGCAACCAAGGCCCGTGTCAGACCATGGAGCGCCCGGTGAATCCGGGTGTCGCTGGGGCGTTCCACTACCAACACACCGGCGTCCTTCCGAACCGTGATCGGCACCGGAATGGACATTTCCAAATGTCCCTTGGGACCTTTGACTTGAATCTGCGTTCCGGAGAGAGTCACTTCCACTCCGCTCGGAACAGGTATGGGTCGTCGGCCGATCCTCGACATGTTTGTCTCCGTCATCTAGTACTATCGAATCTCCGCTGCCCTCGCAGCGACTCACCAAATCTTACAGAGGATTTCTCCTCCGATTCCCCGTCGGCGCGCCTCTTTATCGGTCATCAATCCACGGGAAGTAGACAGAATGCAGATTCCCATCCCGCCGAGAATCCGGGGGACGGTATCTCGACCGCAATACTGCCGCAGACTGGGGCGGCTGACACGGGTCAATCCGCTGATCACCCGTTCCTGTTTCGGACCGTATTTCAGGAACACACGAATGGTTCCCTGTTTTCGGTCCTCGAGGACACGATAGTTGCGGATGTATCCTTCCCGTTTGAGGATATCCACAATCCCCCTTTTGATTTTCGACAAGGGGACTTCTACTTTTTCCTCGGCCGCCAAATTGGCGTTTCGGATACGTGTTAAGAGATCAGCAATCGGATCTGTAACCGGCATTATCGCACTCCATTCGCTCTATCAGAGCCTGTTCCGCCCTCGACCGGAGCGTCACCAGCTCGCCTTAATCACCCCTGGAAGGTGGCCTCCCAGGGCCAATTGTCTCACGCAGACCCGGCACAGCTGGAATTTCCGGTAATACCCCCTGGAACGTCCACATCGTTTGCACCGGTGGTATTGCCGGACCTTGAATTTTTGCGGGCGGCGCGCTTTCACGCGCAGGCTGGTTTTTGCCACTGCTCGTACTCCTCTATCGTCTGAACGGCATTCCGAGGCGGGTGAGCAAAGCCGCCGCTTCCTCATCCGTCTTCGCCGTTGTCACAATCACGATATCCATTCCCTGCACCTGCGGGATGCTGTCATACTCGATTTCCGGGAATACCAGTTGCTCCTGCAATCCCATGGCATAATTCCCATGTCCGTCGAACGAGCGCGGCGACAACCCGCGAAAGTCACGGACGCGGGGAATGGTGATGCTCATAAGGCGGTCCAGAAAATCGTACATCCGGCTCCGACGCAGGGTGACTTTGCATCCGACCGACATTCCCTGGCGAAGGCGGAAGTTGGCGATGGCCTTTCGGGACTTGGTAATCACCGGCTTCTGGCCTGCGATCACTCCCAAGCTATCCCGCAAAGCCTCAAGAAGCTTCTGGTCGCGGCTGCCTTCGCCGACGCCCATGTTGATAATAACTTTCGAGACTTTCGGAACCTGCATGACGTTCTTGTATCCGAATTCCTGAATCATTTCCGGCACGACGCGTTCCCGGTAGAGGACGGCGAGCCGTGGCCGATAGGATGGTTCTTTCTTTTTTTCTGCCATTGTCGCTTCCTCGATTTCTTACCGAACCTTGACCACATTGGAGGGATGGATCGGGCCTTCGCGCTCGATAATTCCACCGGGAATCTGGCGCTGCGGCTCGGGGCGCCGATGCCGCTTCTGGAGATTGATCCCTTCCACGTACACATGGCCCCGTTTGCGATCCACCCGAAGAATCCGTCCGGTTCGTCCCCGGTCTTTTCCGACCAGAACTTTCACCGCATCGCCCTTCTTGAGCCGAATTCTGTCCACTGTTTTCATCAGAGTACCTCCGGGGCAAGCGAGACGATTTTCATAAACTTCCGTTCTCTCAATTCCCGGGCCACCGGACCGAAAATACGGGTTCCAACGGGATCCCTGGCCTCGTTCACGATGACCGCTGCATTGTTGTCGAAGCGGATGGTCGAACCGTCGGGCCGCCGAAGTTCCTTTTTGGTGCGCACGATCACGGCCTTCACAACGGAACCTTTTTTGATATTGCTTTCCGGGATGGCCTCTTTAACACTGGCCACGACAATATCTCCGATTCGGGCATATCGCCGTTTGGACCCGCCCAACACTTTGAAACACATAATTCGGCGGGCGCCCGAATTGTCTGCAACTATCAGATTCGTATATTCCTGTATCACCGAATCACTCCTGCGCCGCTAGAGTTGAACGGCCTTGCGTACCGTTTCGAGATAGCGCCATCGTTTTGTTTTCGACAAAGGTCGAGTTTCCATAATCCGGACGATGTCGCCGATTTGACACGCCCCGTTTTCATCATGGACCGCGACCCGTTTGTGCCGTCGTATGGTTTTTTTGTATTGCGGGTGTGTCACCAGCCGTTCTACCACGACCACCGCGGTTTTATCCATGGCCGTGCTGACCACTTTTCCTTCACGTACTTTTCGTCGATTCCGCATGGGCATATCCTCTTATTTCCCCGCAGGGGCGGTGGCGACAGCCTGTCGGCGCTCGTTCTGAACCGTCAACGCCCGCGCGATATCCCGGCGAAGTTCACGAACCTGGCTTGAACCGGACAGTTGCCCCGAATGGAGCTGGATCCGCATCTGGAGCAAGCTTCGCTTAAGATCATCAATATGATTGACCAGTTCATGGTCCGTTAACGCTCGAAATTCATCCGCTTTCATGGTTCTCTTCTTCCGTACGCTTTACCGATCTTTATCCTCACACGCGAGTGACGAAGGCGACCTTGAGGGGCAGCTTATGCCCCGCGAGTCGGAATGCTTCCCGGGCCAATTCTTCCGGTACACCGCTCAGTTCGAACAGGATGTGCCCCGGTTTGACAACCGCGACATGCATTTCGGGGGTTCCTTTTCCCTTGCCCATGCGTGTCTCCGCCGGTTTGGCGGTGATGGGTTTGTGGGGGAAAATGCGAATCCACAGCTTGGCGCGACGGCGGACCTTTCGGGTTATGGCGATACGGGCCGCTTCGATCTGTCGCGCGGTCACCCAGGCGGGGGACATCGCTTTGAGGCCGAATTCCCCGAAGTTGACCTTATTGCCCCGGCAGGCGATACCCCGGCGATTGCCGCGATGCACTCTACGAAACTTTTCACGAGCCGGTTGTAACATCAGACAATGGCCTCCTCGGTTTCCTCTTCTTTCGGGCGTTCGCCGATCACTTCCCCTTTGAAAATCCAGACTTTCACCCCAATCTGTCCGTAGGTAGTTCGCGCTTCCGCGAATCCGTAATCGATATCCGCCCGCAGAGTGTGCAACGGCACACGTCCCTCGCGGTACCATTCCGTGCGGGACATTTCCGCGCCGCCCAGACGACCCGCCACCATCACTTTGACCCCTTGCGCGCCGGCGCTGATGGTGGCCTGCTGCGCTTTCTTGAGGGCACGACGAAACGAGACACGTCGGACCAGCTGCATGGCGATATTCTCCGCGACCAGCTGGGCCTCCAAATCGGGAGATTTCACTTCTTTGATCGTGATATGAACCTGGCGGTCCGTCAAACGAGCCAGGATTTTCTTCAGTCGTTCGACCTCGGAACCTTTTCGACCGATGATAATTCCGGGCCGGGCCGCGTGGATATTGATCCGCATCCGCTGTGTGAACCGTTCGATCTCGACGCGACTGATCGCCGCATGGGCGAGACGTTTCTTGATCGCTTCGCGGATCGCCAAATCTTCATGAAGAAAACTTGCGTAGTCCCGTTCGGCGTACCATCGCGAACTCCAATCTTTAATGAAGCCCAGCCTGAATCCGTATGGATGAACTTTTTGTCCCATCAAAACTCTCCGTACCGCCCCGTCGGTTTCTTTCTGCCTTTCGTTTACTCCGTGGGAGCCAATTCCACCGTTACGTGGCTCATTTGTTTACGGATCAACGCGGGACGTCCTCGAAATCCGGGACGTCTTCGCACAAACGATCCGGCCCCATCCACACAAACGCTTCGGACATACAGTTCGTCCGTGGCATACTCCGTACGCTCTTCCGCATTGGCTCCCGCCGATTTGATCAGTTTGAGCAGAATCGGCGCGGCGCGTTTATTGACAAACCGGAGCACGCTGACCGCTTCGTCATATTTCTTACCCCGAACCAGATCGGCCACGAGACGCATTTTGCTCGGCGAGATCCGCACGCGCTGCAACCGTGCGCTCATGCTTCGGGGTCCCCGTCGTTTCTCTTTGCCCATTGTACCAGTCCTTCGGTTTCGAGTAGTCCGCGTTATTTCTGCCTGAGAATGCGAGCCGTCTTGCCGCCGTGCGCTCGGAACGTACGAGTCGGGGAGAATTCGCCCAATTTGTGCCCGACCATGTTCTCCGTGAGATACACCGGAACGAATTTCCTTCCGTTGTATACCGCGATGGTGTGGCCGACCATCTCGGGGACAATAGTGCAGCTTCTGGCCCAGGTTTTCAGGACCTGCTTTTTGTTCTCCACATTAAGCGCTTCGATCCTTGTGAGAAGTTTCTTGTCGATATAAGGACCCTTACGCAACGATCGTCCCATGGCGATTTCCTCTGCTGTTCATCCGAGTATTATTTCTTTTTACGCCGTCGTTGAATAATCATCCGATCGGTTCGTTTGTTCCGTCTTGTTTTGTAACCTTTGGTCGGCTTTCCCCAGGGAGAGCAGGGATGCCGCCCGCCGGATGATTTCCCTTCGCCACCGCCCAGGGGGTGATCAACGGGATTCATCGCGACGCCGCGAACATGCGGTCGGCGTCCCATCCAGCGTTTCCGTCCGGCCTTCCCGATGCTGATATTCTCATGATCGAGATTGCTGGTCTGACCGATGGTAGCGCGGCAGTCCAGGTGAACCAAGCGAATCTCCCCGGAGGGAAGCTTGAGCCGCCCGTATTTGCCCTCCTTTGCGACGACCTGCGCGCTGGTTCCGGCGGCTCGCGCCAGAGAGGCTCCCTTGCCCAGTTTCAACTCCACCGCGTGAACGATAGTTCCATCCAGGATATTTCGGATAGGGAGGCAATTGCCCACGACGTGTTCCGCTTCCGGACCCGACATGACGGTCTGCCCGGTTTTCAGGCCATCCGGCGCAATGATGTAACGTTTCTCGCCATCGGCGTAATGCAACAGGGCGATGAAGGCCGAGCGGTTAGGGTCATACTCGATGGCGGCGACATTCGCGGGGACTCCGTCCTTGTTTCTCCGAAAGTCGATAATGCGATATCGACGCTTATGGCCGCCGCCACGGTGCCGGATTGTCATCCGACCGAAATTATTGCGACCTCCGGAGCTGTGAATCGATTCCGAGAGGGCGCGTTCCGGTTCCTTTTTGGTCAGACCCTCATAGGTCAAGACCGTCATAAAGCGTCGACTGGAAGTGGTCGGTTTATAGGATTTAATAGGCACCGCCCCTTCTCCTTTTATACAAAGTCAATCCGATGACCCGGCTTGAGGGTCACCATGGCTTTTTTCCATTGTTCTGTACTTCCGCTGACAAATCGCCGTCGTGCCCATCGCGTGACAGTCTTGCCGGGAACACGGATTGTACGAACATTTTTTACCTTGACACTGAAAGCCTCTTCGACCGCACGTTTGATGTCGATCTTGTTGGCTCCCATGGCGACACGGAACGTGTAAGTATTGGTCCGGTCCGTCAGATTTGTGGAACGTTCCGTAAAGACCGCCTCCTGAATGATGTCGTGAGCTCCAGGGCTTTTCATCGGGCTGCCCCTCCTAACGTTTCCTGCAATTGCTTCACGGCCTCGCGGGTGATCACAACCGTTCTGGCCTGATCCACATGCAGCGCCGAAATATCCCGGGCGGGCAACAGGTCCACACGCTGCAAGTTTCGCACGGAGAGCAGAGCGGCCTGGCTTGGCTGCACATCGAGCAGCAAAACCCGCCCGCTTCGCTCCGTTGTGCGGCGACGCCCGGTGGAATTTTCCTTTTTCATCTTTCCGCGCAGTTCAAATTTCTCAAACGCTTTTGCAAAGACCGCCGTTTTCGGTTGCGCGACATCCAGGCCGTCCAGGACGACCAGATTACCGCCGCGAAACTTCGCCGACAGGGTTTGGCGGAGAGCCTCCTGACGCATTTTCCTCGTAATCCGCTGCCGATACGAACGCGGATGCGGACCGAATTGTGTGGCTCCACCGCGCATGTGCGGCGCGCGCGTGGTGCCCTGTCGCGCCCAACCGGTTCCCTTTTGTCGGAACGGTTTCTTACCGCCACCCCGAACGTCTTTTCGGTTTTTCGTGGAGGATGTTCCCTGTCGCTGGTTGGCACGATAGGCCACCAGGACCTGGTGAACCAGCTCCGGTTTGGGGTCCACTTCAAACACCGCCGGAGACAACTCAATCGTTCCGGTCGTTTCTCGCTGCATGTTGTATACTTCAGCCGTTGCCATCGTCATTTCGCCTTTGGCCTGGGTTGGCTTTTTGTTGTCGCCCTGACCACCACAATTCCGCCACTGGGACCGGGAACCGCTCCCCGGACGTACAAAATATGGTTTTCCGCATCTACCTGGTGAACTTCCAGGCTCTGCACAGTTGTCTTTTTCGCACCCAGATGACCCGGAAGTCCATGCCCTTTGAATACGCGAGAGGGCCACGAGGAAGCGCCGATGGATCCGGGCGCTCGGTGGAACATGGAGCCGTGAGTATCCCGACCGCCACGGAAATTGTGCTTGGTGACAACTCCCGCGAACCCACGCCCTTTCGAGATCCCCGAAACATCCACACGGTCGCCCGGCTCGAATCCTGCCACTGTCACATTCTGTCCGATCTGGTATTCTTCGGGAGAATCGAGCCGGAACTCCCTGAGGATCCGGTGCGGCTTCACCCCGGCTTTCTGGAAATGCCCGGCGATAGGTTGTTTCGGTCCCCGTGTGCGCCGGTCCGGTTCGTACCCGACCTGGATGGCGCCATAGCCGTCCCGATCGGGTGTTTTTATCTGGACAATCGGGCATGGCCCGGCTTGAATGGCCGTAAGGGCAACCACACGCCCATCCTGGCCGAACGCCTGGGTCATCCGAATTTTTTTTCCGATAATGGCCTTCAACATGGCCTCCTCCACAGCCTCGAACCTACAGTTTGATCTCCACATGAACACCTGCCGGCAAATCGAGATGCGTCAGTGCGTCCATGGTTTTTGGGCTCCAATCCTGGATATCCACAAGTCGCTTATGCGCGCGAATTTCGAATTGCTCGCGGGATTTCTTATCGACATGAGGGCCGCGCAACACCGTATACCGCGAGATATTAGTCGGCAGAGGGATCGGTCCGACGATCTTCGCCCCCGTACGGCGGGCGGTTTCCACAATTTCCTTCGTCGATTGATCCAGGACCCGATGGTCATAGGCCTTGAGCCGAATCCGAATCTTGTTGGGCTGTTCCATAATGGATCGTCCTTCCTTCCGGCCTATTCGATGATTTCCGCGACGACACCGGCGCCGACGGTCCGCCCGCCTTCCCGGATGGCGAACCGCAACTCCGGCTCCATCGCAATCGGCGTGATCAACTCACCCCGTATCTCTACATTGTCACCCGGCATCACCATCTCT
>JAKQSI010000116.1 GCA_029570205.1 Candidatus Omnitrophota bacterium | reverse complement strand
TCCGGCGGAAGCCGGAATCCAGCAAGAAGTCTGAACCCCGATTCGCAGGATTCCAGGATGAGCATGATGAAGAATCAAGAAAATCCTTGAATCAGGTGAATCAAGGTTCAGACAACCCCCCCTGGATTCCGGATCGCGGCCTCCTTGGTCGGCCTTGTCCGGAATGACGGTTGTACCCTGCACGACCGTTTTCCTCGTCATTCCGGCGCGGTGGGAAACCGGGGGCACCTTTCTATTCCGCAGACACCACTTCCGGCAGCAGGTCTTTCAGTCCGATAACCGGTTTTTCAGGCTTCTCAAAGAGTCGGCTTGCGCTCAGCACTTCAATGCCGACCAGTTGTTCCCCCGCGGCAAAATCCAGCGCGATATCGTCCGTCAATCGCACAACCCGGCACTGGAAATCCCCTTCCAACAATCGGATGTAGAGCGCGTCGGCCATCTTGTCATAGGTGATTTTCACGGCTCTGTGCCTCCTGGAAATAGAAGGTAAACACGGTGATGACAACGATTCTGTCATCTTCTTCAACGGTCACGGGGGCAATCTGCTGCATTGCGTAATATTTCCCGTCCCATTCCCGCCTGAATTCAACATTCAGACGATGGATTACCCGTCCCTCGCGAGCCGGTTCAGAGCGCCCCACACGAATGGCCTCAAGCACTTCGTGTTCGGTTGTTCCCCGCTCTTTTATTCGCAAGAGTGCGTGGCTTGTGAAAATGATCGGCTTGCCCATCTACGATTTTCCTGCATCGTCTCGGCGCTACCGACGGCGTGGTATCCGGCACGCGCTTCTCCTCACTGACTTTACAATACAGGATTGCCGGGGTTTTCGCCAGACAAAGACATCGCGGCGAGCCGCATCCCGTCATTCCGGCGGAAGCTGGAATCCAGGAAGAAGTCTGAACCCTGATTCGTGGGATTGCAGGATGACCATGATAGGAGAATCAAGGCAATCCCTGCATCAGGCGAATCATGGTTCAGACAGCGGATTCTCTGACAGGCACAGAGGCCTGTCCTACCACTCCAGTGGGCCAGGCGTCTCTGCCTGGCGGTCAGCAGAAGAGGAACATTGACCGATCACCAATGGGGATGTTACAAGAGTGTCGGTTGATACTCCGTGCAATCATGCTCACGATGAAGGGAAACACCTGATGAGAACGGTCACCCTTGTTGCGATCTGGCTCCTGATTGTCGGTACGCTGTGCCTGCGAATGGATTCTCCGCAAATTTCCACTGCCGGGCCGAATGCGAAGAAAATCCATATCGGGATTGTCACCAATTCCGTTTCGCCGTTCTGGGACCCCATGACCAGGGGCCTCGAAATCGCGAAGGAGAAATTGGGCGTGGAGGCCACCTGGCAGGGGCCACCCCGCGCACAGGTCTCCGAGCAGCGCCGTATTATTGAAGACATGGCGGCCCAGGGGGTGGACGGTATCGCGATCTCTCCCATCAATGCCGAGGCGCTCACCCCGGTTATTGACGATCTGGTCAACAACGGAATCATTGTCCTGACCATGGACTCCGATGCGCCGAACAGCAAACGAATGGCGTATATCGGCACCAACAATGTCCAGGCGGGGTATGTTGCCGGGCAGGAAGCGGTCAAACGGCTCCCGAACGGCGGAGAGGTAATCGCGTTTGTCGGAACGCTTTCCGCGATGAACGCATCCGAGCGGCTGGAGGGATTCAAGAAGGCCATCGAGGGACATAACATCACACTCCTGGATGTCAAACAGGATCAGACCGATAAGAACAAGGCCCGCCGGAATGTGGAAGATGCCATTCTGGCCTACCCGGATGTCGATGCCTTCCTCGGTCTCTGGTCCTACAATCCCCCGGCAATCACTGCCGCCGTGAAAGCCGCCGGGAAACTGGGATCCATCCAGGTGTTCGGATTTGATGCAGAACCGCAAACCCTTGCTCATCTCGAAAATAAAGAAATCCAATATACAATCGTACAGAAGCCATACCTGTTCGGCTACCTGTCCGTCGAATTGATTACCATGATGAAATGGATGGGCGTAGAGGAAACCCTGACTCTGCTCCCGAAAGACCGAATTGTAGATACGGGTGTCGAGGTGATTACCCCGGATTCGGTAGCCGGTTTCAAGGCACGGCTGGAGGCCCTGGGGATCCGTTCCTCCTAAGCACGAAAGAGACATCTTGTGTGGGTTGTCGCCAAAAAAATCCTGCGAAGTCGTGAGGCCAGCACGTTCATCGTACTGGCCGTTCTCGCTGTCGGGATTTCCCTGGCAACCGATGTCTTTTTTTCCGTCTACAACCTTCGGAACCTGTCCCGGCAAATCGGCTTGCTCAGCATCATGGGCCTGGGCGAAACCGTTGTCATCATTACCGGCGGGATCGACCTGTCCATGGGGAGCCTGGTCGCGTTTATCGGAGTTCTCGCCAGCTGTCTCCTGTCGCCCGCGCCGCCGCAACAGTTTATTCGATTTCAACAGATTCTTTCCCGACTGGTTATACCGTGCATAGGAATCTGGATTTGCACGGCGATACCCTGCGCGTTTGTCCGTCACAGTCGGCTTCGACGGCTGTTTCTCTGTTGCACAGCGCTCGCCGTGTTTGTGGTCTTTTTATACGGCGTTATAAGTATTGCTCCGGGCGAAAAAGGCGGATCCGTAAATTCATTCTTAGTTATATTCGGAATGCTTTCCCTTTGCGCATTGATCGGAGCGTATCACGGTATACTGGTTGCGTATCTCCACCTGCCGCCTTTCGTTGTCACCCTGGGCAGCATGTGTATTCTTCGCGGTTGCGCGCTGCTTCTGACCGAATCTTTACCCGTAATGATTGAAGACCCTTTCTTTGAGTATATCGGAAACGGGAATCTCTTTTCCATGCCGGTTCCGTTTGTGTTGAGCGTGATATTGACTTTAGTCATGGCGGTAACTTTAACTACGACATCTTTCGGCAGACAGATTTTCGCCGTGGGTGGAAATGAGACGGCTACTTATTATTCCGGCATTCATGTGAAACGGGTAAAGATCGGCGCATACATGTTGTGCACGGTGCTGGGCGGTATTGCTGCATTGTTGTATGCGGGTTACGATCGCCAGGGAAATCCCAGCAGCGGCGCGTTTTATGAACTCAATGCCATCGCCGCGGCGGTCGTCGGCGGCGCGAGCCTGATGGGTGGCGAGGGAAGCATGATCGGAACCTTCTTCGGTTCCGGTATCTTGCAGGTAATTCTGAATGGGATCAACTTGATTATCCGCCAGGGTTCTTCATTATGGGAGGGAGTCATTGTCGGTCTGGTAGTCGTTGCGGCGGTGACATTCAATACTTTGCGCGCCCGGCGGGGATGAACAATACCGCAGACCGTGGCACGGACGTCCCGCCCATGAAGGTAATCTTGTGAAAATGAAGCATTTCAAATTGCACACCATTTTATCTCTGACGATTCTTGCGTCGGCATCCGGCTGTGGGCCAGGCGCGGAGGAACTTGCCGTGATCGGTCAGAATGCCCTGGAGAAACAAAATTGGAGCCGGGGAGCAGAGGCTTTCCGCAAAGCGTTGGAACAGAATCCTGCCTTGGCCGAAGCCTATCGGGGACTCGCTCTATGTCAAATCCAGCTGGGGCAAAGAGACTCGGCGGCAGAATCGCTTCGCGGGCTGCTCCGACTGCGCCCGGACGACTTCCGCGCCCATCTGTTGCTTGCGCAGTATGCCTTCGAGAAGGGGCAGTGGGATGCGGCGGTGCATCATATTGTCTGTGCCCGCCGATTCGCGGAATATGGAGAGGAAATTGAGAAATCTCAACAATGGCTGGAACAGATACGTTCCACCGTGAACTTCTCTGCCGGGTCGGCCCCTGAACAATCCGAGGAACCATCCCCCGCAACGCAGGAATTCCACCGAGGAGCGCTATGATCTCTCAAACCTCGGCAAGGCTTTTCCCGGATGAGGCATTGGCTCTTTTCCAGCATGGCAATCTGATCGATCTCGGCGAGCGGGCGCACGCGACCCGTTTGCGCATCGCGAATCCCGATGTAGTCACTTACGTGGTGGATCGGAATATCAACTACAGCAATGTGTGTGCGGCACAATGTGATTTCTGTGCGTTTTACCGCAAACCGGATGATCCCGAAGCGTTTCTTCTCTCAAACGAGGAAATCTATCGGAAAATCCAAGAACTTCTTGAGATCGGCGGAACTACCATTCTGCTTCAGGGTGGTTTGCATCCCAGCCTGGATTTCTCCTACTACACGCGGCTTCTTTCGGCTATCAAGGAACGATTCCAGGTCTGCATTCATGCGTTCTCGCCGCCGGAGATTGTATGGATGGCGCATTTGTACAGTCGTTCCGTGAGAGATATTATTGCGGAGCTGCGGAGCGCCGGATTGGACAGCCTTCCCGGCGGAGGAGCAGAAATCCTATCCGATCGTATCCGAACCCGCGTCAGCCGGGGAAAATGCAACTCGGCGGAATGGCTTGGCGTGATGGAGGAAGCACACCGGCTGGGGCTTCGCACTACGGCAACCATGATGTTCGGCCATGTGGAGACTTATGCGGACCGCGTGGAGCATCTGCGATGCCTGCGCGACTTGCAGGACCGGACGCGCGGATTTACAGCGTTCATCTGCTGGACCTTCCAGCCGCGAAATACCCGCCTTGCCGACCGCGAACCCACCGGAGCGCATGAGTACCTGAAAACGCTGGCGATTTCCCGCATTTTTCTCGACAACTTTCCTCACTTACAGGCATCGGTCATCACTCAGAAAGAGGAGGTCGGCCAGGTGGCGCTGTTCTTCGGCGCGGATGACATGGGAGGAACCACAATGGAAGAAAACGTCGTTCGATTGGCCGGAACCAGCCACTGCGTCGGTGAACAGCGGCTCCGCGAACTGATTCGGGATGCCGGATTCCGTCCCCAGAAACGAAATACACAATACGAGTGGATCTGAGGGGTCGGGTTGATCCGATCTCCCATCATTCCCGCTCGGCAATCTTCCGATGAACCTCCCCCAGCGCATTCTCCCAACCCGCATATCCCTCGACTTCCTGGATTTCTTCCTCGTTCAATGGGATAAACTTGCCTTGCCCGGTGCAGAGGACATTGCCTTCCTCATCGGTGATTTGCCCCCGCGCGGTCATCAGCCGGGACCGGCAATCCACACATTCTGCGGACACAAAAAGACGCTGTCCCGCCATGGCACGTTGCTTGAACCGCAGAGTCAGCTCCACAGTGATACACATGGTCTTGCGTCGGCCGATGATGGTCCAGCCCATACACTCATCCAAAACCGCAGTCAGCACACCCCCGTGAACTACACCCCGATACCCACAATGTTCCGGTCGTGGCACAAACGAGGTCTCAACCCGCCCGTCACGGACCGCGAAACCCAGGCGAATCCCGGCGGGATTCTGCGATCCGCACACAAAGCAATGCTTGTATCTCGGCAGCAAAATCCGGCCGTTCTCATCCACATCGCAATGGTTCGCAGGCTGAAAATCCCAATGGCCCAGTGAGGTATACACCGCGCCGGAGGGCCGCAGGTTGCTTTTCATCAGATTGACCGCATCCGCTCGGATGATCCCGGCATGGAATTGCATCGCCTTTTCACCGGTCCAAAGAGGGCCACGGAACCCCTGTTCGACCCGCGCAATGGTCAGATGGGGATGAAACGGTTTGTCATCGAACGGGATCTGTTTCTGCCGCAACGCTTCGCGGATGCGACGGTCGAGGTCCATCAGCGGTTCTGTCTCGCCGCTCAGTCCCACCCAGACAACACGCGGTCTTCCTTTGGGCGGGAATTGGCCGATCCCTTCGGCGGTCAGCTCGAAAGGGTTGGTTTGAGCGCAGGCATTTTCCAGGATCGCACCGACCTGCTCTGCCTGTTCCTCGGAGATTTCACCAAGGAACTGGAGCGTCAGATGGATATTCTCCGGCGGCGCCCACTTCAGTTTCAGCCCGGATCGGCGCAGATACTCCTGAAGTTCGGCGATCTGGCTGCGCACAGAGTCCGGCAATAGAACGGCAATGAAACAACGCATCATAAGGCCATCTTAAATGGACAAGTATGTCTGTCAAGAATCATGGTGTCTTACCCGTTCTTGCCGTAATGCCTGCGTAATGCTACTGTCTTCTCAATCGTTGTACGGCGGATAGATTTTTTGCTCGGAGATTGTTCGCGGCGGAACGGTTTGCCCGTTCCTCTCGACCCCATTGAGAATCGCCTGTGTCCGCTTATCATTTGTCTGCATATCATTTTCTTATTCTGTTTCTTCAGACCTTCATCCTGGCGGCCTTATTGACCCCGTTGATGCGCCGGATTGCGCCCGGATTGGGATTTCTCGACCAGCCGGGCGAGAGAAAAGTGCATCAGCAGCCGAAGCCCGTTTTGGGCGGCGCGGCGATTTTCCTCTCTCAGATGATTGTCGTATTCGTCGACTGGTTCCTTCTTCAGTGGCTGGGGGCGAATCTATCGGGACAAGGCGGGTGGTTTGCAGAGCAGATATCGCCGCTGGTGAAACATGCGGCGGGAGCCAAAATCGTTCGCACCCAGATGTGGGGATTGGTGCTTGGCGGTCTGGTTGTGTTTCTTGTCGGACTCTATGACGACCGTTTCGGAATGAGTCCTTTCGTGAAGCTGGCCGGACAAATCCTGGCGGGGATCATCCTGTACGCGGCGAATATCCGGGCTACTTTCCTGATCCCTTCCGAAATCCTGTCTTTTGTCCTCACGATCTTCTGGGTGGTACTCATCACCAATTCCTTCAATCTGTTGGACAACATGGACGGGCTGTCGGGCGGAGTGGCCACAATCTCACTTTTGGCGCTCGCCCTCGCCACAAACTGGCTCGGCGCACAGGATTTCATTACCGCGTACCTGGTGACCCTGGCCGGAGCGATTGTCGGATTTCTGCTCTATAACTTCTATCCGTCCACGATATTCATGGGAGATGCCGGTTCCATGTTTGTCGGGTATAACCTGGCCGCCATGAGCATCCTGGCAACCTTTCTCTCTTCCTCTGATGAAGAATGGTCCCAATGGGCCATTATCATGCCGATCGTAGTGATGGCCGTGCCCATTTTCGATACTCTCTCGGTGATCATCATTCGGATCAAAAACCACAAACCGATCTTTGTCGGCGACAAGAATCATTTCAGTCATCGCCTGGTCGCCATGGGCATGAGTCACCGTGGCGCGGTGCTGACCATCTACATGGTCACACTCTGCACCGGCGTGGGGGCTTTGCTGCTGCCTCATGTAGACGCAACAGGGGCGCTTCTGATCCTTGTCCAGACCATCGCCATTTTCTGCACTATCGCGCTGCTGGAATACGCTCGAAACCACCACAATCGGACTCAATAAGGAAATGTCTCATCCATTTCCGCCGCGCTGAGTTCGACCAGGTACGCCGCCAACTGCTCCACGGCCAGGTTGAATATCTTCTCTCCCTTTTCCGCTGTTGCCTGTCTCGGATCGCCGACACCGGCATTTCGGGTCACCAAGTGCCATGGACGGGTGATTTTCACATAGCCTTTCCGAACCGCTTCCAGACGACAGGTTTTTGTCGCTCCGTCGTCCGCAACACGCATATCGACCAGATGCGGGAAAAGGTACAGACTGAGGCTGGTTTCCATGTGATCCGCATGGTCTCCCGTGGGCCGGCAATCGGGGGGAAGATTATCCTCAACCGCTTTCCACCATTCGTACACGGAAAGAAAGACCGATGTTGCCCCAAACATCTCGCGCAGAATGAATCCGAATTCATTCCCGCCATGCCCATTTGCAATCACCAGCTTGCAGATGCCGTGATGTTCCAGGGAATCGACCAGATCCTGCATAAAAGTAAGGTGGGTGGATGGACGGCAGTTCATCGTGAACGGAAAGGCCATCAGGTTGGAGTCCACACCGTAGGGCATGGAAGGCAGAAGAAGCGCGGAAGCGCCCTGCTCATTTGCCTTTCGACAGGCAGATTCCGCGATGGCCGTGACCGTCAGCGTGTCGTTCCCGTACGGAAGATGCAGATTGTGCGGCTCCGTCGCGCCGAACGGCAGGACAGCAACCTCGAAGTGACAGCCTCTCATTGTGGCGTAGTTGCATTCGGCAAGATTCGGTGAGTTCATTGTTCTCCTTTTTGAGCCTGCGTGACTTAACGGTCCAGGATGTCGCGGACCACTTTGGCAAGTTCATCCGGACGGTATGGCTTGGCGATATATTCCACCATCCCGCTTTTTGACGGAGGATGAACATACCCGTTTTCCGAATACCCGCTGCTGATAATGATTCGCGCGTTCGGATCCACCGCCAGAATCTGTTCCAGCACTTCCTGTCCGGACAGATACGGCATGGAAAGATCGAGTATCGTCAGGTCGATTCGTTTACGCTCCCGGTGATAGACCCGAAGACCCTCATTTCCATCCGAAGCGAGCAACACCGTGTATCCCATTCTCTCCAGGATGCTTTGTCCCAGGTCGCGAATCAATTCCTCATCATCCACCAGAAGGATCGTCTCATTGCCGCCCCGGATATCGCGAATGGTCTCCATTTCCACTTCCTCCACCATTCCGGGCGCGGCAGAGAAGTAGATTCGGAATGTGGTTCCCAGACCGGGTTCGCTGTACACATTAATCCACCCGTTATGCTGGCGGATGATTCCATAGCTCGTGGCCAATCCCAATCCCGTGCCTTTGCCGATGTCCTTCGTGGTAAAGAACGGTTCGAAGACGCGACGGCGGGTTTCCAAATCCATTCCCGAACCGTTGTCCGTAACACTGAGCATGACGAAAAGTCCCGGACGGCCCTCGCTGTGGCCGTTGCAGTATCGCTGATCGATTCGGGCAGTCGAGGTTTCAATCGTGATTTGGAACCGGTCGTTGCGTCGCTCCGGCCATTTCCGACCGTGCATGATCTCCTCGATCGCATCCCGCGCATTCAAACAGAGATTCATCAGGACAGAATTGATCTGGCTGGCATCCGCCAGAGTGTCCGGCAAGTCGGGTTCAGTCAATAAACCAATCTCGATCCGACGGTCGATTGTCTCCCGTACCAGCCGATAAGTTTCTTCGACAAGAGCGTTCAGATTCACCCGCTTGAATTGGACTTGGGACTTCCGGCTGAACGCAAGTAATTGTTGAACCAGGCTCGCCGCGCGGTCGGCAGCTTCTTCGGCGTTCGTAAGGTAATCCATAATATCGGAGGAGGCGCGAGTCTGAGCCAGGCTCAGGTTGCCGAGAATCCCCGTCAGCAGGTTATTGAAATCATGCGCAATTCCTCCGGCCAGCTGTCCCACCGCCTCCATCTTATGCGCTTGCCGAAGTTGCTCCTCCAAATTCCTTCGGTCCGTTATGTCCGTGATAATGGTGGCAAATCGCCCGGATTCGGGACTATACGCTATTGCCTCAAAATACTTGTTCAGGTCTTTGCAATATACTTCAAATCGCGTCGGCGTCTCGCTGCACGCAGCCTGGTTGTAATGTTCGATCCATGTATCCTCCAGATCGGGAAAGACCTCTTTCATGGTCTTTCCGACAACTTCACTCGCTTTCAGTTCCATGATCGACTCAAAGGCCGGATTGACTTCCAGGAATCGGCAATCGCTTATCCTTCCGGTCTCATCGCAGACCATTTTATGCAGCGCAAATCCGCTGATCATACTGTTGAAAAGAGAACGATATTTCCGCTCGCTCTCCAGAAGTTTCTGTTCCGCTCTTTTCCGAGGAGTGATATTCCAAAGCAGGCCGATCGATGCCACAACAGTTCCCTGTTCATCCAGAATCTGCACAGCGCCATTATCGAGCCATTTTTCCTCACCGGTCCGGGTTCGGATTCGGTACTCCGCCCTCCATACATTTTCCTCCCCGCTGACCAGTTTCCGCACAGCCTCCTCGTGGGAAAGGCCTCGCAGCCCGCTAAGCAGAATTTCCTCCTGGACCAGGTCCAAAAAACGGCTATGCGTAAGTTCCCCCTCTGCATAGCCGGTCAGATCTTCAATACCGCTGCTGAGAAATATGTAAGTTCCCGTTCTGTAGTCCAGAAAATAGGCGACCGCATCGGCGGCCTCAATCGCGTTGCGAAGATAGGCCTCCCTCCTTTGCAACGAGTTAAATGTTTGTGTTTTCTCGGCCTCGGCGCGTTCAATATCCGCAACGCGAGCCTGGAGTTTCCGGATCTCCGCGAGCAGCTCCGATTGGGTTCTATCGCTCTTGTACATTTCAGGAAGGTCTCCAACCGGCGTCGTTCTTCATCCGATTCACCGGACCCTGCCAAAACACCTCCCGACGATGAGTAACATGGAAACATGACACGGCAAATAAGTCACTCCTCAACCAGATAAAGATCGTCCGTATGAAAAGGGGGATTCCCAATCACCAGCGCAACCACGTCGCCGGTTGCCCGATGGCGGACATAAGGCTTAATCAGAACGGCGCTGCCCGGAGAAAGCGGAACCCGGTCTCCATCCAGTTCCAATGCCCCGTTTCCTTCCAGGACATAGTAAATCTCCGTTGTCTCCTTGTGGTAATGCGGCTTGGCATCGTGAATAGAGACCACAGAGGCACTCATGGAAACCTGATCCTCGGATGTGAAAATCGGTTTCCGAAATCCGCAGGTGCTTCGCTCCACCTGGAGATCCTGCGGCTGACGGACAATGTACCCGGAATGGCTGCTCATCATTTCTCCTCAAACAAAGAACTTTCCCTCTCAGGTTGCGGCGAAGCCGCTCTTTGTGGGTGTCGTATATAAAGATACAACGTTGTCAAATCGGATGGCAGGATGCCGGGTATGCGGGATGCCTGGCCCAGAGTGGCCGGTTTGTGGCGTTTGAATTTCTCACGCGCCTCGTTACGAAGACCGGGAATGGTGCAGTAATCGAAATAGCGGTCCAGCGGCAGACTTTCATAGCGGCGTTCCGTTTCCGCCATCTGTTCATGACGCCGAATATAGCCCGCGTACTTAACCTTGATTTCAACCTGTTCGACGACACGCGGGTGCAGGTCATCCACCGGAAAACCAAACCGCCGCAGGTCCGTCATAACCGCACCGGGCCGCCTCAGCATGGAAAGAAGGCTCGAGGCGCGTGTCATCTCACCCAGGCCACGCTCCCGCAACCAATCCCGTACACCGTCCGAGGGTGCAATGATCGTCTGTTCCAGACGCTGCAACGTCTCCCGAATGGACGCTTGCCGGACCTCCACTTCCCGCGCGCGTTCCTGCGGAATCAATCCCAGTTGCGCACCGTATCGCATCAGGCGGAAATCGGCATTGTCCTGGCGCAGCAATAAACGATGTTCCGCCGACGCCGTGAACAAACGATACGGCTCCTCCGTGCCTTTGCTGACGAGGTCATCAATCAGAACGCCGATATACGCCTCGTCGCGTCCCAGAATAAGCGGATCT
Organism: Candidatus Omnitrophota bacterium; assembly: GCA_029570205.1. GTDB lineage: Bacteria > Hinthialibacterota > Hinthialibacteria > Hinthialibacterales > JAKPRU01 > JAKPRU01. The sequence continues at coordinate 52,440 of JAKQSI010000116.1, read as the reverse complement.
TCTCCCCGAAGACTTAACGCGGCGTTGATTCCGGCCATCAGGCCCTGCGCTGCTGCCTCTTCGTACCCGGAGGTCCCGTTGATCTGCCCCGCCAGGAAAAGCCCCCGGATCACCGTGCTTTCCAGGGAGGGTCTCAATCCCGTCGGGTCCGCGTAGTCATATTCCACCGCATATCCCGGGCGGACTATCTCCGCCCGTTCCAGGCCGGGGATGGAATGAATGAATGCCTCTTGCACGGGTTGCGGAAGGCTGGTCGAGATTCCATTCGGATAAATCAGATCCGAGTCCAATCCTTCCGGCTCCAGGAATACATGATGAGAAGTACGTTCCGGGAATTTGACAACTTTATCTTCGATGGACGGGCAATAGCGCGGACCGATCCCGACTATTTTCCCGGAATAGAGCGGAGATTGGTCCAGACTGGACCGGATAATTTCATGGGTCCGTTCGGTGGTATGAGTTAAATGACAGACCATTTGATTTCGCGGAGCCGGAACCGAAAGATCGAATGAAAACCGGGGTGGCGGTTCATCTCCGGGCTGACGTTCCAGGGAATCGAAGTCGATGCTGTCCTTGAGCAGACGCGCGGGAGTGCCTGTCTTTAAACGGCCCAATCGAAGCCCGTGCGCCCGCAATTCTACCGCAAGTTGCACGGATGCCGGATCGCCATACCGCCCACCGACCCGATTCTCCAGTCCAAAATGCATCAGGCCGTTCAGGAATGTCCCCGTGGTCAGGATCACCGCCCCGGCCCGTATCTCCGCATCGGACACACGGATGCCGCACACCGCGCCGTTGTGAACAACAAGGCCGGTCACCTCGCCTTCCAGCAGATGCAACCGTGCTTGTCCCGGGCCGGGATTTTCGCCTTGCCGCATAAGGAGTTCCAGCATGATTCGGTGGTAGAGATCCCTGTCGGCCTGAGCGCGGGGCGACCGGACCGCCGGTCCCTTCTTGGGATTGAGCGTTCGGAAATGAATACATGCCTGGTCGGCCACCTGTCCCATCACGCCACCCAATGCGTCAATCTCACGCACCAGCTGGCCCTTGGCAACTCCCCCAATAGATGGATTGCAGGACATCGCCGCAACCTGGTCAAGACGAAATGTTACCAGGATAGTTTCACAGCCCATCCGTGCGGCAGCCAACGCAGCCTCGCAGCCGGCGTGACCCGCGCCGACCACAACCACGTCCACCGAATCGGGTATTTTCTCTGACATCTGCTCTCTTTCCCATGAGTTCAATCGCCATAGTGATATAGTATCAGGAGTAATCGGTTATTCGATATTGGACCGTAGCGGCGGGTCTGTATCCCGCCCCGTAACAGGAAAAACTTCCGCTGTCTCTCATGACCACAGTTACGCATAAAGCATCGGTGTTTCTTGGGCTGATATGCCTGCTGTGCGTGGAAACCCACGCTGCGCCGTTGAAAGTCACTTTCACATTTCCGGAGAGGAACACAACGACATCGCTGGAACAGATGCGATATGCGGGGTATACCTCTCCGGGCGCAACCCTCACGATCAATGGCATCCCGCGAGAGACCTCCTCCATTGGAGCTTTCGCAGGATTGTTGTCGTTATCCGTGGGAGAAAATGTCCTGACCGCCGAGGCGTCTGTGAACGGCGCTTCCGCTTCCGCACGATTGGAGATCACGCGAGAGCCGCCCCTTGCGCCCATAGGGACAGAACCGTGGCAGATCGACAAGAACTCCTGTTCCCCGCAGGCTCCGGTCTGGATTCTTCCTCCCGGCTCATTGCCTGTCCGATTCCGAGGAAGTCCGGGAGGAATCGCCACATTTTCGATCGGACCCCACAAAGACATTGCGATGATCGAATCCAGCCCCGGTATTTACGAAAGCGAATTGATGTTTCGATTCGGGGAAACTTTTGATGAGGGAAAAGTGCAATTCGAGTTGACCCGCGAGCAGGGATATAAGAAAGCAACCGCGACGGCGAAAGGGCCTGTGACTCTTCTGGGAACAGGTTCTCCCATCATTCTGGAGACACACTCGGGGGAGCCGGTTCCCCTTTACCGCACAGCCGACGGACGGACCCGCTACGTGGATCTTCCATCGGAAGTGAGACTGGAAGCAGTCGGACGGATGCAGAGCCGCTACGAGGTGGCGTTATCGCCCCAGCAGCACGCTTTCGTCGATACCGCCACGGTGCTCCGTCTCCCCGATGGCACTCCCCGCCCAAAGAGCGCTCTCACGACAATCAATACCGAATTGAAACAGGACCGGACTGTCGTTCGAATCCCCCTGTCGGCTCGATTACCTTACCGTATCACCGAACTGATCGATCCTCCCCGGTTGGAACTCCGAATCTTTGGCGCGAAGTCGGACCTCTGGTGGATCACGCAACGGTACGGCGACCGCACTGTCGCGAGCATTCGCGAGAATCCTGATTCCGATGGAACCTGCTGCCTTGTGATCGGATTGAAACAGGACCATTGGGGATATTGGATCGACTACGACAAAACAACGCTCTGCCTGGAAATCCTTGCGCCCCCCAACCTGCCGGACCTCTCGCAGGGACGACTGCGGGGCCTGGTTGTGGCTGTCGATCCCGGCCATGGCGGCAAGAATGTCGGGGCACGCTCCTCCTCGGGGGTATATGAAAAAGACCTGAACCGAGAGCTGGGGATTCGCCTGGAACAGAAAATCCGTTCCCTTGGGGCAGAAACCGTAATTGTCCGACAGGGGGACGAAACGGTTTCCCTTCAGGAACGGGTGAATCGCGCACGAAGAAGCGGGGCGGACATTCTCATTTCCATCCATAACAACACCGTCGGGGAAAGCACAGACCCCGCCTCTGCACGGGGAGTAAGTGTGTACTCCTGTCATCCCCATTCCGAGCAGATCGCAAAAACCGTCTTCGACCGGCTCGCCGGTCTGCCGAACCTGGAGCCATGGGCATACATAACAGGCTTCGATTTCAAACCCATTCGTGGCTCTACCGATATGCTCGGCTTCCTGGTAGAGTGTGCTTTTCTGTCACATTTGGGCGATGAAGAGTGGATTCTTTCCACAGAGGCTCAGGACCGGGTCACGCAGGCGATTTGTGACGGCGTGATCGATTTTCTTCAACAGCGACCGACCGTTTCTCTTTCGAACAATGACTGAGAACAAAACTCCAAAAACTCCTGCGCCGGAAAAACACAAACCGGCTCCGATTCGCCGGGTCCTTTCCATGGAAGAGTTGGCAACGCGTGAACGTGCCGTCTCCGAAGTCGCCGAAAAACAACGAATCAAGCATCGGGAAGAACAGCAGGCCGCCTGGCGCGTCGAACTTCAAGAAAAGAAATTCCAAACCATGGCGCCGGTATTCGTCGATATGCGACGGGAACTGGAACGACTTCGACTTCAGGGCGATTTGACCGAAACAAACCACACTCAGGCTATTCGAATCGACCACTGGGCCGGTGAATACCAGGAAAACTTCCGTCTCTGGTCGAGCATCCGAGGCAATCTCGACAAGCTCATGGTCTCTTTGGAAGCCCGATCCTTCGAACAATTGCTGGAAACACTCAGAGAAACACACCCGTCCGCCGTTCCCGCGGTCGAAAAAACCCGGGGAAAACTGGAATTGATCGAGTCGGAACTCCAGCGAATCGGAATTCAGGTCCTCGACGAAAAAGAGCGGCTCGATGAGGAGGTTCAATCCAATCGGATGGAAGACCGAACCTTGCAGGATATCCTCCGGCAGGTCGTCCGTCGATTGGACCCGAAAGAGCGCAAGCGAGTATTGGAGGAATTGCGCGCACTGTCCCGGTTGACCATGGAAGAACGCCTGCCGAAATTAAAAATCCTCTACCAGGATGTCCGGCATATACTCGAAAAACCGCTGCTCTGAAGAAATCCGTCCTCCACTTTGTTCATAGCCGGCCGGACTATTTCTTTACCTCTCCCTTTTCGTTCTCCAGAAAATCCAGAAACACTTTCATATTCGCAAGATATGTAGCCGTCGAATACCCCCGAACCTTCCGGGGGGGATTGTTCATGTAATCATCGAAGTTCTGTATTTCAAACTCCTCCGTCCAAATCCCATTCTCATTTCGTGATTTCAGGATCGCTTCAAGAACATCCGGCGCAACCTTCGGAACACCGGATCCCTTTGCCTTTTGTTCGCGGTATTCCGCCTTGGCTTCCTCTGGGGTCAAGGCCTCCATGCGGCGATACTCATTCCAGCAGGATTTTGTATCGATCGTGACATGCGTTCCGTACCCCCGGATCAGATTCGTCGGATTATGATCGACAAGGTATCGTCCGGTCGCCATCGTGGTTCCTTCCCGATGAACAAACAGCGGTCGGTTCGTCCCGACTTCATAAAACATTGCATGGGTATGCCCGTCAATCGTCTTGTCCGGCGGAAGAACCGACTGTTCCAGCCATCGGATCGCATCGGGGATTCCGCGAAGGTATTTTCTGTCGCCGGTAATCTTGTAGTAATTCTCAAGCGCCTGGATATTCGCGCAGGTTTCTGTGGGCATGATCGCCGCCGGTTCACAGGAGCGGGCCGCGGCCGGTTTCATATCCAAATCGTACTGTTGCGCCCAGCCCGCCTGCGGCGCCCCCTGCTGGGAAATCACTACAAAATCCATTCCGCGAACCGCCGCATCCCAGTAACGCCGGTCACCCAGTCTGTCATACGCCTCCAGCAGAAACTCAATATTCCCCAGTATCACATCATCGTTGAATGTGTAATACAATGTGTAATGCGGATCACGATCCGGCGCGCGTTCATCGGGCGGCGGAAATCGTTGCGGCCATGCGCCGTTCGGATATTGCGAATCCAGGAAAAACTGCAACGCCTTCCGCATCGGGTCCCGATACCTTGGATCGAGCGTGAGAAGGTAGATATCCATCAGGAACCGGGTGGTATCGGTCATGATGTAGTCATCATACGTACAATTTTCGTAATTATAGTAAAACTCCTCCCAGCCCCAGCATTTCGAGGCCACATCCTCATACCACTCCCGGGTCCTCGCCGGATCGAAATCGATAAAGTAATGCCAGCCGCCCGATGGATACTGCCCATAAATCAGGGCATTCGCAACCCGCTCGGCATATTCCAGATACTCCCTGTCTCCGGTAACCTGGTACGCCCGCAAAAGGATTTCGCCCGCGCCCACCGTTCCCGGCCGCTGCACCCAAATCATCGACTTCCGCGCGGGAATCTCTCCCCACTGTTCGGAACAATCCTCCGAATAATTCCACAGAAATCCGCCACGATTCGAAACGGTGTTCATCATGTACTGAGTTGACCGTTTCGCCGCAGCCAGAACGTCTTCCTGTGTCGGCGCCGCAAACACACTTGTAGAAAAAAGAAACAGCATAAGGATGGGTAACGGAATTCGTTTCATAGGCTTATTCCTCGCAACGGTCTTTTCTTCGATTTGACTGCCGAAATAGACATTCATTATCTGTACCTCCGGCAAGGCTCTGCACGACATCGCTACCTTGTTGACAATCCCCTTGTGTCCCATTGTATTGACGCCCTTTGTCTGCACCACATGGAACATACCATACGGCGATATCTCCTGTATGGCGAGTGGTCTCCTGCCGTGTCGGTCCAAGAATCTGGAAGAGGATTCTTGAGCGTGCTATGGTGAAAAGAACTCCATTACCCCGACCCGCTCCGAAGCGAGATGGGTCTATTTCAAAACATTTTTGCGCAGGAGAATAGAGACAATGATTCGCATCGGTGTTGTCGGCGGCGGAACGTATGGTGAAAGTCATTTGACGGTTTTCAAAGACCTTGAAGAAAGCGGTCAGATTCAGCTCGCTGCGTTGGCGGAGGTCAGGGATGATCTGCGCGAAAAACGCAGGAATCAGTTCAATATCCCGGTTTATGCCGACTATCGGGAAATGCTCGACAAAGAACAGCCGGACGGCGTCACGGTCGCCACGCCGGATCATCTGCATCACGATGTCGCGATGGCCGTTCTGAACCGTGGAATCCATTGCTTTGTGGAGAAGCCGCTCGATATCACCGTGCAGGGCTGTAAACGGCTGATCGCCGAGGCCGAGGAAAAGGGAGTTCTGCTGGAGGTCGATTTCCACAAACGATTCGACCCCTACCATATCGAAATGCGCGAGTGTTTTCTCGAAGGGACATTCGGCGAGATCGAGTACGGGTATGCCTGGATGGAGGACCAGCTCTGGGTCGCCGCCGATATGCTCAAATCCTGGTCCAAAGACAGCTCCCCCGCCTGGTTCCTGGGCGTCCATATTTATGACCTGGTGCGCTGGATCATGAACAATCCGGACCCGGTCCGGGTCTTCGCAACCGGCTGCAAAAAGAAACTCCTGTCCATGGGAATCGATACCTATGATTCTATCCAGGCGCAAGTACAGTTTTCCAACGGCGCGAATATCGCCTTTCATAATGCCTGGATCTTGCCGGATCAATATGAGGCCGTTGTCCACCAGGGAGTAAAACTGGTAGGCACAGAAGGGATTTTTGAATGCGATTCGCAGTATCGCGGCGCACGCGGCTGCCTGAAAAACGACCGGACAAAGACCTGGAACCTCGGAATCAGATACCGCGAACGGGACAAACACAACCGCCTTCGCTTCCGAGGATATTTCTATTCCTCGATAGCCGATTTTGCAGAGAATCTTCTATTTTTACAGAAAGGCGGAACAATGGCGGAGTTGGAGGGATTATACCCATCCGGTAAAGAAGCCCTCGCAATCACCCAAATTGCCTGTGCCGCCCACGAAAGTATCCGAACAGGAAATCCGGTAGAGATTGGGGAATGACTGTTGTGAGAGCCTGGATTCCGGCTTCCGCCGGAATGACGTTTCCTCTTCTTCCGCACAGGTGCTTCCTCTCCCTCCGGGAGACGGTTGGGGTGAGGGGGACAGCAGGTGTTTCGGCTCATGCGCGATTCTGGGGCAACCACGGGAGATTGCCCCTTTCCACGAAATAGATATGCCCAAAAATGCCGTCACGGCAACAATTCGTTATTCTCCTCAAAAATCTCCTCTATTTCATTTCTCGGATCGATCCGAATCCCCAGCTTCTCCGGGGATTTCAGACCCGGAAACGAAACCGTTATTCTGCGGGCAGCAAAGTCAGCGGACGGAGCGCCGAGTTCCGCTATCGTTTGGGACGCCACCGCTTTTCCGTTCGGGCGAATAACCTCTACCTGCACATTCTCTGCCGGTGCGGCCCCGATATTGTGTACGACGGCCTCCAGCGTATCTCCGCCCACCGCTCGCAAATCTTCCTTCCCGATCGCCAGGTCCGGCAGGGCGTTCTCTTCGGGTAGAGATTCGACCTGTGTTACGCAGAGCGCCATATTCTTTTGAGGCGGAATCTCCAGCGGCACGGTAGAGAAACGACGAAGAACCCCGGTTCGCTTCCAGGTTTCCTTGCCGTCGATGGTCCCATCATCTTTCCGATCCGGCCCCATAACAAGTTCGTATTGCCCCTTTTCCAGTCGCCATACCCGCATGGTGATCTTAGTCGGCTCTGTAGAGAAATTGTACAGATTCACTTTCAACGTTTTTTCATCGGCATAGGAAACCAATCGGGCCAGGTCCGGGTTTTCGTTTCCTTCCCAACTGACTGCAATCGAATGCGGATGCGGTTCGATCCTTCCCTGAAGTCTCCCGCCCAGAGCCGCCCGGATCAATTCGTCGCGCCCGACTCCGGTCTGGGTATCCGTATGGATCAGCGCCTCCGTATAGCCGAACAACGCATTGTCATCCCAGGTTTGTGCAAGTTCCATCATTCGCCGAGCCGCGGATTGTCGGTCCTGGATCTCATGGACCGGCGGCATCTCAGTCTGCCCCCAATACCATTGAATAAAGGTACGGGAATAATCGAGAATTTCCGCCTCCATGCACTCGACTAATGTAACATCCTTCCGCTCGTGATCCTTATCCTCCCCCGTCAACAAAGGTAGATTTTGACCCGCAAGCCGCCGATTCGTTGCATTGACCCGCTCCGTATATCGTTCTGTTGTGCGCAGTTCTCTCTCAAAAACCTTCGGCCCGCCCAAGTCGAACGCAACCATCAGGCCCCGACTTGTAATGAAATCGGTGATATGCAGCGGATCGATGGGCCAGATGTCGCAATACCCGTCCGCGAAAATCCCCTTTTCCTCCAGCCCTTCGTAAAAACGCAGCCAGGACTTTCGGGTCAATTCATCCCCCATCAGCGGCATTTCGGCATACCCCAACGGAATGAAGGTGTCATCGTTCGGTCCTCCCCAGAACATCCCATCCGATTGCTGCCAATTCGCAATCCAGTGGGCCGCCTTCCGGTTCACCCGGTAGAGTTCCCGTTCCCAAATCGCCCACGCCGGGGCATTGTCGGGCGTTTCAATACGCCTGGGGGTTCGAATCGTATCGACCGAGACCGCCTGTGACCGATCCCGTTTCATCGTCAACGTGTAATAGATATTCGCCGGTCGGTCCGAGGGATTGTGGCGCAGCACAGCCATCGGCGGGTAGGCCATATCATACGGCCCCCCGAAATGGCTCCATTGCTGGAGAGTGACTTCCTCCCCCGTAAACCGCCACGGCTTGTAGTTGTATTCTTTCATGTATTGCATCCGCGCCGGGTGCAGTTCATGCCGGGTATAGGATGCAAGAGATGCGTTCAGATCATCGGAGGGAACCAGGAACAGCGCTGTGGGCTTCGCCGGATCCCCAAGCAGCAATTCGCCGCCGTGCGCCGATGTTACCGCTACCCAGAGCCGATCCTCACAGGCCAGCATCAGATCCACAATGTCTAATTCCACAGAAACCAGCTGCGGTTTTTCCGCCTCAGTAAATTCAACTCGAATGCAGGTCTGTGCCCATATCCGCGAGGGATTACCGGGGTCACGCAATTTGATCCATAAAAAATCGGTTTCCTCCGTGGGAGAAATCGCAAGCCGAACCGCAACCCTGTCCACCGGCGTGTCCGGCAGCATCCCGGAACTGAACAGATGAAACGCCGCGAGCGGCGAAATCCCCGCCACGTCTTGTTTCGGAAGATGCGGCTCCCCGACAAATGCTGTCCGGTTCCCACCCCCATAGATTTTTCTCAACGCCGAACCATACCGCCCCAATTCCGATACATCCGTCGCAGAGCGCAAATAATAAGGTATCCCTTCCGCCGGTTCGAGGTCATCTGTCTTCGCATTCCATAACTGGATTTCGTGAATCCGGATGGAGCCGGATAACGGGAGATGCGCGCTTCCCTGCAAATCCGGCGGAGAACCGTATTCTTTCACCAGCGGTACACGCAGCGCGGTCACGCCTTTCAGGTCCACTTTCGCAGAATAGAAAAATCGATCATAAGATCCGAGATCCACAATCGGCCGGTTTTCGGAGAACAATTCCGGTTTGCCCGAAAGCAGCTTCAGTCCCTCCAGGATCCCTTCAAATGAAACAAAATTGGGAACCTCCCCTTTGTGGAGATCGATATCAATTTTAGTTCCATGATAATCAACATCCCCGAGAATGAATGTGAACAATCGGTACGGATGCGGCCAGGCCAGTTCGTATCGCCCGTCAAACACCCACCAGACGGGCATCCGCTGGTCGTGGCAATCCCGCACCTCAATTTGCCTGAGACACAACTCCTGCCTTTCGGCATTCAAAACAGGAATGTCCATCTCCCCCAAGTCACCGTAAGCCGCCAGAAGACGGTTCTGTGCATCCTCATCAGGCAGAATACACGCCGGGGCATTCTTGGTTGTGTTCTGACTGTAAAGCGTTCCGACCTCTTCATCGGTTAAAGGATAATCAAAAAGAAATATTTCGTCATACCAGGATTCCGGCAGGAACGGACTGAACAATCCCGGATAGGCTGTCTGCCACCAGGCATCCCGCCCCCAATTCGATCCGACAATCCGACCGTTGTGGAATATCTTCATCCCGTAAGCCCGGTCGTAGGTCACCGCAATATGCTGCCATTCGCCGTTCTTCCATGTGGGTCTCTCCGCCGTGACATGATGATATTTATATTGCACATCCCGGATGAATGCGCTCAGACGGCCCTCCTGGTCCACCTCGATGTTGAACAAATCCCGCTCCATACGTCCCCAGGCGATATTGCCCTGCATAAAGACAACTCCCGGATTCAGATTCTCCGTTTTCACCCAGAACGCGACAGTCCCGCAGTCGCCGTGAAAGGCTCCCGTGCCCCAGAAATGCGGTTTCTTGTGCCATTCGCCCCACATCACCGCCACAATCAGGTCGCAGTCCAGTCCGGACTCGTTCCACGTCCCCTCGCAGATCGGCCGGCCGTCCTGAATGTGAAGGCACTTCCCGAACCGCCCGTCTTCAATGGACAATTTGCGCTCCGCCAAACCGTCCCGGCCCTTCGGAAGATAAGCCTTGGACTGGGAAACAAAGTCCGACAGAAGCTCCTTCTCGCTCTCGAAACCGAGATGCAGCGTCTGCGCATTGGAGTAAATCGGTCCCGCAAAAACCGCAAGCGCCGTGAACATCGCAAACAGAAAGCCGGTGTGAAAGTCGGATCGTCTTTGGCCGAACATGATAAGTCTCTTTGCTTACTGAAATTGAAACAGCCCGTCTCAGGCAAATTCCGCTGAAATCCTTGCAGGTCCCGCCCGATTGGTCAATAGGCGCCAAGCGGGTCGTTCGGGCACGACTGATGTCTCTTTACCCCACCTTTTCGGAAGGCAGACGTGCTGCGCATTCGGACTTTTTACACATCAGGTGCAAAGAATTAATCGAAAGCGGAATTAGAATAGGGATGTATGAAAAAAATAGTCGCACTTCGTCGATACGTGCCACAAATAAATGAATAACAAAATGAATTGAAATGTATGTATACGTCATTCGACGCAAAATCACGGGCTGTTCTTTCCAGAACAAGAAGGGCAATACCGACAAAACGCCGAAGAAACAAAAGCAATTCCAGTAAACAGAAGGATTCCTGCAATTAATAAAGAATACGTACAACCACTGATATCTGTGGGACTCAGTGACCATAACCGATACCCCCCCCCATTTGCCGAATAAAATAATCGAATCGATAACACCATAAGTAGAGAACACGAGACCAAGGCGGAGAACATGACAAAGACCGACCTGTTTATGCGCAAAAAAGATCGTATGTTATTTGCCGCCCGGATATTTTCCGAGATATAGATCAACGGCATTAATACAGACGTTTCCTTATTAAAGGAAGCAAGGATTATTAGAGGAAATAAATATTTATCCTTTTTGCAAATGACCGCTGACAGAAAAATGATAAAAAAAAGGAAATACAACTGCTCATAATGATTCAGGTCTTCATTGTGAAAAGAGACATTGGTTGCGTAATAGGTGTAAAGTACGCCTAACGCGCTCTCTGTAACCGACATGTACATACCGTTGTTGTTCCAAACCCGAAACAAATAAAACAGCGACAAAAAACACAAAAAACGCGGGACCATCACCGCTCGCACATGTATCTCTACCGGAGTCCACGATGTCAGATTCTCAAGGGCTTCTATACATAAAAAGGAAAAAATACGAAATGCAAAAATATCGTCGATAGAACGATTATGAATCTTTTCGGCATAGGCTCGGTACTTTGGTATCTCTTTCTTTTCAATTTGTTCTACTGTCAAACGATTCACTTGGTATGCCGTGCTCTGATATGCCAACAGTAAAGCAAAGATCGATACCAAAACAAAACAAACCATGTTTCGACAAGAGTATTTACTAATAAGGTCCATCAGGCACACTCTCCGAGTTGTTTGTAAGTTCCTCCTGAGCCACGCGGCTGTCCGACTCTAGTCTGTGTTCTTTCCTTCTCCTCGGACGCGCAGGATTCTCACTCGTCAATACACGAAACACTCCCCAGGAGGAACTGGCGTTCATTGCCCCCGCTCGGATTCCCGACCCCCTGTTGCCGGACACACCGTTGCCCCTGGCGGCCAATCAAGTCGCGTTTTTCCGGATCACCGTGCAAATCCCCCCAGAAGATGCTCTCTCCGGACATTACAGCGGAACCGTGACCGTGACTGTGACCGTCAACGGCCTTCCGATTGCCCTGCCCCCGGCCCTGGATGTCTGGAGTTTCGCCCTGCCGCCCGAACGACACTTGAACGTAACAATCGAGACGCAGACCGACACCGGCAGACATATCGCAAAACGCCATTTCAGGTTGATTGAGAAGCGGGAAGCCGGCGAATCACAGAAGTAACCTCTCTCCCCCAATATCGGGGCGAGAACGGCTCTTCTCTCCCCCAATGCGTCGGAGGGATGCACAGGAGGTTCAACACACGCGTTGTTCATCCCTCCCCGCCGAAAACGCTTTTGACCTTATCGAAAAAGGACGCGCTTTGGGGGTGAGTTTCCTCGCCGCTGATCCTCGCAAATTCCTGAAGCAGCTGTTTCTGTTTGGCGTTCAATTTCGTCGGTGTTTCCACCACAACACGCACCAGCTGGTCTCCCTGCCCGTAGCCGCGAAGGTTCGGCATTCCATGGCCGCGAAGACGGAAAACCTTGCCGGTCTGCGTCCCCGCCGGGATTTTCAGCCTCGCTCGACCATCCATTGTGGGAACGGTCAGCTCCGTGCCGAGAGCCGCCTGTGTGATGGAAATCGGCACTTCGCAAACAAGATCATCCCCCTGCCGAACAAACAGCGGGTGCGGTGTTACTGTCAGGAAAATATACAGGTCCCCCGGCGGCCCGCCGCCCACACCGGCCTCCCCTTCTCCGGCTATTTTGAGCCGCAATCCCGTGTCCGCTCCCGGCGGAATCCGAACCGTCACCTTCTGACGCTGCAGAACCCGACCCGATCCATGACAGGCCACACAGGGTGTCTCAATGAATGTTCCCCGCCCGCCACATCGGGAACAGGTTCGCGATATGCTGAAAAATCCCTGGGACATGGTCACTTGCCCCGTCCCACGGCATTGCGGACAGCTCCGTGGCTGGGACCCCGGCGCACAGCCCCCACCGCCACACGTCTCGCAAATCACCTGCTTGGGAATATCGATTCGTTTCTCCGCGCCGGTGAAGGCCTCTTTGAGAGTAATCTGCAGGTCATAACGCAGGTCGTCCCCCCGACGCACACGCGACCGCGTCGGGCGACCCCGCATCCCGAATCCTCCAAAAAGCCCCTCAAATAAATCACCAAAATCACCAAAAATATCGCTGAAATCCGTGAACGCCTGCCCGGTAAACTCATACCCGCCCGGTCCGGTCGCCCCCACACCCGCATGACCAAACTGGTCATAAGCCCGACGTTTCTGCTCGTCGGCCAGCACCTCGTATGCCTCGGTCGCCTCTTTGAACTTCTCTTCGGCGTCCTTGTCCCCGGGATTTCGGTCCGGATGGTACTTCAGCGCCAGCTTCCGATACGCTTTCTTGATCTCGTCATTTGTCGCGTTCCTGGAAATACCAAGAACCTCGTAGTAATCTCGTTTCTCTGTCATAGTGGCCATGTCCATATACCCGTGTGCGCCAAATCGGCGCAATATAAAACCCAACCCTTCATTCAACCAAACTGCCTTTGCTTATGCCGGGTTGAGTCACCTATCTTCAATGTCCGGAATGCCGAACTAAGCATTCCATATCAGAAAAACGTTGCCAACACAACCGTCCATACGCGGTTGTGCCTGTCCAAAATAATAGCAATTCACGGACCGACCCCGGTCCATCCCGCCTCACGTCGGCCGGAGGATTCACTCGATCTTGGAATCCGATCGCCTGCCATCCGTTATCACCTTTGAATCTGCCCATTTGAGTATAGTTTACAATAACGGCAAGGATAAAAGCATTCTCCCCCACAGGTGTTGCCCAATGCGCACGCTGGTCGATTCGATTCGTTCTGACTATATTAAATAATATAAACCCTTGTGCGACTCAATTTGGAATCTCGGAACTCCATTACCCCATTTCGATCGGATGCGTTATGAATGTCACAGGTGGATTGTTGGGAGAGACCCCTTTGGCCGTCCGTATGGCGGTCGGCGCTATTCTCTGGGTATTGAGTGTTCTGATTCTGATTTATCATCGTTCCGGCGCTCAAGTGGTGGGCATGGTGATTGTTCTGATCGGTTCACTGGGGCTGATTACGGGAGCAAATCCGCACATCGCTCTGTTCCTGGTTCTGTGCGGATTCATCTGTCATTCTCTTGGTCGTGTAATGCACTGGATGCGTCGGCGATAAGAGCAATTTATACGGCAAAATGATCCCAAAGTCCGCAATTTCATCACCTTCCGGCGGCAATCCGTATCCCGCCGGTCCCCAAGTCCCCCAACGGTGGTGGACCGCACTGGCCATCCTGCCTGTCGTGGCGATTGGAACGCTTTTCCTCGCTTTGGAACCGCTGTGGAACAGCTACCATATCCGGGAAATGCTGGCCCGCCTGGACCAGTCGGATCCGATGCAATCGGAACAGGGCCTGATCGGAATGGTTACATTGGGACAGCGGGCCATCGAACCCATGGAGCGCTGGCTGAAAGACCCCAATCCGGAACGTCGCAGAAAAGCCGCTCTGGTCTTGTCGCAAATCCCGGGCGAACGGCCATATCTGCTCCTGGTGAATACCCTGAGGGACAGTGACCACCAAGTCAGGGAATATGCTCAAAACGGGATTCTCCATCGGTTGAGCATCGGGCTGATGGCGGAAGTTCCCAAATGGGAAGCCGATGTATTGAATGATTCTGCCGAGGTGATCCAGGACAGCACACCGGAACTGGAGGCAATTTATTGGGAGGGTCTTTCGCTGATGGAACAGGAAGACTGGCTCTCGGCTTTGAATCATTGGAACAAAGCAATCCTGGAGGCTCCTGACTGGGCTGAGGCACATTACCAGCGAGCAAAAACTCTCTATTCCCTGGGAAAATTCGACGCCTGCCTGCAGGATTGCCAGGAGGCGCTCCGTTATGACCCGGATCATCTCGGCGTTCTGATCTACATGGGAAATGCCTATTATCACGCCGGTTATTGGGACTTGGCCTACGATACATTCATGCGCACACTGGACTTGGGGCAGCATCTCAAAATGACATCTCCCGCCCGCCCCTGATCAACACCTCCCCCGGACAATGCTTCATCACCGTTTCTCCCCTCGAAAAATCGACCTGACGATTGCTTGGAAGCAGGATATTGTCCATGTTAGACTGTTGTTCTCTATCTGAACGAAAAAAAACGACTTTTGCCCGTTTGAGATATCAGCGCTCAACCGGGTAACAGAAAAGAGGCTTCCTTTGTATGCACTTCGCGTTCGGTCCATTCTTGCGGCGCATCTGATCCTTTTTTCGGCGGGTGTCGTTTTGGCCGCCGGTCCCAAACTGGCTGGAGACAAACATTTCCCCACACGGTGGATTTTGGGGGAAGAACAACCGTTCCTCCGTGTCCAGGTGGACGCGGGCGCTTTGTCGGACACCGCGACGGAATCTCAGACACGCGAGGCAATCTCTCAGGGATTGACCTGGTGGACCTCGGCCCAGTACATTCCGATGCCGAATGTGGATTATGGCGCCATCTTCTCGGCAACGGGCGAACTGACCGCCGCCACGGGCGTTATTCGTGCGGCAACCGGCATTTACTTCAGTGGTCCCATCGCTCTCGCCACAGATGTGGTCTCCGCAACAGAGTATTCTTCGCTCTATCAATCCAATGTGACTACCGGCAATATCATTCAGTTTATTCTCGACCGGCAGGGGAATGTTATCGACTCTCTGATCGGCTTCGGTTCGAAGGACTCCGTTTTGGGAATCAGCATAAACTATATCTTCGACCCGGACAGTACTGAAAAGACCGGTCAAATTGTGCTCAGCGATATACTGCTTAATGGATTTATGTTTCAAACAATCCCCGACAACGGAACAATCCTTCTAAACACCATCACCCATGAATTGGGCCACGCTTTGGGCCTGGATCATGCCCAGTTTTATTCGCATCTTGCGTTCACGAAGTACAATTCTTATCTCCCCCTCATGTATCCCGCGGAGGTCCTGGACGCCAGTGAACAGGTATTGAGAGTTCCGCGATTCGATGACCGTGCCTCCCTCGCGCTCCTGTATCCGAATGTGGATTACTATTTCGAACTGGGGCAGATTTACGGACACGCGGTGATTGAAGGGGCCACACCGGTCCTCGGAGCAAATGTGATCGCCCGAAAAAAAGATGACACCCCCGGAAACAACCATACCGATGAACTCGAATTTGTCACTTCCTGCGTATCCGATTTCATGATGGAAAACGACGGTTCGTTTTTCTTCGGCGCGTTGCCTCCGGGAGAATATGAAATCTGGGTGGAGCCGATCCTTTCCGAGTTCACAGGTGACTCCAGTGTCGGCCCATATTCCCCGTCCTCTTTCCGACCGTTGCCGGAATACTGGTCCTCTTCGGAATCGGGAGATCCACTTCTGGATAACCGCAGTGTCTGGACCGGAGTGCCTGTGGCGGGAGGACAATCCATCGAATTGGCCTCTCCTTTGATTGTCAGCCAAAACGTAAGTTCCGCAACAGAAGAGCGGACCCAGATCCTGGGCGACCGACTGGTCCATTTCGGTGGCGTGGCACAGTCTCCCGACTTCACGGACGATTTTCAGTTCACCTTCCATGTCTCACCCGCCGATCTGGCCGTGATTGTATCGGTTACTCCGAACCAGACGGGCCTTCTGGGGCCGGATTTGAACCTTTATGTTCGTCGCGAAGATCGAGTCAGCCGAGTACAATACGATCTCCGCAGCACAGACAACTCTCCCGGCGTCGCTGACCAGGTCGTTCTGGCAACTCCGGTTGCAACCCCGGGAAATCCGCCCTTGCTGCCGGGGGTGTATTTCATCGGTGTGGAAAATGCAAAGGGCAGCTCGGATAGATACGAAATATCCGTTGAACGAACCGTGGCGGTTCCGACCCCCACCCCGACTCCGACTCCGACTCCGACTCCGCCGCTGATCGTTCAAAACGCTTACCTGGCCGGATTGAACGAGGACGCCACCAGCGATAACCTGGCACGGTTCGGAGAACCCGGATCGCCCGAAGCCCTGCTGGAAGGTAACCTGGTCGGCACATCCCTGGCCACAAAGTTCATCCATCCCACCGATTGTTCTCCCCAGGGATATTTCGCACCGGCCCACAACCCCGATATGCCCGGTTCCCTGATCGACTCCAACCTGGAACCCGGCGATTTCCTGCTCGTTGCCGCCGAGGTGACACGAGTCACTCCCGGACTGGTCGCAACCATTCTCAGCGCCACACCGGAGGAGCCGGCCTATAAACAGTCACTCTTGGAACTGGGCCGTTGGCTGGCCGCAGACTTTCTTGCAAACGATGCAACCGCGGGCGTCTTGTCATTGAATGCCTCCGGAACTCTCTCCGCCAACATGGGAATCAGCGGCGTCACACCCACCAGCGCCACCGGAATACTGATTTCTACAGATACGGAAGTTCGCCCGGCAACAGACGAGCTCCTGGTAATCTGGGATGGGCGAGAAACGGCGCAACCGCTTCGCATCGCTGCCGATGCACCCACAACCAATCCCATTATCGCCGCCACCGTCGTTGTCCAGGTCCCCGATCCGGACATTTCACGGCAGTGGTCTCTTCCGGCCTCCGCCATCGGCGTGGATGCGGATGGTCCGGAGATTCCCAGCGCCGGCGATTTCCCCGATACCTCGATTCTCATGATCCGCCGACCCTGGCCCGGCGGCCAGCCGGATCGATTCCTGTACATTTACGAGACCCCCAGCGGAATTATCAATGAACTCATCGCGGGGGATATTGTGCTGGCCACCGGCAGAATCACAGTCCGCGAAACGCTGGACGGGGAAAGATCAAGCGCGGGGGATCCGATCACTCTCGATGATGTCAGCCTGGATTTCTCCGCGTTCGGTGGGCAACCCAGCTCGCTTCCCGATGAAAACTTCCCCTGGCTGGGCGAGACGTTTATCGAGTGTACTACCGAGGGGCTTATCCTTCCCGTCGAACCGCCGGTTGCCGGTGCGGTTCAGTACCTCGCCACCGGAACAGTCGCATCCATTACCAATTTCATCTCGACCGGCGATTACTCTGTTGTCCCATTGACTCTCTCTGCGACCGATGATGTAACATCTCCCACTCAGACCAGCCTGCTTCTCCGGGTGGATACCCGTCCGCTGATTGTCAACAAGATAGAAATCGGCGGGACCCCCGAGCGGTGTGTGAAAATCGACGGGATTCGCCGCCCCGCGCTCTATTTGGGAGACATTCTCTCCGTCACAGTGGAGATCAATTTAAACGGCGATCCCTGGGACGCATCGATCGTCCAGGCAAACCTGGCCGCCATCGATCCCCATCTTTCTGCTATAACTACAGCAGAGATTGTCCCCGCAACCCAGACAATTCAACTGCGGTTCTATGCTCCGGTGAGTTCGGATTGCACACCCGCCGATGCCGCCTCGGTGATTGTCACCGCAACCGATGACGCCGGAAATGTCACTGTAGCAGACTCGGCTTCATTCGGGAGCGTTTTCCTTGTAAGACCGGAACCTTATGTGAAGCCCACACCCAGACCGTTCTATGTTTATACACCGACCCCATCACCCACGCCAACTCCCACACCGTTTCTTTTCCTGCCTTCCGGCAATGTGATTGTGGCCGCCAGCAATGCAGACGCAACCGCCGACAATCGGGGCTATCCGGAGGGATTGATTGCCCGAGCGGAGGGAAATCTCATCGGCAGCGTTACTTCAGGTCTCTTCGACATCCCGGAAATCGACGGCACAACTCGTCCGATCTACAATCCGGACGTGCCCGGATCGCTCATCGACCGCAACGTGGAGCCGGGCGACACTCTGATGATCGCCGCGCTGGTTTCGCGAGTCACTCCCGAATTGGTGGAAGAAGTCGTAAACGCCTCAGCGGGGTCTCCCGAACATGCAACGGCGATGGAGAAGGTGCTGCCGCTTGTATTTGCGCAGATCGTTCCGCCCACGGAACAGATTCTCATTCCCGATACCGACCTTCCGATTTATCCCACGGATGCCACGGGCGTGGTCGGTGTGACCGATACGCTTTTATTTGTCTGGGACGGCTTCCGCACTGTCCCGCCGCTTCAGATTTCCTCCGCCACTACGTTCAATCCTCAATCTATTTTCAATGTGTATTTGTCCGAGAACCCGACGAGATACAAGACGGAAAGTTTGCCGGTCGGTGTCGATACCGTGGGACCCATTTTCCAGGAAGTCCCCGGATCAACGGTCCCCGCCATGCTTGCCGTACTTCGGAATGGAGTGACTTATGATCTTACCGGCGACCAACTTAACTCATTCGAGTTGCGGATGGGCGATGAAATCCTCATTGTGGCCGCCGTGGAGGTGCGTGGAGATCTCGACGGCGAAAGCGCCGAATATGGAGACACGCTCCAAGTGACCGATTTTCATTTTGACTTTACTCCGCTTGGCGGGCCGGAAGACCTGCCAAGTGAGGATGTCGCTTTCCTGAATACAAGGGAGATGGAACCTGGAGAGGAAAGCGCCGGTACTCCCGAAGAACCCGTCGGCATTGAAGGAATGCTGACCGCGCGGGGCATTGTCGGAAGCGTGACAAATGTCCCGACCGACGGTGCGTTCGAGACGGCCGGTATCGTCCTCTCGATTACAGCAGATGTGACCGAGCCTTATGTCCAGACCATCCCGCTCCGCATTGATACCCTCGCCCCGGAAATTACCAGTGGCGATATTTTCTCCCGGGACGCATTCCTGATGGGGACAAAGCGGTATCTCGCCGTGCCGGGTGATATCGTAGTTGTCACCGGAACCATCCAGCTGAACGGAGATCCGCTGGATGGGATAACGGCGTCTCTGGAAGCGCCGAATATGGATACGCCTGAACGGCTGATCGCACCGTTTGTTCTAAGACCCCATGCGACCCTGGCGGATACCGTCGATGTCGCGTTTCAATTTGCAGTCGGGCAGAAAGCCTTCACGACACAGGCCGCCCCACTGATTCTTCACGCCACGGACGATGCGGGCAATTTTATTGCGAAAAATCTGACCCAGTTTGGCGTGACGCTTCAGGTCCAGAATGGCGTGACGCCTACACCAACGGCCACTCCAACAGCAACCTACACGGCTACAGTAACACCTACCCCGACCCGAACTCCGACTCCCACCCGGTATCATCAGTTCACCCCTACTCCGACGGCGACACAGACCGGTTCGCCGGTTCTGACCGAAACCCCTTCGCCCACACAAACCGGTACGCTGACTCCGACCGATACGCCGACTCACACGCCAACTCCCACTCAAATAAATTCACCCCTTCCAACCGAGATCCCGACATTCGGACCGCGTCCCACATATCATATCCTGGCCGGCAATGTGATCCTGGCCGCAAGCAACACCGATGCTGTTCTGGATCGTTTCAAGGTCGGTATCTCCGGGACGGAGGAAGCCCGCCGAGAGGGAGACCTGACCGGATTCCCCGAAGCCTCTTTGTTTGTCGATCCACAGACAAAGGCTTCTCTTTTCGATCCGGAAATTCCGGGATCGCTGCTCACAGCCAACCTGGAACCCGGCGATGTTCTACTATTAACCGCGACACTGACCAGTGCACCGACAGATATTCTTTTGGATCTGGAAACAGCCCCACCCGACTCGCCCAGTTACCACGCTGCCCTCGCCTCTGCCACATCCCTGACCTACGCCACGTTCGACGTGGTGGGATCGGGAGTGGTAATTGAGGACATCACACCCGGGCAGAAAATCCATCCAACGGGGGTATTCCCTGCACCCGGCGCACCCGATGACCTGATCGTGCAATGGAATGGATTCCAAACGGAACCTCCGTTGTTGCTCAGTACCCACTCCGTCGCCATGACTACGTTAGCGAATGTCATCCAGGTTTTCGCCGCCAATCGGCCGGATTTCCCGTTGGACCCCAATCCAATCGGTGTCGATAAAGCCGGGTCTTTGTTTGCCCCGCTGAACAACGCCGCCACCTCCTCGATCCTCTCCATCTTTCGAAAAATCAGACCGGGCCTGCCGCCGTTCAGACTGGCTTTGTATCCGAATCCCGACGGTCCGGGCTATCTCAATGAGGTAATTGCCGGAGATATCGTGACGGTCAGCGCCGGTGTGCAGGTGCGTGCGGATCTCGACGGTGAAGGTCAATGGAACGGGGATGTTCTCTCCCTGAATGACTTCGTTTTCGATGCCCACCTCTTGGAAGGAGTGCCGCGTGAAGGCGGTCCGATTCAACAGGGATTCTTCCGGGTTGAAAACGGTCAGGTCATCCTTGTCGATGAGCCGGTTGATGGGGAGGTATTCTATTACGCTTCCGCCACCGTCGCCGACATGACAGATATCGTTACACAGGGCGATTACAGCGACATCAATTTGTATCTTATGGTTCGGGACGATGTGGGGCAGTTCGATTGGACCGACCTGACCATCCGGGCGGACACCCGTCCGCCGATCCTGGAGGATTTTGTTGTGCAGACCAGCTCCACACGTACGGTGCGAGTCGGCGGCTATCCGCGTCCGCTGTTGGTTCCCGGCGACTGGGTCCATGCCCGTATCGTCGTCGGTCTGAACGGAGACCCGGTGGAGGCCCCATTGGCGTTCTTGCTGGTTTCCTCCATTCGACCGGATCAACCGGCGTTGGGCATCCCCGGACCGCCTGTCGTCCTGGACGATCAGCGGGTTCAGTTCGAGATATCCACCACAGTCGCCGATAATGCGCCGCTCAATGCAAATGCAACTATCGGAGTCAGAATTCGGGACGATGCCGGGAATGCCGTCACCGCCGATTCCGCCGATTTCGGCTACGTGTTCGTTGTGGATCTCGCCCCCACTCCGACTCCTTTGCCCCCCAATAACGGAGACCTGGACAACAATGGAGTTGTAGACCGGAACGACTTATTCCAATTCGTCCGAGACTGGCTGGACTTCGCTGTCCGGCCCGGCGAGCGGGGAGATCAGGTTCCAGATTCGGACCGGGAGATCAATCCGGCGGACCTGTTGTATCTGTGGAACATCATGCGCAACCCGACACCGACGCCAACCCCGGTCCCAACGCCAACGCCAACACCGACCCCCGCTCCAACTCCAACCCATACACCGACACCGACCGAGTGATAACGGGGTACAGCGGTGGGCACACAGGGGGTGGCACACACAGGGGGTGGCAGAGGCTTCCAGCCTGTGGCAAGGACTTTGGCTTTGCACAATATGACCCAAATTCAACGAGTGCAAACTGTGTTCGGCGGTTCACCGCCCCCTCCTTTATCCGACCCGGTGGTCCTGTCCCGCCTGGATGATCTATGTGCCGCCCTCCGCAATGAATCCATCGACCCGGACCGATTGAGCGATGAGGAGTTTCGCAGACTGGCTCTGCTCGTCTGGCAGAGTCCTCACCTCACACAATTGGCTTTAGGCGATGTCCGGGGGCTGGCATCCCTGATTCATGAGGGAAACCTGGAAGAAAGAAGAACCTGTGCCGATTACGGGAGGATTTTGAATCTCCGCATAGACTCTCCCTCGGAGGAATTCGACCGACAGGTCCACCTCATTCACAGCCGGGAACTGCTTCGCCTTGCCTGGCGGCATATCTGTGACCTCGCCGAGATCGACCAACTCATGCAGGAACTTTCCAGTCTGGCGGATCACACGGTTCGAGTCGTCGTACAGCATCAGTTGCGGGAGACCTCATTGCAATACGGCCTTCCTCTGACCGAAGACCGCGCGGAAGCCGCAATGGCGGTGCTGGCGATGGGAAAATTGGGGGGACGCGAACTCAATTTCAGTTCCGATATCGACATTCTGTTCGTATATCGAGGGGAGGGAAAAACCACGGGGGGACCATCCGGCCAAATTGAGAATCCGGTGTTCTTCGAAAAAGTCGCGACCGCAACCTGCAACCAACTCACTCATCCGACAGCAAGCGGATTCCTGTATCGTGTGGATACCCGCTTGCGCCCGCAGGGAACGCGTGGCCCCCTGGTTCCATCGCTTGAGGCCGTCGAGACCTATTACCACAACTGGGGCGAGGACTGGGAACGTCAGGCCCTTCTGAAAATCCGCCCGATCGCAGGAGACCAAGCCCTTGGGGAAGCCGTGCTGCGCACTTTGATGCCGTTCACGTATCGCAAATATGTGGATGAAGTCGAGATTGCCGATACATTGCGGGCCATGCGCGAAATACGGAGACGCATGATTCAGGAACTCCCACCGGATGAACAGGAAACGGACCTTAAAACCGGCAAAGGGGGGATCCGCGATATCGAGTTTATCGTTCAGGCAGTCCAAATGCTGTATGGCGGGCAGTATCCCGAAGTGCGCCTGGCCGGAACGCTTCAGTCGCTGCGACGGCTCCATGAATGCGGTCTTCTTCACAGTCGAGATTATGAGATTCTCAGCGAGGGATACCGTTTTCTGCGTCGGGTGGAACATCGCCTTCAGATCGACCAGGTTCGACAGATCTACCGGTTGCCTTCTTCTCCGGAGGCTCGAACGGACTTGGCTCTACGCCTGGGTTTCAACTGCGAGGCGGAGTTCAACCGGAAACATCAGAACATCCGCTCGGAAGTGCGCAGAATCTACACCGGGATTTTCGGACGCGAGGAATGGGAAGACCAGACGGAGGGATTACTCGACCTGCCCCACCTGTCGCCCGAGCGCCGGCAGATGCTCATTGACCATGGATTGAAAGACCCTGAACATGCTCACCAACACCTGCTTTCCCTGGCAGACAATGTATCCAGTCCTCATTTGAAGGCAAAAACGAAACGGCTATTCAAGGATCTCCTGCCCAGGCTCCTGCTGTACCTGAAAGACAGCCCCGACCCGGACATGGCCCTCAACAACATGGACCAGATCATCGACCGGCTGGGCGCAAAAACCACGCTCTATGGAATCATGACGGAGAACCCTCAGCTGGTTGAACTGCTGGTGATTCTGACCGGCGGAAGTCGGTACCTGTCGGAGATTCTGGCAAGAGATCCCTCGCTCATTGAAGCGCTCGGCGCGAGGGATACTCTCAATGAGTCCATTCACCCGGATAACCTTCATGCCCGTCTCACAACAATCCGAAAAGCCTACGAGGCAAGCGAAAGCCTCCTCGAATCACTCGGACGACTCAAAAATTCGATGGAACTGATTATCGGGACTCGCTACCTGCTTGGAATCAGCGAGGCTCGCGAGTCCGGTACCGACTTGGCAGTGTTGGCCGACTTCATCCTGCAAGAAGTCCTCCGAATAACCGGCGAAGAGATGCAATCCCGTTACCCGGATTTCCATGAACGATTCGCCTCCCGATTCGGCATTGTTGCCGTAGGCAAATTCGGAGGGCATGAACTCAATTTCGCATCGGACCTCGACCTGCTGTTCCTGTACGATGACTGTGAAGACACGCCCGAGGTTTCGGCCTCCGAATTCTTCTACAGATGGGCATCGAAAATCTCCTCGTTTCTGCATGAACCCTCCCCTTTCGGGCAACTCTACAAATGTGACACTCGCCTTCGCCCGTACGGCAAAAGCGGGGCGCTCTGCAACAGCTTTTCTATGTTCGATCGGTACGTACGGGAAAGCGCCTGGGTCTGGGAACGTCTGGCATTGACCCGATGCCGACCGATTTCCGCAAGTACGGAATGGTGTTATCAATTCTTTCGGACCTGGTTTGCCTCTCTCTTTTCGCGCCCTTTCACTCCGGACGATTGCCGGGAAGTGGTGCGGATGCGCTTTCGTATTGAACAGGAAAAGGGCGATGAGAAACTGAAAGCAGGACCGGGCGGACTGGTGGATGTGGAGTTCATCGCTCAAACCCTTCGCCTGAAACATGGCAGGGAAAATCCCACCATTCTCAATTCCTCCACCACGGCGGCGATTCAGGCGGCGGGTGAGCTGGGACTCTTTCCATCGGATCGAGCGCGCTCGCTTTGTGAATCGTATCGGTATCTCCGAGACATCGAGAATCGTTTGCAGATTGTGGACCGTGTATCCGTCGATCGTTTGCCGGAAGATACGGAAAGTCTGGATCGGCTGGCAAAACGATGTTTCCCGCCTGCCGCGCAGCGACGCTTGACAGGTGAGCAACTCGCTCTGGAAGTCGAATCGCATACCCGCCGGATTCGGGAGATATTCTGTGAGTTCTTCGGGTTGTGATTTGAAGAGATTTGAAAAGAAAGGATAAGTCAGCATGTGGCAGGAAATTCGTATAATAGTTCCGGTTGCAGTATTCCTGCTGTTTCAGGGCTGCGGCGCAATACGTGTGCCGGTTCTGTTCACTTTTGATGAAGTGAAGGAATTGGAGGTCGGCGCGCCTGTTGTTTACAACAATCAGCCGGTCGGCGAGGTCAAATCCGTGGAACATCCACCGACGGGCGGTATGCGGGTAGAAACTCGAATCGTCCGGGAAATGCACCGGAAAATGAACCGTCCCTGCACCGCTCTGATAGAAAACAACCCCTTGCCGGA
Organism: Candidatus Omnitrophota bacterium; assembly: GCA_029570205.1. Lineage (GTDB taxonomy): Bacteria > Hinthialibacterota > Hinthialibacteria > Hinthialibacterales > JAKPRU01 > JAKPRU01. Next base: position 27,059 of record JAKQSI010000116.1, on the reverse strand, counting down.
CGCCAAAACAAAGAATGGCCTGACAATCTACCTGGCAGAAAATGCCGCGGAGTTATCGGAACCGATCCGGGAGGTTCACGGGTGCGATTCCGACGTCGAATATCTGCTGTGGAAAGCAGACCAGACCACACAACAGATTCTGACCGATCATGAAGAAGATATCGAGAAGGTCAAACAGGCCGCGCGGGATGCTTTCCGGCAAATCGAGGAATTCGCCCGGTCGGAGGAGATGAAGCAGTTCACTCAAAAGCTGCAGGAGCTGAGCGAGGAGACCGGAAAACAGGCGCAGGAAAGCTATGAGGAATTGAAACAACGTTGGCCGGATTTCACACAACGGATGGAAGAGATCTACAAACGCATGGATGAACTGGGACGCAGTGAGGAAGCCCAGCGTCTGCGCGATTCCCTCAGCCGCCTCCTGTCCCCCGAAGCGACGCCGGAACCGACGAAGGAGGTCGAGGAAACGCCGATTTGAAGGAGAACACCTTTTCTGTTATCCTCCGCAAGTGCATTGGTCCGGAGTGGCTATCATGAGAGAATCAACGGCAAGCGCTTTCAGGTTTACGCACCTCTACCTTGAGAATTGGCGCAATTTCACCAAAGTCGATGTGGACCTTCAGAAACGCGCTTTTCTCATTGGTCCAAACGCTTCCGGGAAATCGAATCTTCTGGATGCGTTTCGCTTCCTTCGGGACATCGTGTCTATCGGCGGCGGTTTTCAAGCCGCCGTAGGGAGAAGAGGAGGCGTCAAGCCTTTGCGTTGTCTGGCGGCGCGACGAAACTCTGATATTGTGATAGGCGCTCGCATCGGCAACAACGAATGCCCTTCTGCTTGGGAATACGAAATCCGATTCAGCCAGGACAAGCAAAGCCTTCCTGCAATCGTAAAGGAGTGCGTCCGTAAAAATGGGAGAGATCTTTTGTTACGTCCCAATAGAGAAGACAAAGCGGATCCCCAACGATTGACTCAGACATACTTAGAGCAGATTAATGTCAACAAAGCCTTTCGGGACATTGCCGAATTCTTCAACTCTGTAAGATATCTCCATATCGTTCCTCAATTGGTCCGTGATCCTGGTCGCTCGGTGGGGCGCCAAGACGATCCTTACGGAGGAGATTTCCTGGAACAAATAGCCAAAACAAATAATAAAACCCAGAAAACATGGCTCAAGAAGGTAGAAAAGGCGCTGAAGATCGCAGTCCCACAATTTGAGCAAATCGAATTCGAGCGAGATCCGGTGCGCGGAACCCCTCACTTGAAGGTCAAATACACCCATTGGCGGCCTCACGGTGCGTGGCAAAAAGAAGACCAGTTCTCCGACGGAACTTTGAGATTGCTCGGATTATTATGGGCTATTCTGGAAAAAAGCGGACCGTTGCTTTTGGAGGAACCGGAACTCTCTCTGCACACAAAAATTGTTCGGCATCTTCCGCAGATGTTTTGGCGTATGCAAATGAGATCCGGACGCCAGATCATACTCAGTACGCATTCGAGCGAACTATTGAGTGAGGAAGGCATCGCACTGGACGAGGTTCTTCTCTTGATACCTCATCCGGAAGGAACCAAAGTCCGACTGGCACGGGACATTCAGGAAATCCTGCATCTTGTGCAGGGTGGTATTCCCCTTGGAGAAGCCGTGATTCCTCACACCGCCCCCGAAAACCACTTCCAGATGTCGCTGTTTGAGGGATGAAAATGTCCTCTGGAGAAATTCCACCGATTTCTTGTGCCGTCGAAGGTGTTGTTGATGAAACTGTCCTCAAACGACTGGCTATTGAGACAGGAATAAAGATCGGCACAGTTTATGGCAAGAATGGGAAATCGTATCTGGAGAAACGAATCGAAGGCTTCAACAATGCTGCAAAGCACTCTCCTTGGATTGTTCTGATTGACCTCGACCGTGATGCGGAATGTGCCCCTCCTTTGCGGGAGAAATGGCTGCCGTCCCCTGCGATTCACATGTATTTTCGCATCGCGGTCCGGGCCGTCGGGGCGTGGCTTCTGGCTGATATCGAGAAGATAGCGGATTTTCTTTGCGTTCCTCAATCTTCTATCCCGTCCCATCCCGAAGAACTGGAAGATCCCAAGAGTCAATTGATTGACATCGCGGCCCGTTCTCGAAAACAAATCATCCGGCAGGAGATGGTTCCACGTCCGAATTCCGGTGTAAAAGTGGGACCAGGCTATACCTCACTTCTGATAGAATATATTCAAGAGCGTTGGCGTCCCTCCATTGCGGCCCAACAAGCGCCCAGTTTGAATTCCTGCATCAAACGATTGAGGATGATTCCTTACAACTCCGGTTTCTGAATCCATCCCGCTGAAGACATATCCCCGTCCCGGTCTTCTTCTGTCATACCTGACCGACTCAACTGACTTGGTAAACTTAATCCATCAACCGTCCATCCGTCAAACCAAAACGCCGGCGGCAACCGGAGAAGCCCCCATATCGCGCGCCGACGGATCGCCTCCCTGATCGGAACCAATAAAATCGCGACGATCCATCCCCTCCTTGGTGTACTCCTTTACAATCCAGCCTTCTTGATTCTCACGAGTTGGAATAACATCAACCGCCATACACACGGTGTTTGTTCGGTTAGCCCATACATGTCGGCTGCCAAACTGTGTTGCGAAACCTTACCGATTGGAAAACGTTCAACAATGGGTCATCCCGATTCAACCAACATGCGGTTCGTTTTTTTCGCCACTGCCGTAACCGCCATCGGCGGATTCCTGTTCGGTTACGATACGGCGGTCATCAATGGCGCGAATTCGTATATCAAGATTCATTTGAATCTCACGCCCGCTCAGGAGGGTGCAGTCGGCGCCAGTGCAATTCTGGGTTGTATTCCCGGCGCGATGTTTGCCGGTTTCCTCAGTGATCGGTTCGGGCGCAAAAAACTGCTCTTTCTTTGCGCGTTCCTTTACGCCATATCGGGAGTGCTGTCGGCAATCCCGCGCACCTTTGGCGAGTTCCTCTCCGCCCGGTTCATCAGCGGTTTGGGAATCGGCGCATCCTCTATGATCTGCCCGGTCTATATCGCCGAGATCTCTCCCGAGAAATGGCGCGGTCGTCTCGGCTCTCTGTTCCAGTTGGGGATCGTCATCGGCATCTTCATGACCCTCTTCATAAACAAACTCATCCAGGGTCTGGGTGATGATGCCTGGAACACCGTTGCAGGGTGGCGCTGGATGTTGGGCATGGAGGTACTTCCCGCGCTCGCTTTCATCGCTCTGCTCTTCACCGTTCCCGAAAGTCCCCGGTGGCTGACACAAAAAGGAAGGGAAAGCGAAGCCCGTGACATTCTGGAAAAAGTGGGCGGTGCGGAACATGCCGAAATCGAACTCTCGGCCATCCGTGCCGCCGTTTCTCAAGAGGAAGGCCGATTTTCCGAACTGTTCACCGGCATCTACTTCAGACCTTTACTGATCGCCGTTCTGGTGATGGCCTTTTCGCAGTTCTGCGGCATCAATGCAATCATCTATTACTCGACCAAGATTTTCGAATCGGCAGGCGCGGGGAAAAACGCCGCCTTCTCCTCCACGGTATGGGTCGGATTGATTAACCTTCTGTTCACCCTGGTCGCGATTGCCCTGGTGGACAAATTGGGGCGCAGACCCCTTCTTCTGATCGGCGCGATCGTGCAAACAACGGCCTTGGGATTGGTGGGTTGGATGTTCCATACTCAGCGCCAGGGCATCGCCCTGCTGATTTGCGTGGTGACGTTTACCGGGGCTTTTGCGATGTCCGTGGGACCGATTGGGTGGATTCTGTGCTCCGAGATCTTTCCGAACAAAGTGCGCGGGCGAGCCATGTCGGTGGCGACTTTCACCATCTGGCTTTCGTGTTATATCGTGGCGCTGACATTCCCCATGCTCAACGACAGCCCCTCGATTGGCCCGGCTCTCACGTTCTGGATCTACGGCAGTGTCAGCTTTCTATACTTCATCTTTGTTCTTCTGATGGTCCCGGAGACCAAGGGACGTACTCTGGAGGAAATTGAAAAGTCCTGGAGAACATCCTGAAAAGCGAATGCCCTGATGGAGGCTTCGATTCAAGCGGCTCGTGGAATACTGTTCAATAATCAGAAAATCTCCTGACAAATCTCCTGAAGGAGGACAGATTCATGCCGGCCATTACATTCATCACCGACAAGGAACAGAAATTCGACGTGGCGGAAGGAATCACCATTCTGGACGCAGCGGAGCAGCACGACATTCCGCTGCCCCATCTCTGCGGTGGAGCCGGAGCGTGCGGGACATGCCACGTGTATGTTCGGAGCGGGATGGAAAATCTCTCCGAAATGACCGATGAGGAGGCCGACCGACTGGATGATGCCGAGGATGTCCGCACAAACTCCCGTCTCGGCTGTTTCTGCGCCATTCATGGCGATGTCGTGGTTGAAGTGGTTCACCCGGAGTGAAAAGAAGAGCCTCCTGGCTTTTGACCGGTCCGCCGCAAATTGGGCATCTCAGGATGGCTTGCACGGAACCGCCCAAGTCTTTAGGGTAATCAAGATTCGTGCCTGATCCCCCACCCGATGGAGATAGTCCTGTCTTCCCGGGCGTTCGTCGAGTTGGAACACGGACCGGGCAAAATCCCACACAAAAAATCCGTCTGGAGGTCTGTGGAGATGGCACAGCTACCTGGAAAAGCAATCATCGCGCAAGGAGGCGGTCCCACTGCCGTCATCAATCAAAGCATGGTGGGAGCCGCATTGGAATGCCGCAAGTTCAGTCAAATCACCCACGTTTATGGCGCCCGCCATGGAGTGCGAGGAATCGTAGATGAGGAGTTTGTCGATCTCAGTCAGGCAACCTCTCATAATTTGGAGGAAATCGGCAAGACACCGGGCGCCGCTCTCGGTTCGACAAGAGACAAGCCGGATGAAGCCTACTGCAAAAAGATTTTCAGCATTTTCAAAAAATACAATATCCGGTATTTCTTCTACATCGGTGGAAACGACTCTTCCGACACCTGCCGCATCGTCAACTCCTTCGCGGAACAAGAGAGTTACGAGATCCGTTGTGTGCATGTCCCCAAAACCATCGATAACGATCTGGTCATCACGGACCACTGTCCCGGATTCGGCTCGGCGGCCCGCTATGTGGCGCTCGCTCTTGCAGGGGCAAACCTGGACAACCAGGCGCTCCCCGGAGTCTATATCGCGGTGGTTATGGGGCGTCATGCAGGATTTCTGACCGCTGCATCTACTGCGTTCCGACGGTTCCCGGATGACGGCCCCCATTTGGTTTATATCCCGGAACGGAAATTCAATGAGGAAGAGTTCCTTGGAAGTATTGACGCCACCATGAAAAAATACGGGCGGTGTATTGTAGCCGTTTCGGAAGGTGTTTGGAGCGAGATCGATGCAAAAGGAAACCATGTCCCGCTGATCTCAACCCTTACCGGAAGATCGGAAAAGGATGCCCACGGCAACATCCAATTGTCCGGTATCGGAGCATTGGGGGACCTCCTGTCGGATCTGGTCAAGAATAAACTGAAAATCAAGCGTGTCCGTGCGGATACCTTTGGTTACCCGCAGCGTTGTTTTCTGGGTTGTGTTTCTGAGATTGATTACCACGAAGCGCGCGAGGTCGGCGAAAAAGCGGTTCAGTATGCCGTCTGGCACAGTGTGGACGGCTCCGTCGTGATCCGCCGCGTGGGAGATTATGCTGTGGAATATGACATGGTGAAACTGGAGGATGTAGCCGCCAAAACCAAGGTGATGCCGGATGAGTTCATCGCACCGGAAGCAAACAATATCACGGAGGCATTCCGGCATTATGTCGCCCCCCTGGTCGGTGTTTCGCCGACTGCCGTGCGTCTGGCTGCACCGATGGTCCCCAAAATGTAGGGGTCTTATTCAGGTCTTCATCGAGGGGGCTTTGGCTACGGAGACAGTCTGATAAACCAAGGCCCCCTCACCCTCCGATAGCAATGCCGTTCGGCGCGGGCGGCGGCGACGCAGAAAACTCAATAGATCAGCAAGGAGCATTCTGTGAATGTCTTAATCGTCGGTGCGTTGGGCCAGCTCGGTTCGGACCTGGTGAGGGAGTTCTCCGGGGAAAATGTAATTGCCTGTGATATCGAGGAAATGGATATCACCGATGAGGCGCGGGTGCAACAGCAGATCGCGTTTACTTCCTGCGATGTGGTGATCAACACCGCTGCCTTTACCCGGGTGGATGAATGCGAACGCGAACAAATCGAGGCGTTTCGGGTAAACGCGCTCGGAGTCAAAAACCTGGCCGCTGCCTGTAAACGCTGGGACCTGCCCCTCGTCCATATCAGCACTAACTACATTTTCGGCGGGGAGAAACGAGCGCCCTATGTGGAGACCGACCCGCCCGGCCCGGTGAACGCCTACGGACTGACCAAGTTGGCGGGGGAATACTATCTGCAATATACCTGGCGAAAACATTACATTGTCCGTGTGGCGGGGCTTTTCGGCTTGACACCCAGCCGGATGAAAGGCACAAACTTCGTGGAGGCCATGCTTCGTCTTGGCGAACGCGGTACACCGTTGCGGATTGTCTCCGATGAATACCTCTCGCCGACCTCCGCCCGGGATGCGGCAAGGCACATCCGCAAGTTGATCGAAACAGACCAATACGGCACATACCATCTTGTAAATCACGGAGCCTGTTCCTGGCTGGAGTTTGCGCAGGAGATATTTCGGCAATCGGGCATGAACGTTCCGATTACGCCGGTGACCGCCGCCGAGTATGGCGCTCCTGCGCGCCGTCCGGCCAACTCCGCTCTCGAAAATGCTGCCCTGCAAAAACTTGGCCTGGACACCATGCCCACTTGGCAAGAGGCGCTGAATACTTATTTGACGGAGCGGGGAAAAATCCTTCGGTAAGCCTTGGAGTACAGAAGCGCAGCAGATGCCTTTTCCATTGCCTGGGAAGGATCTTTGGGCATTGCGTCAGATGGACGCTTTTGATGTATTTTCGACATAAAAAGGCATAAGAGAACGCTTGACTGTCCATCCTCTTGGTGCAAGATAGTACCCAAATGTGGTGGCATTCCCTAGTGCCTTAATTCAGTTATTAAAATCGATATCGAGGATGGGCGACAAGAAAGAAGGAAAAACCAATGCCGATTCTCTCCAAGAAAGCGTATGAAATCATTCGGGAGGAACTTGGCCGAAGTCTGCAAGATCTGGCATCAGAGCCTTTGAACGTGGTACGAAAGTCTGGCGTGCAATTACTGTATCCGGAACGGGCACGCGGAATGGTCCGCGCATCGACGGGCAAGCTTCTTATGCCCGAGTCTATCGAACAAACCAGGGCAAGGGTCTCAAAATTCCGGCTGGCAAAAAAGTCCATGGGTATTCAGCGCCTGCTCCGACATTTTCGCTAATCTTTTTTCAATTCAACCAGAACAAAGTGAGGCTGATTGTGGAACAAACCCCAGTTTTTGTCTCGGATAAGGACTGGAGAGACCTTATTGATTTCTATTTCCAGACCAAAGCCTTAGTCGCTCTTGCCGAAATCTCGAATAAGGATCAGCGCATTTCTGTCCCGGCGATCACGGAGCTGCGCAGCGCACTGGATCACTTGATGCGGGTGAAGCATGTCTCGATTGTTGAAGGTCGGGAACAGCGGGTTTTTGTTGAGACGATCAATGATGATCCCAGACCAAAGGCGCCGGAGGGAAATCTTGCTCAATGTGCCTACTGCAAAAACAATTTTCTGAAAATAAAGGGACATTTGTATCGCGCGGCTTATGACTCACTGGATTCGCTTATTATGTCGAATCTAACCGATTATGAAAACCTGGTTAAGCATTTCGATTTTGATGATATCTGCCAAGTAATACCGGACTTTCCGACCGGCTTCGCAAAGATCGAAGAAGCGCGAAGGATGGTCGTTCAATGTAAGATGTTCAAAGATATCGAGTTGGATGATACGACCGAGCAGACGGAAGAGAAACTGACGGTTAATAGAGATGTTATCGAGAAATACCTTCTTGCCTACGCTATGGTAAAAAACGTCTGTACCCAGATTCGTCAGAAAGCCCTGGAAATCCGTGCCGCTGTGCGGCGTCGAAAAAAAGCCTTCTTCATGCCGATCCTCATCGGAGTGGTCAGCTCTGTCCTTGCCACGCTTCTGGTTACTATTTCAATTTGGCTTGTTCAATTTCTACCCGGTCCAGAACGGGGCGCAAGTGCTGACAGGTCGAATTCCACCTTAGAGCAGACATCTACTACTGCACCGGAATCGGGTCTACGCGAGGTATCTTCACCAAAGCAGGAATAGAACTGTCTGCAATTCCCTCCACTTCGGCCGTTTCGGACAATTGGCGTTATCCGAAAAGATTCGGAGGAATATCTCTTGGCCAATCCGCAATCCACAATCCGCAATCGAAAGGTTGCTTTCGGCGATTTTCAGACACCGCTCGAACTCGCCCACGAGGTGTGCCGACTTCTCAAACACATCGGCATAAAACCTCGATCATTCGTTGAACCTGCATGTGGCACAGGTAACTTCCTGCTCGCGGCGGCAGACGCATTTCCCCACGCACGCGGAATCGGCCTGGAAATCAATTCCGAATATGTGTCCCTGGCAAACAGCCGTACCGCCGCCACAAATCTGCAAAACCGAATCGAGATCCATGAAGGGAACTTCTTCACCGAAGATTGGGAAAGAAGGATTCGAAACCTTCCCGCCCCCGTCCTGATTCTCGGCAATCCTCCATGGGTAACCAACTCCCAACAGGGACAAATCGGAACTGTCAACCTGCCGAAAAAGTCCAATTTCCCGGGCCTTGCCGGATTGGAGGCCCTCACCGGCAAAAGCAATTTCGATATCTCCGAGTGGATGCTGCTCCGCCTCCTGGAGGCCGCCCAGGGAACAAACGCAACCGTGGCGATGCTCTGCAAAACCGCCGTGGCCCGGAAAGTCCTTCTGTATGCGGCAAAGAGAAGTCTATCCATTGGGCGACCCCGGATCTACCGGATCGACGCACAGAGGCATTTCGGGGCCGTGGTCGATGCAGGGCTGTTTTTCTTCGAGACAGGTACTCGGTCCCAATCCGTCGATTGCGGAGTCTTCTCATCGCTTACGGAGACACAATCCGCTCAATCCATCGGTATTCGCGATGGATTCGCGATTGCGGACCTGGAAGCATATAACCGTTCAAAACACATGATCGGCAAATCCCCGATCCCGTGGCGGTCCGGAATCAAGCATGATTGCGCAAAAATCCTCGAACTGCAAAAAGAGAATGGAATATATCGAAACGGATTGAATGAAACCGTGGAACTGGAAGAAACCTTCCTCTATCCCTTATTGAAAGGTGCGGACTTGGCCAATGGACGAACCGGAGAAATCCGGCGATGGCTGCTCGTTCCCCAATGTCAGGTTGGCGAAGATACCCGTCACATCGAAAGCATCGCCCCTCTCACCTGGAATTACCTGCAACAACGCCGCGAGTATTTTGATGAGCGGCGCAGCTCCATTTACAGAAATCAGTCCCCCTTCGCGATTTTCGGAGTCGGACCGTATTCGTTCGCGCCGTGGAAGGTAGCCGTTTCGGCGTTATACAAGAACCGGCTTTTCCAGGCGGTCGGGCCGCACTTCGATAGGCCGGTCATGCTGGATGATACCTGCTATTTCTATCCGTGCAGACATGAACAAGAAGCGCGCGATCTGGCCGCTATACTTAATTCCCCTGAAGCAACCGATTACTTCCAGGCTTTCATCTTCCCGGAGGCCAAACGGCCGATCACAGCAACGCTACTCAATCACCTGGACCTCGGCAAACTCACCCTCAGTCGATGAGATTGATACAGCACACCAGTTCAAAATCCTCATCACCCAGGTTCTTCAGGCCGTGGACCTCGTTGACTTGCACAAAAACAAAATCGCCGGGGCAGACTTCCCGCTCGCCGTCCGGGGTTAGAATCGCGCCTTTGCCCTTGAGAATCACCTGCTCATGGACGAGCGGATGCGAATGCAACGGGATAATCCCATCCTTCTTCAACGTCACAACCCGTGTGGCAAACTGCTTCGCGCCTTCCTTCTCCCCGATGATGGTTCGGATGGTCGCGTTCCTGGCGCCCTCAATCGGAATATCCTGCGCTTTCACATCTTGAGTCGATCCGATAATCATGTTCGTATCTCCTTCATTCTTAAGAAATATCCCGCATATCCGTCATTCCGAGCATCCCTCCTGCAGAGCCGGTGACTGGGTGAAGAAAGCGTGCTTTCCACCTCTCTTGCCAGGCAGAGACGCCTGGCCTACTGGGTGGCTGCCAGGCAGAGACGCCTGGCCTACTGGGTGGCTGCCAGGCAGAGACGCCTGGCCTGCTGGGGGCTGCCAGGCAGAGACGCCTGGCCTACTGGGTAGCTGCCAGGCAGAGACGCCTGGCCTACTGGGTAGCTGCCAGGCAGAGACGCCTGGCCTGCTGGGTAGCTGCCAGGCAGAGACGCCTAGCCTACTGGGTAGCTGCCGGACAGAGACGCCTGGCCTGCTGGGTAGCTGCCGGGCAGAGACGCCTGGCGCACTGGGTAGCTGCCAGGCAGAGACGCCTGGCCTGCTTAGCTGCCAGGCAGGGACGCCTGGCCTACTTAGCTGCCGGGCAGAGAAGCCTGGCCTACTTAGCTGCCAGGCAGGGACGCCTGGCCTACTTAGCTGCCGGGCAGAGACGCCTCGCCTACTGGGTAGCTGCTGGGCAGAGACGCCTGGCCTACTGGGTAGCTGCCGGACAGAGACGCCTGGCCTACTGGGTAGCTGCCAGGCAGAGACGCCTGGCCTACTGGTGGGACAGGCCTCCGTGCCTGTCAATGACGGGGTGGGCGCCGACCTGCGGATTTCTTCCTTCATAATACACCGGATTGAGGGTGACGGAATAGACAATGGAAAATGGAGGGGGGAGGATTCGAACCTCCGAAGGCGTTGCCGGCAGATTTACAGTCTGCTCCCTTTGGCCACTTGGGAACCCCTCCCGATGAGCCGGCTGTCAACCGGAAAATTAAGATAGTCCCGTTCGGAACCACGGGCAAGAGACCCGCCTGTTTAAACACGGTAACCGAAGCGAGCCGCGAAGCGCGGGGAGTCTTCATTAATCGCTGAGAAGGATGCTCAGCGCCTGGGGTACATTGGAGAGATCCGGCAGCGCAACGTCCGGCCCGCAGGAACACAAAATATCCAAACTGTGCATCCCGGTCGCGGTCGCCAGAACATGCACCCCCACAGATTTCGCCGCCTCGATATCCGCCGGGGTATCGCCCACCACCCAAACAGCCTCCACGGATTGCCCCGGCTCCAGCAGATTCCTCGCTTTCCGAATACCATGACGAACTATTTCCGAACGAATATCGCTGTCGGAACCATATCCCCCACAAGGGAAATACCGCCAGATTCCGCCATGCGATAACTTCAACTTTGCCGCAGGCTCCGTATTACCGGTCTCCAAACCGAGAATGACATCCTTGCGATGGCTGAGTTCTTCCAGTATCTCCGCCACCCCATCCAGCAAGCGGTAGTTTTCAGAACGCTGAAGCTCCTCCGGAAGATGCCGAACAAGGGCGTCCAGGATTTTCTGTATCTCATCCTCACTGGGGGATTTGCCCAGTTTCTTCTCAAAAACATCCCGCAAAATGCCGTTGTCCGCTCTACCGTGGAACTCAATATCGCTCAGATCGCTTTCAAGGCCGTAGCAATCATTGAACGCCCGGGCAATAGACCGACGGCCCGCGCCGTCGGAGTTAATCAGGGTTCCATCAATATCAAAAAGGATAATTCTCATTCAAAGCACCGTCCCGCTTGGAATCACCGCTCCCTTGGGAACCACAATGATCCCCTCCCGAATATAAATGTTGTCACGGTCCAGATGTTTCAACCCCTGATCGTTTGTCAGGCGGACAGTAGCCCCAATCCGCGCGTTTTTATCGATAATCGCGCCACGAATCACGGAACCGGGGCCGATCCCCAACGGAGGAACACCCGAACCATGATCCCCGCCCTCTTCCTGGTAAAAATCGGCTCCCATGATAATAGAGCGGGAAATCTGCACATTCGGACAGATAATGCTTCGCAGACCGATAATGCTGTCCTCCACCGAAGCGTCGGTAATAATGGCGCCTTCACAGACCAGACAGGAGCGCAACCCGGCGCCGTTGACCTTGGCCGCAGGAAGATTGCGGGCATGTGTGAAAACCGGACGGTTCGGATCGTAAAAATTAAACTTCGGAACCTGCGCTGTCAGGTCCAGGTTCGCTTCGTAAAACGTTCGGACTGTTCCGATATCCTCCCAGTACCCGTCGAAAAAGTGCGCTATAACGCGGAATTTCTTCAACACATTCGGAAACACATGCTTGCCGAAATCTGTGCGCTGTTCATTATCGAGCGCCCCTTGCAGCGCCTCCTTCGTGAACAGGTATACTCCCATGGACCCGATATGGTGCCGTCCTTTCGGGTCAACACCGCGTTCCAGAAAAACCCGATCCGGAACCTCCAGCTCATCCAGCAACTTCTCATCCGATGGCTTCTCAAAAAAATCCACCACCCGCGCATCCGAATCGATCTGAACAATCCCGAAATCCCCACTCCGCTCTCGTGGAACCGGCAGAACACTCACTGTAACGTCCGCCCCGCATAGTATATGCGTCGCCAGCATCTCCTGGTAATCCATGAGGTACAGATGGTCTCCAGACAGAATCAACAAATGCTCCACCCAGGGACGAACAAGTCGGCCGAATGTCTGGCGCACCGCATCGGCCGTTCCTTGGTACCAATCCACATTGGTCATGCTCTGCTGCGCCGCCAACACCTGAACAAAACCCTTGCTGAACATGTCGAACCGATAGGTCTGCGTGATATGACGATGAAGCGAATCGGAGTTGAACTGCGTCAGTATACTGATCCGATCCAGGCCCGAATGAATGCAATTACTCAGGGGGATATCGATCAGGCGATATTTCCCCGCGACCGGAACGGCGGGTTTGGCCCGCTCTTTCGTCAACGGGTACAACCGAGCTCCTCGACCCCCGCCCAGGATGGCCACCGAGATTTTCCGAAGAATATCCTGGATTTTCTGTACACCGTGCCGCTGCGCATCGACCAACATGGTTCCAGCCTCCGATTTCGATAGAATCGGTCCCCTTTTTCTACCAGACCCCGGCATTCTAAGCAAGTTAAAGATCTGTCGAACACACCATCCTTTGCGTTTTTTTTTCTTTGGCCTATCCTGCAATGCACCAGACAAATGGAGTGTGAGAGGCCCGCAAATCATGCTCACCAAACGGATTATTCCCTGCCTGGATGTTCGCGCCGGGCTGGTTACCAAAGGAATTGCATTCAGGGAGAATGTGGACATCGGCGATCCGGTCGCCATGGCCAGGAAATATTACGAGGAAGGTGCGGACGAGATTGTCTTTTACGACATTGCCGCCTCCAGCGACCGGCGGGATATCCTGATCGATGTGGTAGACCGGGTAGCGCGCGAGATTTTTATTCCATACTCGGTCGGCGGTGGAATCCGAACATTCGAGGACATGCGTCGTGTCCTGCTGGCCGGGGCAGAGAAGGTCAGTGTTAACTCGGCCGCCGTAAGAAACCCGCAGGTCATTGCCCAGGGCGCCCGGGCCTTCGGAAGCCAATGTGTGGTCCTCAGCATGGATGTAAAACGGGTCGAACGGTCCGAGAAGATCCCCAGCGGCTATGAAATCGTCATCAACGGGGGTCGTACCCCGATGGGCATGGACGCAATCCAATGGGCCATGCGTGGCGAGGACTTGGGAGCCGGGGAACTCGTCGTAAACAGCATTGATGCCGACGGCACTCGCGATGGGTACGAGGTCACTCTCACACGAATCATGGCCGATACGCTGGGCATTCCGGTCATCGCTTCCGGCGGCGCAGGCATACCGGAACACCTCTATGAGGTTTTCACGGAAGGCCATGCGGACGCAGCCATTATCGCTTCCATGATTCACTACAACACCTATACCATTCCCGGCATCAAACAATACCTGGCAGACCGGGGTGTCCCCATCCGCAAAGTGCCGATGATGCAGTGAAGGCGCCTGTCGTCATCCACGGTTATGAGGGATCTTCCTTTGGATCAGGTCCCCTCCGCCTTCCCGAAATCGCCTCCACATGCTCCTGGACCACCTCCGGCGGTGAACCCGTCACCAACTTCCGGAGCGCCAGAAACAGGATCGCCGCGTCATCCAGGTATCCGATCCCCAGAAACGGGAAATCCTTGATCAAATCAATCGGAAAAATACAGTAGAAAATCGCCCCGTAAACGAGCAGTTTCAGGTAATACGGAACTCGCGGGTCCCTCATAAGACGAATGAACAACCGGATAAAATTCGGCAGATGGAAAATAAGTGAAAGAAGCACGCGCGGTTCCAGGGTTTGAGCATCTTTTATGAACGGACTGTCGCCGAAAGATTTCGATCTCATTTCTCAGCTCTCACTTTAGGATTCCGAGGATCGGTTCAATCCAAGCCGCTGACGCAGAGTATTCCGGGACACACCAAGCCGCTTCGCCGCCCGAACCTGATTGCCGCCTGTCTCCTGCATGGCACGCTTCGCCAGCTCCTCCTCGATCCACAGACAGGTCTTACCGGTGGGAATACGGTCTCTGGAATCGCGAATCGCCCTCCACAAACGATCCAGCGCCTCCGAGATATCCGTGGGAATCCCCTCGTCCGCTTGGGCGCTCACCGGAGCCGGTTCCGACGGCAGGACGATCTCACCTTCCGGGAACTCCAGATCGCCGACATCGAATGTCCCGCTCCGCCTCAGCAGAATCAGTCGCCGAATCATATTCTCCAATTCGCGGACATTACCGGGCCAGTTCCGATTCTTGAGAGCCTCTATGGCTGCCGCAGTAAAACCCACGGGACTGACACTGTACCTGCCGGTAAAATACTCGACCAGCGCCGGAATGTCCTCACGCCTTTCCCGAAGCGGAGGAATGTGAATGGTCAGCACCTTAAGGCGATAGTAAAGATCATTGCGGAATCGGCCCGCAGAGACCTCTTCCGCCAGATTCTTGTTCGTCGCCGCAATAATCCGAACATTTGCATGAAGCAGTTGGTGTCCCCCGATCCGCTGAAACGACCGATCCTGCAGAAATCGCAGCAACTTCGCCTGCGTGGCCATCGGCAGTTCCCCGATTTCATCCAGGAAAATTGTCCCCCCCTCCGCCTGTTCGAACTTCCCGACACGCCGCTCCACCGCTCCCGTAAACGATCCTTTCTCATGGCCGAACAGTTCGCTTTCCAGCAGGGATTCCGGCAGCGCCGCACAGTTGATCGGCAAGAACAGTCTGTCTTTCCGGTGGCTGTGACTGTACAACGCGCGAGCCACCAGCTCCTTGCCCGTACCGCTTTCCCCCTGAATCAGCACAAGCGCCTCGCTGTCCGCCACCCGCCCGATGGTCTTGTAAACCTCCTGCATCGCCGCCGATTGCCCGACAATAACCTCCTCGCCTTCATTGCGGCCCGTATCTCCCCATCCGACACTTCCTCCCATGATATGCCGCGCGCGCAAAGCTCCCAGTACCAGCTCTTTCATCCGGGGCGGATCGAACGGCTTAATTACATAGTCATACGCTCCCCGACGGGTCGCCTCAATGGCGGTGTCCGTCGTGCCGTAGGCAGTCATCATGATCACTGGGATGTGCGGATGGCTTTCACGCATCGTGCGCAAAACCTGAAGCCCGTCGTCCCCTCCCAGCTTCACATCCAGAATTACAAGGTCCGCTCCCTCGCGCTCCAGCCGCGCAAGAGCCTCTTCCCCAGACAACGCCGAATCCACACGGCAACCCAGCGACGCAAGAAACCGCTGAAATGAATAATGCACATCCTTCTCATCATCGACAATCAGGACGATGGATCCACATGGGTCCGGGGGTTCTGTATTCATGGCTCGCTCAACCGGCATGGAAATCGATAACATTGACTCTTATACCGTTCCGATGAGGTTACCGCAATCTTTCCCTTCAAATCGGTAAAGGAAAAGGTGACCGGCACGGCCTTCCAACCTGTGACAAAGAAATACGGCGGGAGCAAACCCCCGCCGTATCGGGTATCAACCACCTGCCACACACCTGCCGATTATGGCTTGCCCACCATGAACTCGGCACGTCGGTTCTGGGACCAGGACGCCTCATCGTGACCGAACGCAATAGGCTTTTCCTCGCCCCACGACTTGATTTGAATCCGTCCCGGCTCCACACCCTTTTGGATGATGTAATTCCGGGCGGTCATGGCGCGACGCTCACCGAGGGCCATGTTGTATTCATTGGTCCCACGCTCGTCGCAATGCCCTTCGATCATCATAATGAATTCGGCATGGTCTTTCATCCAGCGGGCATTGTTGTTCAGTCCATCGATCCATTCCGGCTTGATATCGGACTTGTCGTAATCAAAGTGGATTCGGTCAACAACACCGTATTCACGCGCGTCCGGCATCTGGCTGATCGGGGTGTTGATCGCGGCGCTAGTACGATCCGGCAACGATGCAGGCCCGGCAATTTCAGTCCCTTCCGGAGGCGCTGTGACACCCCCCGCCGACTTTTCAACATGAATACTGTATCCCGGCGGTCCGGCCTCTTTCTTGCCCGTTCGGGCACATCCCACCATCGTAAGCAAGAAACAGGCTGCCAACACAACTGTGATCGAACGCCTCAAGGTCAACATTGCGGTCCTCCTGAGTAGACTGACCGGTCACGGCGGATTCCGCCGCTGCTTTCAGATTATTCCTTCGTCGGAATGGCAAAGAACTCCGCACGTCGGTTGAGCGCGTATGCCGCTTCGGTCTTCCCAAGATCCAACGGCTTCTCCTCGCCCCAGGACTTGGTTATCATCCGGTCGGCATCGACACCCAAACCGATCAGGAACTTTTTAGTCGCATTGGCACGTCGCTCACCCAGAGCGATGTTGTATTCGTTCGAACCGCGCTCATCGCAATGACCCTCAATCAGGTACTTGTACTGAGGATTCTTTTTCATAAATTCAGCGTTCTTCTTCAGATCATCCACGTATTCCGGCTTAATATCGGATTTGTCATAATCGAAATGAATACGCTGAACTCCTCCAATGTCACCCAAGGGAATCTTCTCCGGAATATCCGGACGAGTGGGCGTTTCCTCTTTCTTTTCGGAAGTCGTCGGAGGTTCAGGTGTTCGCGTCGGACGCGGTTCCACTTTTTTCTTCGCTGGACCGCCCGCCAACTCCGGGAACAATCCGGGGTGGTTGAGGTCGATCAAATCCAGACCGTTCAACGCCTCTTGACTTTTGAGCTGAAACTCCGGCCACGTTGTCCCTTGGCTCACTTGCACAGAGACAAAGGTCGCCAATAAAAACGCACATACCATCAAACCAGTTCGAAAAACCCATTGCTTGTTCATCTGAGACATTCCTCCACGATTTAACTTTCGATACTCGATCTCAACCCGAATGTATCGCAGGTTTTATGTTTCCAATTTTGTATCCCTCAACTGCACCGGCAAAAAAACAACGCTGACTCCCCCTCACCATTCGCTTTCCGCGAATCTTCCATGTCAAGATATTCACACCCCTCTGCATTCTGCACATACGCTAACAGAGACCCCGTCTTATTGCAACGGGTCTCTGACATATTTTTGCATAATTATCCCCTAAAACGAAAGACTTTCCCCACAGGAAACGCTGCACCTCCTTTATTTCTTTTCAACCGAAAATCCGATCCTCGTCCTCATCACCCAGAACCCCCCGCCGACGAAGGATTGAAACCAGCTGAACCAGACTGTTTTCCAACCGGTCCAGTCGCTCCTCCTGCCCCTGAGGATGATCCGCCGGAGCGCTGGAAGCCTCCTCATAAACCACCGGCTCCATGACCGGAACAACAGGACCCGGCCGCCCGCCACCCTCGGAAAAAGACTCCACTGCCGCCTGGCGAATGTTGTAAACCTCAAAAAAATCCAGCAACCGGTTGGTTTTCAGGTCGTTCCTCACCACCGGCTGCGGATTCAATAACTTGATCTTCCCGCCACCCGCCAATGCCTCCTTGGTGTTCGCCAGAAGGACCTTTCGAAGTCGACTGCCGAGATACTTCAATTTCGTCATATCCAGCACGATATTGTAGCATCCGCCCTCGAAACATTCCCGAAATACGCGGGTTACGGCCTCATCGCTTCGGGTGTCTTCTTCCCCGGCAATGTTAATGATGCAGACATTCCCCTCCCTGGACATCTGAACACGCATAACCATGTTGCTTTCCTCCCGGTCCTGTTGCGTCCCGCTCGAGAGAACTCGTTGGCGAAGAGCCTCGAATATCTACCCGGCCTCAACAGCATAACGAGCCCCTCTCTTACCTGACTCTCTAATAATTAATACCCTTATTCTCCGGCATGGCAATCAACATGCTGATTGCGAATTGCAGCATCAAAACCTCACAGCGAGGTCGGTCAACATCCAGTGATACCGGAAGGCATTCTACCCGTACGGGATCACCCGATAAACCGGTTACTTCACTTCGACCGTCGCGCCCACTTCTTCCAGCTTGGCTTTCGCGGTCATGGCTTCTTCCTTGCTCACACCGGTCTTGATCGGCTTCCCAGGCTCGTCTACCAGCGCTTTGGCTTCTTTCAGGCCCAGGTTGGTCAACTCACGCACCACCTTGATAACCTGGATTTTCTTCTCACCCGCTGCAACCAGAATCACATCGAATTCCGACTTCTCTTCCGCGGGCGCCTCCCCGCCTCCTCCGCCCATTCCGGGCATGGCCATCATTCCCGCCATCGGCATAGCAGCCGTTACACCAAACTTCTCTTCAAAAGCCTGTTTCAATTCCGCCGCTTCCATCAAGGTCAACGAAGCGATCTCTTCCAGAATTTTTTCGATTTTTTCACTTGCCATGGGGTTTTCTACTCCATTCTAAGACTTTTTATGAAATTGCGGACGGCTGTGCGCCACCCGTTCATCTCTCTTGTTCTCACGCCGCCTGTTCCAGTTTCGCCCGATGGGCATCAAACAGTCCAAGCAGCTGCTGGTGAATCGCGGTGAACCCGGCGGCCAGACCTGTCATGGGACTGATGATCCCCGCCAGAATCTGCGCCTGTAAAACCTCCCGGCTCGGTAGATCGGCCAGAAAACTCACCCGTTCCGGACGAATCAGGCTTCTCTCGACAATACCGCCTCCTACCACAACCTGTGGGTGATCCTTGGCAAAAGCCACCAGCGTCTTGGCCGAGGCCGCCGGATCCTTTGACACAAAAACGGCCGCTGTCGGTCCTTCCATAAAATCAGCCACCCCGGCGAACGGCTGACCTTCCACGGCACGCTTCAGCATCCGGTTTCTCACAACCCGAACCTGGGAACCTTCCGCATGGAGTTTCCGGCGCAATTCGGTCAGATCGCTGACCTTGAGACCCCGGTATCCGAACAGAAGAACTCCCGCCGAGCGATCGACAAGATCCTTGTACCGATCTGCCAGCTCTATCTTCTCCGCTTTCTTCAAGTTGCGTCACCTCCTCTCGTTACGACCGATTCTTTTTTTCTCTAACGAAAAAACCCGGCGCCAAAGCCGGGTTTTCCATAAATACCACGAGGGAAAGCGATCCCCACGCTGTGTTCTATGGTCAACAGCATCCCGGTCTCGGCAGGATATTTCAGCGCGTCGGCGCACCTGCTGTCTTCGACGTCGATGTTCGTTTTTTTATTCCCGTTTCATCCTCCGATATACCTTCGCAAGCGCACGGATCGACCCGCCCTATCACACACCACTGCGTATCGCTTCGCGGACCTCATTGATGTCCAGACGCACACTCGGACTCATCGTGGAGCAGAGAAACAGGCTCTTCACATATTGTCCTTTGGCTGTCGTCGGCCGCGCACGCAGCAGCGCATCAATAACCACCCGGATATTATCCAGTAGCTGTTGCGACGAGAAAGAGGCTTTGCCGACCCGAACATGAATGCCCCCTGTTCGATCCGCGCGATATTCGATCTTCCCGGCTTTGAATTCCTGAATTGTCCGAGCCACGTCGGTTGTAACCGTTCCGGTTTTCGGATTGGGCATCAATCCGCGTGGACCGAGGATTTTGCCGAGTCGCCCAACAATACGCATCATATCGGGCGTGGCAATAGCCACATCAAAATCGGTCCATCCTTCCTGGATTTTCTTGGCAAGATCCTCCGAACCGACAAAATCCGCCCCCGCCTCCTGCGCCTGTTTCGCGGCATCTCCCTCCGCAAACACCAGAACTCGAACCGTCTGGCCGGTTCCACTCGGAAGAGAGACCGTTCCGCGTACCTGCTGATCGGCTTTCTTGGGATCGATCCCCAGGTTGGCGATCAGCTCCACAGTTTCATTGAACTTCGCCTGCGCATTCCGCTTCACCAGATCAATAGATTCGACCAGCGGGTATACCTTCGACCGATCCAGATTCTGAGCAATATTCCGATACCGTTTACTTCGTCTCATGATACAACCTCGACCCCCATGGAACGCGCCGTTCCACGGATCATGGACATGGCCGTTTCCACGTCATTCGCATTCAAATCCGGTATTTTCAGTTCGGCAATTTCACGGATTTGGCTCTCAGTAACCTTCCCGACTTTCTCCCGATTCGGAACCGGAGAGCCTTTCGCAAGTCCGGCGGCTTTCTTGAGCAGAACCGGCGCCGGAGGCGTCTTCGTGATGAAAGTAAACGTCCGGTCCTGATAAACAGTCACCACAACCGGAATTATCGTTCCGATCTGATTCTTCGTTCGCTCGTTAAACTGATTGCAGAAATCCATAATCGCCACTCCCTGGGGACCCAAGGCGGTCCCGACAGGAGGGGCCGGACTCGCTTGTCCGGCAGGACACTGCAACTTCACCTGCGCAGTAACCTTTTTCGGTGGCATCGTTTGGCTCCTCAGCCCATCATCCTGTGCGGATGGGCCTTCTTAAATTTTCTCTACCTGAAGGAAATCCAGCTCGACCGGAGTCGATCGTCCCAAAATATCCACCATCACTTTCAAACGCCCCCGCTCCTCGTTGATCTCCGCCACATACCCGGAAAAATTGTAAAACGGGCCTTCGATAACTTTCACCCGTTCCCCAACCTCAAAAACAACTTTGGGACGCGGCTTCTCATCGGTTTCGTCCATGTGACGAAGAATATTCTCCACTTCGTCTCTGGAAAGGGGCAGCGGACTCCTTCCCGATCCCACAAACCCCGTCACACCCGGCGTGTTTTTCACGACAAACCACGTATCATCGCTGAAATCCATTTCCACGATCACATATCCGGGAAACAGTTTCTGCGTGCTGATATTCCGCCGGCCGTCGCGAATCTCCACGACTTCCTCTGTCGGAATCAGTACTTGCGAGATCCGATCCTGCAGGTTCTGGGCGCGTATGGTTTGCTCCAAGTTCTCCCGAACCTTATTCTCAAATCCCGCATAGGTATGAATGACATACCATTCCTTTGCCATTTGTATCCTTACCAGGAAAACCGAATCTTCGGGTGTCTTATTATATCAGTATAACCACTGATCGACATACGTCATCACAAGATCCCAAAAGCCCGCATACAGGGCGAACACCGCAACCGTGATCAGCACAACAACTGTCGACCCCCGAACATCCTCCTTGGTCGGCCAGGTGACCGACTCGAGTTCCCGCAGTACCTCAATAAAACCGGCCCCGAATTTCGTCCGGGCAAACCAGCTCAGCTGACGCTGCCCATTCTCGATCCGGCTGCCCTGCAAAAACTCGATGAGGCGCTTGATCAGATTCTCACCCATCGATGGTGTACCGTTTCTTAACCTGTTTTGAACGAAAAAAATATCCCGTAACAACGCGGGATCAACCCTTATATACCAATCCACAGCCTCCCTGTCAACCCTCATGCGTCCTCCGGGATGGATGGGGCGAGCATGGGAGATGCGGACCACTCGCGGATCTCGACGCGAACTCCATTCCGGACCGCCTCTTCAGCAGAGCGAAGCAATTTCGACGCAATGCCTTCACAGACATATTGCTCACCGCACTCCTCACAAACCTCAGCCGGAACCGAATGAACAACAAGAGTCGTCTGTCCACGTTCCAGCGTAACCGTTGTCACTCCTGGAGAGGTCTCGCCATGCTTGCACAAAACGCATTTCATTTCTTTATCCTCCGTTTGAAGGTCTCATCCCACTTCGTCCGGCACGGCTCGTATGCAGTTACAATTATACGTTGGTCTTTCTCGATATTCTCGGCTACAACGACATGCACCGGTCGATTTCCACAATACCCCAGAATCACCCGGCTACGGAACGGCTCATCATCGGGATAATCCTCGATGACCTCGCCCGTACTCACAATATGACGAATATCATCCTCAGTGAGACCTCGCGCGAACATGCGTCGCACCGCATGAATTGAGAAAATAACGGAACGACACATGACAAAAACCACCTATTCCGGATTCCGTTCATCTCCGTCCGGCAGGCATTTTCTTATGTACAAAAGTAGAACTTTTGCGCACGTGAATACACTCATGGCCTCACCGTGACCCTTTCCTCGGCGGACCGATAGGCCGCGAGACAGACCGCCAGGTTCTCCCGACTGTCCTCCGGTCCAAACGGCAGTGAGTTCTCTTCAAAAAGCCCTTTACACAGGTTCACAAATGACTTCTCCTCGTTCTGCGCTACGATCTCCTCTTTCTCGGAAAACGTAATCACCACAGGATTATTGCCGAATGCCTGCCCATCAACGCGAATGCACCCGTGTGTCCCAATAATCCACTCACTTCCGGCAAAGTCCACCGCCACCCAGGAATCCTCCAGAACCGCCGTCCCGCCACAGGGAAACTCCAGGGTCGCTACTCCGTAATCCTCAAAGGGAAGGTCCTTGAACCGGCGCACGGTCATTGTGGCGGAAATTGAGGAGACTTGCTCCCCAAACAGCCAACGGGCCATATCGGTTCCATAAATCCCATGATCGATCCATGCGCCGCCACAGACTTTCTCCGGATCAAGCCACCAACCGGAATCCTGTTTCCCGGACCAGGATTGCGGCAAACCGGCATGGGTCGTTTGATGATAGGTCACCAGACTCCCGATCCTCCCTGAAAGAAGAACCTCTCGCACCCGGATGTAGCGGCCCAACAGCCGACGATAACTCTCAAATGAACCAAACCACCGCCCCTGCTCGTTGGCCGTATAGATGATCCGGTCCAGATCATCCGGATTCATCGCAGGCGGCTTAACCGAAAGAACATGTTTCCCGTTCGAAAGCGCCTTCCGGCAGATTTCAGGATTCTCTGCGCTGTTCACCATCGAAACAATCAGGCCGATATTCGGATGCTCCAGAACCCGGTCGAACTCTGTTGTCCTTAGACAGGAGCATTTATCGCGGATCGCATCCAGCCGCCAGGACTCATGATCGGCCACCGCAACCAGCGGGTATTTCGTCTGCGGCCCCAGTTCCTCCAACGCCATGAACGCCATATACCAGTGATCCATTCCGACAATACCAACACCGCACATGGTTTCACTCATCTTGTTTACCGTCCTTATTTGCGTGTCTTCGCAAGCGTTTCAGTGATTCGATCCAGCAGCGGCGCAGCCTGGTCTCGCGAAGTGACACCGAAAACCCCGGCCACATAACCGGCGCTGCATCGAACACCACCCAGCCCCAGGCCGGAATCTTCCACCCAGAGGCTTTCCGGACCGCTTTCCAGGATTTTCCCGTGCTGCTGCTCAAAATCCGTCAGGCTTGCCAAAGCAGCCTCGGATGCTTCAGGCGTGCCGAGATCGCTGATAAATGCCAGGACTTCCTGTCCGCCCAAGTTGTAATTCACCAGAAATCCGCCGGGCAAAAACGAAAACCCCAGAAGGTCCTTGCCGATATATCGATCCGTATATGGGATCAGGTTTTCCTTCGGAAAAACGTCAAGCAATTCCGGAAGAACATCCTCACCGGGAATGGCCGAAAAAATCCTATCCATTATACTTTCAAGCATTTCGATCAGAACCGGCCGGTCGTCATCCGCCATCGCCTGAACATACACATGCTGTTTCCAGGCCATGGCAACCTCCCCGGATCGGAATCCTTCCGTGCCCCAATTCCGCCGCTCGATATCCCGTGACCGTGCCGTGCTGTAAATCCCGTACGCTCCCAGGGGACTCTCCATCTCATAGATATCCACCGTAATGCAGGAAAGGTCATCCTTCTGGTAGGAATACCGAAGATGCGTCAGCTGCTGAAACCCGTAAGAAACATATTTCGGCGCCGCGCCGTTGACATACTGGAAGAGGTCATCCGGCGTATACAGGGTCGGTTCTTCCGCCAGGGTCCAGTCCGGGTTGCCCCCAACCAGCCACTGACTATCCGAGATGTTCTCTGTCGATTCAGCCTCAACCGCCTCTTGTGGGGTCGGCTGTTCCGGGGCAGGTTGCGGTTCCTCAGACTTCCGACCGCAGCCAAGAATCAGAACAAAAACGAAACAACAAATCCATGGTTTAGCGTTCATATCAGCATCCTGTGGGCCTCAATCAATCCCTCCCGGACTTTTCTTCCGTACGGACACGCCGCATCGCAGTTCCCGGCGCAGTCGCCGCAGCGGAAAGCGGTCTGTTCGCGTGGAATCGAGGCGTACAACTTCATGGAATCTTTCTCCCGCCCATAGTATTTGAAATACATGGCATACCGGTTGATATCCGCCACAGCGACACGGTCCGGGCAGGCAGACTCACAGATTCCGCAGTTCCGGCAGTACTTGTCGTAGACCGCATCCGCGTACCGCTGAAGCATCTCGATCTCGGCCTGCCCGAGTTTTTTGCCCACTGCCCCGCAGTATTCCTTAATTTGATCAAAATTGGTCATTGCGACGCAGACACTGCATACGTCCGGATTGGACAATGCCCACCGGGTCGCGGCTTGAGGCAGAGTGAGACCTTCCTTCTCCAAATCCGGAAAATCCTTTTGCTGGTTTCCGGCTCGGATTTTGAAAACCGCCGTCCCGATCCCTTTTTCAGCGGCTCGGTGGAAAATCTCGGCCTGATTCGCATAGCTGATAAAGTCATACCGCCCGATGAAAAAATGGAATCGCCCGTCGCGGATCGCGGCATCCAGGCACTCTTGCAGTTGTCTTCCATGGCTGGACATCCCCCAAAAATGCACCTTGCCGGCCTTTTTCGCTTCCTCATACGCCTCGAACTGCTCCTCCATCTTAACTCGTTCGGGGTCTTCAATATGGTGATTACGAAATATATCGACCCGATCCGTCTGCAAGCGTTTCAGGCTCCGGTCTATGCTGTCGAGAATTGCCTGCTTGCTTGTGCCCGGACGGATCTCGGTGCCGGTAAGAAGGACCAACTCATCCCGCTTCTTCCCGATCTTGGCCATAGCCTTCCCAACCGCTTCCTCTGCGGCTCCGTCCTGATAGTCGGCGCACGTGGAAACAAAGTTGATCCCGGCATCCATCGCCGCCGTGAGAAGCGCCGGATTATTGAATCCATAAGTTCCAAAACAGATCTCCGATACTTTCAGGCCGGTCTTCCCCAGAACACGGTATCTCATCTCATTTTTTTCCCGGGACTCGGTATTCTCCTGGGCAAAGGAAACACCGCTTGCTGTCACGGCTGCCGTCGCCGCACCCAATCGAACAAAACTTCTTCGATCCAACGACTTTTCCCGGTTCGTCATACTTTTACACTCCTTTATGTCGCCTTGAACTTCTCGTGAAAACGTACGGAGAGAACACACACACCTGCTTCAGGGTATCGAAAGAGCAGCCGGGCGTCAAATCACACATAGAACGATTATGCACTTCAACGGTCTCAAGATTCTACGGATCATCTTGCCTGTTCCATGAAATAATGTTAGGACTTTTCGGCGCTCATCGACGGCATCCGAGGAGAAAACCTGATGAAAAATATCTCGATTTTGACCCTGATTTCCATCCTGTGTTGTGCATTCGGACTCCCGGGAACAGGGTTTTGTGCCGGTACGGAGGAAAAAATGAAAATTATCCTGGATACGGATATCGGCAACGACATCGATGACGCATGGGCGCTCGCGCTTTCCCTCATCCATCCGCGCTTTGAACTACTGGGAGTCACAACGGATTATGGAAACACTCCGGCGCGAGCAAAACTGGCCTGTAAAATCCTCCATCAGACAAAACAGACACATATCCCCGTGGCTGTCGGTCGACAAACCAGCGAGGACAACGATTATCAGTTCACATGGGCAGAGGATTTTACTGCTTATCGCCCGATTGAGACCCCGGCGGCACAGTTCCTGTTCGATACAGTGATGAAGTATCCGAAACAGGTAACCGTGGTAGCGGTCGGCCCGCTGCCCAATCTGGGGGATGTTTTGAAAATGGGGCCTGCATTTGAGGAAAATGTGAAAGAAGTCATCCTGATGAGCGGAAACATCTATCGGTCCGCCTATCAACCGAATGAGCCGATCCGGGAGTACAACGTAGTCTGCGATATCAAGGCCGCTCAGCAGGTATATGGCTCGAAAGTAAAACTGACCATTGTGCCTCTGGATTCCACCACCCTGGTCCGTCTGAAAAACGAGGAACGAAAACGGGTGCAGAAATACCGGTCTCCGTTGACCTGGTCGCTTGAATGCCTCCTTCGGCTCTGGACCTCGGGTCCGGATTCACAGATGGTTCTCCATGACCAATTGGCCATCACGGAGGCCGCCGAACCGGGACGGTTTTTCAATAAGAAAGTCGATCTGCCGGTGTATGTCGATGACGAGGGCTACACGCGGGTGGATGAAAAAAGGGGGCGACCCATCACGGTCTGCCTGGAGCCGAAGCGGGATGAGTTCATGGAGTTCTATCTTTCGCATCTGGTATCGCAGAGGTTGGGGATGGATTAAACAACCGACTAACACAGCCTTCCACCCTGTGCGGGCAGGCAGGAGGGTAGCACAGCCTTCCAGCCTGTGGCAAACACTCCCCGGCTGTGGGGTGTGCGACATAAATGCAGGTAAGCGGGTCAGGCGGTGGCACGGGAAGCCCAATAGTCTTCCCATTCTCCGCTTTGGAGACACCGTCGCAATGGGATGATGCTATTCGCTCCCCGTACGGTCCACCGCATGCCCGAC
>JAKQSI010000078.1 GCA_029570205.1 Candidatus Omnitrophota bacterium | reverse complement strand
AGAGCATACTTGATGACCGCATAGAAATCATCCGCGGTGAGAGTCCGCTGCTCCAGCGGCGTGTTCAGTCCCAGCTTGATATTGAATTTGAGCCGTCCCACCTTGGAGAAGTCGTATTTGCGCGGATCGTAAAACATGCCTTCAAAGAGCGCCGTGGCCGTTTCCAGCGTAGGCGGATCGCCGGGCCGCTGCTTGCGATAGATCTCAATGAGGGCGTCGGATTGCGATTTAATGTGATCCTTGGTAAGCGTTTGGGAGATCGTGGCGCCGGTATCCTCCCGTTCCGGGAAGAACACTTCCAGCGAATGGATTCCGGAATCGCTCAGCACGTTGATGGTATGCGGCGTCACTTCGCAGTTGGACTCAACCAGAATTTCGCCAGTTTCATGATTGATCACTTCCGAAATGGACAGGGCGCCTTCCAGCGATTCGGATTCAATCCTGATTTCTTTCACGCCGGCCTTGATCAGCTGGTTGTATAGCCCTTCCGTAATCTTTTTGCCCTTGGCAATGAGAACGGTCTTCCCCTTGGGGTCCTTGATATCATCGGTCGCTTTGGAGCCGATCAGGTCGCGCCCAAGAGTCCGGTACAGCTCTCTGTCCTCCCAGCGCACCGTGACGGGTTCGTAAAAGGCGCGCAGAATATCCGAATCCTGATTCAGGCCAAGAGCGCGGAGGAACGTCGTCGCCAGAAATTTGCGCTTCCGGTCAATGCGAACATACAAAATGTTTTTCTGGTCAAATTCAAATTCGACCCAGGATCCCCGATAGGGGATGATCTTGGCAAGAATGAACGTCCGGCCCGGATTTGATTCAAAAAACACTCCGGGCGACCGGTGCAGCTGGCTGACGATAACGCGCTCGGTGCCGTTGACGATGAACGTGCCGTTTTCCGTCATGAGCGGGATGTCGCCAAAGTACACTTCCTGTTCCTTGATATCGCGAACGCTCTTCCCTTCCGTCTCCGCGTCTTTATCCCAGACAACGAGCCTGACGGTCACTTTCAGCGGAACCGCAAACGTCATGCCGCGTTCCTGGCATTCCTCAACGGTATATTTGACGTTCAGTTCCACGGTGCCGCCGCAGAACTCGCATCGAGGATTTTCGATTTCATTCTTTGCGCCGCAGTGTCTGCAATTGCCGCTCTCCGGATTGTAGGGGCTGTTGATAATCCCCTTGCCGCATTCGGAGCAGTTGGCGCGCAGATAATTCAGACCCTTCAGGTTGCCGCACTTGCACTGCCAGTTTCCGATGGAATATTCCACAAACTCGAGAGAGGAAGCCCCTCGAAAATCGTTGATGGGAAAGACCGAATTAAAAACGGCCTGCAATCCCACATCTTCCCGCTCAGGCGGCGGGACATCCATCTGGAGGAACCGGTGGTACGATTTTCTCTGGACTTCGATCAGATTTGGGATGGGAATGCTGGTATGGATCTTGGCGAAGTCCATGCGATCCCGATACACATTCGAAGTGCTGATATTGGTCATTGAAGAATTTACCTCGAAATGCTCAATTAGGTTTCGACGTGCCTTTGGAGAGAGCCCAAGTCA
>JAKQSI010000057.1 GCA_029570205.1 Candidatus Omnitrophota bacterium | reverse complement strand
GCAGAAACTTCGCGATCATTTGTATCAATGCCAAATCGAGAAAACCGTGGTTGTTGACCTTGCGAAAGTTTCCAGTATCACCAGTGGGGGTCTGGCGGTTTTGATCGATATTCATTCGATGCTTTCATTGCGGGGGTCTGCGCTGGAGATTCGGAATCCCACTGCCACGGTCTACAATGTATTCCGACTTGCTCATCTTGAGGATTTTCTTCACGTCCAACCGGGCGAGTAATGTTCCTGAGAAAGCTCGCTCATCGACAGGCACAGAGGCCTGTCCTACCAGTACAGTACATTGACAGGCACGGAGGCCTGTCCTACCGGTACAGGGCATTGACAGGCACGGAGGCCTGTCCTACCGGTACAGGGCATCGACAGGCACGGAGGCCTGTCCTACCGGTACAGGGCATTGACAGGCACCAGTACATTGACAGGCACGGAGGCCTGTCCTACCGGTACATCAGTACATTGACAGGCACGGAGGCCTGTCCTACCAGTACATCAGTACATTGACAGGCACGGAGGCCTGTCCTACCGGTACATCAGTACATTGACAGGCACGAAGGCCTGTCCTACCGGTACAGGGCATTGACAGGCACGGAGGCCTGTCCTACCAGTACATCAGTACATTGACAGGCACGGAGGCCTGTCCTACCGGTACAGGGCATCGACAGGCACGGAGGCCTGTCCTACCGGTACAGGGCATCGACAGGCACGGAGGCCTGTCCTACCGGTACAGGGCATTGACAGGCACGGAGGCCTGTCCTACCGGTACATCAGTACATTGACAGGCACGGAGGCCTGTCCTACCGGTACAGGGCATTGACAGGCACCAGTACATTGACAGGCACGGAGGCCTGTCCTACTAGGGCGGCTGCCGAATGCCCGACGAACAAAGAATCTCGTTCACGTCACGAGGTTTGCGGGCCACCAGTGCAATATAGGGGGCGCAATTCGGCAGCAGAAAGGCAAGCCATCGCGAAAGCCTTTTTTCACCCCAGGCTTTCTGAAGTATGTCTAAGTGTTGACGGCGCAGATAGTAAGCAAGGTCAATCTGGCAAGCGAGATAGACACTGTCGGCATCCCCGCCTGCGTATTGTCCAGACAAGTCCGGTTTGCGATACAGAAAGTCCGGGAACGGGCTGCGGAATTTATGAACGGTGTGTTTCAGGTTGGTTGCAAGCCACTGCCACGCCTGGTCCGGTGTCTCCGCAAAGACCGGCCTTCCTTTTCCACCGAGCAAAAGAGAAAAGAGGTCCCGAAGAGGGAAGAACGGCGAGCAGAGGTTGGGCGAATGAAGCAGCAGGACGCCGCCCGGTTTCAGGATTCGAATGAATTCCGTGAGAACCGCAGGGACATCGGCCACATGCTCGATGAATTCGAATGCTACGACGGCCCCAAATGTCGCCGACGGAAAGGGAAGACTTTCGGCATCGGCGGCCACGAAGTCGGCCTCTCCATGTTGTCCGCCTTCCTGAAGAAACAATGAAGAAATGTCCACGCCGACCGTGTTGTATCCGGCTCGGGAGAGAAGGACTGTGGAGAGTCCGGTTCCGCAGCCGACATCCAGCACACGCGTCCCTGGGGGAATCCACTGTCGAACGAGAGTCAGGAACTGCCGATGATAAGGTTCGTCATGGGTCCGGAGGTCCCGGAGATAAGAGCGGTTGGTTTCGAAGTACTGTCGCAGCGCCCGGCGGTCGTGGGAATCGGGAGCGAATTGCGTATCAAGCCGCAAGACGGATATTTGTTTTGGGCGGCGCGGAGAGACAGAACCGACTCTTGCGCGGAAGCGTCTGCGACGAAATCCGGCCGGTAGTCGGTTCATTGAGGTTGTTCGTCGGTGACCATGACGTTGATATCTCTCCAATTCAAAGACGGCCCGATGCCCTCACGATCCAGATAGAAGCGCAGCTGATAGATCATAGGATACGGGGGCGTTTCGATCAGCAGATTGACATCCACGTATTTGCCGGTGAGAACATTCTCGGGAAGATAGACATTATGTCGCCCGGGAAGTTCTGCGATCTCGCCGCCCGGAGCATGGTACAGCCATTTGTAGCAAAGACGATAGCTCTGCTGAGGCGGTGTTCCCTTCGGGTTCCAGGTATCCCATCCATCGTTTCGCAGCCGGACCGTGGCCTGAAATGTCTGTCCCACGGAAAGACGCTGGGGAACGTTGTGATCGATATACTGGGCGATGGACTCGTTGGACCCGCCGAGGTTTTCCCGCAACAGGAAGAAGAACGTGTATGGGTCAACGATTTCATACTGATTGGGGAATAGCCGTTCGAGTTCTTTCGCCAGGAGATAGATAATCGTGGGGGTAGTGAGGGTGCAGCGATAGATCTGGAACGCCGGTTTTTCCCCGGGATCATGATCTCGAATGGTTTGGATCATGTTGCCGATGGGTTCCTCCATCCGGTGGGAGAGATGATCCGTGTATTGGAGGAACGGGATGAGGCGCAGAGAAAGCGGTTCAAAGAACGGTCCTGCGGCGCCGACACCATGAGGGGAGAAGTCGAAAAAGGCCTCCTGGAGAGGTTTGGAGATCTCGCCTGCGTTGCCGTTATCGACCAGCCCGGTGATTTGAATATCGAACTGCCGATAGAGTACACGATTATGTGCGACCCAGATATCCAGGCCGCCGGGGAGGCCGGAGTGAGGGCGATTGCCCTCGAGGAGAAAGCCGGGATTGATCAGCCCGGCGCCGGACCGACTGCCGACGAAGAAGTCGTTGCCGGTGCGCGTGAAATACAGGTAATTGAACACCTGGGGGAGCCGGTCGGATAAGGTGGGGTTGATGCCCCAGGCAAGGGGGACACTTCCCCGACAGGCATCATCCCATAAAGTCGGAACCGACTGGGCCAGCCAGGAGGCGGATTCGAAGTCTCCCATGTAGAAAAGCAGGTAGACCTTTTTTTCCAGATTTCTGGGTTTCGGGATGGCATTTTGAAGGAATGGTTCCTGGAGGCGGACATGCTGGAAGACGGAGGTATTGGCGACCCCTCCCATGCCGTAGGCGTCCGGTTCCAGGTATGCGTTAAAGCAGGAGGCGACGGCGATGAACTCATTCTGGGTTTCTTCGGGTGTGTGTTTTCCGCCGACGGAAGCATGGTTGGTGTATTTGAGCCACCAGGGGATATATCCGCCGATCCGGATCATTTTGCGTTCCCCGCGTGTGTTGACCTCGGCGGACTTGAGGATTTCCTTAAGAACATCCAGATCGACGCCCTCGGGGAGGTCCCGGATTTCCTCGGCGGCAATGGACCGAAGAAGGGATGTTTCATCGGTTGCGCGTTCATCCCACCACGGGCTGAGATCAAAGAAGAAACCTTTTCGGGAGATGAAGAAGTCATGATTGAGGAGACAGGCATTGATCAGATCGGGACATTGGAATCCCGGTTGATTGGGGTCCCAGTCGAATCCATCGAGGTAATATGCGAGTTCCGAGGGATCGCCGCGAAGGGAATCGAGATACTGGATTTTGGCCCAGAGGTAAGCATCCCCTTTGCGGCTCCGGGTGGACTCCCGATCGGTTTGCGGGATAGTTCCATATCCCATGAAGTTATCCACCAGCCTGCCGCCGACCATGATTTTCGGGCCACCCGCCACAATATCGGAGAACAGGCTGCCGGGAGTGGGGTCGTAGCGAACGGGCAGAAGGCTGTCGACGCCGCACATTGTTGCCGCGACATTCGCGGTGGAAGGCACTCTCTCATCCCACAATACGACTTTCTGGTAGTGGTCTCGGATTTCCGTGTCCAGGAGCAATGATTCCAGGTCGGTGACCTCGATGATTCGATAGTCAGCCAGGAGCTGTCCGGGAGAACGCAGGCGTTCCAGCCAATAGCGATCTATGTCCTTCTGGTGCCAGGAAATGACGCCATCGCGGATATAGATCAGATACAGCAGGTGGTCCGGCACGCCCCCGCCGGGTTCGGGGCGGTTGACGAGGCCCTGCAATGAAGCCAGGAGGGTCAGGACATCGTATTGCCAGGAGGCCGTCCGTTTCGAGTTGCGGTCGAAATAATCCAGGACATCGAACACAAAGAGATGCTTCTCGTTCGGGGCCGTGTCCTGCGCAAAGATGGTAAGCGGCATCAGCATGGAGAAGGCACAGAAAAGGAGAAGAAACCTCCGCCACGTGAACGGGGGGAAGAGACTGAAGACAGGACTGTAAAAGCGTACCATCAAACCCTCACCCGGTTTTCAGGGGACTTTCCAATTTCGGGTAGGATACCACGGCGAACGGCGGGGGGCATACGGAACCGGGAGAGATGCCCGGTATTGAAATACTGGGCTATTTTCGTGCGCCCCTTTGGGCAGCATGACAATAGCCCGGACATTCATATCCGGGAATGGATTCATACAGCTCCCAATCGTCAATCCCGCTGGTTGGTCCAATGATCACGGTGACCGCTTGAAAACGATAAGATGTCTTGGTCGGATCTTCAGGATAAACATGAACGATGGTCGTTTGCGCATTGATTCCCGAATCCTCCGGTGGCTCGATCAACAATATGAAGTCCAGATCAATCGCATGTCCCAGGTTGTAAAACAACGGCTCAATACACCCGGCATTGAATTCTACCCAATACTGGCCGGGAATATCTGTCAGATTTATTGCAGTTAATCCGGGGTAAAAGAGTTCCGGCAGGTCCTCCATCCCCATCAACGTGACTTGCGCACGCTCAATAGGATTTCCCGTCACCGTCGATAGAAGATGCAGCTGGAATCCGACAATAACATCAGTTATGAAGTACCAGGAGCCATCTTTTGTGACGACCCGGACATCGCGATTGTCGATGGGATCGACCTGCACATCCTTGAACCGGAACGGGCCGAATCCATCCCCGAGATCACGAGGCACATATAGATCGGGAGCAATCTCAAATGAGCAATCCTGCATGGCATGCGTAGGCGGTTGCATGCGTGTCAAAACGATTTGTACGAGTCCGGCCTCGATTTGGTCCAGGCGAGAAGAAAACGGATTGCTGTCCTCTACTTTCCGAATGCCCATAGGGGTGAACGGGTTCAGATCGAGTGTAATCGTGGCGTTTTGCACAAGATCCGCGCGGGAAATCCGAAGAGGAATTCGAGAAGTAAGGTGGTAAGGATCGCCAGGTCGCCAATACATATCATACGAAGTGCCGACGCCATTCCCCAATTCAAACACCACCGATTCCGTCGAGAATCCGGGAAGAGAACTCAGGAGAAACAAAAGTGGTACGGAGGTTACAAGACACCGATACTCAAAGAACAAGGGAGACTGTGTGAGCATCGCGATTCGGATTGCCGGGGAAATTACATGACTTACTTAAACACCCCCATCAGCCCCGGATTGGAATGTTTGTGACGAATATCATTGACCTTCCGATCTATTTCTTCCTGAAGGCGACGTTCGTCGGGGGAGAGATTTGCTCGGTCGGGGGTTTCTGTGGTGGGAGCCTGGGACGCTGCCGGCGCGGCCGGGACAGTCGGCGCGGCCGATGTGGCCGGAGCGGCCGGTTCTGTGGAGGTTTCCTGTGCGGAGGGGACCAGCGGCTGCACCTCGACTTTTTTCGGCTCCGTTTGCACCTGCATTTCGGGCTGTTCTACTGTAGAAACGACGGTGCGGGATTGATAGGTCTCCACAGTGACCTTTTTGGGTTGTTTCGGTTCCCCCATCCCGAAGAGAGACTTGGCGCCTCCCCAGGTATTGGAACTGATTTTCTTGACGCTGGAACATCCGGAAAAGCAGAGGAGCAGAACAAGAACGGCCGCAAGATTTTTCATGGTTTTTACCTCGAATGGTCAGGGTCCTGGGGAACCGATTCGGCGGACGCGGTTCCGGGCCAGCGGTCCGTCCAGGACGGTTGTGTTTGATGTTCCGCCATGATCCTTACGATGTTTCGGGCGGAAGGTTCAATTGTCTTTTGAAGCGGACGCGGATTGAGTCCGATCCAGAAACAGAAAAGCACGAGCGGCAGCAAAGTCAAGATCTCACGGGCATTCAGGTCGCTCAGCCCCTTGTTTGCCTCCACGCGGACCGGCCCGAACATCATCTTCTGATACACCCATAACATGTAACACGCGCCGAGGATGACCCCGGTTGCCGCAATGGCGGCGCAGAGGATCGACTTGCCCATCAAGCCCAGAAGAATCAGGAACTCGCCGATAAAGCCGTTCAGTCCCGGCAGGCCGATGGAGGAAAGCATGAGGATCGAAAAATACGTTGCATACACGGGCATGATGGCGGCCAGACCGCCGAACTCTGAAACCTCGCGGGTCTGCCGACGTTCGTAAATGATTCCGACGATGAGGAACAGGCCGCCGGTTGAAAGGCCATGGTTCAGCATCTGGATCATGCCGCCGGAAATCCCCTCGACATTAAAGGCGAGAATCCCGGCCACAAGCATTCCGATATGGCTCACGGAGGAATAGGCGACCAGGCGTTTCACATCGGTCTGTGCCATGGCGGTGAGTGCGCCATACACGATGCCGATGAGGGCCAGGATCATGATAGCCGGAGCGAAGAACGCGGCGCCATCGGGGAACATCGGCAGAGCAAAACGCAGGAAACCGTACACGCCGGTTTTCAACAGCACACCCGCCAGAATCACGGAGCCGGCGGTTGGGGCCTCCGTGTGCGCGTACGGCAACCAGGTATGGAAGGGGAAGAGAGGCATTTTGATCGCAAACGCCAGGAAGAACGCCGCGAACAGCCAACGCTGGGCGGTGACCGAGAAGGACATCTCGTAGAATCGTTCCAGCGCAAAGGACGGTGTACCGGTTGCATTCCACGCCGCGAAATAGACCCACAGGATGGCGATCATCATGAGCGCGGAACCGAACGCCGTGTACAGGAAAAATTTAATACTAGCGTAAATGCGGCGCTCGTGGCCCCAGACACCGATCAGGAAGTACATCGGGACGAGCATCAATTCCCAGAACACGAAAAACAGGAACAGGTCCGAGGCCAGGAAGGTTCCCAAGATACCGGTTTGGAGCAGCAACAAGAGGAAATAGTACTCTTTTACACGATCTGTAATCGCGCGGAAGGAACAGAGAACCGAAACGAACGAGAGGAGGCAGGTCAGAACAACGAGAACCAGCGCGAGACCGTCGATATCCAGCAAGTAACCGACGCCTAACGAAGGGACCCAGGCATGAGATTCGGCCAAAGACTCATCGAAACCCTCGGCGTTGTAGTCGAACAGGCAGAGCAGGGGGAGACAGAGCAGCAGGTCCAGGAGCGCGGTTGCGAGCGCCGTGTCCCGGATGAGTCGATCGTTCGACCGGGGCAGAAACGCGAGAAGCGCGGCTCCCAGCAGGGGAATGAATATGATAAAGGTCAGCAGCATACTCGTATCTGTCTCTTCCAACGGTTCACTACAACAACATCCCGATCAATAGGAACACGACGCCGATTACAATTGCGAGGGCATAATGTCGAACGTAGCCGGTTTGCAATTGTGTACCGATTTCCGAGAGATGTCGGATCAACGCGGCGAATGCGTTCAGGCCGGCGACAATGATCCGATTGTCGCACCACTGCGCAAGGCGGCAGGCGCTGTAAAATCCTTTCACCACCGTGGCCTGGTATGCTTCGTCTATCCAATACTTGTGCAACGAAGCGATAAACAGGCTGGGGAAAGTCTCGGCAAACCAGTGCGGCAGTTTCGGCAATTGGACATAGCAGAGGCGGGCTGCGAAGATACCGGTCAGGGCCACGAGTACCGATAAGAGGGCCAGGGAGATTTCCCATATCCGGGCGCCGGCCAGTTCGCGATGTGGCCCGGCGAGTTCATGTGCCTCGGCAAACACCGGACGCAGAAAGGCATGGAACTTCGGGAATAGGCCCGGGATATTAACCCAGCCGCCGACAAGCGAGAGCAGCGCCAGAATGACTAAAGGGAACCACATAATGAACGGGCACTCATGCAGGTGACGACGCTGATGTTCCGTGCCTCGGAACTCGCCGGAGAACAGCAGGCTATAGAGTCGAAACATGTAAAACGCGGTACAAAAGGCGGCGGTGAGGCCGATTCCCCAGAAGAGAATGTAGCCGCCGGCGAATGCTTCAAACAGGATTTCATCTTTGGAGAAGAATCCGGCGAACGGAGGAATGCCCGCGATGGCGACGGCAGAAACCAGGAAGGCGAGCCGGGTCATCGGCATGTACCGGCGCAAGCCGCCCGCCTGGAATATATCGACATCGCGATCTTCGTGGAACGCATGAAGCACGCTTCCGGCACTGAGGAACAGGCAGGCCTTGAAGAAGGCATGAGTCATCAAATGGAAGATTCCCGCATCGAATGCGCCGACCCCGAGCGCCAGGAACATGTAGCCGAGCTGGCTGATGGTGGAGTAAGCGAGGATTCGTTTTGCCTCCCGCTGGGTGAAGGCAATGGTTGCGGCCATGAGAGCGGTGAGAGCGCCCACCGTGCCGACGACCAACAGGCTGATGGGAGCGAGGCTGTAAAGAAGATTCAACCGGGCGATCATATAAACCCCGGCGGTGACCATGGTAGCCGCATGGATGAGGGCGCTGACCGGTGTGGGACCTGCCATGGCATCCGGCAACCAGACAAACAGGGGAATCTGTGCCGATTTGCCGGTCGCGCCTAGAAACAGCAGCAGAGTAATGACGGTAATCATTACCGATCCCGCCGGGTAGATATCCGGGGCATGCTCCACAATGTCGGTGAACCTGACCGATCCGAGCGTCCAATAAAGAAGCAACATGCCGAGCAGGAAACCGAAATCGCCGATTCGGTTGACAATAAAGGCCTTTCGTCCGGCCTGGGCGGCATAGTCGCGGTCGAAGAAATAGCCGATCAACAGATACGAACATAACCCGACACCCTCCCAGCCGACGAACAGCACGGGCAGGGAATTGCCGAGAACCAGAAGGAACATCATAACGGCGAACAGCGGCATATAGGTAAAAAACCGCCAATACCCCGGATGGCCATGCATGTAGCCGATGGCATAAAGGAAAATTACCGTTCCTACAAAGGAGACAACAAAGAGCATAACGGCGGTCAATTGATCCACATAAAATCCGAACGGCAGCTGGAAATCACCGACACCGATCCAGATGAAGTAGTCAACGTTGTAAGGCTGTCCGGTCCGGGCGATATCCCAAATACAGAGAAGGGAAACAATCAGGGCCCCCAGCATGGCGACCGTGGCGAGTTGCCCGGTGCGATAGCGGATCACTTTCCGACCCAGGAGGCCGTTCAGCAGTGTTGCCGCTGCCGGGAAAAGGGGCACAAGCCAGACCAGGCCGACCCATCGGAAAGGCTCCGCTGTCGAGAACGCCGTGATGATTCCCTGTCCGTTTTCCATGCCGGATGCCTTTCAGAAAACCTGCTCAATCGATATCCAGATCAAATTGGGGAAACAGCCCAGGATCAAGACGCCGGCCGCTGCGAGTACCAGAGCCGTCCGTCCCGATCCCGCAAGTTCCAGCGCCTCGCGGGGCATTTCGCTTTCACGCATATACATATATACAATGACACGTAAATAATAGTAAAAAGAAAGAATGGTAGTCAAAATGCCGACGAGGGCCAGGCCCAAATAGCCGGAGCGAACGGCCCCGGCAAACAGGTAGAACTTACCGAAGAATCCTGCCGTGCCGGGCATCCCGGCCAGCGAGAGAAGGAAGAGGCTCATCACGGCTGCGAGGAACGGGTTTTCGCGGCTCAGCCCGGCGTATTCGCTGATGAGAAGTCGTTCTCTTCGTCCCGCCAGCGAGACCACGCCGAACACCCCCACGGTCATAAAAGTATAGGCGAAGAGATAGAAGAGCAAGGCTTTGATTCCGACATCCGAATGGGAGAGAAAAGCCATCGCCAGGTAGCCGCCGTTTGCGACGGACGAATAGGCAAACATTCGTTTGATCTCGACCTGAACAAGGGCGAAGAGATTCCCCACAATCATGGTCAACAGGGCGAGCCACCAGAATGCCGCGCCCCAGAACTGGAAGCTGCCGGGAAAAGTAATCATAAAGATGCGCACCAGGGCAGCGAATCCGGCGGCTTTGGATCCGGTAGCGATGAGCGCGGTTACCGGAGTGGGAGCGCCGGTGTAGACATCGGGAACCCAGGTATGAAACGGAACGAGGGAGATTTTGAATCCGAGACCGGCCAGAATCAGCGCCAGGCCGAAGAGAAGTGTGGGAACGGAGGGAAACGGCGGCGAGCCGGCGCTGAGCGTGTGGGCCATCGCTGCAAAATTGGTGGTTCCCAGCGCTCCGAAAACAAAGGCCATCCCGAACACCAGGAACCCCGTTGCGAACGCGCCCAGAATGAAATACTTGAATGCGGCCTCGCCGGAGAGGACATCTTTTTTAAAGAAGCCGGCCAGGACATACAGAGACAGCGACAGCATTTCCAGGCCGAGAAACATTGTAATGAAGTCCATTGCCGCGCCCATCACCATCATGCCGACGGTTGCGAGAAGAAGAAGGACGAAGAACTCCCCTTTGGCCAGTCCATAATTTGCGAGGTAGGGACGGCTAACCAGGGTGACGAGGAACGCGGCCATGAGAAACACACGATCCAGCAAGGCGGACAAATTATCATTAACCAACAGGGAGGAGAAAACCTGCTTGCCATCGGCTCCGAAAGTGGCAATAAATGCGAGGATCAGTCCAGCTACCGAAAGGCTTAACGCACCGTGACCTTCGCGGTCGCCAGCCGTCATCTCCAGGAGGAGGATCAAGACGGCGGCGAGGCTGAGAAGGAGTTCCGGCATGATTCCCTGAATGCCGAGTATGGGAACAGCGAAATTATTCATGGCATTCGATCATTTCCTTCCATCAGCCTTTCAGTACATTTAATTCGTCGGCGTTCACCGTCCGCCGCTGTCGGTACAGATTGAGCAGAATAGCCAGGCCGATTGCCACCTCTGCGGCGGCGACCGCCATGACCATGAATACGAGTACCATTCCGTTATCCGCCGAAGCCGGAGCGGGACGAAATCGAGCGAACGCCACCACGGCCAGGTTTGCGGCATTCAGCATCAATTCCACCGACATGAGAAGGATGATGGCATTTCGACGCACCATGAGGCCGGTTACGCCCAGGGCGAACAGGATCATGGAGAGAAAGAGATAATGACTAAGAGTAATCATTTCTGTTCTTCCTGTTCGGTGGGATGTTGTTCCGGGTCCTGTCGGGCCAGAACCGTTGCCCCGATCACCGCCGCGGTGAGCAGAACGGCGACGAATTCAAATGGGAACAGGTATGTTGTAAAGAGGGAGCGTGCCACGGTGGGAACCTGTCCGTAGTCGGGCGGCACGGACGGTCGTGCGGGGCCTGCGAATCCATGCGATTTGTCTATCAGTTGATACGCGGAAAAGACGAGCAGAAGGAGCGCGACAAACACAACTCCCCACCATCGGCTGGGGCACATGGGATTCCCGGCGGTCTGGCGGAGGTTGAGCAAACTGATGGTGAATACAATCAAGACCATTACCGCGCCGGTGTAGACAATGATCTGGGCATACGCCAGGAATTCGCTGTGGAGTTGGAGAAACAGGGCGGCGATGGCGATCATGGTTCCGACAAGGGAGATGGCGCTGTGCATCGGGTGACGGGACAGAACCACACCGAGGCCGCACACAGCCGCCAGTGTGCCGAAGAACCAGAAATACAACGCATTCAGCATCATTTTTCGGACACCTTCTCGCGCCCAATCACGGTTTTATGAACCGTGCCACATTTCGTACAGGAGGATGCCGCCGGCTGCCAGCAGCACATTGGCGATCGCCAACGGCAACATTACTTTCCATCCGAACTTCATCAGTTGATCGTACCGCAGTCTCGGCAAAGTTCCGCGAACCCAGATAAACACACACACGAGAATAAATACTTTTACAGCAAACCAGACGCAACCAAACAGCCCGCCGGAAGGCAGGAAGGGAAACGGGGCATACCAGCCGCCCAGGAAGAGGGTCACGGCAATGCAGGACACGGTAATGATATTGCAGTATTCCGCCATAAAGAACATGGCGAATTTCATGCTGCTGTACTCGGTGTGGTAACCGGCGACCAATTCTGTTTCCGCTTCCGGCAGATCGAACGGAAGCCGGTTGGTTTCCGCAAAAGCGGAGATCAGATATAAAAAGAAACCGAGGATACCGGGCAGGACAAACCATTTTGGACTGAAAATCCACCAGTTCCAGAAACCATCCCCCTGCGAGAGCGCGATGTTTCGCAAACTCACATCCCCGGCGGCCATCAGGGCGACGGTGATGGACAACCCCAACACCAATTCGTAGCTGATCATCTGCGCCGAGGAACGCAATGCGCCCAGCAGGGAGTATTTGTTATCGGAGCTCCACCCGGCAAGGAAAATCCCGTAGACACCGACAGAGGTCAGGGCCAGAATGAACAGGATCCCGCCGTGAATGTCAGCGATTTGTAAAAGGATCGGCTGATCGAGCAGCCCGAACAGGTTTGTGGTATCTCCAAACGGAACCACCGCAATGGCCAGCAACGCGGGTCCCATGGAAAGAAGCGGGGCCAGGACAAACAGGAACCGATCTGCGCGGGTTGGAGTAAGTTCTTCTTTCAAAAACAGTTTGAGACCATCGGCTATGGGTTGCAGCAAGCCGAAGGGACCGACCCGGGAGGGTCCCCAACGG
This sequence comes from Candidatus Omnitrophota bacterium, assembly GCA_029570205.1. Taxonomy (GTDB): domain Bacteria; phylum Hinthialibacterota; class Hinthialibacteria; order Hinthialibacterales; family JAKPRU01; genus JAKPRU01. The sequence goes on along the minus strand of JAKQSI010000057.1, from coordinate 31,336 downwards.
ACCTGAAGCCGTCCGAGCAGCTTTCGCTCCAGCAGGACTGCATAGGCGATACAGCCGAGTAAAATGCTGAATACGACGATGATTTTCAGCAGATGTATGAGTAAAACCAGTAAGGTTTCCATGTTCACTTACAAAACCCGGTCAACACCCAGCTGCGTTCTTATCCACATTTAATATAAGATAGCGTCATTCCGGCCTTCGCCGGATTCCGGTTTTCGCCGGAATGACGGTTCCCTGCGTCTCCCTCGTGAGTTACAGGATCGTTTAACTTAATGACATTGCCGCCTGACCTCCCCTGATCTTCGGGGGAGGAAGTTTCTAAGCCCCAGTTGGTCTTCATCGAGCTTCGGGGAAGGGAAGGGTCCATCTACTCTCCCTCCTGGATGATCCTTACCCGGCTATTTCCGCGCGATGTCAGACGGTTGATGCCGAGGTCATCATACTCGCCTAAAATGACGACGCTGCCTGATGGTGTGTTCTTATCCATAATGAACGGGATGGTAACACGTCCGCCGGGAGACTCAACGACGATGGAGTTTTCGGCAGAGAGACCGAGGGTCCCGACATCTTCCGGCGAGAGTCTTGCCGTGCAGGGTTGACTTCGGGCAGACAGCGCCGGAGTGCGGATTACGTCTCCTGTGCGGTCGAACAGCAACGGCCCCCTCTGCAAACATAATCCTTCCACAGGCTCGGTGTTTTCTGTCCGTATTTGGAACGGAAGGTAATCGGCCATTTTGTTGGGTGGAAGCGCCGGATGAGATTCCCGGCGCAGGATGTCGAAAACGGCCGGAGGTGTCAGTGTGTCCCATTCCGCCCCAAACCGTCGTGCCAGCGCCTGAAGCAATTGCAGCGGTGTTGCCGTGCCGGAAAGGGGAACGAGAACGCGCTCCGCCTGTTGAATTTTTCCCGATACATTCGTATAAGAGCCCTGTATTTCATCGAATGTCGCAATGGGCAGAAAGACATGTGCCGCGCGGGCTGTGTCATGGACAAACGTATCGGCGACAACAACGAAGTCTGCGCGTTTCAGGGCATCCTCTGCCAGCGCGCGGTCGGGATATCGGGCGATTAAATCCTCACCGAGAATGAAGAGAGACTTGAGTTCCCCATGGGCAGCGGCCTGCAAGATGCGGTGGGTGTTTTTTCCTTTGGGATCGGCCGGAGACAATCCGGGGCCGAGATGAGGCAGGACACCCATTTCGATTGCGCCTCGGCTGTTGGAATGGCGCAGAAGGAGATTGATTCCCACATCATTCTCATTGAAAAGCCCCATTGCGCGGGCCATATCGGCGAAAGCGCGGACTGTTTGAATCCCATCCGCCCCGGCCCAAGCCTCTTCACCCAGCAGCAAGGTTGCGTTTGAGGCATTTGCCAGGGCACGCGCGAGATTCTGCAATGCCTCCATTGCCACACCGCAACGATTTGCCACGGCCGCGGAGTTAAAGTCTCTGTAAGTCTCGATAAGCGATCCTGGAAATCCGACATTTTTTTCCTGAACCAGGAGGAAAAACAGCACGGCGAGAAAGTCCATTTCGGCGCCCGGATGATAAGCGCAATACCGAGCGGCCAAGTCTCGATAAGAACCGCCCTGATGGTGCGCCACGAGCAGGGTTGCGCCGTGACGGAGCCGCTGACGGATCTGAAGGTTCAGAATCGGCAGTTCGTTCGGCAAATCAGACCCCAGGATGAAGATTGTTTCCGCTTTGCGTACCTCGCCGACGGGATCATTTCGCGCTCCGATTCGTATGGAGTACAGGTAACCATCCTCATCCTCGAGGCCAACCCGGTCCATACGGTGGTCGATATTGCCGGAGCCGATCACCTTGCGGAAAAATCGTTGGAAGAGGTACAGGGATTCGTTGGTTTTCCGGGGCGAGATGAGGCCCGCCAAGGCGCCGGGGCCGTGTCGATCCCGGATGGCCTTCCATTGCGCGACGATGTACTCGATAACATCCATACCGTCGGCAGGCGGTTTCAGCTCACCGTCGCGTTTCACCAGGGGAGATCGAACCCGCAAGCGGCTGTTGACGAAATCGAACCCGAATCGGCCCTTATCGCAGATCCATGGGCCGTTCACATCGGGATTGGTGCGGGGGGTAATGCGCAATAATTCATGGGTCCGTCGGCGGGAGTCCAACAGGATATTGCAGCCGACTGCGCAATGCGGGCATACGGAGGGTTTTGCCTCCAGTTCCCAAATTCGCGCGCGGAATCGGAACACCTTATCGGTCAGACTGCCGACCGGACAGAGATCAATTGTGTTTCCGGAAAACTCTCCATGGAGAGGCCGTTCCAGGAACGTGCCGATCAAGGAATCGTTGCCGCGTTTCATTACGGCCAGTTCGGCATTCCCGGCGATTTCCTCCAGGAATCGCACACAGCGGGTACAGAGAATGCATCGGTTGCGTTCCAGGTCAATAAACGGTCCGAGGTTGGGTTTCGGAAAGGTGCGTTTCGGGAAGCGGTATCGGGAATCATCGGTTCCGTAGTCCATGCTGTATCGCTGGAGTTGGCAGTGTCCGCCCTGATCGCACACAGGGCAATCCAGGGGATGGTTGATGAGCAGCAGTTGCATTTGTTGCTCGCGGGCACGTTTGGCCTTGTCGCTTCGGGTGAAGATCACTTGCCCTTCGCCGACAGGTGTAGAGCAGGAGGGGACCAGTTTGGGACTTTTTTCGACTTCCACCAGGCAGAGGCGGCAGCTGGCGACAATGCTGAGCGCGGGGTGATAGCAATAATGAGGGATGTAGATGCCGAGGATCTGCGCCGCCTGGAGGATGGTCGTTCCGGCCTCCACGGTGACGGATTGCCCATCGATGGTGGCGGTCACCGGTTTCCGGAACGATTCCGGCCGTTTCGGTTCCTCGGCATAGGCATCGCCCGCGAAGGGCCGCGCTCTCGGATGGATTACAGTACCTCGATGTGGATCTTTCATTCTGCCAAGACCGATACCGGACTGCCGGGTTGGCCCATTCGACTGAAGTCGGGGGTTCCACGGGCAATCGCTGTTCTGAACTCTTCCGGGAATTTCTCTATCAATGCGCGCACCGGCATGACCACCGCCGACCACAACAGGCAGATGGAGGTCAGCTCGGTTTCAAACAATTTCTGTATGGTTTCGAGGTCATCGGGATGCCCCCGGCCCTCGTGAATCGCGTTCAGGATTTCGACGAGCCACCTGGTTCCTTCCCGGCACGGGGTGCACTGGCCGCAGGATTCATGCGCATAAAACTTCGCGAGACGCAACGCGAACTCGACCATATCTACCGTATTATCCAGGACAACAATCGCACCGGACCCCAACATGGACCCCGCCGCCGCCACAGACTCATAATCGAACGGAACATCCAGTTGATCGGCCGATAAAATCGGACTGGAGGAACCGCCGGGAATGACCGCCTTGATGGTATGTCCTTCCCGGACACCGCGGGCCAGATCAGCGATGATCTCCCGGAGCGTGATTTTACCGAGTTCGATTTCATACACGCCCGGTTTTCGGACATGCCCGCTGACGGGAACGAGTTTGGTTCCCTTGCTTTTCTCGGTTCCGAGGGAGGCATACCAGGCTGCGCCGTTCCGCATGATGGACGGCAGGCAGGCGAGGGTTTCGACATTATTCACCACCGTGGGCGCACGATAGAGACCTTCCACCGCCGGGAACGGCGGCTTATTGCGGGGATTACCGCGTTTGCCCTCCAGGGAGGTCAGGAGACCTGATTCCTCTCCGCAAATGTATGCACCGGCGCCCCGGTAAACAATTATTTCGCAGGAATACTGTGTCCCGAGGATGTTTGTGCCCGCCAGATGGGCACGATAGGCCTCTTGAACGGCACGTTCCAGGATTTCGGCGATTTCCGAGAACTCGCCGCGAATATAAATGAAAGCATGGTGGGCTGCGATTGCGTACGCGGCAATCAGGCAGCCCTCGATGACGGAATGCGGATTGTATTGCATCAGGACCCGGTCTTTGCAGGTTCCCGGTTCGCCCTCATCGGCATTGCAGACGAGGTATTTGGGCTTTGGGGAGGTTTTCGGGACGAATCCCCATTTTACACCGGTGGGGAACCCCGCGCCGCCACGGCCACGGAGGCCGGATTGTTTCACTTCGTCAATTACCCGGTCCGGAGTGAACTGCCGGAGACATTTCGCGAGGCCCTGGTATCCGCCCATCCGACGATAGGAGTCCAGGTCGCGGGGGCCGGTCAGGTCCAGGTCTTTCAGGAGAACGCGAGTTTCGGACGCAGCCATTGAAGTCGCTCAGTCCAGGGAATCCAGAATTTCGTTTATTTTCTGTACGGTTAAGCGGCCGTACTCCTTGCCGTTGATCTGCATACAGGGAGCCTCACAGCAATTTCCGAGGCATTCGACATGATCGAGCGTAAAACGGCCATCCGAGGTGGTTTGGCCGAATTCGATGCCCAGTTTGTTTCGGAGATGGTTTTTGAGATCGGGAGCGCCGTTGATGTAACAGGAGATGTTATCGCAGATTTCGATGTGGTATTTACCGCGCGGGTGGAGGGGGAACATGGTGTAAAAGCCTGCGATGCCCTCAACGGTTGCGGGGGAAAGCCCGGTCAATGCGGCTATTTCCTCAAGGGCCGCCGGGGTCAGCCATGCGCAGGTTTTCCAGGCGAGGTACAAAAGGGGAATCGAAGAGGAGTGACGGTTCGGCAGGCGGTGCAGAATTGCACGGGCTTCCTCGGCTGCCGCTTCTGCGATTGTGGGCATACTTTGAAACTCCTGTCTCAAAGGTTTTCCGAAGGATGCTAACAAACAGACCGACTTGTTTCTAGGTGAAGGTAAAACGTTCTTTTTTTTGCAGAGTCGCGCGTGTGGAGAAGATTTAACCGACTTTGGGGGAGAGATTTGAAAATCCGCCTGTTTTTTAATTATGCAGGGCCTATTGTACCTGTTCCTGGCTCAGGGGGCCGGCTGTTTTGGAGGGGATACAATTTACTGGGGCGTCAAGACTGGGGAGGGTTGTGTTGGGTTGACGGAGGTTTTTACGGGGCCCGGCCACTGGTGGAGAGCCTGCCGATACCCTTCAGGAATACCCAGGTCGAAGCGAACCGCGTCCAGCTCGCAGACGAAATACCCCTCTTTCTTGCGTGCCATCTGCTGCGCCTCGGTCAGGCCGACTTCGGTACCCTCTTGTCGGGATTGGACCATCTCCTTCAGGCAATCGAGAACCGTGGGCGAGAGCAGATGGAAACCGAGCCAGCACAAATAAGGGGCATGGGGATTGCCGGGTGTCCGAAGATGAGACCGGGCGTAATCAACAGCGGGTTTTTCGATGATTTCCATTGCCTCATAAAGTCGGGGCTGTCCGGGGATAGGTTTCCCGAGCACGGTTCCAAAACGCCACAGATCTTCCTCGCGGGTCCGGCTGACTGCGCTGAGGCTTCCCGATACGGATTCGGCAATCGTCAGCAACTGCCGGATACACCGGAGATGAGTTGTTGATGCGAACGCATGATCTCCGAGGAGGACCATCAAGGGTCTTCTCCCCAGGGTTTCCACAGCGCAGCATACGGCGTGGCCCAGCCCCAGTTGCTCGGATTGCTCCACAAAAATGACCCGTTTTCCGATCTTCCTGATTTTTTCGGCCTCTTCCGGGAATTTTTGTGCGCCGGGATCATCGGAAAAACCTCCGTGAAAGTAAAACTCAAAAAGATTTCTCTGCTGGCGATTCACAACAAAACAAACTTGTTGCACCCCGGATTCCAGCGCCTCCTCCGCCAGGACCTGGATCAAAGGGCGGGGACGGCCATCGGGATCAACCAGTGGAAGAAACTCTTTTTTGATACCACGCGTCAGGGGATACATCCGGGTCCCATGCCCCGCAACGGGAATAACCGCTATCAGATTTTCCATGGGTTCCATTCCTTACGAAAGGTGTGAGATGGATTTACTTTCCTTTGAGATACGCAGGGTATCTTATGAAAGTATAAGGATTTATGGTATTTTCTCCAACGGGAAAGGGGATTTTGAGGTCAGAAGAGGTTGTTGGGAGCCTCACTGAGCAGAATTTGGTATATTTTGGTTTGGGTAAGTGTGATTTTCGGTTGAAATTCTCCTTGACACGGACGGAGCATAGCGGCTATATTTGGTGAGTGTCTCTCGTGCCGGGCGAGTAGCTCAGCTGGTGAGAGCGCCTGCCTTACAAGCAGGAGGTCGCAGGTTCGATCCCTGTCTTGCCCATAGTCGGGCCTCGAATCAGGCGAGCGAGAGCAGTTTCCGGGTGAGATCCGGGGGGTTTGGGCTATTGGAATCGTCCGAATTCGCCTAGAATGACGTCCGGTGTTTCTGGCACTACAATTATGGATGGGGCTGTAGTTCAGTTTGGTTAGAATGCCTGACTGTCGATCAGGAGGTCGCGAGTTCGAGCCTCGTCAGCCCCGTTAGTGTTGAATGGATGTCCACTCCGGGTCAAGTGACTCCAGGGGGTGGACAAAAGAAGGTATTATACGGTCTTGGGTGACCAGACTGGGATCAGTGTTCGGAGGTTGAAAAATGAAAAGTTGCATTTGGAGTGGCCGAATTCAGCATGTCTGGATTTCGGCATTTTTATTGATATTACTTGCGGCCGGCCCCGGGTTTCCCCAGGGGCCTGTCTTCAAACTCGATTTCAATTCAGGCAACGACTCCATTCTTCAGTCTACCATCGATCCTCCTCCATCTGTAATCCGCGCTGCGGATGGGCCGTTTACGGTGACGGTCGTTCTGAGCGGGGCCGACAAATTGGTTGGGATGAATTGTGATTTGATATTCAACCCGGATCAGCTCAGGGTGGTCAATATCCAGGAGAGTTATGGGGATGTCAATTTCGACGGACGTTCGAATGTGTTTGATATTCGGGAGGTTGGGGCGAGAGTGAACAGCGATGAGTTATATGAAGCTTATTACGATCGGGCCGAGACTTATGGCGTGCTCGATATGGCGGATGTGAATGCCATCGCGGAGTATTTCGCGAAACCGGGGAAATTCTGGACGGTCAACACGGATGACACCACAATCCGGGAAAGTGTGGAGATTTTCGAGGAACCCGCAATCAGCAATCAGAACGGGCGAATTGATGATGTTGTCTGCGTACTTCTTCCGCGCGAACATCCGGAAGCCACCGAATACAAGCCGGCGGAAGGCGAGGCGACGTTCTTCGGGCCTGCCGGATTCGGATTTACCGGCGATGCGCGAGTCGCGGAGATTACTTTTCAGCCCCTCAGTGGATTCAAGGGAACCACGACATTGACGTTTGCGGACAAGTCTGCCATCACCGAGGAATCGGCACTTGTAATTACTCGGCAGAATGGTGTCCTTATCAATCAGGAAATCATTGGAATGCTTGAACCGGCGGATGAATCGGTCGAGCTTTCTATTGAATAAAGAGTCGTAAGAGAAAAAGCCATCCCTGTTCGGGATCAACCATTCGTGGTGGCCGACCGGGACGTGCGGAACGAGAGGATTCACGGGTAGCCAACAAGCAAGGGAGGCACGTTTTCATGCACGGTATAATTCAATCTCAGACACTGCGAAAGGTTTTCGTGATCACTGTTCTGTGTGCGCCGTTGCTCTTCGCGGGAGCCGTCCAGGCACAGAGCGAAACTCCCACTGCCGTTCCCGAAACGCCGACAGTAGTCCCGGAAACGCCGACCGAAACTCCGACCGCGGCTCCGACGGAAACGCCGACGGCCATCCCGGAGACGCCGACGGAAACCCCGACTGCGGCTCCAACGGAAACGCCGACGGCCATCCCGGAGACGCCGACGGAAACCCCAACTGCGGCTCCAACGGAATCCCCGACCGCTACTCCGGTGGAATCGCCGACTGCGGCTCCGACGGAATCCCCGACCGCTACTCCGGTGGAATCGCCGACTGCGGCTCCGACGGAATCCCCGACCGCCACTCCGGTGGAATCGCCGACTGCGGCTCCGACGGAATCCCCGACCGCCACTCCGGTGGAATCGCCGACTGCGGCTCCGACGGAATCCCCAACCGCTGTTCCAACAAGTACGCCGGTTGCGGAAGCGAATATCATCATGGGGCAGGCTTCTGCACGACCGGGCGAACAGGTTTCTGTCACCATTTCGGCCACTGGAATGCCGACAACGGATGCCTTCCAGTTTGAAGTGGTTTATGATTCGAACGTTCTCGCCTTTGTGGGTGTGAACAGGAGCGGAACCCTTACGGAAACATGGTATTCGGTCGCGGTGAACGCACAGGTACCCCTCTCTTTGGTCGCCATCGCGGGAACCGCTCAACCGATTTCCGGTGATGGTGATTTGGTCGAACTTATCTTTACTGTGGCGCAAGACGCGCCCGAGGGAGTTACCTCGCTGACTATTCAAAATGTAAAGGACGATCTGGCGGGTCTGATTGCGGTAGCCGGATCAATCACGGTTCTTCCGTCGGGGGTCCCGACCGAGACCCCGACAGCGGGACCGACCGAAACACCAACAGCGGCGCCGACGCATACGCCGACGGCAACCCAAGTCCCAACCGTGGGACCGACCGAAACACCAACAGCGGCGCCGACACATACGCCGACGGCAACCCAAACTCCAACGGCAACGCCGACCGCAAGCCCGACCGCACGTCAGGCTAACCCGAACTTGGGAGTGGTTGCGTTGAGCCAATTCGGGCCGCTGCAGCCGTCCGGTATTGCGATGTTTAACTTTGATATCGGTGTGACCGACAGTTCGGGCCATCTGGTCCAAAAATATGACAAGTTCGGCAAACTGATTGTGGATTACCTCCCGGATCCGGTGGCTCTCGGACCGACCCTCGGGTTCCCGTATGCGCGAGATTTCGAGTTTTCAGGAGAGATTGCAGGGAATCTGAACGGTTCGGAAGGCGGTTATATACTTTGGACGAGCTATTTCGCCGCCCCGGGATATTCCAACGCTTTGCCGCCTGTTATTCCACTGCTTGGCGCAACCGGCGGTGCGGGTTACGGCGGAATCGACACCGACAACAATCCTGCCAACAACAAGACTCTGCCGATCAATCCATGGTCCGGACAGAACCATCCAACCGGCGACGTGTTCTTTGGACCGGTTCTGGTGGATGTGGAATCCCAAGGAGACGGCGGATTCTATGTTTTGAGCAATGACGGAAAAATCTATGCGGAAGGTACAGCCACCGCATCTCTGGAGAGATTGCAATCCGTTCTCCAACCCGAAACCGGACTTGCAACGGATCTGGAAATCTATCGGGGCAGTGATGCGGTGAAGAATTATCGCATCGATCCGTCCAGCGCGACATTGCCTTCTGCCATTGGAGCCGGAACGGGCGCGTACGTCCTGACCGAGCTCGGATACATAGTCCGTGTCGGTGATGCTCCTGAGCTGGATACCAGCAACCTGGCGCTTAGTATCGATCCGGAGATTCGGATCTATCGTGATATGGAATTTGTTCCGAGCGTCGACGGGACGAGGTATATCGGATTGGGTGTGATGGACGGGTTCGGCATAATTACCTTTGTGCCGTTCAAGAACGCCGATGTCGGAACCTTCGACATTGACACGATCGCTCCGTTGAACACCACTCTGCACTATGATTCGGAGCAGAAAGATTTCGTACCGGGTCTGTACTTTGATATCGCGCGTGATTTCGAGGTCGAGATCAGTACCGACGGTATTCTGGGGATTGACGACAAGGGTGCGGCTTTTGAAACCTCCGGGTTGCGTATCGGCTCGATGGTAATGGACGGATTCGGGGCCTTGCACAGCGGCGGTCAATCCACGCGGTTTATTCCGTGCTATGTCACACCGCTGACGCCCGGCGCGCGTCCCGACGGCAAGGGGAATTACTACATCCTGATCGGTATGTCTTGGCCATATCTTGACGTGGATGTTTACACGGACTTTGAAATTGCCCAGAAACTCTGGAATCGGTAACCGGTAAGGTTGCGACTCGACTCAAGACGGGGGAAAGAGTTTGATCTTTCCCCCGTTTTTATTCACCCGGCAGTACGGGAGTATTCGATGCCCCGCGATGTTTTCCGCGTGAAGTATTATCGACATGGCGCGGATGTTCTGATCCGTCCGTGCGGCCCTTTGAATGAGCTGACCTCGATCCGGCTTTTGCGTCCCATCCTGACGTTAGTCAAGAAGGGTGTCACGTCATTGATTGTGGATCTCGGCCTGGTTACCTCTATTGACTCCGCCGGGTTGGAAACCCTTCAAGAGGCGAATGATTTAATCAAGGGGGTGGATCAACCGTCTCTGCGTCTGGTTGTTGTTCCCAATTCCTGGATTGAACGACAGCTGAGGGAATCGGACTTGTGGAGGTTGTTTCGGATTTACTCCACGCCGGAGCAGGCCTGGGATGCCGTATCTACCGAAATCGATTCTGAGGAACCGGCCGGCAAGACGCTGGAATTCGATGAGGAACTCAACTTCACCGTCAGCCGGGATGTTGTGGGAGATGTAGTGGTTTATGCGATCGATGGGGAATTGGATCTTGAGGAAGTTCGCCGGCTCAAGAATGTCCTTATGGAGGATCTCCATTCCGGCAACATCCGGGTTGTTCTCGATATGCGCTGGGTTGGGTTCATCGACAGTAGCGCTCTGGGACTGTTTGCGAACATGGGAAAAAAATTTCAGGACAAGGGGGGCGATCTTCGGTTTGCGAACATCAACGCACAGACCCGACGGGTTTTCAAGGTATTTCGCCTGGACCGGCTATTCAGGGATTTCGGCACATTGGAAGAAGCGATCCGGTCGTATCGATCGGGCGATCCGCATGGGACAAAGGATCAACCTGCCTCGTAGTGGGATGAGACTGTAACCATCGTGAAACCGGAGTATGATGTGTTTCCAGGGCGTATTGGGAATTGGGGCGGCGAGTTTTGTCGGATATTACCCCGTACAGGCAATCCCGCTGAAATTGCCCTGTTAAATCCGGGTCCCTATTCCGAATGGATGTCGAGCGGACAGGGGTATGTAGTCTACGGAGAGGGACCGGCCCTGCAGGGGGCTTGGGTTTCCCATGATTCCAGCAATGGCGTTTGCCGCGCCGGCCGGATCATCTCGGTCAGCCTCCGTGGAAAAGGACAGCCCGGCTCCAATATGCAAGGCCGTAAATGCAACTACAATCCGGGAATCGGATTGGTATTTAATACAAACAAAGACATCAGGAGAAAGAATAATGCGCGAAATGACTATTCTGAGAGTTTTATTAATCCCGACTTTGCTGATCGTCATGTCACTTGGAGTCGCTTTTTCCGCCGAGCCGCAGCCGGTAACTTGCCTGATGATCGGGCTGGAACCGCACGGGGATGCGGGGATCTACGAAGAGACTTTGCAGGATATTGCGGCTAATGATCCCACGGTGAAGATTACCGCTGTGGGCAAAGAGAATCTGGAATCACTTCGCATAGAGAATCTTCGGAAATTCAATGTTCTGTTGACGGCCCAGGTTCAGGCGGAGAACGGGGATCTGCCCGATTACGCCAAGGAAGGCATTCTTCAGTTTCTGAAGGATGGCGGCGGCCTTGTGGTTCTGCACTTTGCTGTCGCAAATTGCCAGAACTGGCGGGATTCTATCGACCTCTTCGGCGCCATGTGGGTGAACGGAAAATCTACCCATGGGCCGTACCATGAATTTCGTGTGGATGTGAAGGATGAAGCCCACCCGATTATCGAGGGAGTCAAGCCGTTTACAACAAACGACGAACTCTACTTCAACCTGCTGATGCGTCCGGATATGCACGTCATTATGACCGCAAACGAGGAACGATTCGGGCACACAGTTGCGGAGCCGATGCTTTGCACGCACTATGTACACAATGCGCGATGCGTATATTTTGCGCTGGGCCATGATAAGAACTCGTGCCGCCTGCCTGAATTCCGAAAGATTATCGTGCAGTCCATCGAATGGGCCGCATGCAGGCGGTAAAGCCGGCATTTCCGGACAGGTCAAGCCGAAACAGGTTCCTTTTTCGCCGGTGGTTCGTGAACAGGGCGCATTATCGCCAGACAACCTGGGCAATTTCGTAGATATACACGCTCGGAACAGTGAACTCGACCAGGTTATTCTGCTCTCTGTATTCCAGGGCGAGGTCCTTTTCACGTAACGGGTTGCCGGTCACCACTTTTCCCACACGCCTGCCCGCGGGAACCTTTACCCGAACCGTTACATTGTTGATCGGTTGCTCCGGCAGATAATTGACCAGATGGATCAGTCGCCGGGTCTCCTGTTCTGTAATTTCGGCGCACAGCCCAAGCGGCCCATCGACAGACATAGACAATTCATCGCCGCAGAGTTCGGTAATGGACTTGACACATTCGTCTACATCCGTGAGATATAGAACATTCGGATTATTTATTCCACTCAACGGAGAGGATTGCCTGGGGTGCATCCATTCATCGTGTGAGGCAACCGGGCCGATTATGCACAGCTTTCCACCGGATTCTCTGTAGTTGTTTATGGCGGCAATCTCCGAATCCGATAAAGCCGCGCACCCGGCCAGAACCAGGCCGCGATAGCGATTCAATTCTCCCAGCAGGTTTTCCCCGATGATCTGGAAAGGAATCCGGTTCTCAATCAATTGTTGTTCGACAGCTCCGGTCAGGCGTGCGTTTGCCGGATCGGAAAAGACTTGCGATGGAAAGCTGCGCAATACGGCGATGTCTGCAACAACCTGTGCGTCGCGAAGGAGATCGCGTTGATTTTTAAAGAATTGAATATACGGACTGAGTTCCAGAGTTACAGGGACGTCTGAACCCGGCATGGAGACGATATTGTTGTACTCAAACCAGCCGATACATCCCAGGCAGTCCAAATTGAAAGCCATGGATTCTGCGGCCTCCAGGGGGTTTGTGGTGTATGCGAACGCGATATTATTCATTCGTCTACCGAATTTGTACGTGCGGATTCGTGTAATGAGTGTTCCATCGCGCAGTCCCGGATGTTGCCCTTCATCCCAGAACGCCTCACCGCCCTGTAACAGAGTTGAGTGATCCACAGGAGGGTCAATCGAATCCGGGACTCCACCGGGATTACACTCCATCAGAATATCCTTGCGGAGACTGCGTGCGTACTTCGACATATCCCAATAAGATTCCGTTAGAGAATCCGTCGTGAATTTCAGCCAGGCGGCGCGCAACATGTTCTGTGAATTTGCCGGCATGGGCGGTAACACAGTGTTCACATCCACTACACCCATTTCCTTGAGTTGAGTCGGGCTGAAATTGCGTTTGAGGTAGTCTCGGAATCGCTCAACGGAATAGCTGTCCATACCGGGGCCGATCTTGTAGTTATCGAAATGAATCAGGTCCGTCCCGATTTCTTCGATCGCGAACCGAATTATGTTCTTGTAGAACTCCTGCGCCCGGGGGTGGTTTCGGTTCCAGTAGTAACGATAGGTAGCCTCGCCGTAAGTGACGGGTTTTTTATTTTCATCGAGAACAACCCAGTCCCGTGCTTCGGGCATTTCCTGGAACAGTAACTCCCAGCCGAAAGCGCCGCTGTAGTTGTACACACCGACATGCAGGCCCGCATCGTGGCATAATTTCGAGAATTGCGCCGCATCCGCCATGCTTTCGCGTTCGTGCTCCAATCCGAATCCTTTGTAGGCGTGCATCATGACAAAATTGACGCCGAGAGATTTCAATTTCGCTACCATCTCCGGGCTGTGTTCGCGCAGGTAAGCGGCCTGTTGTTCGGGAGTGGGTGTGTAGCCTTCGCTTCCGTCCCGGCGTATACGGAAAAGCAGCGGCTCCCAGCTTCCTGCCATAATGATTCCCTCGTCCTGAAGCCAGGTCGGGCGTTGGTCGAGCGGGAGGGTCAGATTCTCCGAAAAAGCAGAAACGGCGAGAAAGAAGAAACAGAAAACGAGAGAGAGTCGCTTTGTGGTCACCATCAGGGTCTCCGTGGAAAGATCCGTTGTCCAAGCATAGCACACCGACGGATGATGAAAAACCGGCCTTCGCGGCTGTCTGATGAACGACCGGTATTTCAACAGGAGAGTACTCAAATTGTCAACAGCACACGTCCGCCGGTTGGAGGATTCGGAATGAGTCGATTTGGCCTTTTCTTTTTCATGCTGTTCTTTCCTGGAGACTTGACGATAACCGCCGGATTCCGGATAAAAGGCAGGGAGGAATGCAAACGCAGGGGCGGCACATGAGTCGCCCCTGCGTTTCAATCCTGAAAGGCATCCCGTTAGGCGACAGTCATTTCCCGTGTTCACGGGCGAACTCAACGCACTTGATCATATCGGGGACGCTGTTGTCCCAGTTGTATTCGTACTCCATGGAGGCCGGGCCGGAGAAGTGCTGACGGAGGAGTTCATCGAGAATCGCTCCCATGTCGCACACGCCGGTTCCCCAGGGCACATCATGGGCTTCGCGGTTGCCGAATTCGTTCAGGTCTTTCAGATGTGCGCTGATGACACGGCCTTCGAGAATCTTCAGCGCCTCAATCGGATTGACGCCGGATCGCGCCCAGTGCCCCGTATCCGCACAGGCTCCCATGCGCGGGTCGCGACGTTTCACGCATTCGAGGACATAATTCGGGTCCCAAAACTTGTACTTTGGGTTGTCCGTGCTTTTTGGATGGTTGTGGATGGCGATCTTGATGTTGTATTCCTGGACAAGTTTCTCGATTACATCGAGGGAACCTTCCGGGATATCGTCCGGTTCTGTTGTGATAACGGAGATCCCCATCAACTTGGCAAAATCGAATACTTTCCGGTTGCTTTCCTCATCCTTGCCCAAGCCGACAACACCATACGCGACCAGGCGGACGCCGGTTTTATTGAGTTTGCGCAAAGCTTTGGACCAGACGCTCGGCGGGGCGTCATGGCTGAATTGCACACCCTTCTCGTCCGGGCAGAGGGCCTGTCCCGGATACGCCTCGATCACATTGCATCCCATCTGTTTGGCCTTGTCGATGGCCTCAAAGAAGGTGAATCGGTTGAAACTGTACGCCTGCGGTCCGAGCGCAATTCCACCGATACAGCATTCCGGCGGGAACATGCTCTGGGCAAAGGCCCCACTTGGAAACGCGAACGACAGCATCAGGGATCCCAGAAACAGGCTGGGAACACGACATCCGGTAAAAAGACTCATCATGTCCTCCTTTCCCGAATTGGTTTTCGGGCAATGATTGGTTTTTTTTGCTCAAAAGTCGTTACTCAGTGTACTGCGATCCGTATCTGCGCAGAAGGTTGTCCTGACCGATTATGCCGGAACCGGATCGATCCTGTCTCAGAATGGGAGACATGATATCATGCAGATTGACCGGCAGAATGAATGGGACACCCGGATCGGAAATCACCGAGGAATCGGAGGGAACCATGATCGCAAGGTTCGTATGTGTGTGGATGCTATGTCTCGGCACGGTTGTCTTCGGCAGTGATGTTGCGGGGTCTCAGACTCCTCAACGGGTGTCTGCGAAACTGAAGATCGACGGGGTTCATGTGTCTGTGGAGGGGAAGGAGTTTACAACATACCTCAACAGAAAGCTCCAGAAATACCCGTATTTTTATCCGGTTAATGGTCCTGCGACCGGATTGAGCATCACCACGGAATCCTCGGAACCGTATCCGCATCACCATTCGCTTTTTTTCGGGTGTGATAAGGTGAATGGAGGCAATTACTGGCAGGAATCTATAAAGGAAGGACAGATAATTTCCCGTCAGACCCAGATTCTTGAATCGGAAGGCAATGAAGTGATCTTCACGGACCTCTGCGAATGGCGCAAACCGGATGGTCCCTCCCCGTTTATGGATATCCGCCGAATTCTGGTCTCCGCTCCCGGTCCCGACCTGCGGATGATTGATTTCGAGATCACCCTGACTGCCATGAACGATGTGCAGATCGAGAAGACCAATCATTCGCTGTTCTCGGCCCGGATGATTCCGGCGTTTTCCGTGGAGGGCGGTGGAACCCTTGTGAATGCACAAGGCGACAGCGCTGAGGAAGGCACATTCGGCAAGGAATCTCCCTGGTGTGATTACTGGGGAAGCCGGGATGGGGTGAAAGAGGGGTTGGCGATTTTCGTGCATCCGAAAAACCGATGGTTTCCCCCGAAGTGGTTCACACGCAATTACGGATTCTTTTCACCGACTCCAATGAACTGGCTGGATGAGGCCGGGCTGAAAATGGCGAAGGGGGAGCGGCTGCACCTGAAATATCGCTGTGTGATCCACAAGGGCGATACCTACGAAGCTGGAATTGAGGGGCTATATCAAGATTGGACAAACAAGGTCCAATAAATGAGGGGGGGGGGAATACGGGGGAACCCCACCCCAGCCCTCCCCGTAAACGGGGAGGGAGAAGAAATCCCCCGGTTTACGGGGGGAATATAGGGCGGGGATATAGGGGAATAAGCGTCTTTTTCCGTGAGGAATCGACATGAACAACCGGATACTGATCGTCGATGATGAAATGAATACGCGGGATGGTCTGCGGAAAGCCCTCGAATGCCCCGAGTGGACCATTGAGACCGCACCCGACGGCAAAGAAGCCATGGAGAAGCTCCAGCAACGGAGTTTCGATCTGATGTTGACCGATATCCGAATGCCACGGATGGGCGGCATGGAGCTGCTTCGGCGGGCCCGAGAGCAGTGGCCGGAGATGGACGTGATAGTTGTTACGGCTTACGGTGAAGTGAAGAATGCGGTGGAGGCCATGAAGGTGGGGGCGTATGACTATCTCCAGAAACCCATCGATCTGGATGAATTGGAATTGAAGGTGAAGCGGTTGTTTGAGCAGCGGCGTCTTACCATGGAGAACGAACAGCTGTGGAAAGATCACCGTGAGCGTTCCGGGCTGGCGCGGCTCACCGGCGAGAGCGCAGCCATGCACAAGCTGTTCGAGGATATCCGCAAGGTGGCCTCTGCCCGAACCACTGTGTTGATTACCGGCGAAACCGGTTCCGGAAAAGAGCTGGTGGCCCGCGCCATTCATGATCTTTCTCCGCGGAAAGATCGCCCCTTCTGGCCGATGCACTGCGCGGCCTTTTCCGAAACCCTTCTTGAAAGCGAATTATTCGGACACGAGCGCGGATCTTTTACAGGCGCGATTCGACAGAAAAAAGGTCGTTTCGAACTGGCGGATCGGGGGACGGTGTTTCTGGATGAAATCAGCGAGGTCAGCCCGACCACCCAGGTGAAATTGCTCCGTGTTCTCCAGGAACGTTGTTTTGAACGAGTCGGCGGAACCGAAACGATCAAAGTCGATATCCGTATTATCGCCGCCACAAATGCCGACCTGGAGGAGCGGGTGAAAGAGGGAAAATTCCGTGAGGATCTTTTGTATCGTCTTCGCGTTGTGACGCTGCGTGTTCCGCCGCTCCGCGAACGGAAAGAGGACATTCCCCTGCTGACCGACGTGTTTCTGAAACAATATGCGGCGGAGAATGAGATCCCTGTTCCGACAGTCGATCCGGCGGTCATTCGGGCATTTCAGGTCTACGACTGGCCCGGCAATGTCCGTGAATTGCAGGGGTATGTGGAACGAATGGTTGTGATGTGCCGGAACGATCGAATCACCGTGGAGGATTTACCGCCACAGATCGGCGGGCGGACAGAACGTGCTCCGGTTTCCATTTTGTCCGGCGATGTGCCGCTGTCCGATGTGGAAAAGCATGTGATTCTGGAGGCGCTTCATCGCAACGAGGGCAATCGCACCAAAACCGCGGAGGCCCTCGGGATCGGTCGCCGAACCCTGATCCGCAAATTGCAGAAATATGGGGAAGAAGCGGAGGCGCGATACCCACAGGATCCCGGCGAGGAAAAACAGGATCAGCATCGTTGCGATCAAACGGGAACCGTTCATTAACAAGCCTGGAATCAAACAAGCGCCGGTCACAATCTCTACACCCGGCAGGACAGTAGCCATCGGATCAGCCGCTTGCAGGGAGCAGTCGGTCGTTTTCAACACTCCGCGCCATGCCGGACAGGTCCCCGATTTTACGGAAACCGGCGTACGGAATTACTCCGCCCACAAAAATCCGCGCGCACAACGCCAACCTGGGATTTCGTAAAACGTTTATCACGGCCCGCATGTCACGTTTCAACGGGATACCCGGCAGCCGCCCATTCGGTCCAACCGCCCGGAAATAGAATGATGTCTGTGTGCCCGAACGCCCGCAGATTATTACTCCGAACTCTAAATAGTAGACAGGAAACTGTTGTTTACTCCATCGCGTAACGAACCGACGGCGCATGAGAGAACTTCTGAACAATGTCGGGTTGTTTCTGGGTACTCCACAGGTAGCCGGGCGCATTGGCCATCCTATCCTCCCGGCTGGAGGCGCGCCGACGGCCCACCGCGTTCTGTTTCACATCGGGATTGAGGAACTCGTCGGGATTCAGGTCGGGCTGTACCTGGGCGAATCCGGTTCGAAAGTTTCCTGACTCAGGGAACGTGCATCTGGCTTTGTCATGGTGACGGAGTTTACCTTAATCAATTCAATAGTCAATCTATCTGCCTACTATTTGTTGGACAGATTCGTAATCTATCCCCCCTCCGTTGCGTATCAAGCGTGTTTTTCAAAAATATTTTATTTTTTAATACCGTTGTGGAGGAAGGGTGTTGGGGTGAAGGTTGTGATACCGGCGCTTTGCCGATAGACCGCCACGACAGGCAGAAGAACCTGTCTCTGGCGCGCCTCCGTTCCGGTGTCGTCTCACCGAACCTGATGATCTTACCGACTGGGTGAGTCGGTCACAGGCCATCGCGCGCGGAGCCGGGTTCATGGCTGATGCGACGGAGCTCTTTGACAAAATCGGACACATCTACACCGTTTTTCTCGGCCTCATGGACATGAATCCAGGCGATGGGATAGCGTCTGCGCATGGCCAGCGCAACAGCCAGATTGAAATGGGCCGGACCATGATTGGGATCGAGATTGACCGCGGACTCCCAATGTCGGATCGCCTGTTCCAGCTCTTTCCGCTTGTTGCAGATGAGGCCGAGCCGGTAATGGGCTTCGGCGCTTTGGGGATCGAAATCAAGCGCTGTCTTGAAGTCCTTTTCCGCCTCCCGGTCGCGTCCCCATAGAAAATGGATTTTGCCGGAAAGCAGGTGGAGGGAAGCGTTATTCGGGTTCTTCTCCAGAGCGGCTTCAGCATGACGGATGGCGCGGTCATATCGCCGCATCCGGCAGTGCAGCTCGGCCAGTCGTTGCTCGATCCGATATCCGCCGACTGAAAGGTCTCGCAGTTTCATCAGGATCTGAAGGGCCTCCTGGTTCCGCTTCTGTGTCTGATACAACAGACTCAGATTGTAGGCGGCCGCCAGCAATGAGGGATCTGTTTTGAGGGCCTTCTTGTAGCAGGCCTCCGCCTCATTGAAAACACCTTTTGCTTCCAGGGCCGCGCCCAGGTTGCAGTGAGACATGGCATTATTCGGGTCGCAGAAAACCGCTTTCCGAAACGAGTCTACGGCTTGATCGTATTGACGCTGCCGGTAATAGACCACCCCGAGATAATTGAGCGGTTCCGCACGTAATGGGTCCAATTCCCAAGCTTCTTTCAGGGTTTTCAGCGCTTCCTCCATCAGCCCCATATCCATCAGAGAGACACCTTTATTGACCAGATTGGTCACCGTAGCCGCGTCCGGCTGACGGGACGTGAAGATCTTCCCGGTCAGGCCGGTATACAAATCCCCCAGAATGGCCCGACAGTCGCAGAAATCCGGCGGACGGTGCGCAGGGCGTTTTGCAAGACAATCCTGAACAAAGCGGTCCAGTTCGGCGGGAACGGCCGGGGCAATCGAGCGAAGACATGGCGGCATCTTTGTCAGGTGCGCCCGCACGTTTTCCTGTATGGTTCCGGCATCCTCGAAGGGTTTTTTCCGCGCGATCAATTCATACAGTACACAACCGAATGAATATACATCCGAGCGGACATCCACATCGGTTCCACACCGGCATTGTTCCGGCGAAATATAGGCTGGAGTCCCCTGCAACCGATCCGCCATGGCTTCAATGTCCGCTTCCGAGGGAACTCCGCCGGGAGCTATCGCAGGGGCATCGGCGTCGGAATACGCCAGACCGAAATCCGTGATCTTGACTGTTCCATCCGGGGCCAACAGCAGGTTCTCGGGTTTGAGATCGCGATGAACAATCCCGGGCACACAGTTGGATGCGTGGATCATCCCATCGCAGATCTGCATCGCCAGTTCCAGAGTCTCCTGAAGAGAGAACCGGCGATTGGTCATATATTCTTTCAGATTGGCCCCGCGTGTCTTTGAAGAGGAAACATATTCAAGAAACAGGTAAGGCTTATTTTCGATAATTCGCGCAAAATAGGCGCGGACGATGTTGGGATGAGGGGCCAGGCGAATCCAGGTTTCCACCTCACGCAGGAACACTTCGCGGGACCGATCTGTCTCGAAATGAGTTTTCTGGAAAGTCTTGACTGCGACCGGCATCCCGGTTTCGACATCCCGGCAGAGAAACACCGCTCCCATGTTCCCCAGGAGGATCTTGCGGATCTCGTATTGATCCTCGATCCGGTCGCCGAGTTTCCAGCCGGCGGCATACGACCATGTTTTCGCCGTCATTTGTCCGTCAACCCTGAGGGCGGATGCGCCCGATTGCGCCTTGTTTCACAGAGTTCTTGCCTTGCTCATCATGCTTTAATCACCATAGCACGATTCCCGCGACGGATGTACCCACGAGAACCGAGCGCCTCAACTCTGTTGTCGGAGTGGGATAGTACCCTGTCGAAAAAAGAGAACACCGGCAACGATTACCGCACCAAGACCATCCGCAACAAAATCGCCGACTGTTGCCGTTCGCCCCGGAACGAATAACTGATGATATTCGTCCGTGGCCCCATACAGCGCTGAAATGCAGACCGCCGCGATGAACCAAACCGGCCTTACGGGACGCTCTTCCCCAGTGCGGAACGCGCGAATCCACAGGTAACACAGGAATCCGTACATGATCCCATGCGCCACCTTATCGCGCACAATCATCCAGACCGGCAGGGGAATCGGCACCCAACTGCGCGAGGAGAGATAAAAGATCAATCCCATGCACAGAAGGGGCGGGAGATAATACAGCACGAGTTTCTCGGTCTGCTCGGCTTGTCGCGTGATGGTTTCACTCATCATAGAAGGAAAACGTCTTTTTGATCCCTCATTCTAACATAACGGGGGGTATCATAAAATGTGGCAGTGAAGTGTTTAATTCGGTACGGAGAAAGAGGAACAAAAAATACGGCAGCAGCGAGCGGGGGGAACCATACTTGTAACTTATTTACACTTCCTCCCCAATAGCCGGACAGAAATTGGGGTGATTTAAGACAGACCGCTTCGACTCTGGTGCTTGCGGACGCCCGGAAATCGGGGCATAATCGGATCGTTAAAAAGATGTTGAAGGAGATCATCGCGAACCAAACGCGGAAACTGCCGCCGTGTCTGCCCGATCTCGTTGAACTTGCCGATCGCGCCGGGGTTGAGCGGAATGAGAAGCAGGATGAGATCCTGCGGTCTCTCTCGGAATGTTACAAAAAGACGCAATACCCGGACATTATGGATGCCACATCCCGGGGAATATCCGCCAAAATCGCGCGGGATTATCTCCATCAGACGGAGCCGATCATCCAATGGCTGTTGTCGATGACATAATTCAGCGTAAGGCGTTGACGGCTGTCGAGGATATCCTGCCTGCCTATAATCCTCACCCGTTTAATGTGTCAAACGGTCTTTTGAGTTCCGGGGACCTGGTGTATGCGCCGGGCGGTGTTGCAGGGTTGTAGATGGCTGCAATTCCTCCTGTGCGCCCCATTTTTCGGATTGTTTTTTCTGTTTTTTTTGATTCGCGTGGTTTTGTCTCTTCAGAGATCCGATCATGTCGCTGATTTCCGCGATATCCAACGGCTTTTATCCTTTTCCAGGAGGCTTATGAGAAATGCGGGTTAAAACTGCCGTTTCACCTCAACCTTGGCAACTCGCTCCCAGGTGAGATGCAGCAGATGGACCGTAAACGGCACCGGATGCCCGACCGGAAATCGAAAGATATAGAATCTCTGGGAAGTAATAAGTTGATCGTTTGCATCGAACATCTCGATAACAAAGTCAAAGCCTCGAATGCGGGTCAGGTTCTGTGTGTCCTGATGTGTGCCGATGGAATCGTTTCGTACCAGCCCCCTGATATAGCATCCCCTTTGGCTGTAAAACGAGGCGGAAATAGCGCCCATCATCAGCGCAGGGACAGACATGCCCTTTTCGGCGACAACCACCAGTTTGCGTTTCTCGCCGAGATCGCGGGTATCCGATTCGGTATCCACTCCGGCGGCTCGCTGAACCATATCGGTGACCCCCTCCGGTGGCTTTACTCGGGTATCCAATCCGGCCGGTTTTTGCGTCGGATCGCATTGAATCTCAAATCCCTGAATGGCGTTGGGCGCAAAGGCGATCTGTTGCGCGTTCAGAACGAGCATCAGTTTCCGGTCCCGGTACCCCAGAACCAATCCCCGGTATTGATCCCCGTTGGTAAACGTAATCAGATCGCGTGATGATTCCGCCGGGTCCCAGCGAATCAATTCGGCATCGGCGTTCGTGGCCGACTGCCGGGCCTGGGGAGGAGGATCGATCTGAAAAGCAGTCACGTTGGATACAGCAATGCGAACCTCGTTTCCCGTCTGTCCATTCGGGAGCGTAATCAGTTCTGGCCCTCGAAGTCCCACGATTTTGTCTGTTGTCTGTTTTGTCCCGTCTATCAGCGTGATCTCATCGGCGTGCGCATAAACGCACAAACCCGCCACAATAATTGCGGCCAGGATCGGGACTGCTCGTCCATTTATGTTAATAACTATTTGCATCGAGAAACCACCTGCCATAGCGGGATTTCCGCGTATCCTATAGTTTCGAAGAATTGTTACCCCACCTTGAGAGGTTTTCAATGAAAGATTCATACCCCGCCGACAAGTTTGTTGAACTTCTGAGAATCATGGAGCGTCTGAGAGGGGAACGCGGCTGTCCCTGGGACCTCAAACAGACCCATGAATCGCTGGTGAAATACCTGATTGAGGAATCTTACGAGTTCTCCGAGGCGGTGGCTGCAAAGGATGACGAGTCCATGGCGGAAGAGCTGGGGGATGTGATGCTTCAGATCGTGTTTCACGCCCAGATTGCCTCGGAAGAGAACCGGTTCACGATCTCGGATGTCCTGGACAAAATCTGCAGCAAGATGCGCCGCCGTCATCCGCATGTGTTTGGAGATGCGACCGCGGAGACCGCCGAAGATGTCCTGAGACGCTGGGAGAGCGATAAACAGAACGAAAAAGAAGACCGAAAGTCCATCCTGGAGGGTATCCCCAAGACCCTTCCCGCGCTCATGCGGGCACAGCGGATGCAGGACCGGGCGGCTTATGTCGGTTTCGACTGGGAGCATTTCGAGGAAGTTCTGGACAAGTTCGAAGAAGAATGGCGCGAATTCCGGCAGGCTTATGGACAGAACCATCGAAAGGCGGTCCAGTCGGAACTGGGAGATCTGTTTTTCGCGCTGGTGAATATCTGCCGTCTCCTGGAGATTGACGCGGAACAGTGCGCGTCCATGACCGTCGATAAGTTCTCCTCCCGCTTCCATTACATCGAACGGAAAATCAAAGAACAGGGCGGGACATTGCAGGGATCGACTCTGCAGGAAATGGACCGCTTGTGGGAAGAAGCGAAAGAGGGCGAGAAAGAAGACTGATCGGATCTGCCCGCTATGGTCCCAATGGGTGGGAACATGCGTACGGATATAGGCAAGATATTCTCTCTCCCACTGGAGAGAGTCCGTGCGAGGGGCTTGCCGGTTATGCTTCTCCCTTCTCCTCCTCCCCAGAAATCATCCCCCCAAAAACCAGCGCCACGCGTTTGTGGTCGCCCCTGTTGGTCACCCGGAGGACCTTGGCATCGTAGATGATCGGGAAATTCTCCCGTTCGCGTTCCCAGACTTCTTTGATTTTCAGGTCCATGAATAAGGCTACACGAACCGCTTGACCCTCCCGAAAATCGTCGCGCGTGGTGTTGAATCCGATTCCTCCCACGAGAACCGGGCCGATATCGAGTGTGACAGCCTCTTTCCATTCACCTTCCAACAGGCTGTTCCCTCTATCGAGGCTGTAGATGAAAGGAATGGATACATCTTCCCGTGTGAATTCGCGCTTTTCTTCATATCCGGTCGTTATCATTTCTGGTTCCCTCTGCACGCTCTGCGCGGTCTGAAAACCGGGACTACCCATGAATCTTCTCGGCGAATACCATCCGCTGATGAGGCTTAGCCTCCACCTCCTCAACAGGTTTTGCCAAGCCACGTCGATACTTTTCGAGCGTCTCGGACTTGACCCGGTTAAGCGTGGCTTTGAAAGCCCGTGTAATGTTGTATCCGTGCTCCTCCAGATAAGTTGCCAGGCATTTGGGGACACCGACACATCCTATTGCATTCAGCTCCAGGTATCCCCTGTTGATCCAGGACCGCAACATGACCGGATCGGCGCGGATGCCTCCCACGGGGTCCAGGTCGTTGTATATTCGGCTTACTGCGCAGAAATCCGAGCCGGAGCAGTGAATCATACCGTACGTAGCCAGAAGAACATCCAGCTCTCGATCCCGGCATGTTTCGCATGTCACATCGAGATCATCCATATTGCATCCATGACCGCATAAATGACATCTCTTATGTGACATGGTCTCACCCTTTTCGCGAAGCGGTTTCCCCGGCAACCCAAGGAGCAGACGACAAGCGGCTTAATAGAATTCCGAACAGGACAGTGAACAGAACTTATTGTTGCACAATAATTTACGAAGAGCAACCTGTTTGTCAAGAAAAGCGACGCAGGCGGAGGGTATACGATCAAAGCCTTTTCAACAGACCGGGATACCATGCATGGGATAGCTGTGGTAATCTGAACAACTTGGCGTCCGAAGCCTGCATGGATCAATCGGCCGGCGAATTCTTAGACAACTCATCGAAAACGGAGAGGAATCATGTTTCATCCGGTTGGAGAACTGGATTTTATTGCTATCTACAAACACATCCTGACATTCTGGGATGAACACAAATGTTTCCAGACCCTGGTGGAAAAGAACGGTAGCGGGCCACGGTTTTCTTTCCTGGATGGGCCGATTACGGCCAATAACCCCATGGGGGTGCATCACGGATGGGGGCGAACCCTGAAAGACCTCTACCAGCGTTATTACGCGATGCGGGGTTTCCACCAGCGCTACCAGAATGGCTTTGATTGCCAGGGGCTGTGGGTGGAGGTGGAGGTCGAGAAAGACCTGGGTCTGAACTCCAAGCGCGAAATTGAGAACTACGGTCTGGAAAAGTTCAGCCGGAAATGCCGGGAACGGGTCAACAAGTTCAGCCAAATCCAGACTCAACAGTCCATATCGCTGGGACAGTGGATGGACTGGCCCAACTCGTACTACACCATGAGCGATACAAACATTGAGTCGATCTGGTATTTTCTGAAGGTCTGCCATGAGCGGGGTTGGCTGTACCTGGGGCATCGCGCCATGCCGTGGTGTTCGCGCTGCGAAACCTCCCTTTCTCAGCACGAAATGCTGGAAACCTACTATGAGGTGACTCACAAGGCGGTCTATGTTCGGTTTCCCATCAAGGAACGACCGGGAGAGAGCCTCCTTGTGTGGACAACAACCCCCTGGACCCTGCCGGCGAATGTGGCGGCGGCGGTTCATCCTGAACTGGAATATCTGCGAATTCAGGCAGGCGAACATATCCTCATTGTGGGGGCGGAGACCGTGCATCGTGTGGGAACGGAGGGCAAGGACTACCGGGTTCTGGGGAAGTGTTTCGGGAAGGACCTGCTCGGATTGCATTACGATGGGCCGTTCGATGATCTGGAGGCTGCAAAGAACATCGATCACCGTGTGATTGCCTGGGACATGGTGGGGAGCCAGGAAGGAACCGGGATTGTGCACATTGCCCCGGGCTGCGGGCAAGAAGACTTTGAACTCTCCGGTGTGGAGAACCTGCCGATCATCCAACCTGTGGACGAGACCGGAACGTATCTGGAGGGATTCGGCGAATTCACAGGCAAACGAGTGCAGGATTTGCAGCAGGCCATCTTTGCAGACCTCAAGCGAAAAGGGGTCCGGTTCAAAACCGAATCGTATACACACCGCTACCCCAGCTGCTGGCGTTGCGGCGAGGAACTCATTTTCCGGCTGGTCGATGAATGGTTCATTTCCAGCGAGGAAATCCGTCCGCAAATGCGCGAGGCAAACTCAAAGGTGCGCTGGGTTCCCTCTCATGTCCAGAAACGCATGGACGATTGGCTTGTCAACATGGGAGACTGGTGTATCTCACGGAAACGCTATTGGGGATTGCCGTTGCCGTTTTATCCCTGCAAGGCCTGCGGGCATCTGAATGTGATCGGGTCGCTTGAAGAGTTGCGCGAACGTGCCACCGAGCCGTTCGATCTTCCGGAACTTCACCGTCCGTGGATCGATGCAGTGAAAATCCGCTGCGAGAAATGCGGCGAGACGGTTACGCGAATCACCGATGTGGGGGACTGCTGGCTGGATGCGGGCATTGTGCCGTTTTCGACCATGAAGTATTTCGAGGACCGTGAATACTGGAAAGACTGGTTTCCGGCGGACCTGGTTCTGGAGATGCGGGCGCAGCTGCGCTGCTGGTTCTATTCACTCTTGTTCATGTCGGTGGCTCTGGAGAAAACGGCCCCGTACAAGTGTGTGATGACCCATGAAAAGGTACTGGCCGAGGATGGCCGGGAGATGCACAAATCCTGGGGGAATGCAATCTGGTTCGATGAGGCTGTCGAGAAAATGGGGCCGGATGTGGTCCGGTGGATGTACCTGGGACAGGCCACAACGGAACCCCTGCGATTCGGGTACGGACCCAGCCGAGAGATCAAACGGAAATTCCTCCAGTTTTGGAATGTCTATAGCTTCTTTGTGCTGTATGCCCAGGAGGATAAGCCAGGCCTGGTCTACGACCGTGTGCCTCAAGAAAACACCCGTCTTCTGGATCGTTGGCTGATCTCGCGAGTCAATTCCGCCGATGCGCTCATTCGGGCCTCGGTAGAGAACTACGAAGTCCGCAAGGCGGTCATTGCAATTGAGAATCTGTGGGAGGATCTCTCCAACTGGTATGTCCGTCGCAATCGTCGCCGCTTCTGGAAGGAAGAAACGGGACCGGACAAGATCGCCGGATACCAGACTCTCTACTACACTCTTACCACCGTTTGCCGACTGATGGCGCCGTTTGTGCCGTTTATTTCGGAACATATTTATCAGAACCTGGTAAGAAGTTTGGACCCCTCCGCTCCGGAGAGCATTCACCATACTCCCTATCCGGTATGCGACCCGGGACTTGTGCATACAACTCTGGAGGAAGGTGTCGCGATGGTTCAGCGGGTGGTCAGCGTGGGGCTGGCAGCGCGAAATGCCGCCGGACAGAAAGTCAGGCAGCCGCTTGCCTGCGCCATGCTCGTTGTCCCCGAAGAGCTGCGGGAGACCATCCGACAGTTCGAGCAGGACATTGTTGAAGAACTTAATGTTAAGGAGACGCAATTTCTGGACGATCCTGGGCCGTACATTCGACGCCATGTCGCGCTGGACATGAAAAGCCTCAAATCACGCCTTGGGAAGGAGGCCGGCGCGATCAGAAAAGCGTGGGAAGAGGTGAATCAGGACGACGCTTACGATGCGCTCTCAATGGGGAACGAATTTCTGCTCGATTTGCCGAGCGGCCTTGTAGCGATCACCCCGGATGATGTCCGCCTCGCGATGGAAGGCACGGAAGGGTACTCCGCCGCAAGTGAAAAGGGCGTGACGGTGGTTCTGGATCTGACTCTAACGCCGGAACTGATCGCGGAGGGGCGCTGCCGCGAGCTGGTTCGCAAACTGCAAATCATGCGCAAGGATGCCGGCCTGGAGGTTTCCGACCGAATCCGCCTGCACTTATTCCGGGGAGAAATCATGGACGATATTGTGAACCGGTTCAAAGACTTTATTGCCGCAGAAACCCTGGCAGTCGAATTGACACGAGAAGCGCCCGGACAGGACTGCTTTGTGCGCGACATCGAGGTCGGCAACGACACGGGCCTCGTCGGCTTGGTCAAGGTGGCGTAATTCTATTCGCCTGTCGCCGGCCGTAACGCAGCATGCACCACATCCCAAAACTTATTCAGCGGCAGCGGGATGTCCAAGATTCTCTGGGTGAATACCTCTGCGCGACGGTCCAATGACTTGAACTGAAGCCGGCCGACAAGGTCATACCACGGGAATTCGACTCGATAGAGATCATGGATTTCCAGATGACGATACAGTTCCATGGCAAGGGGGATCAGGTACCATGGGGCGAAAAATCGGAGATTCTGCTCACAGATTGTCTGAAGCCATTCTTCCCACGGTTTATACCGATAAACAGTTATGACAGGTGGATCCTGCTGATATTCGGATAGCACGGAAGCGGAAGTCGGATACCGGTCGATTTGTCGGATATCTACCTTGACACCCAGCTCCTGTGCCCATTCGAGGAGCCCGTCCGCCTCGTTCCCGGCAAACTCATCCATCAGTCCCATGGAATCTGCTCCTTCTCCAAAACTCGATCAGGCAGAGCATGGTCAGAATGGTGAGAGTGATAAGAGAAATAGTAATGCCCCAATATACGGTCAACGGTTTGAATTGGAACACCACACGGTGATCCCCCTCGGGGACAGGAACCTGCATGAAAACATTCAGGAAAGGCTTGACAGGCTGTTCCACACCATCCACATAGACATGCCATCCGGGATAGTAGCATTGCGACCAGAAAAACGTGGTATCTTGCGGGGTCTTTACGCTCGTATCCAGCAGGGAAGGATGCTGGAGGTTCACCAGGATGGTGCCGCCGCTTCCCTCAAACAATTGCATCTCCGGCCTGGCATCGGGATTCTTGTACATGCGGAGCGGATTGAGCTGGTCCTCCCAGATCAATTCAAACGTACTTGGCACCTCCATGGTCGTGATCAGGTATTTGACTGCGGTCAGTTGATAGGCAATGGGACGAATCAGCGCCGGAAAGGTGATATGGAGCATTCCGCCCTGCCTGTAAGCGGGGTCCCGGCCCTGCATTTCATTGATAAACGCCGCGAAAGATGCCAGCTGAATCGGGTCATACCCCCGGACAGTCTTGATTCCCCGCACCATCAACCTGTTCGGTCTGCATTCCAGGTGGCCCTTGACTGTGGGGCCTAGTATAACCTCGTCGGTGAGCAAAACCCGGTACGCAGAAAGTTCGCTCTGCGGCAGGAGGTGGAGAAAGTCGGTTCTCGGATAGTAATGCTCCCGCCATTGCTCCCAGGGCGATGTCGGGATAAATCGGTGCGCAAACCAGACCATGTCGCCGAAGACCACTCCCCACACAAGTAATGCCGGCCAGAAGCGTCGTAAGCCCCAGCGGTGCATTGCTGCGACGCCCAGCAACGCCGACCAGAACCAGACCACCGCAAGGGTCATGCCCTTAAGGAATGAGTGGAGCCGACCCTCAGCGAGGTTCTTCGGGAGATCCTCACTGATTTCCTGGAGGGCTTCAACAGGAAGGTCCAGGCTGACTCGGCTTCGTTCGGCCTCAAGGTAATGGAAATAACTCCATATATCGTCCTGGATTACGTAAGCCAGTCCCGTAAGGCCAAGCAGAAGCAGTCCCAGACCGAGCATAAGCATAACCGAAAGCCCGAGCCTGCGGCTCCACCAGGGACCCAGCAGCAGTCGTTGCATCCCGAGTCCCGCCAATATCGCAACAGCGAATCCATAGAAAAGCAGAAAGCGCGCCGGAACCCGAAAATAGGCAAATCCCGGCAAAATCTCATAGACCACGCGATAGAGAGGAGTGTGTTTTCCAAGCGCGAGGATAATAGAAAGGACGAGGAGTGTCAGGGCAAAACGGCGCTCGATCACAAGGGTTCCGTCACCCCAACCCTCTTCCGGAGGGAGAGGGGGAAGGCCCCTGGGAGGGTGGGAATCTCCCGTTATTTTCTTGTCCGTGTTTGTTTGTGCTTGTCCGTATTCGTCCCTTTTTTTTCTCCTTACCGGAACAAATGCCAGAAACACCAATACCAGCGAGGCCACTCCCGCGTACCCGCAGATCTCATGATACCCAATGGTGGTTTCCCAGAAGTTCCTTTCAGGCTCGGTGTAATTCGGATCGCCGAACAGGAAAGGTGCAAGAAGAGTAGCAATATGGACCGGAGGGAGGGAGTCATGTGTGGCCGATTCATACGACATGCCACCCGCGCGTGTGGATGAGTGGGCGGAAAGTTCCAAAAGCGGAATCAGCACAGCCGCGCAAATCAACAGGGAAAACGCAATCCCGCCAAGCGTAACGGCTATTTGGCGGGACTTCACTCGAAAATGTTCTTTCCGCGCAAAGAAATACCATAAGTCTCTAAAAATCAGCAGGTAAAAGATATAAAGCGGCAGTTGAGTATGTCCCGCGAGAATCATCATTACCAGCGGCACAACCAAGCCGGCCAGGCGAAGCCAGGTAAAACCTTCCCGCAAACGATCCTGAGCAAGCAGACAAAACGGGATATAGGCATACGCCTGAATATGAATCCAGTGGCCATCATCCGCGTGCAACATGAAAAATCCCGCCCAGGCATAAATCGTACCCGCGACCAGGGCGGGAATCGGGTCATGGAAACGGCTTTTGAAATATGCAAACATCGCCCCGGCCGCGATGAGATGATGAATTACAAGGCAATACGCGAAGAAAACCGGCACTTCCAACACAAAATGAAGGAGATTCCACGGGAAAAGGAGCGAAGTCTGGATATTCGCCCAAAACGGCGTTCCGCAGAAAGTATAGGGATTCCACAGCGGCAGAAGGCCGTTTTTCAGGCAAACGATCGCAAACATCCGCCAGGGGATGAATTGGGACAGCAAATCACCCCCATTCGGCAATTCCCAGAGGAAAATGATTCTCCAATAGAAAATGCAGATCGGGCCGAAAAGCAGGACCAAAGACAGTCGGTTGACCGTTCGCGGTTTCATAACTGGAAAAATTGTAAACCGAGCGTTTGTAAGATCAGAGGGATTATGCCACCGTTCGGGCTGAAATGCGCATTCTCGGCACGATTCCCGATAGAAATTCTTTCACAACAGTCAGTTTTTTCTTGACAACGCCCCGTTTTGTTGATAGCGTTTCTTAAATGTTTTTATCTATCTTGTGAGTTAGGTGGGCTGCCAGGCAGAGACGCCTGGCCTGGTGGTGGGCGGGCAGGCAGAGACGCCTGGCCTACTGGTGGGCTGCCAGGCAGAGACGCTTGGCCTACTGGTGGGCTGCCAGGCAGAGACGCCTGGCCTACTGGTGGGCTGCCAGGCAGAGACGCCTGGCCTACTGGTGGGCTGCCAGG
>JAKQSI010000056.1 GCA_029570205.1 Candidatus Omnitrophota bacterium | reverse complement strand
GCAGAGACGCCTGGCCTACTGGGGGCTGCCAGGCAGGGACGCCTGGCCCACTGGGGGCTGCCAGGCAGGGACGCCTGGCCTACTGGGGGCTGCCAGGGCAGGGACGCCTGGCCTACTGGGGGCTGCCAGGCAGAGACGCCTGGCCTACTGGGGGCTGCCAGGCAGAGACGCCTGGCCTACTTAGCTGCCAGGCAGAGACGCCTGGCCTACTGGGGGCTGCCAGGCAGAGACGCCTGGCCTACTTAGCTGCCAGGCAGGGACGCCTGGCCCACTGGGGGCTGCCAGGCAGGGACGCCTGGCCTACTGGGGGCTGCCAGGCAGGGACGCCTGGCCTACTGGGGGCTGCCAGGCAGGGACGCCTGGCCCACTGGGGGCTGCCAGGCAGGGACGCCTGGCCTACTTAGCTGCCAGGCAGGGACGCCTGGCCTACTGGGGGCTGCCAGGGGCAGGGACGCCTGGCCTACTGGGGGCTGCCAGGCAGAGACGCCTGGCCTACTGGGGGCTGCGACGTGGCGATCTCAGGCTCGCGCCCTGCCCGTGTCCCGACGGTGAGATTTCTCCCTTTGATCGAAATGACAGGTCGGTTGTCATTCCGAACGAATGTGAGGAATCTCGGCAGATCAAAGAAGGGAACGAAACATTCAGCCGGAGAACCTGCTTGCCCCAGCACCCTTCACATATCCCGCGAGTGGATGAAATCCTCTCGCAAAATATGGCCTGCATACGCCCGCAGTCCGGTCTGGACCCACACATTCTTGAGAGCAGTCCCGATTTCGAACCGCTCCCGACCCCCACTGAGCAATCACAACGGCCTCGCGCCTACCTGGAACGACAGATCCAGCGCCTCCAACATGCTCAGCTCGTTCTCTTTATGGGCATTCACGCCGGACTCGTCCCGGCGGTTTTAGCAAATCCGAACACAAGGCCCGATGCCGTCGTGGTTCTCCTGGAGCATTCCGAGGATTCCGTCCGTTCCGCATTTCATCTGTACGATCTCCGCGCGGTTCTCAGTTCGCCGGATGTTTATTGGTGTATTGGCCCTGACCTGAGATCGAAACTCGCCGACCTTCTTCGACGCGAATCGCTTTACATGATCGGCTGGAACCTGATCGCCGCATTACCTGTTCCGGGTCTCTCCGCCGAGGAAACTCAGGCATATCAAACCGCGATATCCTCCGCGTATACCGAAATTGCCCCGGATAATTCCTCGGTATGCCGTTCCCTGCGAGAGCCTGTGACCGTCCCCGAACATGGGCCGACTCAAATCTGGACATACAATGTCCCCAACAGTTTTCATGCGCCCATCGTTCACGCTATTGCGGATGGGTTCCGCGCGAATGGTCTTTCGGTCCATATCGAGTCCATCCAGCCCTGCCGGACCGTGCCGCTGCGGATCTTGACCAGTCTGGCACGGGTCCGGCCGGATCTTGTCGTGCTTTTAAACACGCCGGGCGGTGACTTTGTTCGGCCGCTCGGAATGCGGAAAGACAATCCCTTTCTCCGATCGCTGCGACGAGTCGCCTGGTTCTCCGATAACTCGGATTTTTACTCTACAATCGGCCCGGACTCGTTCGATGACCGTGACACTGTATTCTGGATGGATCGGACATTCGAACCTGCATTGCGATGTTCCCCTGCTCAAAAGGGTGGATTTCTGCCCGTCGCAGCCGGTGTGACACGAGCCGGACAGGTCCGGGAAAGATTTCAACACCCCGTCGCTTTTGTAGGGAATGTGACCGATCTCAAAGATGTCTTCTCTGTATTGCCGCAGGCTGACCGCGGTGCCATCCTAGATCAGGTAGACCGTCTCGTAAGCGGGAATGCCGAGACCCCCATGGAATGCGCCCGGATGGTCTCGCCATCGAAACAGGCACTGGGGATGATCGAGAAAGTCGTCGGTGTCTGGCGCGCAACTCCTCTGCGAAACACGGCGGCAGTCGCCTATTTCCTCTATGTGGCCGCCAATAGTGAAAAACGAGTCCGTTACCTCCGGCCCCTGATTCCTCTCGGTTTGCACCTGTATGGAACCGACACTTGGGGAGTCCTGTTCCCGGAAATGCCCCCGGAACGTATTCATGGAAGAATCGGCGTTGACAATGTTCCGGACCTCTATCGTTCCACCCAAGTCAATATCGGTCTGCATAGTTGCCAATGCCCGACCTGTTTGAACGCAAGAGATTTCGATGTGCTGATTTCAGGGGGTTGCCTTGTCGCGGACTGGGTAGCAGACTGCGAGCAGGGACTCCTGACCGACAGTGTTCATGCGCGGTTTCCAAAATCCCCGGAGTCTCTCTACGAAACCGTCGCCGACCTTCTTGAAAACAAAGCCGCGCGGGAAAGCCTCGCCTCTGCGGGACAGGAACATGTTGCCCGCTGTCACACTTACACGGTCCGCGTCCGCACCATGCTCAACCGGCCTGGTTTCAACTGGTCCAAGGGAGGCCAGTAGGGTTATGGGCCACTGTTGTTTCTCTCTCCGCCTTGGATTATCCCGCAGGTGGCGCCTCAATTTCCTGATGTTCTTTTCGAATGCCTCCCAGAGACAAGTATTCGTTCCTATCTGTCTGATCCCCCATGAATAACGCTCCGAGGGTTTTCGAAAAGAGGTATATCTTCGCTAATTGCGGGTCCTTCACACACAGATTTCGTGATGTAAGAATGGTCTTCAAGCGTTTGAAAATCCGCTCGATCTGCCGATGAAGCGGATACAATTCCGACATCTGAACGGCCGTTCGATTGCCTTTTTACTCTGTCGGATCGCAATCAATCACAAGGGAGAACGCGTTACTCCTTCATGCAAATACCGGTCTGAGTCACCTTTCTACGATATCTTCCTCCACTCCCACCATGATCTATCAATCACTTAAGTTAGCGCATCTGAAGGTGAGGCTAGAAAGGGAGCCGGGGTAACGACCGCTAAAAACCAGGCAATTCCTCGTGAACAAATTGCATCGAGTTCGGAAGAGTCTCCGCAACTTGAGGATAGGAAATGTCCACGACCCTCAGTTTTTCCAGGTCCAGCGTGTTTTCCGGCTTCTCTACACCGGGACGCAGAGGGATCTGCGCAGATCGGCACTGGGCAAGGCACTCCTCGGTTTCTTCTGAGAGCAGGAAGTCGATCAGCCGCTGACCCTCCCTTTCATGTGGCGCCCCGGCGATCAGGGCAACGGTATTGGGGATGACCAGAACCCCCATTGCACCGTCTTCCTGGTCAGGAATCACAATTCTTACGGGCTTGCCGTCCTCAATGGCTCCGTTGGCATCGTCCGTATCCGTCAGGCCGAAAGCGATCTCGCCCCGTGCGGCCATGTCTCGAACCGCCGAATTACTGGGCGCAAGAACCGTCTTGTTCTTCTTGATTGCCTGGAAATACTTCTTGGCTTTTTCCGGCCCGAGGACAGCAAACAGGGCGGCGATATGTGTGGCCATGGTTCCGAACATCGGATTGGCGATTGCAGTCTGACCGTGCCAGCGGGGATCGGCGAGGTCCCAGACGGAACCGGGAAGATGCGCTTCCGAAACCAGATCGGTATTCACGATGAGAATCCTCGCGCGGGCGGCGAAACCTGTCCAGAAATGCTCGGGATCACGGTATTTTTCGGGGATTTCCACGGCCATGGGAGAAGCGTACGGCGCAAGAACCCCCCTGTCTTTGAGAACCAGTGTTCGGACAACCTCGTTGTTCCAGAACACATCGCACTGTGGCCTGGCTTTTTCTGCGATCAGGCGATTCACCAGACCGACAGTTTTATTCGATTCCGTGTCATAAATCGGAAGGACCTTGATATTCGTTTGTTGTTCGAATTTTTTCAGCAACGGTTCCGAATAGATCCGGTCCAGGGCAGTGTAAACCACCACTTCTGCCTCTTGCCCAAATGCCGATAAAACGATTCCGAATGTCGAGATGAGGATCAGGATGAGCCGGATCATTTCGATTTCCCTCCAGTCATCACTATAGTATTTTTTATACAATTCGCCATCAATGTCATACTCTGAATTGAACGGTAAAATGGACCAGGAAAACCGACAAAGCGCAGCCCGATGCCCGCATTTCGGGACCTGTGGCGGCTGCCGGACTCAGGACATCCCTTATCACCTGCAACTGGAGCAAAAACGCTCCGACTTGCGGGAACTGTCGGCTCCTGTTGTGCCTCCGGACCTTCTGGAAACCCTGGATGTGTATCCTTCCCCGATCCTGTGGGAGTACCGGAATCGGATGGAGTTTACATTCTCCTCACGGGATGACCGCCTGGTATTGGGACTGCATCGGAGGGGAAAGTATTGGGATTTAATCGACTTGGAGGAATGCCATCTTTGCCCAAGTGAGTTTTCACGGATTCTCTGGGCGGTGCGCGAATTTGCACGGGATTCAGGATTGCCCGCATACCACAAGAACCGCCACGATGGATTCTGGCGGTACCTTTTGATTCGGGGGACCTGCGCCACCCGTCGGTTCCTTGCCGATATAATGACCGCAGAGGAAAACATGCAAGTTATTGCCGGATTGGCAAAACATCTGACTCAATCTTGCCCCGAATTGCGTGGATTATATTGGAGTTACGTGCCGGGAGTGGCGGATGTCGCCGCGCCGCTGCGTTCGGAGTTGGTGTTCGGTCAGCCTTTCATCACAGAAAGGTTTTTGGGGTTGGAGGCGCCGATTTATTCACGGACCTTTATGCAGCCGAATCTGACCGTGGCCGCAACAATCTACGAAACTCTGGCGGACGCGCTGAATCTCAGCGGACAGGAAAGAGTTTTGGATTTGTATTGCGGCATGGGGTTGATCGGCGGATCGCTATCCGACAGGGTAGCGGAAGCGCTTGGAATTGAGATAGACCCGGTTAATGTCGAGACGGCACACGAATTCATCCGTCGAAACGGACTCGGCAATGTGCGTGTCATGCAATCGGATGTTGCCTCTGTTCAACGGCCACCGTTCGATCTGCGGGGAAAAGATGTCATTATTCTGGACCCGCCGCGTGCCGGACTGAGCAGGCAGGTATTTGCCTTTCTCGATGCCTGTCCCCCATGCCGCATCGCCTGTCTTTCCTGTAATCCGAAGGCATTGGCGGACAACCTGGCCCGATTCGCGGATGCGGGTCGCTATCGCCCATTCTTCCTCAAAGCCTTCGACATGTTCCCCCATACCCCGCATGTCGAGGTCCTGGCCCTGCTGGAGCCGGTCTGAGACAGAACGTTGAGGCGAGCGCGTCATTCCGGCGAAAGCCGGAATGACGGTTGAGACAAGGCTTCACACGCTCTCCAGCCGCTCGATCTGCAGACGGCAATCTTCATCGCTGGGATTGAGCTGATAGGCCATACGGTAGCTTTTGGTTGCCGCGACAGTGTTCCCCAGCAGTTCCAGCACATGCCCCAAGTTCCTGTGCGCTTCAAAGGAGTTGGGAGCCAGTTTCACACATTGTTGAAGTGGGCCGACAGCTCGTTGAGGCTGCTTCTCTTTCAGAAGAATATACCCCTGGGTCAAAAGCAGTTCGGGGGATTGGGAGTCGATTCGGAGACCCCGCATCAGGATCTGTTCCGCCTGCTTTTTGTGTTTCAGATCATATTCCAGGCGCGCGATTAATGCGTACGCTCGCGGATCGCTTGCGGTCAGGCGAATGGCCCGCAGATAGGTTTCCCTGGCTTTTTTGATATTGTCGGTTCGCTGGTAGGCAAATCCTAATTCCAGCAGGGCCTCATAGTATTCCGGGTCGGCCTCCAGCGCTTCTGTCAATGCGCGAATGGCAACCTCATATTCCCCGATCCGATTGGACGTAAGACCCAGGTTGAACAGGACAAGAGTCTCCGGGCGCATCGTATTGGCGAGATCATAAAAGATATCGCGTGCCCGTTTGAACAGGCTTTTCCTGACATAAGCCAGACCCAAGAGGATGGATGCCTGACGTTTTACCGCACGTTTCTCCCGAAGCGCCTGGAGCTTGACAATTGCCACATCGTATTTGCCGTCCGTGAACAGCTGAGCCGCTTCAACCAGCTCTTCCCGGGCTTCCGTGTCCTGGGAGTCCTGATCGGAGGCGACAGCGGCGTCTCCGGCATCCATCGCGCGAATTACCTGGCTGATCCCGCGTTTCGCGCCCGAATGGTCCGGATCGATTTCCAGGCATTGCTCATAATACTCCTGAGCCATCTCGAGTTTTTTCTGGTAACGGCGGATTTCGCCCATGAGATTGTAAAACTCCGCGCAGGTTCCCACGACACGAATCCCCTTGCGGAGAAGAGAGTTCGCTGCCCGGAATCTGCGGTCTGCAATCAGCCACCGGGCGAGTTGACATCGGGCCTGGGTGTCACGGGGATTGCTTCGAATCACCTGTCTCATCTTCCGGACAGCGCGTTTTTTGTCGCCCGATTTCTCATAGGCCGCTGCCAGACGTTTGGAAATTTCCTGGTCGTTCGGAAGCATGCTCTCCAGCTTTTTGTACAGAGAAATGCTGTCTTCGTAATTTCCCAGTTCATCATGAATTTTCGCAATGGCGACATAAGCGTCCGGGAAATTAGGTTCCATAAGGAGGGCATTTTTCAAAGCGGTGAGCGCCTCTTCGTAGTGACCGCTCTGGAAGAGGTTCAGTGCATGACGGTAGTGATACAGGAAGCTGGACGGTTGTGCCATCATGAATGCCCAATCATCCAAGTCAGCCGCGTCCGCAGGTCGGTGACGGGTCCGCGCAATCCCGCCGGATTCTCCCGATATGTCAACCGACGAACGCGCTGCCGGTTTCGCGTCGCCTTACCGCCTTCCAATACCATGCCGCACAAGGAATCGGAGACCCCGACTCGCATACTAAACCTATTATGACATAATTTTGCCCGGCCGTCCATACGTGAACAGCTCCATTTTTCAGATTCCCTGTGCGCTTTTATCCTCCAAGCAAACGATCTACACCCTGAAGAAAGAACGCACAGAAGCGCCGGAGATACACCCAGGATGCGCCGAAAATGCAGAAAAACAGCATAAATGACGCGGCCTCCAGCGCATCAGGCGGACAAAGCCAGCGCAAATACCCCTCTCGGCGGATACGCGGAACAAAGTCCTGATACCCCCATCGTCGCGCCGGACCTCCCATGTTCCCTTGCGCCAGCGCCTCGACAAACTCCGCAACCCGTTGGTCCCCACGAAAAAGCGCCCCGGTATCCCGGTCATCGATCCAGGTTCGGAAATCCTGAAACCGTCTCTGCTCTGCATGGCGTATGGTTTCCACCGCTTCCGGCAGAGAGATCATCCCCGCCTGCCATTGGTCAAGCGCATCCCGAACGGCAATTCCGTATGCGAGGAGCGGATGAACATCCGAAAATGTCTCCGAAAGGCCCCTCCCGGAGACCGGCGAGGATTCAGGTAGGATTGACAGGTCGGACGAATACTCACCCAATTCTCTGCACCTTCCGCGCAAAGCCTCAAACTCGCTCGCTGTCTCGGCCCACAACGCGCGCAGCTGTTCCCGTTCCCTTTTCCAGTCCTCTTGGGCGCCGATCCATCTTCGAACGCATCGGTCGGGAGGAAAGGACGGTCGAGCAAGCGCGATCTTGCCGATTGCCGAAATTGCCCGGTCCATCCCTGCCGGCGCTTGTTCCATCATCACCGGACCGGCTTCTGCTTGCGCAAGACCGGATGAAATCCCGGAACCAGCGTCACGAAATACATGAATGGTATGGAGCGCCTCCCCCAACGCATTCATATAGACGCCGAATCCGGGGAAACGGGGGGCGAAATATGTGACAAGAGAATCCGCGCAATCAAGAAATCTACAGGAAATCTCGTGCAGCCGATGCTCCAGCCGTTCGGCAGACCGCCTTGCAATATCCGCTTGCGCTGCCGCTTTTTGTGCAGCGGCGACAAACTGCACCACAGGATGCGGAATCTCCGAACGTATTCTCCGCTCCAGTTTTCGGAGCCGTTTCATATATTGATATCCAAGATATCTGCGTCGTACCCCGACATACCATGGATAGAGCAACTCGCTGAGAAATCTGCCGAATATAAATGCCAACACGGGAACCAGAAGAATTGAAATCCACAAGGCGTTTTCCCAGGACAGCCGCATGATATGCAAACGGACCGAATCAGGAATGCGGAGATGCAGAAAAAGCGCATTGTTGGTATCCATGGAGGAGAGGGCATCGGCCAGGAAATACGGAACCCGGTCTGAGTAGTGGTCAAACAGGTACCGCATGTCGCGCTCATAAAGGCGGTATGTTTCATGGTTCAGATGATTGGGACTGCCGGAGAAATAGCAGGCCAGTCCCTCTTCCAACCACGGCGGCAGATTCCTTCCCGGCGCAACGACATTCAGGTACGCATGAACCAACTCATGACGAAACACCTCATTGAATCGTTTCTCAAGCGAGCCGGGAACACGGATGGCGATCAGGCGTCCCTGTGTGAATCCGTCGATACTCTGGGTGTTCCCATCCGGCTGGAGACGTACCGCGAACTGCTCATTGAAAGCCGGGCTGGAGCCATCGACCAGCAACACACGGGTATCCTCCGGCAGGGGTAAACGGATGTATTTTCTGATTTCCGGCAGAGGAGCGATATCCGAGGTTCGCACGTCAATTACCCGAAGGATCGGAATACCCCGGCTGCGCAGCTCTCGCTCCAACTGCCTGGATCCCTCCGTCTGCCAGTCGAGCGGAGTAATCTCCAATTGCAGCGGGCTGAGAACGAGTATGAGAAAGAGAATCGGGATCACGGTTTATTCCCGTTTCGGTTGTGATTTCATACGGACAAGCACGGTGGCTTGCCGCTGCCGGTTTGTCGGGGCGACCCCAGTCGCGTTATTCGGATTTGAGGCATAAAGGAATGGTATGAAAATCAGGCGGAATTTCTACTTGACCGACTCGGCATCTTTCAGCGTCTCCCAATACTCTGCCCCGATGGAAGCCCCGCCCTTCTTGCTTCTGCGCGACACAAACACCGTGCCTCCTTCATCGGGAAACGTATCTTTCGGTTTCTGCTTGTCGATCATCTCCTCCCGCGCTTCCCGAACCTGCTGGCGCAACTCCAGGTCGTGCAGGAATCCCTTGGGTTTCGGTTTGATCTGACCGTGTTCGTCAAATTGAATCACGCCTTCTTCGATCCAGCCCTCGATATCCTGAACGGTTAATGTCTCTTTCCCGTTATATCGGGCACGGACTTTCACGAAAGGGTCTTTGAACAGGGATCGTGCCAGTGTCTCATCCGAATAGATTCCCACTACCTCCGCCACGGTACACGCTCCGCCCAGCACACGAAGGCACTGATTCACGGCAGTCAGCAATTCCCGATCCCGCTCCTGGCACGGTGCGCACAACGGTCGCTTGATGATCCCCTCACGCAGCAGCTGCAACTTCCGCGCATTCCGAATCACAGCAAACGGTATCCCGCAATGCCGGCACACAAACCGGTTCGATTCGGTTACCGCCGCTGCCTGGGGGTTCTTCCCGGAGGGGGAATACCTGGACTGGCTCTCACGTGTGTAGTATTGAGTGTCAGGGCCTTTGTTTCGATCGGATGAAGACATCGCCCCTTCTCACACCTCAACCTTTGAAAGATGGTAACGCGCCGTCCCGACCATCAACATGCGCACATTATATGCCATTTCCATTCGGAAAAGCAACACCTTTTTGGAAGGAATAATCATTTCTTTTGATAAATCATATTGCTAAGATGTATTGCAATTAAGTATATTATATCACATACCTGGCCATTGTCAATAACATTTTTCATCAATCTCATTATGAAACATTCTCAATGTGAGACGTCCAATTTCTGTGTCTGGGGTGCAGGGAGCGTATTCTGAAATTGCCTTAAAACCCGCGAGTATACTCTCAACTTTTTCTTCTGAAGTCCGGTGGAAATACAATGCGGGTTGGTTCTGCCTGACTTATTGCCTCCCCTCGCACCGAACACATCGAAGGGTTATCCTCAACTCATCTTTTCGCAAAGGCAGAATTGACAATGGAACTACTCAAAAAACTATGCGAAGCATCCGGTGTTGCCGGACGTGAGGAACGGATTCGAGAGATTGCCAAAGAGAACCTTCAATCCAATGCCGATAGAATCACTGTCGATACCCTGGGAAATCTGATCGCCCTCAAGAAAGCAAAGTCAGGCGGCACCGAACCTGCCCGTAAGGTTATGCTGGCCTGCCACATCGATGAAATCGGTTTCTATGTCAAACACATCGATGACAAGGGATTCATTCGCGTGGTTCCGCTGGGCGGATTCGACACACGCAACCTGTTTGCGCGACGAGTGCTGATCCAGGGGAAACGGGATGTGATCGGAATCATGAATCCCTGCGGTCGCCCTATTCATACGCTCAAGGAGGAGGACAAAAAGAAAACTTATGAGGTGGATGAATTCTTTGTGGATGTATTTATGAAACCCGATGAAATCAAAGAGGTCATTCGGGTGGGGGACCCGGTTACCCTGGTTCAACCGTTCTACGATCATGGTGAGGTGGTGAGCGGGAAAGCGATGGACAACCGTGTCGCGGTCTGGGTCGGATTGAATGTGATGAAGAATCTCGGAACGGATTCGTTCTTTGATGTGTATATGGTGGGAGCCGTTCAAGAAGAGGTTGGAACCAGAGGAGCCGGCCCATCGTGTTTCGGCCTGGACCCGGATATCGGGATTGCCATCGATGTTACTCTGGCCTGCGATACGCCCGGTGTGGAGCCGGATCACGCCATAACGCGGATGGGTGAGGGCGTTGCGATCAAAATCATGGACAGCCATTCTATCTCCCACCGCGGGCTGGTCGATTCGTTTATCAAAACAGCGGAATCCAACAAAATCCCGTTTCAGATGGAAGTCCTGCCACGCGGCGGGACGGATGCCGGACCCATGCAGCGCACCGGCATCGGGAGACCGGTTATCACCATCAGTGTTCCGTGCCGTTATGTGCATACCGTCGTGGAAAGCGTCCATAAAAAGGATCTTCAGGGCGCAGTGGACCTGCTGACTGCCTGGCTCAAATCCCCACAGGAATGGTCATAAACCACGTTACGCAGCATCCATTTGTGCTGTTTGGCTTATGATCTTATCGGTTTCGCCGACGACTCCAGACCGAACGCTTCCAAAGCGCTAAACTAAAGGTTCTTAATTTCTTTTCGTGAAAGGTCTTAATTATGAGCTTATTCCGTCACCCCATTACAGGCCAGGAGGTCTCTCCGTATCTCACTGGTGTCATTGTCCCCATGTTTACCCCTTGCGGCCCCGGTGGAATGATCGATTGGGATGGATTTCGCCATTTTGTTGTCTGGCTGCGTGACCACCCCTGTATCACCACACTGTTCGTTCGGTGCGGGTTGGGCAAGATGTATACGTACACCGTAGCGGATACCAAACGGGCTATCGACATCACCCTGGAGGCTCTCGAAGGCAAGAAACCTGCCATGTTCGGGACCTTTGGGGAATACTTCCGCGAGGGAGTTCCCCCCGGAGTTGATTTGAGGCATTACAAAACCATCGGCAAGAACCGCCCAGACCCGGCGCAGTATCTCGACCAGACTCTGGAACTCACCGAATACGCCCGCAATCGTGGAGCCGTCGCCTCGGTCCTG
Organism: Candidatus Omnitrophota bacterium; assembly: GCA_029570205.1. Classification (GTDB taxonomy): domain Bacteria; phylum Hinthialibacterota; class Hinthialibacteria; order Hinthialibacterales; family JAKPRU01; genus JAKPRU01. The sequence continues at coordinate 36,546 of JAKQSI010000056.1, read as the reverse complement.
GTGATCCCTGCCGCGCTTTTACCTTCTCGCGGCATGAAAGTCCAGGACGTCATCTTCAATTATTATGAAGCGGTCTCCAAATCCACTGACTTACCCATTTTCGTTTACAATACGCCGGGGCTTCCCGCTCCGTACAATACAACCCCGCAGATGATCTCCCGCCTCTCCAAACTGAAAAACATCGTCGGGATGAAACTTTCCACCAACAATTATGAATGGCTATTGGAGCTGATGATGGCAATGGAGGGGAGCAATATGGTTATGATTGCCGGGGCAGAAACCGCCATGCTTCCTGCCATCCAGTCAGGCGCGTGTGGTGTCATTGGGCAGGGATGCGATGTCAACCCGGAAATCCTCCGCGCCGTTTTCGACCGGTTTGTGCAAGGTGATTACAAGGGGGCTTTGGAGGCACAAAAAGACATTCAGCGTGCCCTTCGTCTTTTCGATGGCCTCTCCGCCCCTTATTCGGGACTGGCGTATCTGAAACGCAAGGGCTTGAATGTTCCGACCTACGGCCGATTCGGAGAAGATCCCGTTGATGACAGTGTTATAGAGCGTATCGCGTACGATCTCGACCGCATCCTGGCAAAATATCCGGTCGCATAACATTCAAAGAAACATCGCATTACGCCGTACCGCAGGGGCACGTTGCAACGTGCCCCTACGGCGGAAAATGCCTCTTTTCTCCCGGGAGAAGCGACCGGGTGAAGGTTCCTCCTTCCGCCACAACCGCATAAAAGAACCTCCCTTGCCACACAATGGGGGCCAATCCAAATTCGACATCAAAGTTTGTAAGTGGTTGATTTTACTGATGCGAGTGTTTATTACCGGCACTATTTCCCGAATCCCCCAGCCCCCATATCCGGTGTTCTGCAGCCCTCTTCCAAACCAAACCTTGACGAATTTGGGTTAATTCTTAATTTATCATCTACAGGTTGAAATAGGCACGCATCCGGTCCACGATTCCGGCCGCCTTGTTTCGGGCAGCCTCTGCAAAATCTTTGCCTCTTGAAGCGAACAGCACGGAACGGGATACGTTAATAAGGGTATTGCCGTCGAGTGATGCCTCCCCGTATCGAAGAGTTTCTTCCAGATCACCGCCCTGTGCCCCGATTCCCGGACAGAGGATCGGTATGTCAGGACCGAGAATACCCCGAATGTCGCCCAGCTCTTTCGGAGCGGTTGCGCCGACTACCGCACCCAGGTTTTTCGCGGTATCCCAGTCGTGGATTTTCCGCGCCACCCATTGATACATCGCCTCCGCCGTTCCGTCTTTTTTGCGGATTGTCTTTGCCTGAAGATCAACCCGTGAAGGATTGGAGGTATAACACAGGACAAAAATCCCGGCGTCGGGGTAATCGCGGAATGGCGCGATGGTGTCCTCTCCCATGTACGGATTCACAGTTACTGCGCTGAACGGCATTGTTTCGAGAAAAGCCTTTGCGTATTGCCGTGCCGTGTTGCCGATATCTCCCCGTTTGCCGTCCGCGATTGCAGGGATCCCGAGTGAGAACAGGTATCGTGCGGTCTGTTCAAGGGCCGCGAATCCTTTCACGCCCCGGCTTTCGTAGAATGCCGTGTTCGGTTTATAGCAGACCGCGAGGTCTTTTGTGGCGTCAATAATCGCGCGGTTAAACTCAACCTGTGGGTCACCGGGACCGAGGAACTCACGCGGCAGTTTATCCGGTTCGCTGTCCAGGCCGATACACAGGCAGCTGCCGGTAAGTCGGGTGCGTTCTGCAATTCGTTCGCGGAAGGTTGGCATGATTTTATTCTTTAAGAAGCATGAGCGGGCAGGCCTAGGGGCTGTCCCTACATGTGACATGATTCACAGGGGCAAAAGGGACAATATCCTGTGGCTGCCCCGCTACAGGTCCCGCATCTCGACATAAAGCGGAATGCAGACAAAGGCGACAGCCCTACTGCCGCACTCCAAGGATTATCACTGCAAGTTCAATCCACCGGATTCGTGTCCCTCGGCATTTGGCTTGCCAGACCGATCGGATGAGAGGTCACGCGTAACGAGCGGTCGTCGTAATAGAGAAAATTGCTTTTCCGATACGAATCCACACTCATCGCAATAGCCACCATTACTTTGAATGCCGTGTCGCAATCCAGGTCGGGTTTCTCCCGGCTTCGCATGCAGTCCAGGAAATTGGTTGTGTGGTCGGCGCGCGGTTCCAGCTCCACCCAGACGCTCTCATGGCCGTATTTCTTTTTGAATTCGTCAATGTATGGTCCGTTGCCCTCAAGCACCAAATGACCTTTTTCGAAGTAGATGGTTCCTTTCTGACAGCGGATAATGTCTTCAACCCCCACGTCGTTTGCCATGGACGAGACGATATTAATCGAGTATTCCCGTGGGTAGTCAGCATTCAGGAAAAACGTATCGGGGACCTCGCGGGTGTCGTGTTGTACCCAGATCCCGCCCGTACCGACTACTCGCCAGGGGAAGTCGGGGCCCAGCGCGATATGGAGGGGCGCGAGACTATGATACATCAGGTCAGTGGCAATCCCGCCCGAATAGTCCCAGAACTTGCGAAATCGGAAAAACCGGTCGGGAGACCAGGGACGTCGCGGCGCATTTCCGAGCCAGGTTTTCCAGTCCACATTGGCATCGCCCGTCGCATCCGGGGAGGCTTCCGGGTCGATATCCCAATTCCATTCGCCTCTGTCGCCGGAATTGCGTGAGCAACTGGCCTGCGCCCAGACCGGTTTGCCGATCATATCCGAACCAATCACCTGTCGGGCTTTCCAGCAGTGATCGGATGAGGTCCCCTGGACCCCCACTTGCAGGACACGATCCGTTTTCCGCCAGACCTCCCAGAGTCTTTTCGCCTCCTCGGCGGTTCGGGTCATCGGTTTCTCGAGATACACATCTTTGCCCGCCTTGAGCGCGTCAATGGCAACCGGTGCGTGCCAGTGATCCGGTGTTGCGATGAACACCGCATCGATATCGGGACGGTCCAGCAGTTCCTGATAATACCGATAGCCTGCTCCTCCGCAGATCCCCATGGCCCGCTTAACCCGTTTCTCATACACATCGCAGACCGCAACAACTTTGCAGTCTTTCCGATCAACCAGTTCCTCGACCAGCGAGGTCCCGCGTCCTCCAACGCCGATCACACCAATATTGATCAGGTCGTTTGCCCCCGGCACGGAACGCGATGCCGGGCCGATCATGGCGGCCAGGGTAAGGCCGCTCGCGGTTGTTTTCAGAAAATCTCTCCGATTGTTGGATTGGGGGGATTCTGGCGTCACAGGGCAGGTTCCTCTCGACGGGAATAGATAGGATATGTCCTTTCCATAGTAATCGGTTGTGAAAAATTTCTGTAGTGCGCCGAGTGATTTTTTACATTCCCTCTCCCGAAGGTAGGGGAGGTGAGGTGGGGTCTGAGGGGATAACACAAAATGCCACAAGCCTTGCCATTCCAAACGAATGTGAGGAATCTCAATGAATGATAAAACTGCCCGGCTTAAGGAGCGCTGCACGAATGCGGATGCCATCCGTTCTCACTATCAACCTGCACCGATATCAGAGGAACCTGGAAATCCTGGGTTCGCTGCTGAGTCCGGGGGCACAAATTTGCGCTGTAGTGAAAGCCGATGCATACGGGCATGGCCTGGTTCCCATCGCGCAAACCGCTGTCAATGCGAATGTGGCCGCGCTGGGCATTGTCGATGACAGTGAAATCCGGGACCTGCGGGATGCGGGGATTTCGCTCCCCATTTTTCGTCTGCGCCCTGCGACCATCGAGGAAATCCGCGAGACAGCCCAGTACGATGTCGTGGAGTTGATCGGTGATTCGCTCTCTCTCGAACAGGGCTCACACCTGGCCCAGGGTCTGAATCGAACCATACCCGTCAACCTGAAAGTGGATGTCGGGATCGGCCGGATGGGCGCAGCCCCTTCGGAAATGAAGTCCCTGCTCGCCCATGCTCTGAACTCTCCCGGCATTCGGGTAAGAGGGTTGATGACTCATTTTCCCTGTGCCGATGAGCCGGACCCGGATATCACTCTGCGGCAGATCGACACGTTCGATGCCGTTCTCAAATCAATGCCTGAAATGCCCAGGGATGCGGTCATTCATGTGGGGAACAGCGCTGTGTTGCTTCGGTTTCCGGAGGCGCATTATTCCATGGTCCGCCTGGGGATTGCCTCTTATGGTCTTCGGCCCTCGGATGCGGTTCCACTGCCGGATGGGGTCCTGCCTGTGATGCGCTGGACAACCCGTGTTATCCAGATTCGTAAAATGAAAAAGGGAACGACTGTCGGGTATGGCATGACACGCTCTCTGGACAGAGACAGCCTTATTGCCACTTTGCCCGTAGGGTACGCGAATGGCTATCTCCGAAGCCTGTCGAACCGGGCGCATGTCGCCGTTCGTGGGAAGCGTTGCCCGCTGCTGGGAAGGGTGTCGATGGACCTAATTTGCATAGATGTTACCGATATTCCCGGTATTGCGGTCGGGGAGGAGGTTGAACTGCTGGGGGACACGATTTCCGCCGATGAACTTGCCAGTTTAGCCGGAACAATCAATTACGAGATTGTCACCCTAGTCGGGAATGTGCGAAAAATAGACCGGATGTTTGTATCCTGAAACAGCGAGATTTCCATGTGGCTTCGTTCCTTCCAAGAAAGCCCGCCCATCGACAGGCACGGAGGCCTGTCCTACTATTTTTGCAGTAGGCCAGGCGTCTCTGCCTGGCAGTAGGCCAGGCGTCTCTGCCTGGCAGTAGGCCAGGCGTCTCTGCCTGGCAAAGAAAGGTGGAAAGCACGGTCGCAGACACCGCAGGCCGGGGAGTGGAGATACGCGCAACTCCCTCTCTGTCTCCCCTGAAGTTCGGGGGGGGTCAGGTGGGGGTTGAGCGGATTGTACAAGACTCCTCGGCGTGGCGGTTGCATGAATGATTTCTTAGTATACTCCTTCGAAAGCTCAAAACTGAGCTGCTTTGTTCAAATTTCAACACCGATGTTGCCTTTCTGCCATCCCCAGGCGAATCAATCCCCCATATCACCCAAAAACCGCCAACTCCGTGCCATCCAAATGCTGGCACGGTTCTTGTGAATGTTGCAGACGCGAGTCACAGATCCGTCCGAACCGACAGGAAAACGGCAGGACAGGCCTCCGTGCCTGTCGGAACACAACACGCCTGGAGACAGAAATGAAAAAGGTTGAAGCCATCATCCGCCCCCACAAACTCGATGAGGTCCGGGATGCCCTGGAACAGGTCGGTCTGAGCGGGATGACAGTGACGGAGGTTCGTGGATTCGGCAGACAGAGGGGCCATACCGAACTCTACCGTGGCCGTGAATACAGCATTCAATTTCAAAACAAAATAAAGATTGAAGTCATGATGCCGGATGACTTGCTGGAACGAGTTGTGGAGGCCATTCGCGCCGCCAGTCAGACCGGGCAGGTGGGGGACGGGAAAATCTTTATTTATTCCATCGAAGATGCAATGCGGATTCGCACAGGCGAACGTGGGGAATCCGCCCTCTGATCTCAGGTCATTACAGCGGCTCCAAGCCCTTCAAGGCGGAACCGCGTTTTTATCTGCCGCCATACATAACCGTACAGGAGAAAAAGATGAATCCAAAAGAAATACTTGCGATGGTCAAGGACCAGGACGTGAAAATCGTCGACTTCAAGTTCCAGGATTTTCCCGGAACCTGGCAGCACTTTTCGGTTCCCTCACGGGAACTGACCGAGGAATCCTTTGAAGACGGATTCGGGTTCGACGGATCGAGCATCCGTGGCTGGCAGGCAATCAATGAAAGCGACATGCTAGTGTTGCCGGACCCCACGACGGCGTTTATCGACCCGTTCTGTGAGGTCCCGACTCTTTCATTGACCTGCACGATCCTGGATCCGATTACGAAACAGCCTTATACACGTGACCCGCGTACCGTCGCGCTCAAGTGCGAGCAATACCTCAAGTCTACGGGTATTGCAGACACCGCGTTTTTCGGGCCGGAAGCCGAGTTCTTTATTTTCGACCATGCGCGGTTTGCGTACGGTCCCAATTACAGCATTCACCAGATTGATTCTGAGGAAGGAGTTTGGAACTCCGGCAGTGAGGAGTTTCCCAACCTGGGCCATCGCCCGCGATTCAAGGAAGGCTATTTCCCGGTGCCGCCCACGGATGTGTATCAGGATCTGCGGACGGAGATGGTTTTGACATTGGAGTCTCTTGGTGTGGAAGCGGAAGCGCATCATCACGAGGTCGCCACAGCGGGCCAGTCGGAAATCGACATGCGATTCGACAGCCTTCTTCGCATGGCCGACAAACTTATGATCTATAAATACGTTGTCAAGAATGTTGCCAAGCGTCATGGGAAAACGGTGACCTTCATGCCGAAACCTCTCTTTGAGGACAACGGGTCCGGAATGCACTGTCATTCGAGTTTGTGGAAAAACGGTAAGCCCCTTTTTGCAGGGGATGGTTACGCGGGGCTGTCACAGATGGCGCTGTACTACATCGGCGGGATTATGAAACATGCGGCGGCGGTGATTGCGTTCGCCGCGCCAACCACCAATTCGTACAAACGTCTTGTGCCCGGCTACGAGGCCCCGGTGAACCTGGCCTACTCTCAGCGGAACCGAAGCGCCGCCGTGCGGATTCCCATGTATTCTCCAAGCCCGAAAGCGAAGCGCGTGGAGTTCCGGCCTCCGGACCCATCCTGCAATCCGTACCTGGCTTTCCCGGCGATTCTGCTGGCCGGCCTGGACGGCATTCAGAACAAGATCGATCCGGGCGATCCGCTGGACAAAGACATCTACGACTTGCCGCCGGAGGAACTCGCCCATGTCCCGCAGGTTCCCGGTTCCCTTTCCGATGCGCTTGATGCGCTGGAAAAGGACCATGAGTTCCTGCTAAAAGGCGACGTATTCACACCGGATGTAATTGAAACCTGGATCAAGTACAAACGCAGTAAAGAAGTCGATCCCGTTCGACTGCGCCCGCATCCATACGAGTTCTATCTGTACTACGATTGCTGATTCTCCTGTTGGATCCTTGTTGCTGGGGGGACGCGGTTTGCGGGCCGCGTCCCCCTTATCAATTAAGAACTTAAAATTTCTCCTTCGTCGTCCCGGACAGGGTGGGGTGAGGATCGTGACAGCGCCCACGCCCCGACACAGCCATTGCATCATGGTTAAAGGAAGCCATTCTGTGAACCGGCCTTGAATCAGGGTTCCGTTGAGGGAATCGCTACCGGGCCTCTGCGATGTTGCCGTAGTCGCCACAGGAAGAAAACCGTCGAAACTACACAAGGAATAACGGCCAGGCTACTCATGGCAATACGCAAATCGAATCTCTCCGCCAAAAATCCCACTGCACCCGGAAACACGATTCCACCTCCGTTTCCCGATACGGCAAGCAGCGCAAACATGGTGGAGCCGGTGCGCGGGAACGCCTCGGATGCGATCGCCATTGTGGTCGGCCACATCCATCCGACGAAAAAGCCGAATACCAGAAAAATCATTATTGTCAGGACCCCTGATGAGGAAATCCCCGCTGCGATCAGACAACCGGCGCACATCACACCGGCAAGAATGAGCATGGCAGGAGCGGAAAGGTAATTCGCCACCCAACCTCCGGTTATTCGCCCCAGCCCCATCGCCAGGCTCAAGAGAAGCAGACCGGCGGCGCCGGTCTCCCGGCTGAACGAGAGCACTTTCTCCAGGTAAGACGGCAGCCATTGTGCTGCGCCCAGTTCCGTGCCGCCCGCGCATAACATCGCGCCCGCAAACACAAAGAACCACACGCATCGCAACCGTTTCAGCGTGTGCGTGTACGATTCGGAATGCGGATACGAGACACGAATCCGGTAAATGCGAAAGCAAAGAAAAAATCCCACTCCAAACGTGATCGGGACAACCAGCATGGCCGTGTATGCCCACCGCCACCCCTGCCCGTCACCATTATGCCCGAAGCACCGGAGAATGCCGGATGTCAGCAGGATTACCCCCACCGCGCCGAGCGCATAAAAAGAATGAAGCCTGTTGACCGCCGAGGTCTTACGGGTCGGAAAGGTCTCACAGATCACCGGGGTGAGCAGAGTTTCCAATATACCTGCTCCCAGTCCGGCCAGGGTTGCGCCAAACGCGAGCGTCGGATAATTCCAGGCCAATGCCAGCAATAAAAAACCTCCGATCTGCATAAACGCGGACCAATAGAAAAACGGACGGGGACCATAGCGATCCGAAAGAGGCCCGACCAGGAAAAGCGCAATGATGAATCCCCAGAAAGTGCATCCCAACAGGATCCCCTGCTGGGAATAGTCCAGGCCGAATTTCTCCGCCACGGAGGAAAGACACACCGGCGTGACATTCACCGCCGCCGCAACACCCACCATGGCGGCATTACACGACCACAGCAACAAACGAGAAACGGTTCTCTGTTCCAAGGGAGACGGACTCGGAAATTCGGGATACCCAACCGGAAGTTGGAAAAACAATATTCTAGTGCCGCCGCAACACGCGAGTAGGGAGCCGATGCGCCATCTCTGTTTCCTGTAGAAATTGGCGGCGAATTTTGGTAAAAATGGCCGAGGTTCATTTTGCAGAAAGAAAGGAACGGACATGGACAGAATCCTGCCGAGACGCGAATTCCTGGAGAAAATCGCTGCAAGCTGGGCGCTGATGAGTCTGCCCGGCTGCGCAACCGGAAAAAAGAGCGTAGCCTCGAAAGATCGGCCGCCGAATTTTGTGATCATTTTCACGGACGACCAGGGATATGCGGATGTGGGAGTTTCCGGTGCGAAGGGTTTCACCACGCCCAACCTGGACCGGATGGCGAAAGAAGGGATCCGCTTCACCGATTTCCATGTGGCGCAGCCGGTTTGCGGGGCATCGCGGGCCGCACTGCTTACGGGTTGCTATCCGAATCGAATCGGGATTCTCGGCGCACCCAGTCCCAAAACGGAATTCGGCATCAGCGACAGTGAAAAGACCATTGCCGATGTACTGAAACAACGAGATTATGTTACGGCCATCTACGGGAAATGGCACTTGGGGCACCATCCACCGTTCCTGCCTGTCCGGCATGGATTTGATGAGTATTTCGGAATCCCGTATTCGAACGACATGTGGCCCAGGCACCCGGAAGTCGGCAACCAGTTCCCTCCCCTGCCCCTGGTGCGCAACGACCGGGTCATTGAGTACCAACCCGACCAGACACAACTGGTAACCTGGTACGCCGAACATGCGGTACGGTTTATTGAAAAGAACCGTGACCATCCGTTTTTCCTCTATGTCGCTCACAACATGCCGCATGTACCTTTGCATGTCTCCGACAAGTTCAAGGGGAAATCGGAGCAGGGGATGTATGGGGATGTGATTATGGAAATCGACTGGTCTGTGGGGCAGGTTCTATCGACCATCCGTCGCTGCGGACTGGATGATAACACACTGGTGATTTTCACTACGGATAACGGCCCCTGGCTCAGCTATGGAGACCATGCAGGATCGGCCTATCCCCTGCGTGAAGGCAAAGGAACCACGTGGGAAGGCGGACATCGTGTCCCGTGCATCATGCGCTGGCCCGGCAAGATTCCGGCGGGTGAGGTGTGCAAAGAGACCGCGATGACAATCGACATTCTTCCGACGTTTGCACATCTTGCGCAGGTGAATCTGCCGCCGAATCCGATTGACGGGCTGGATATCTGGCCGCTCATGGCGGGCGAGCCTGGCGCGAAATGCCCGCATGAAGCCTATTGTTTCTATTGGGGCAATACTTTGGAGGCTGTCCGAAGCGGGAAATGGATTCTGCACTTCCCGCATGATTACCGGACCCTGAACGGAAGACCCGGCGGAACCGGCGGGGTTCCGGTGAAATATGACACGGCCCACACGGAACTGGCGTTGTTCGATCTCGAAAAGGACATCCGCCAGACACAGGATGTCTCCGCGCAACATCCTGATGTAGTGGAGCATCTCAAGGCAGTTGCAGAAACATTCCGCGAGGACCTGGGAGATGGCGATCGTCCCGGAAAAGGCCAGCGTCCCCATGCGATTTACAAGGCAGCCAAATAACGATGCGGATACTCCTCATCCCGGACATGTCCACGGATTGGGACTTTAAGCGCCTGAATCAGCGGAGTAACCGTCTGCATTCCTCGGCGCCAACATCCCAGTTGAATTATCACCGGGAACCCCGCCGCCTGTGCGCCTTTGAGCAGTTCTCGTTCCGACTCTTCCGGGCGGCTGTGTAGTCTCATCATTCACATCCAGCCCGGAGAGTGCAGAACATCCGTTATGCAGAGTTATTAGCGCGCACGGGCTGCCTGCCGAGATTGAGCGGGTGCGGCCACGCTGGTAATGGGACGAATTTGCTCGACAATCCAGTTCCGCATCGCCTGGCCTTCCGGGGTCTGCTGCGGCGCGGAAATGAACTCGAGATCCAGGCCAAGACGCTGCTCCAGGCGGGATGCAAGAATGGGCCATATCACACCGATATCACCAATCAACGGCAAGCTGCCTTCCAGACGCGCGAATCCCGACATCTCCATCCGGAACGGAATTTCCATCAGTTTGGTTTTCGGCAAGCCTTTGTCGATGGCCTGTTGAACGGTTTTCGATTCGCGTTCGAATTTCCAGGCCCGGTCCAGCGCGGAGTCCAGGTCAATACGGATCAGCCGCTTCTTTTCGAGTGTGTAGGTGGGAATGCCCTGCCATGCGGCCCAGATTCCATGGCCGGTATACATTTCATACGGCCCGTCGTGGATTTCCTGAGTGAGCGCGACAGCGGATTCGATGATGACATCCGCTGAGGCCAAAAGGTCCGCCACCAACCGCGCGCGTTGCGTGATTGAAATGCTGTCGCCCACCGCGAGGCCCACATTGCCGCCGCCGACCAGCTGCGGAATGCTGACCAGCACCGGCAGACCTAGACGCGCACCGCGACCCAGCATGGTACGCTCGTCGGCATACCAGCCCGCAACCGCCTCAAACGCCAGGCCCTTTTCCTGTGCTTCGGCACAAATCCGGTCCGACATCTGCTCAATCCAGAGGCCCATCGGATAGCCCATGTTCCCGGCGGCCTTGATGATAACATTGCCTTCTATCTTCTCTCCGGCGTCGAGCAGAGCCTGATCCAATTCCAGGTCTTGTTCCACAATCGCCCGTTGCTCGTCATCCATGAACGTGAATTCGAAGACATCACCGCGCGGCAGAAGTGCTTTATCGGCGCCGAGCGCAATTCCGTTGACTCGTTTTACCCGGTCCAGCACACCGCCCATTTCATGCGCGACAACCGCCGAACTGGTGGTAATCCCATCCACCACGCCTACCCGCATCAGTTCCGCCAAAAGGGTGGTGACTCCTTCATGGACATTCGGACCGCTTCCGGTCACCACGGCGATTTTCCCGCCTTTTTCCTTGGTTTCGGCGAGAATGTCCACTGTCTGATTGATTCGCTGCTGTGTTGTGGAGTTCAGTCCCTGGAACCATTCTTCGATTCGTGCTCGGTCCGGTTTCATATTTCTGTCCCTTTCGATTCATATTTTTATTGCAGTACGCACGCTGCTCTCTTTAGCATACAATATTTGGCGTTCATCGTCACGCGTGGCGAGAGTAGAGTCGATCAGTCCCGTGAATTCAACCCCCACCTAACCTCCCCCGATCTTCGGGGGAGGGAAATTCGGAGACTTTTGAGACATCTTCGCCCTCCCGAATCCGACGATATCACATTCCATGGAGGATGAAGCAATGATGATAGCCCGATTACGCTTTGCCGGTTTGTGCGCATCTGTGATAATGCTTGCCGGACCGTCAATGGCAGAAGGAACAGCTGTGGACCCGAACCGCTCATTTGCATTATGCCTGTATGGATTCTCCTCGAACTTGAGCCTGGTCAAGGGGATGTCACCGGAACAGATCGCCGTATGGCTGAAAGAGCGACATGTCAACGGCGTGTTCATCACGAAGGAATCGGATGAGGTCCTTGGGGCGCTTCGGCGGGCGGGGATTCGTATTTATCGGGAGATGACACTATTCGCCGGGAAAAGCCTCTACCGGCAACACCCGGAGTGGCGACCGATCACGTCCGACGGCACGGAACAGAAACCGGACGGCTGGTATTACGGACTCTGTCCGAATAAAGAGGACTTGCGTCAGAAGAGACTGGAGGAGTTCAAGAAGCGGATTGCCGATGCGAGAATCGACGGGGTCTGGCTGGATTTCATTCGGTATCCGATTCGATGGGAGAAACAGGACCCGACACATCTGAATAATTGCTTTTGCGATGACTGCATCCGTCTGTACCGAGAGGCGGTTGCCGGTGAGTTTGAAGTTCCGCAGGATTTGAGACGCACGGAGTTGGCGGCTTGGATTTTGGAGAAACACCTGCCGTCGTGGATTGAATTCAAAACGGAGCGAATTGGGGCATGGGTGCATGAGGCGCGGCTGATTCGAGACCGTGTGCGCCCGAACGCGAGTATCGGCATTTTCACAGTGCCGTGGTCGCCGAACGAGCAGAATGGGGCGATTTTTCGCGTGGTCGGCCAGGATTATGTCAAGTTGGCGGAGGATGTAGATATTTTCTCTCCGATGGTCTATCACCTCCTGTGCCGAAAAGGTCCATCCTGGCCCGCCGAATTCACAAAGGAAACAATTCATCGCACGGGCAAGCCGGTCTGGCCGATTGTGCAGGCCATGGATGAGCCATCCGAATTGCCCCCTGAAGAATTGGAACAGGTGATTCTCGACAGCGGCAAGGCATCCGGGACAGGAGTGATCATTTTCACCGCCGGACATCTGGACAAAGAAAACAAATGGGAACCGGCCCTGCGGGCATTCCGCACTTTGGCCGGTGAAAAGGAGTCGAAACCATGACCGAATACAAGGTGATCTCGGATTGGTTTTGCATGACCAGCATTCACAAGGCCAGGAAGATGGAGCGACACTTGAACACATACGCGAAGGAAGGGTGGGAGTTCGCCGCGGTCAAAAACATGCTGATTCTGGGATTCGATGTCGGTTTCTACTTGATCCTCAAGCGCGCAATCCCGCATCCCTGAATCCCGCACCGAGGCATGGAATGAACTCGATCATCGACATCACGGTTTCCCTGCACGACGGGACTGTTGTCTGGCCGGGGGATACGCCGTTCCGGCGGGTTGTGGAGCATTTGTTTGAGGATGGTTCGTCATACATCCTGTCCCATCTGGTGATGACTGCCCATGCGGGAGCGCATATTGATGCGCCGTTGCATGTCGTTGAGGGCGGGGAATCGGTGGAGAATCTGGACCTTGGGATATTCATCGGCCCGTGTCGTGTTGTGCTGCACGAGGAAAACCGTCACATTGACAGTACGGATATCGGGCGGATGAACCTCAACGGGGTGGAGCGTGTTCTCTTTCGAACAAAGAACTCCCAACTCTGGGATGCGCCGTTGTTTCGGGAAGATTATATTGCGCTCACCGTTCCGGCGGCGGAAAAGCTGGTCGAGATTGGGGTGAAACTGGTGGGGCTGGACTATCTCTCCATCGGCGCCTTTGGAGAGGACGATGAGGAAGTGCACCGAATACTTCTTGGGAATTGCGTTATTGTTTTGGAGAGCCTGGATTTGAGGAATGCGGAACCGGGGGATTACGAGCTGATCGCGTTGCCGCTCAAGATTGTCGGGGGCGAAGCGGCCCCGGTCCGGGCCGTATTGCGCAGGACGGAACACACATGATCGCGAAGCGAGTGACATTCTGGGTTTCGACCGGGCTTCTGGTGGCCTGTTTGTTGTACATGGCGCTGACTTACAGCGCGTTGCCGGAGAGGATGGCGGTGCATTTCGACGGCAAAGGGCAGCCGAACGGCTGGTCCGATAAGTCTTCATTTTTCGTTCAATATTTGCTGGTTGTCCTGGGGATGAATGTGCTGATGTTGGGGGTATTTCCGCTTTTGATCGGAAGAGCGCCGGACTCGTGGGTCAACCTGCCGCAAAAGGAATACTGGTTTGCGACGCCGCAGCGCAGGGAACGAATCTATAACCGGCTGGCCATTATGTTCCACGCCATCGGTATTGAGACGAACCTGATTTTCCTGGTGGGCTACCAGATGGTTATTCAGGCAAGTTTTCCGGAAGTCGCTTTCCGAATCCATGTCGGAGGGTTTCTGGTTTTTGTGGTGGTGACATCCCTGATGGCGACGGTGGTGTTCCTGCTGTTTTTGAGTCCGCCGAAGGAAGAGGGGGCGGAATGATGCAAATTATTCGGTTTTGCCGAAGATGGAGTGATGCTTTACGAAAAGAGAAGGAGGTCTCAAGCGGCAGTTGAGGATATCGGAACAAAACGGGTCTCGATGCGAAGGTCCAAAGCGGCAGCGATTCGACGCAGCATGGAAAGAGAATGCCTTGTGTAGTCTGCATTCTCCAGCCGTGAAATAACGGAAGGAGTGGTACCGACCAACGCGGCGAGTTCTTTTTGAGTCAATCCGGCCTGTGTTCGAAGGGCATGGATGCTGTGGGCGACTTCCGCGTCTGTGCGGGTCTGCTCAAGATCCGCTATCCTTTCTGAGTTGCCCTCGTAGTATCTGCGATGGAGGATTTCCACCGCATCGGTGGTCGGTTTCCGTTTACGGGACATCTTCATTATTCCTCATACGTGTGTTCTGTCGGATTTTCTTCAAATTTTCTCTTGCGCTCAACCGCTTTTTCAATTTCACTTGGCGGGACCTCCCTTACCGGATTCCACGCCGGAATGCTCATCTACAACAAAGCCTCCCCCGGTGAATGAGGAAGGCCTTGTGTTGTTTTCCTGCTGCTTCATTTGGCTTGCGAAAGACGCTCGCTGACGCTCTCTTTGATTGCCGCGAGAATCTCGCGAGCAACCGATTCGCCCCCGGAAGCATTGATAACTAATCCATCTTCCGTGTCGCTCAGAGAGATGCGCTGTCCGGTGTCTTCATTGACCACCTCGTGGATGGTGTCTCGCTCGGAACTGAGCGTGGAGAATCCGCGTCTGTGGGCCAGTTTCAGGAACTCCACGACGATGAAGTTGCGCAGTGGTTCGGAGATTTCACGGATGGTGATCGTCCGGGCGGTTTCCGCGTGGGCGGCCCGCTTGCTCAATATCTTCAAGAGGGAAGGTGTGGGGACCGTTGTGAGCAGGATGACGATGATTGCGACGGCCAATTCCGCCGGATCGAAGTTGCCGGTGGCGTAACCGAGTCCGGCGACAATCAGGCCCACCTCGCCCCGGTTATTCATCGCGACCCCGATGCGGAGACTTTCCTTATTGGTGAAACCGGAGAATTTTGCCGGAAGACCGCACCCGACCACCTTGCCAATGATCGCAATCACAGTCATAACGAGGCTCATCACAAGAACACCCCTGTTGACTGTGCGGAGATCTACCAGCATTCCCATTACGACAAAGAAGACCGGGGAAAGCAATTCTTCAGGACGTTTGAGGAAATCCTCCAGTTGATGCCCGATACGGGTTCCGGAAAGAACCATTCCGGCTGCCGCCGCACCCACAATCATAGCCAACTGGAACTGTGATTCCGCAATTGCCGCAATAACCAGCGCAATCCCTGTCAGAAGGACCGGCGCACCGGCCCGCCCGAACAGGTGCATCGAGAAGTCGGAAATGCGGAACGCGATCATCTTGCCGCCGATGACGATGACTGCCAGAAAGACCAGGGCCTTGCCGGCAATGACCGGCAGTTCGTTCATCTCCCCGCCGGTTGCGTAAGCCAGAACACCGGACAGAACCAGAAGCCCGCCGATGTCGTCCACAATCCCGGCCACCAGAACCGCCAGCCCTTCCTCCGTGTCCAGCATTCGGAGCTCGGAATACACTTTGACCGAAATCCCCACACTTGTGGTTATGAACACCGCTCCCATGAAAAGGGCGGTGGCCATTTCCGGCTTGGCGATGGGTCCTTCTGTGAAGAACCACAGCATCGCCAGAGGCGCTGCGATAAACGGCAGCACAATCCCGCCCAGCGTAATCCAGGTTGATTTTGTGCCGACCCTCTTGACCTGCTCGAAATCCATCTCCACGCCAACCAGGAAGAGGAGAATGATGGCCCCAATGCCTCCGAGAATCCACAACGGCTCGGTAACTACCAACCCCGACCCCGGATCAATCGGAAAGATATGGCTCCAAATGGGAATGGAATCGTTGCCGAACTTGCTGAGATTGGTGATCACGACACCGGCCAGAAGCGCTCCAACGACCGGCGGCTGTTTCACGGCTTCGCAAAGCCGTCGTGCGATCACCGCCAGGATGATAATGACTCCCAGCTGGAGGACGGTATGCGCGGCCACATGAACGAAATGCTGCATGGGGCTTTCGATCACGACTTCACCCGGTTCGCCGCCTGTTCCCCCGTCCGATGCCGCGAAAACCGGCAGGGCCTGAACGATTCCCAACATCAGAATGCCCATGAGACATGCGGTTCTCGATTTCATGAGACTGGTTCCTTTCTGTTTCGTGTCCATGACAGATCGGATCGATTGAATAGACAATGAAGAAATCCCCGGATTATTGGCGAAAACCGACTGTATGGACTACGATACTACACAATCCATGAAAAGCCAAATTTTCGGACGAGGTTTGATCGAAATGAAAAAAACGTCACAATGGCTCCCGCGCCGTGCCGGATTGGAGAAACGGACTGTTCCCGCATGGATGACGGTGATTTTACTCCTGATGCTTAACGCCATCTGGTACACAGAGACCGTTGTCAGATGAGATCGGCGATCCCATCGGCCTGCCGTGACTTCCCGTATGATTCCATATATTGTAGCCACATTCTGTATGTTTGCGCGGGGGTGTTCGCGCCCGCCCACGATGGCAACAATGGAAAGGAATAGTTAATGAGGATATTTTTCTTCGGCGCTGCCGGTGGAGTGACCGGCTCGATGCACCTGCTCGAAGTGAATGGAAAGCGCATCCTGCTGGACTGCGGTTTGTACCAGGGACATCGGGATGAATCCAACGAATTGAACCGTAACCTTCCGTTTGCCCCCGAAAATATCGACAGAATGGCGCTCTCTCATGCGCATATCGACCACAGCGGCAATATCCCGCTGTTGTGCCGGAGATACGACGGCGACATCCTCGCGACACCCGCTACACGGGATCTGGCCTCCGTGATGCTGATGGACAGCGCTCATATCCAGCAGAAGGATGCGGAATTCTTTAACAAGAAAATTGCGCATCGACCGGAAGAGTTTATTTCTCCGATTTATGACGCAGAGGATGTAGAGAAAGCCCTGCGTCAATTCATCGCGATCAACTACGACAGGCCGTTTCCACTTTCGGACGGGGTAACGCTGACATTTCGCGATGCCGGTCATGTATTGGGATCGGCGGTCGTGGTTCTGGATATTGAAGAATCCGGCAGGAAGCAGCGGCTGGTGTTCAGCGGGGATGTCGGGCGAAGGAGACTGCCGATTCTCAGAGACCCGACTTTGATCGATGATGCGGACAACATGATTCTTGAAAGCACCTACGGGAATCGGAAGCACGATCCCATTGAAGTAGCCGATGAGAAACTGGCGGATGCGGTCAACACGGTATTTGCGCGAAAAAGCAAACTGATTATTCCATCCTTCGCGCTGGAGCGTGCCCAGGAGATTCTGTACAGTTTTCATAAATTGCTGAAACTGAAGCGGATTCCACACGTGCCGGTATACCTGGACAGCCCGCTGACAATTAAAGTAACGGAGATATTTCGCCTGCATCCTGAATGCTTTGACGAGGAAATCATCACGTTGTTCGATAAGCACGAAGATCCGTTCGACTTTCCGGAATTGGAGTTGATTCGAAGTAAAGAAGACTCCCAGCAGCTGAACGAACAGTCGGGTCCAATGGTTATTATTTCGGCGTCGGGCATGTGCGAGGCGGGGCGGATTCTCCACCATTTGCGGAATAATATCGGTAATCCGAAGAATATTATTCTGATTGTCGGATTCCAGGCGAAACATACTCTCGGCAGGAAAATAGTCGAGCGGGAACCGACGGTGCGGATTTTTGGGCTGGAGCATGACCTGGAGGCGGAGGTGCGAATTATCAACGCCTACAGCGGACACGCGGACAAAGACGGCCTTGACCGATTTGCGATGGCCTCAAAGGAAAGCCTGAGGAATCTGTTCCTGGTACATGGAGAGCCGGATCAGAGTGAGGCCATGGGGGCGCGTCTTGCGTCGCAGGGCATTTCAGAGATTCGCATTCCGAAGCGCGGGGAATATTTTGATTTGTGAGCGTGGGGGATAGTTCGGGGAAAGATTAAACATTGGGGAATAAGGAGGGGAGTAGTTAAGCAGAACAGGCTCAAGCCTGCGTGTGGACCGGCCCACGCTACTCACGGGCCTTTTCATGGTAAGAAGAAATGTAACGGTGAATGATGCCGGATCTGAGGGTCCGGTAAGGAATACCTTCCTCGATGGCAATGGCCTGAATGTTGTCCAAGTCTTTCGATGAGATGCGGATCCTGAGCTGTTTGTCCCATCCTTTTGCGTTGTACCTTCTTCTCACCGCCGACCGCGGTCTTTCATAATGATGTCGATGGCCTTCATGCCCATGTACGGCTTGGGCCTTTCCTGCTGAACTTCTTCCTGGCCGCTTTGCCGCAATATCTCGCTGCGGCATTGCGAACACAAGGCCTTGCTTCCCTGGGCTGCGGGTCTTCCGCAGATGCAACAACAAGCGGCATCTTCTTGGTCCAATTCGATTCGAAGCAGATCTCTTAACACGGAAATGTGCAGCATGAACCTCAGCAAGCGGTCCACAGCGGCAAGTTTGGCGAGATCGGACTGGGAGGGCAGCTCTTCGATGCCCCGTTCGATCAGCCCCGCAACACACCGGCTGATATCCGCCGGGCTGACCTCGGACCGGACTTGGCTGACCATCTTCTCCCAATGGGTCTGTTGACTCTGCTCGGCGGGAAAACGGTTTTTCGGATCCAATAAGAATTCACGCAATTCCGCCGCTACTGTCTTGATTGTGATATCACGACCCAGTCGTTTCCTGACATTCGGACGCCCTATCAACATCCTGGTCTTCGACGGGATCATTTCAGCGATTCGAAAACAATCTCCGCACATCAGATAGCTGAGACGCACATCCTGGGCTGCGCACCAACGGCAGTTGCCGAAGCTGCGTTGCGGGATGATTCCACGAATATCCTGCGCCCCACCATCGTCAAGTTGATCGCCCCCATTTCTCATTAGGAATCTACTCCTTACCGATTTTGGGATGTTTTCTCATCGGAATTTTGGGAATGTCTTTCCAAAAATGAGAAAGTTATTTTCCTTTTAGCAATATTTATGCCGACAGAATTCGTGGTTTATTTTTAGAAATAATTATAGCATATCGAATAGATGTGTGTTGTTATGTAAAAAAGCGATGCTATATAATAGATAGTTACTATTGTAACGCTCTTTTCCATAAATGCTCTTATTTTATGTCCAGTGAACAGATTGTGGTGAACGTTAACGTTTACATGAACAATAATGACCATGGAGTGCAAAATGCACATTGAACAGGGCAATTTGCGAGAAAAGGAGGGCTTTTGGAGGATTGGTCAGGACTGAAAAGTCCTCCCCTGAGATCATCGACCCAGGGGAGGACATCGGAAGCGAAAAAAAGAGAAACTTGCGGTATTACACCGCGATTACTTCACCCAGTTCGGGTACGACCTGTTTCAGGCGACGTTCGACACCCATTTTGAGGGTCATCGCGGCGCCCGGGCATCCGGAGCAGGCTCCGCGGAGTCTGACCTGCACGTTATTGCCCTCAAACCCGACCAATTCTATGTCGCCGCCATCCATCTGCAGGGCCGGGCGAATTTCCTTTTCAATCAAGTCACGTACTTTCTCTTCCATTTGATTCTCCTGAATTGAATAGATAGGCAGTCTTGCGGACAGCTTACGAACCTCTTGAGGGCAGGTCAAGTTGCCTGGGGAAAAGCTGGACGGAACCTCCGGCCACGTTTAGTGTAATGATTCAGCATCATCGAATTATTCTCCAGGAAGGAACCATCATCCATGGACCGCCGCGATTTTGTCAGAGGTGCGTTGGGAACGCTCGGCGCGTTCACGCTCGCACAGCCCGGGTATGCGCTGCCGCTCAGCGCGGTGAAACTGGGAATCATTAACTCGGAGATTTCCGACGATTTCGAGGAATCTCTCCGGTTCATCAAGTTGTACAAGCTCGACTGGGTGGAGGTAAAAAACCTCTGGGGCAAGCCCAACGCGCTTCAGGATGCGGATACTGTCCGGAAAGCGAAAGGCTTGATCGATCAATACAATCTCAAGGTCTCCCTTCTGGCAACCGGTATTTTCAAGCAGGTTTTGCCGCCCAAGGGAGCGGAGCGAGACGAGCTTCTCAAGAAGCAACATGCCGAATTGCAGGCGGCGATTCGGAACGCGCATATTCTTGAAACCGATCGCATCCGTGTGTTTGCTTTCACTGTTCAGGATCCGTCGAAACGGATCTGGGATGACGCTATGGGGGAACTGGAGAAGGCGGTGCGGATCGCGGAAGCCGAAGGCGTTTCGCTGGCAGTGGAAAACATTTTTGAGAACCATGTTGAGATCGGTGCGGATGTGGAGCGAATGCTGCACGACATCCCATCCCCGCGCCTGGGGGTGATCTGGGAACCCAACAATGCGGCCATGGCGGGGGATTTTTCGCCTTTGAACGGTCTGTTACGTGTGGATGTCAAGCGGATTCTGGATGTCCATCTTCGTGACGGGCGTCACAACGCGGAAGGCAAATTTGAATGGTGTCCGGTCGGCGAGGGGGAGATCGACGATGCCGGGATAATGAAGCATCTGCGGAACAACGGTTACACGGGACCGCTGACATTGGAGACGCATTACACTCCTCCGAACGGAACGAAGGCAGACGGTTCCAGGATGTCCATTGAGGGATTGTTGAAAATTATCGAGACGCTATAAAGCGGCCATACACAGAGAGGAGAGAATACGAATGAGTAAGGAACAGAAAACAGGAGTCCGGCGGCGGGATTTTTTGAAAGCCTCGACGGTTGCGACGGCAGGCCTGGTGCTTGTGAAATCCGGGTCTGCATTCGGCGCGACGGCGAATTCCCGGATTCAACTGGGGGTCATTGGGCCGGGAGGCCGTGGAACGCATGACGCAGGCGTGTTTGTCACCAGCAGCAATGTCCAGATCACGGGTCTCGCGGATGCGTTTCAGGACCGATTAGACCAGGCCAGGGCCAAATTGGATGAGAAATTACTTCAGCAGGGCCGCGCGAAGATTGACCATCTATTTGTGGGCATGGAGGCATACAAGGAACTTCTTGCGTCCGGGCTGGATGCCGTGCTGATTACCAGCCCACCGTACTACCATGCGGAGCAGATTGAGGCCGCTGTTGACGGCGGGATTCACGCTTATTCCGAAAAGCCTGTTGCCACGGATGTTTTCGGGGCGAAACGGGTAATCAAAGCCGGGGAGAAAGCGAAGGCAAACGGTATCTCAATTGAAGTCGGGTTCCAGCTGCGTAGCAGCAAGATTTATCAGGAAGCCGCGGAGCGTGTCGCACAGGGAGATATCGGGAAATCTGTGTGCGGGCAGGTCTATTATCACACGGGGGCGCTGGGAGACCGATCCAAACCCGGTGAGTCCAAAGACCAGACCCGGTTGCGGAACTGGGTGTTTGATATTGCGCTTTCCGGGGACATTATTGTCGAGCAGAACGTCCACTGCATCGACATGGCGAACTGGTTCCTGGGTTCGCTTCCGGTGAAGGCGATCGGCAACGGGGGTCAGAGTGTCCGCACCGGCCTGGGGGATTGCTATGATCATTTCCAGGTGCTTTATATGTATCCGAACGATGTCCAGATTTCATTTACTTCCACGCAATTCCTGAAAGGCTGGGGAGATGTAGCGGTGCGGATTTACGGGTCGAAAGGTGTCCTGGAGACTCATTATAGCGCCAACAACCAGATCACAGGGGATCATGCCTATAAATGGGAGGGTGATCCGTTCGATACGGTCGAAGAACGTCGTGTATCGGGATTTGTGGACAGCATCGTCACGGGAAAGCCGGTCAACAGCGCCGAAAGCGGCGCGAACAGCGCCCTGAGTTGCATTCTGGGTCGAATGGCCGCCTATACAGGCCGGGAATATACCTGGAACAAGATGATGCAATCCAACCAGCGATTCGGTGTGAAGTTGGACATTGCCTGATTTCTGAGATTTGTCCGGAAAGGGCAATATCATAACGTTGGATGAATCAAGGATGGGCCGGTTCTTGAGGTTGTCGAGAGACCGGGCCATCGACTGAAGGCGGGATTGAGATACCCCTCCTTTATCCCCGCGTAAACGGGGGGGGGGACCTCTCCCTCCCCCGTTTACGGGGGAGGGTCAGGGTGGGGGTTTTCCAGGTGGGGGTTTTCCAAGTGGGGAGCTTCCAGGTGGGGAGGGTTCAGGTGGGGAGATTTCCGGGTGGCAACGGCATCCTGCCGGTGAAAAAAACAAAGGTTTTTTGTATGTTGCTTCCAGAGGCGCAATCGTTCTACCTCCGCCAGGGGCTTGCCATTGCCGAGCGGGTTCTCGGCCTTGGCGACCGCGATCCTGCCTCACCGACATTCGGTTGCTTCGACCGATACTATTGGCACTATAAGGCGCTGGATTTTCCGAATGCCCGCGCTCAGGAGATCGGGCATTATCTCGCCGTTCTCTATGCGAATTGCTTTGAAGGAAACCGCTATGCGGGCGAGCCGATGATTCTGAAATGGGCGGAGGCCGCTGTTCGGTTCTGGTCGCAGATTCAGAACCGCGACGGGAGTTTTAACGAATGGTGGCCTGGGGAGCGGTCTTTCTGTGCGACCTCGTTCTCAACGTATGCGGCGGTGGAGACGGTGCGGATTCTTGGGCTGACACCTCCCATGCAGGCCTTTGATCGCGCGGCGGAATGGCTCTGCAAGAACAACAATCCGGCGGTAGGTAACCAGGTGGCCGCATCGGCCCTGGCTTTGCGTGCCGTTGCGGACTTGCTTGGGGAGGAGTTTCCGGCGCGGAAAGCCGAAGAGCGTGTGCGCGGCCTGCTTGATCAGCAGGACCCGGCGGGGTTTTTCCCCGAGTATGGAGGCGGCGATGTCGGTTACCAGAGTCTCACGGTCAGCCTGCTGGCTGCATACAGGACCAAAGCGCCCGGTGAGGCCATTGCCTCGGCGCTGCGGAAAGCGGTGGAGTTTCTTGATAGACGATTGTGCGAGGATGGGACGTTCGATTACAAGGCTTGCAGCCGTCAAACTCAGTTCTTTTACCTTTCCGGTTTAGTTCGAATGCGGGAAATGAATCTGTTGTTACGGCACTGGAACGGTTGCCGGGCGGGAACGGCGCTGCTTCCATCCTGGATGGATGATCGCTATTGTTTTCAGCTCGGGACGGATTACCTGATTGCCGGTCTTGAGGATTGAATTGCGATGTATATGACACCGTTACGCATGGCGGCGCTTCGGCTTTACCTGACCACGTTTGGAAGGTTCGCGTGGTTTGGCAGGCTATTGAAGCGGATAGCGGTGCGGCGTATGATCCGAAAAGCCTCCGAACCGCATGTCCCCTCCGCCCGGTTTTTCACTCCCGACCAACTGAAAGAAAGCGGGAAGTGACTTCTGTGGCTACACAGTCTCCCACCCGCACCCGGTCGATTCCCCCGTGGGTCTGGCGTGTTCTGCGACTTGCGGGGATTCCGTTTGTGGTTTACGTGATCTGGAGAATCGACTGGGGTGAGGTTCTTTCCATTTATCAGCGGCTGGGGCTGTTTACGGCGCTGGGAATGCTGGCGGGTCTGCTGGTGTCTTTCTGGACCAAGGTTCATCGCTGGCAACTGCTGCTTCGGTTCCAGGGGATCGAACCATCCTGGTGGGAGGTCTTTTTTGCTTTTTCGGAAGCGTATTTTTACGGATTTCTGACTCCGGCGCGTCTGGGAGAGGCCTACCGGATGCGTCACCTGACTCAATGGGGATTGGGGATGAAACGGGCGGTAGGGAATCTGCTGGTAGAGCGGGGGATGGATATCGCATTCCTGGCGAACCTGGGACTGTTCACGCTGGGGTTTTATTCCACGTATCCGGCCTATTCTGGGGCTGTGTACGGGTTTATTGCAGTGGCGTTGGTGTGCGGGATTGGTGTTTGGATTTTGTGGCGGTTCCAGTATCTGCGGACATGGATTGCCCAGGAGGACGGTTCATTCGGGGACTGGAGGCTGGTTTTGCTGTGCGGCGGGCATACCGTGGCGAGCTGGGCGATTCTGTATCTGATTGTGTTCTGGGTTCGTGGTGTGCTGGGGATTCCCATGGGACCGGCGATGACCCTGTTCTGTTTTGTGCTATCCACAGCGGTCACGGCTATTCCCGTTTCGGTTGCCGGGCTGGGAACGAAGGAGCTGGCGCTGATGCAATTTCTGGCGTTCTGGGGATACCCGGCGGAACAGGCGGTGGCATTTTCCCTGATTTTCGCGCTGGTGTTTGTGTTGAATCTGCTCTTCAGTGGAGCGATCTGGTTCGGTATCCTTGCTCGGCGGACATAGACGGATGGAAGGTGTTTGAAGACTGTGGAAGTCAAGGATCGGCAAAGCAAAGAACGGCCCGAAGTCAGCATCATCGTTCCGTGTTACAATGAGGAAGCGGCAATCGGGAAGGTGATCGATGATATTCGCGCGGCAATGGAAGGCGATCCCCACAGCTATGAGATTCTTGTGGTGGATGACTGTTCCGCCGACCGAACCGCCGAAGTTGCCCGCAGCAAGGGAGTTACGGTGATTTGTCGGTCCATCAAGGGCGGATCGGGTGCGGCACGCAAAAGCGGCATTTTAGAGGCACGCGGCAAGATCATTGTTATGCTGGATGGCGATGGGTCGTACAATGCGCCTGATATCCCTGCGCTGCTCAAAGAAATACCGGAGTTCGACCAGGTGAACGGCGCGCGTACCTCCGAGGAGGGAACGCTGAAATTTCTGCGGGTTCCGGCGAAGTGGTTTATTCGTCGGCTGGCGATCTACCTTTCAGGAACATACATTCCGGACCTGAATACCGGCCTGAAAGCGTTCAAGCGGGATATCATGCTGAAGTACCTCTGGGTCATCCCGGATGGATTTTCGTGTGTTACCACGATGACGCTGGCGTTTTTGTGTAACGGGTACGCTGTGAAATGGGTTCCGACCACGTATCACAAGCGAATCGGCAAGTCCAAGTTCCATCCGATCAAAGATACCTCGAAATACCTGTTCACCGTGATTCGGATGATTATGTATTTCAATCCGCTCAAGGTTTTTCTGCCCGCCGGATTTGCTGTGATTCTCCTGGGTATCGCGCGCGGACTCTGGGATGCGCTGGTACTGCGGAAAGGGCTGGAGCAGGCGGATATTACGATGATTATGGTGGGATTTATCACTTGTGTGATGGGCCTTCTCGCGGACCTGATTGTGGCGCAGGGCCGCGCGCGCAATTTCAACAAGGATTGACTTTGCGCCATGCGACATAGAAAAGAGGCCGACACAGGCTTCCGGCCTGTGATCAATTTACTTACAAGACGTTCATTCCATGAATGAAAAGACCTGTATGAAAACGCTGACACTTATTCCGCCCAGTAAATACAGCAAGAATGTTGCTCGCGATCTTGTGTATGGGTGCTGGTGCAAGGGGAAACGGATCGCCGGGATCGAGTTCCCCCCGATTTCGCAGTTGCAGGTGACCTGCTTTATCCGCGAGGACGGGCACGAAGCGGACCTGCTCGATGCCGCCGCCATGCGCATGTCCGTGGCGGATATTCAGGAAGAGGTTCGCAAGAAGGAATACGACCTGGTGATGATGCTGACCTCGACCATGACCATTCGGGAAGATGCCGAGGTTTTGCGCGCATGTAAAGAGGCACGTCCGGGTCTGAAAACGGTTGTCTGGGGATCGCAACCGACGTTTATGCCGCAGGCCAGCCTGGCGATTCCGGGGATCGATATTATTGTACGCCGGGAGGCCGAGCCGGTTCTCAAGGAACTGGTGAATCGTCTTGCGCGGGGCGATGATTCCTGGAAAGAAACACTCGGTATCGGATACCGAGAAAATGGAAGTATCCGATTAAATGAGTACATGCCGTTCCTGGAGGACCTGGATATTCTTCCAATACCGGATCGACGCCTGCTTCCGTCGGACATCGATTACTTTAATCCGGTTGTGAAACGGATGCCGTTTACCACGATGTTTACAACGCGGGGATGCACGGCGCGATGTACCTATTGCGCCTCGCCGCCGTTCTACGGAAAGAAGGTTCGGTTCCGCAGCGCACAAAAAGTTATTGAGGAGATGACGGAATGCGCCGCACTCGGCTACCGGGAAATCTTTTTTCGGGATGAGTTGTTTACCGCCTCCAAGAAACGGGTACAGGAAATCTGCGAGGGCATTCGGGAACGCGGGCTGGACCTGACCTGGATTTGCAGTTCCCGCGTTACCAATGTCGATGAGGAAATCCTGCCTCTGATGAAAAAGGCGGGCTGTCACATGATCCGGTTCGGCGTCGAGTCCGGTGTTCAAGAGATTCTCGACAACATCAACAAAAAAATTACCATTGAGGATACCCGAAAAGCCTTTCGCCTCTGCCATCAGTATGATATCGATACACATGCCCATTGCATGATCGGCAGTCCGGGTGAAACCCAGGACACCATCGACCGGAGCCTTGCATTTGTAAAGGAAATTGATCCGACTATTATCACATTTGGGATTACCACGCCCTATCCGGGGACAGCGCTATTCGAACAGGTCCAGGCAGAGCATCCTGAAATCGGCGACGGCACGGGTCTGGACTTGACCCGCCTGCACACGGATGCGTTTTTCAACCAATTCTTTACCGAACTCAGCAACGAAGAACTGTCCCGCAATATCCGTCGGATTTATCGCGAGTTTTATTTTCGCCCGAGGTATTTACTCAAGTGGCTGAAACGGATTCGCAGCACGGATGAACTGAAGCGGGTGATCCTGGCGGGCATGAATGTGTTTGATTTCGCGTTTCGGAAGGCGGGGTAGGAGAGGATGAAGAATTTCGGAATGCGTCAAGTGCAATGAGACATCTCCGTTTGGAAGTTAGTGAGTTTTTTGTGTGTTAAACTTGGTTGGTCCGGAGGATTGATCCGGACCGCTTCCGGTAGTGCAGGAACCAATGTCATTAAGTTCAGGGGAAGATAGCACAATGGGAAGGAACGGCCTGTCGAAAGGCCGGTTCCTGAGCCTGCGTGCGCTGAGCTTGCTGAAAAGCGAATGACCGGCCACTCGATAAGATCGGGGACCGGCCCATCTCAGGATCGTTTAACTTAATGACATTGGCGCAGGAACAGCCGGAGTTCCTCGGACAAATCGTTCCGGATGTTCGCGACAGGGTTCTGCCAATACTTGTTGTCGTGCCATCAGCGATGTGCCTCGAATATCCGATTGAACTGTTTCATTATCTCTGCGGCGCGGTGGCGCAGGAGATGGTTTTTAAGAACGTGCCGATGACCAGCCTCGGCAACGGCGCGGCGTCGGTTTTCATCATCGAGGAATAAAGCGGTTTTTTCAAGAAGATCGGTTTGGCCCTTGAAAAAGACAGCGTGAGATTCATTGCCAAGTAAGCCGCCATCGGCCTCCGAGACGTAATCACTGAGCAAGAAACCGCCTGAAGCGAGAATATCGAAGTCACGAGGATTCAATGAGTCAGGACATTGAAGGCTGTGGAGATTCAGGTTGATCTTCGAGCTGGCAAAAAGATCCGGCAGTTCGGAATAAGGAAGCGGGCCGTGATAGGTATCCCGAGCTGCGGAAGACAGCAGACGAGTCCAATCCGGGGGGCCACAAACCGCCACGCCGTAAGGTAATAAGGCACGGATTGCACGCACCCGTTTGCGGGTGTTTGCCTCCACCGAGAGGAGATATCTCAAGGCGGCGACTCCCCGCAAGAACGGTTTCCGCACTTCCGCTGCGTATCGTTCTGCTGCACGAATCAGATCAACCGGAATCGGCTCAAACGTGTCCGGCAAGACATCAAAAAGAGTCTGTCCGGTCTGCGTCCGTGAAATCAGGTCCTCCAAGACATTTCGATCTTCCGGACTCAGGGCGTCCAGTACCCCTGAAAGGTCCACCACAGACCCGACAAAGGATATGGGATGCCGATAACACTCGCGCAGCCTACCTTTCCTTTGGATCGTGGCGGCAACCGGCAGATAGTTGACAGAACCGATATCCCGCCCGCGCAGACGGTTCACATATTCGGGGTCCATAGCGAAAACATGGTCCCACTTGCCGAGTCCCTCCGCCGTGCCGATGGGGGAGAAAGCAAACTCATCCACCAGCCACACGATTCTGGGACGGCGGACAGGTTTCCCCGGTCCATACAGCATCCGAAAAACCAAGTCAGGAACCGTATTGAGGAAAAAGAAAATGTCCGGCTCAAATAGAACCGTGTCTCGGATCATTCTCAACCGTGTGGACCAGCGCTCCCGCTGCTCGATCCACAGGCGGGAGTCCATCCCGTTTGCCGCAAATCCCGCGAAGAGTGTTCGAAGCATTTCCAGATGAATCGAATACACCATTCGCTCCGGGGCCACCGCATAGCCCCAGATTTTGCGCACGGCATGAGAAACAGGATTATCAAGACCGCTCAGGAAACGCTCATAGCGCGGCATGAAGTCCCAACGTTCTTTGGCGACGGAAGTAAAAGCCTGGCGTACGGCGTTAAGACAGGCATCCCGGTCCGCCGGATCAAAGAATCCCGCTCCCGCCGTGCCGACGAAATCATTTGCAGGGAGGAGGCAGAGGGCCTGTTCGGAGAGATTCGGAGTCACCCCGCTCTGTATCTCCCCCAATCTTGGGGGAGACATTTCCTCACTCATATCTGCGTGTCTTTCTATAGTCTCAGAGTGAGAACCGACACAAAAGAGAACATTCGGGTGAGACAGGAAGTCGGTCAGATCCCTCATGGCCAGCGCCGCCAGAAACAGCATTTCCCGCATTTCAAGAACGAAGATCATGCGCCGGTCCAGACCGCCATGCTCACGGCAGAAGTCCAGGCAGGAGAAATCCCCGCAGGAAAAGAAAACCAATACGTGCGGATTTGTGCCGGTAAGAATCCGTTCGATCTCCAGCCCTACGGACTTGCGAATCTGCGGACCGATGATCTCGACAGCTCGGCCAATCTCGGAAATTGTAATCACTCTTTTTGCGGTTTGATCGATCAGAACATCCTGGATGCCGTGTATCGGGGGGATACATCCCAATTGAGGATCACTCGGACCGAGAAGGGATCGCAGGGAATCTGCGACATCGGGATGATAGAAAGCGAGGGTATCCCAATTCTTGCTGAAGATTGCCGGGTCCAGGCTGCGGAAAGAGATTGGATCATTTAACATGGTGGCATTATGCGGAGGGGTAATGGTTTTGTAATGAGGTGTTAATGGGAGCAATAGGACCGATGAGACGAATGAGACAGAAGCGACGGGAGGACGAGGTCAGGCTGTCGATTCCTTTTTCCGCAGGTTGTCCAGGACGATGGCGGCGTTGCGGGCCAGGGCTGCACGTCCCGTTCTCGCCGGCGGGGTATTCTGAAATCTCTTACGGAACTCGGATTCGCCGACATTCAGAAAGAACGGCGGATCGAACAGGATGTCCCGGTTGATCGGCTGAAAAGACGGCTCTCTGGTGGGCCGGGAGAAACGATTCCACGGACAGACGGAGAGACATTCATCACAGCCGAACAGGTGGTTGCCGATGGAAGGTTTCAATTCTGTTGGAATGCTTGTTCTGCATTCGATAGTCAGGGCGGAGATACATTTGCGTGCATCCAGGATTCTGGGCGCGATCAGAGCGCCGGTGGGACAGGCATCCAGGCATTTTCGACATGTGCCGCATCGGTCCTTTTGCGGCGTGTCCGGCGGGAGATCCAAATTTGTCGGAATTACTCCCAGGAAAAGCCATGTTCCGAGATTGCGATTGACCAGGCAGGTATTCTTGCCGATCCATCCCAAGCCCGCGCGTCGGGCCAGGTCACGTTCCAGCACCGGCGCCGTATCGACACAGATTCGGGCTGCGAAAGAAACACCCGTTTGTTCCCGCACACGGGCTAATAAATGCTTCATGCGGGAGCGCATCACGATGTGATAATCTTTCCCCCACGCATAACAGGAGACTCTTCCCTTCCCTGCCGGAGCGGTTGTGGGATCGGGCGCATAGTTCATGCCGACAACGATCACGGAGCGAACAGGAGGAAAGACGGAACGCAAGTCAAGCCGCTGTTGCGCGCGCTGTTCCAGATAGAGCATCTCTCCGTGGTACCCCTTTCGGATCCAGTCCAGAAATTGGGGGGCGGATTCGGGCGGTTCCGGGCCGGTGATGCCGACCGGATCGAAGCCAAGTCGCCAGGCTTCGTGTTTGATGGCGTTTGACAAGTGGATTGGATCCATGGTGTGTCCGATTCCAGCCGGAGAAAGGCGGGAGCTGCGCTCCCGCACTCCAGGGTCGCCCTTTTCCCCGCCAGCCTAACGGTTGATCTCAATAAGACAAGGCGCATGGTCTTGTCAAATGAGATCACAAGGACTATAGTCCAAATTACATCTGCTGTAATTTCGTGGAGGCGACAGCGATCCTGCCGTGAGAGGTTCCACGGCCAGTAAGGGGTTGAGATCGGATCGTGGCCGCCCTTCCGTTATCGAAGGTTTTACCGGGCGAATTTCCAACGGGGCCGTTGCGCCTGCGTCGGTCGGGCGTGCGTGCGGTTCCAGTGGAACAGATCGGTTCCCCTTCCCGTCCCTTCCCCGACTCCCCCTGCCGCTTGATTCACGGCGATAACCTGGAAGTGATGGAAAACCTTCTGGACGACGGGTACGCCGGGAAAATCAACCTGATTTATGTCGATCCTCCATTCGATTCCCAGAGCGACTATCGGCACCGCGTTGTGCTGGATGGAACAAAAATCACACGTGAGGCTCCCCTCGTGGACCGTCTCGCGTACAGGGATACATGGGAGGGAGGCATCGAATCGTATCTTTCCATGTTGGCACCGCGCCTGCGTCTGATGGCCGACCTTCTAGCCGAAGATGGAAATCTGTTTATTCATTTGGATCATCGGCGTGTGCATTACGTGAAAGTGGTGATGGATGGGATTCTGCCGGATGGATTTCTCAACGAGATTATCTGGTATTTCAACAGCGGGCCTCGCGAACGAAATGTATTCGGACGCCGTCACCACACCATCCTGCGTTACGCGAAGAATCCTGACACGGCCTTTCTGGACAGCGAATCCCCATACGCCCGGACACCGTACAGTCCGAATATCAACATTCCGGCCTGCAAGGCGCATTATTATCACCCGCTGGGGAAGATACACGGCGATGTGTGGGAGATCCCACACATTGCGCAGAACGACCGCACGGAGCGTGAGGGCTTTGCGACCCAGAAACCTTTGCAGCTGCTGGAGAGAATTATCGGATGTTGTTCCCGTCCCGGTGACTGGGTGGCGGATTTTTTCTGTGGTTCCGGGACAACGCCTGTAGCCGCAGAAAACCTGGACCGGCGATGGATCGCGGTCGATCAGAGCGCACCGGCGATCCAGGTAACACGCAGACGGCTGCTGCATTCAGAAGTCCACGGTTTCGTACTGGAGCGGAGTGAGGATCGAATGCCGGAGGAATCCCCTGCGACGGTCGCCGTGGAAGCCGTTCGATACGGACAGACCGGCCCGGTCACCGTGCGTCTGAGGGATTATCGGTTGGCGGAGATCCCCTTGAAGAGCTCCGTACAGGAAGAGCGCACCCGGAACATCCTGCAAGCGGACTTTGCGTACGCGCTGGATTCCTGGTGTGTGGGTTACGAATCCGAGGAAGGTATTTTTCAAAGTCGATTTTATCGAAGTCGAAACGGCAAGCGGGACAGCGCTCCTGTTGAAAAAGAGATTCGAGAGATTCCCTTGCCGTCGGAAATTGAGCGGGTCGGCGTGCGCATTGTGGATGTTTTCGGGAATGAAACCACCGTTTCGGTTCCGATTATCCTTTCAAAACCGCCAAGGGTGTGAGTCGATGCACAATTTCCACCAGGTCTGCCTGCTGACGCATCACCTCGTCGATATCCTTGTATGCGGCAGGCGCTTCCTGGATCGCGTCTTTGATCTTGGGGCAACCAAGAACAACGTGACCCATCTGGTGTTCGAATTCCTCCTTTGAGATTGCTTTGAGGGCCTGCCGTCGCCCCATGGACCGTCCCGCGCCATGGGAGCAGGACTCGAACGATTCGGGAGCGCCTTTTCCGCGCGCGATATAGCTCGCCGTGCCCATAGAACCGGGGATTGTAACCAGTTCACCCTTACGCGCCCGCACGGCGCCCTTACGATGGACCAGCACTCTCTCACCGTAGTGCTCCTCCCAGCTTGCGTAATTATGAGCCGTGCGGACATCTTCGAGAATCTGAAAATCTTTTCGCAGCACTTCGCGTATTATGTCCAACATAACGGCGCGCATCCGGTCGCGGTTCTCGAACGCGAACCGGACACAGAAATCCATTTCATCGAGATACAGTCGGCCGTCCTCATGACTCACGGGCAGATAGGAATAGTCCTTGCCGACACGGATGTTCCTGCTTTTCACGTACTCCTGGGCGCGCTTGTGATAATGGTTCGCGACCTTGAGGCCGATATTCCGTGACCCGGAATGGAGCATCATCCAGACATGCCCCTCCTGGTCCACCTGGATTTCAATGAAATGATTCCCGCCACCCAGGGTTCCCAGCTGCTTTCGGACTTCGTCCAGATGTTCCGTGACAACAGGCAGGGTCTCTTCACCGTGCCGCCGTTTTTTGTTTTTTCCATCATCCCAGATAGAGAAGAGATCGGCGCTCTGGGGTTTCTTGTGCCAATCGAATCCGACAGGGATTCTTCGGAATCCTTCATTGACAACGTTCTCCAGATCACCCTGTACCTCGTGCGCTTTCAGGGAGGTGCGCACGGCGAGCATTCCGCAGCCGATATCCACCCCCACCGCGTAAGGAACCACATGGTCCCGGCAGGCCATGACGCCACCGATGGGCATGGCATAGCCCTCGTGCGCATCCGGCATGATCGCAATGTGATGAAAAACAAACGGGAGCCGTGCGCAGTTCTCGGCCTGTTCCAGCGCACCGGGTTCGAGGTTTTCAATATAGAGATAGAGGGGCACGCCCCCGGGGACATTTCGGATTTTCATGGTTAATTATTCCCTGTGTTGTTTGTCTGAAAACAGTGTATCGCCGGACA
This sequence comes from Candidatus Omnitrophota bacterium, assembly GCA_029570205.1. GTDB lineage: Bacteria > Hinthialibacterota > Hinthialibacteria > Hinthialibacterales > JAKPRU01 > JAKPRU01. The sequence continues at coordinate 3,323 of JAKQSI010000056.1, read as the reverse complement.
ACCGACAGGCACAGGGGGCGACTTCAGGGGCACGATATAATGCCTATTTCCAAGCCCTTCGCCTCACCACCCGGCGCCTCTCCAAGGATGGAGAGAGGAGGGGTATCCCCAGACCCTCGCCAAGAACGGAGAGGGGGGTATCCCCAGCTCTTTTGTAGAACTTCGGTTGCGATGTGGTTTGCCCTGTTCAGGCAGTCTGTTTTCGGCGGGCTTGCCGTCTGAGGGGTCCATCCATTATTCTACCCGCATGTAAACCGGATTGTATCCGATACGTTTTCACCTGGAAAACGGGAGAATTGGGGGGGTACATCCTATTGCCGGTTTTCCACTCAGGCGTTGTCGGATGCAAAAGAGCGGGCAAAACAGAGTATGACCGAACTGGTCGGAAGGAGTTTGCAGACCACGATCCTGACGGTTGTGGTGATTATCGTGGCACTGATTGCCCCATGTATCTTCCGATTCGAAAGTATGTCCGGAGGCTGTGGGCGGAGTTTACGCATTTTCTGGAGAAGTTCGACCGGGATGAAGGAGATCTGGCCCATCGTGTGGAAATTCGGACGAAAGACGAAATCGGGGAGCCGGCGAGATTGTTCATCTCGTTCGTGGCAAAGTTGAACGGTGTGACAGGCCGTGCGCGACGGTCGGCATTCATTGTGGGGGATGGCGTGAGGCGGTCCGTTTCCTGCAGGAGTTCAGGAGGAAAAATACTCATCGATGCGGTCGATTCATCGTTTTTCTAAGAGGTTACCGAGAGCCGTGGCCGGATTGATCCTTGTGTGCGGGATCATTGCCGCCTCGCTTCTGTTCGGTTGCGCCCGAACAAGCCCGGAAGGCGATTTGTCGGGGCAGTTTGTTCTCGCGGATACGGCGGACAGCGAAGGAATTCACGTATTCCTGCCCGGTACATCCCACCAGGCTTTCACCGACCGCCAGGGGCGATTCCACATCCGGGGGATTATGGCCGGAGAGTATGAGCTGGTCGCAAGCGAAGAGGGGTATGAAGAAATCCGGCAAACCGTACAGATTCCGGCCGGGGCACAGGTTACTCTTGCGAGCCAGCCCCTGATTCCTCTTCCGCCCAAAACAGGCAGTATCCGGGGACGAATCCGACTGGAAGGTCGGGAAGATCATTCCGGCGCAATTGTTCTGCTCCTGGGAACCCCGCACTCTACAACCACCGACGAAAGCGGTGTCTTTCGATTCGATAAAGTGGAAATGGGCACGTATCAACTCATCGCCCTTAAAGACGGATACCAGAGTGTCAGCGATCTTCAGGTGACTGTAGACGAACCGGCGGCGGTAATTCTGCCGGATATCGTGCTTTCTCCGTCCATTGTACCCACTCTCGCGGCGGAGATTGAAAAGCCGGTTCTCGGTGACCGGCGCTTATGGGGAAGAGTTCTGCTGGATGGGGAGATCAATCACAGCGGCTCCATGGTGAGCGTGCTTGAAGTTCCGGGGTCTGCAACAACTACTTCGGTAGACGGCAGTTTCCGGTTGGAGAATCTTGGAGAAGGCCCATACACAGTGGAGTTTTCTCATGCGGGATTCAACACGGAACAAGTGCCTAATGTGACACCTTTCTCTGCGACGGAGGGGATCGGGCTTTTTGTGACCCTGCGCCGAAGCGCCGGACAGGTCGGTCGTGGCGTTTTGCAGGGAATCGTTACTCTTCAGGATCAAACAAGTCACGAAGGGACGACGGTGCGGCTGATCGGAATCCAGCAAAGCGTGATAACAAACGCGGAAGGCCGGTATATTTTCGTGGATATTCCAAGCGGGAAGTATGTGGTGGAAGCTTCGCATCCGGGATACCGGACCGAGCGGCTGTTCGATGTGGAGATCGGCGCGAGCATCATCAGTGAAGCGCCCCCTCTGACGCTGGGCCGAGTCACGGAAGAGGACCTGGAACAGGGTGTGGAGGGATACGGAGCCATCGAAGGAATGGTGACACTGGAAGATAACAACACTGCCGGTGGCGTGACGGTGGCCGTTCAGACCACGAGCCAGGTAACCTTATCCGCACCCGGAGGCCTCTTTTTCTTTCAGGATGTTCCGGCAGGAAAACACCTGGTTATCTTTGAAAAGGCGGGGTATCAGACCGAATACCTGGAAGACGTAACTGTCTTTCCCGAAGAAACCGTTTCCCTTCCTCCAGTGGTACTGAAACGAGAGGTCGAGCATCCTTACGTAGTCAGCTCGAATCCTCCGAATCGGGCACGGAACGTGGGTTTCGATCAATTCCTCGATGTTACGGTCAAGTTCAGCGAGACGATGGATGGGAATTCCGTCAAGAGCAGCGTTCTTGTTTCACCGGCCGTTGCCCTGGACATGTTTTTCGGTCGGGAGAGTGAGCTATCGGATCACGATACACTGCACCTCCGTTTATTGCGCCAGGGACCTCAGGGGCTCCAGTTTAAAACAACCTATGAGGTTGCCATCCGCCGGTCGGCATCCAATCCGAAAGGGATACCGTTACGCAACGATTATGTTTTTCGATTTACGACGGATGGCCCTCTGATCGTCGGCAGTGTCCCGAAAGACGGGGCAAGGAATGTGCTTCTGTTTCCGATACACCGCCTGATTATCGACACCAATGCGCCCGTTGATCTGGCCAGTCTGAGCGCAGCGTTCCAGATTAATCCGCACGCACAATCCGTGCCGGAATTCTTTACACGACCTCGCGGATCAGGTGGAAGAATCGAGGTGGAGGTAGGATTGAATGCCGGGACACGGTATTCGATCACGATCGGGAAGAAACTTCGCACAATAGACGGGCAGTTGTTCTCCAATACCCCTTACCGCATTCAATTCAGCATTGCCGAAGAGCAGGACAACATCACGGAACCTGATATCGACATGCCAAGGAGGCGGGCGCGGTCAAGGTGAGAGTAAGAATACGATGACAGGTGGAGGTTTATCTTCTTTCGACAGGCGCGGAGGCCTGTCCTGCCGTTCCTCAATCTGACAGGCACGGAGGCCTGTCCTACTGTTTATCTTCTTTTGACAGGCACGGAGGCCTGTCCTACCGTTCATCTCCCTTCGACAGGCACGGAGGCCTGTCCTACCGTTCATCTTCCTTCGACAGGCACGGAGGCCTGTCCTACTGTTCCTCAATCTGACAGGCACGGAGGCCTGTCCTACTGTTCCTCAATCTGACAGGCACGGAGGCCTGTCCTACCGTTCATAATTCATAATCCGCAATCCCCCATTGTTACACCATCATGTCCTCTTCGCCGCCGCGGGAAATAATGATTTCTCCGGCATCTTCCAGGCGGCGGATAATCGCGACAATTTTCTGCTGCGCTTCCTCTACCTGCTTG
>JAKQSI010000055.1 GCA_029570205.1 Candidatus Omnitrophota bacterium | reverse complement strand
CACGCCAGTATCGCCACATCCCGTCTTGCTGTTTCCACGGCTGAATAGCCGTGGCCCCATTGAAGCAGGCTGTGTTCAGATTGCCTGGAACAGGCAATCGTAGTTTCCACGGCTGAATAGCCGTGGCCCCATTGAAGCTTGCGAATACGAATTGGTATGTCGATAAAGAACTGAGATGTTTCCACGGCTGAATAGCCGTGGCCCCATTGAAGCAACTTGGTTTGATCCGGTTCACGGAACGGTTCACGGAGTTTCCACGGCTGAATAGCCGTGGCCCCATTGAAGCCCGTAAATGGCCAGAGGCAAACCGTGGTGTCAATCGCTGTTTCCACGGCTGAATAGCCGTGGCCCCATTGAAGCTCTTTAGAAAGTCACGTGCAGATGACGCCAGAATATAGTTTCCACGGCTGAATAGCCGTGGCCCCATTGAAGCCGTTAGAGTTCCAGGGGACTCGGCAAGTTTCTTCGCGTGTTTCCACGGCTGAATAGCCGTGGCCCCATTGAAGCATTACGTGCGTGAACGGGCCGGACCCCGACGTTGCCGTTTCCACGGCTGAATAGCCGTGGCCCCATTGAAGCCTGACGTTGAGATGAACTGGGACGTATAGGCCGAGATTAGTTTCCACGGCTGAATAGCCGTGGCCCCATTGAAGCGCTATAAGAAAAAAACTCCCTTGATTTCGGTTATTGTTTCCACGGCTGAATAGCCGTGGCCCCATTGAAGCTCTTGGCATGTTCCTCCCTTCAAAATCCCATAGGTTGTTTCCACGGCTGAATAGCCGTGGCCCCATTGAAGCCGGTTGAACCAGATAAGCCTGACGAGGTGGAGGCGAGCGTTTCCACGGCTGAATAGCCGTGGCCCCATTGAAGCTGGAGGGATTGCGTTGCATCCATGTCTCATGTCTCCGTTTCCACGGCTGAATAGCCGTGGCCCCATTGAAGCTACACGCTCCAGACCGGCATGAGATTCTGGGTAGTTGTTTCCACGGCTGAATAGCCGTGGCCCCATTGAAGCAATGTGAAGAATCGTCAACCTGCTCACACCAGAAGGTTTCCACGGCTGAATAGCCGTGGCCCCATTGAAGCGCTGCCGATGATTCGGCGGCTCCCCGCTCCCCGGCGAGGTTTCCACGGCTGAATAGCCGTGGCCCCATTGAAGCTCGTGACGTTACTGCGCTCAATGCAATGCTCCAATATGTTTCCACGGCTGAATAGCCGTGGCCCCATTGAAGCAAGACCGATGGAAGCTGTTGAATTTCCTTGAACAATGTTTCCACGGCTGAATAGCCGTGGCCCCATTGAAGCATTGGGGAACATGGGGACCATTTATTGGCATCGGATGGTTTCCACGGCTGAATAGCCGTGGCCCCATTGAAGCGTCCCGAGAATATCCCCCTCATCGTCGATCTCCTGGTTTCCACGGCTGAATAGCCGTGGCCCCATTGAAGCATTTGAATCAAGAAAAAAAATTGAAGAAAAAACAGGTTTCCACGGCTGAATAGCCGTGGCCCCATTGAAGCCCTGCCCCATTTTCGGGGCTCACGACTAGCATGACGGCGCGAAACGCCTTCACGCCGTTGAGTCTATGTGTTTGAAAGGACTTGATTCTGCGTGAGATGTACCGAGACGGTGCGAGAGGGCATGACCGCTACCATGTACTTCCAATCTGAGGGTAGCGGGTTCGAGACCCGTCTCCCCCTTCTTGAAAACACTGAGCTTACGTGCTTCGTATCTTATGAGTTGAACTCCATTTTGTCATGGATTTGTCTTGTGTGGAAAGTTGTTTTTCCACGAGTCTTTCGGTTCCTCATACTTTACGGTTCTATCTCCTGTTCGCCGGTCCAAATTCCTCATGGTTTGGTTTGGGAAAGGACTATGGGACACCGGATAGACGGGTTGGTGGCGGAGGCGGAACACCGGGGGGTTTACAGGAGATTGGGGATGAATTGGCGTGTAACCCGATATCCCCGCCCGAAGCAGAAATACAGAAAATAGCGCCGGTAATCACCACTCACATCAATAACATCAGCCGCTTACGAACATTGATGACGAATGTGGGTCAGGCGAATCACCGTTCGGTTATCACTCCTCCCTGCCGGATTCACGTTTGAGGCGGTCGAGAAGGCCGGCGGGTAGTTCCATTCCGAGCGTACGGCAACGTTTCACCTCGGCCCATGCCTCGTCATATTTTCGGAAATCGCAGAGACCGCCAAGCAAAGCCTGAGAGGCCTGGGGGTGACGCGGATCAATGGCAACGGCCCTGCGAAAAGCGTCAATCGCCTTTTCTGTGTCTCCTTTTTCATTGAGAGCGAGTCCCATCCCGATATGGGCCATGAGATTGGAAGGATCCGCCCCGATGGCTTTCCCAAACGCGCTATACTTTCGTCCGTTTTTCCCTGCTTGTGGAGAAGAGTGCCGAGGATCAGGCACGCCAGGGCATTTTTCGGATTGAGTTCGACGGCCTTACCGAGCATCGCAGCCGCCTCATCCAAATTACCCTCGTCTGCAAGAATGGCTCCCAAGCGCCAATAGGCTTCATCGTAACCTGCATCCAGTCCAATCGCTTTGCGAAAATGTTCCTTGGCTGCCTGGAAATCCCCGCCCTTATGGCAGGCGATTCCCGCCATCAGGCGGTAATTCGGGGACTGATTCAGTATATTCGGATCAACTGCTTCGGCCTTTCGGAATGCGGCCAAGGCTTCGTCTGTGTTTCCTTGCTGGAATAGAGCAAAACCAAGCCTCATGTGATACAAAGCGGAACCGAGGCCCATGTCGATCGCTTTGCGGAATGCACCAATCGCTCCTTCCAGGTCGTGTTGGTGATACAGGGCAATGCCAAGACTTCCGTAGACCTTCGGATTGTCCGGATCGATCTCGATACTCCTGCGAAACGCCGCGACGGCGTCTGCAAGGTCGTGTTTTTCCATCAAGACCATGCCCAATTCGTAATGTATGATGGCGGCATTGGGATCGAGTTCAGCCGCGCGGCGAAGCATACTTACTGCCTCATCGGTCGATCCTATGCGTGATCCAATTCCCCATTCTCTCGAAGCGTCTCGCCGGCTTGCAGCAAAACAACGGCAATTGTGGATTTCCTGCTGTCATAATACGCAAAGGAATGCCCGGGAACAGCGACCATTTTTAACGGTATGTCGAGCCGCTGACCAAGCGAGAGATACAGCAAGGTCAGTCCGAAACAATTTCCGTGTCCGTTATCCAACAACTCATTGAGAAATCGGCCCTTACCCGGATCATCATGCGCAATCCCGATTTGCTTTTCTTCGAATATGAATTCCGCCATTTTTCCCAGTTGGTCGGATGGGATCTTGCAGGAGACGATTCGAGGCCCAAGTTCCTTCGCGAGGTCATTCACCTGTTTCAGGTAGTGGTCTACGTCGAGATCCGGCTCCAACTCACGCTCGACGAGCAGCGCACCAAGGGCGATGTCGATTTCCTCCTCCGGCTGCGCAAGCAACTCATCGAGTGTTTCCACTCTGGTGAAGGACACAGCAGGCGCGTGTGTTTTCGGAAGAGAGGAGTTGCGGGCCTGGTGGCTGCATGAACAAAGAAGAAAAAGTCCCAGTGATGCAACCAGCAGAGCAGATTTCCGTCGATTCATGTTTTCCTCCGGATACCCGTAGTAAAATCGTATTATGATAATGGATTTCCCGAGTAGATCAATACGTGAAATGAGCCATAATTTACAGGCAGGACAAGGCGGGAGCTAACGCTCCCGCACTCCAAGGGCGCACAGCCGTGCGCCCCTACGGTTTCATTCGATTAATATACAATTTGAGGTTATTTGTGGAGCCGCCGATACAGACAATATCCCGGTCTCCATCCCCATCGCTGTCGAAGAATACACAGCTGTTGGCCGCGATTCCGCCTTCATCTAACGGCGTTCGGACCCACTCGGTTCCCTGCCGCGGATTAGCGCATTCATACAGGAACAGGCTGGTTCCCTCGCCGCGATACCCGGCGGCAATTTCATCGTCACCATCCTTGTCCAGATCACCGCAGGCCAGCGCGTGGCCGGTTTTGAATGTGTCATCCAGAACTACCCGTTGCCAGGTATCACCGGATTTTGGGGGAAGATAAACAACTAATTGATGCCCATGGCGCGGTTCAATCGCGGCCAGGAACGGCTTGTTCTTCCCAAGAAAACCCCGGCGAACATCGCTGGAACCCTGATCGCCGCTGTCGGATTGAAAGCCTTTGTTGAGAACCTGGCGCTGCAGGCCGGATTGTTTATTCAAAAACAGAGTGATTCCCTCATGGCTTGCGGTGAGGAAATCATCCCGGCCATCCTTATCCCAATCGAGTACAGTCAGGCCATGATCCAGATGCAGCGAATCATCTATCAGGCGCTCTTCCCATAACGGAACAGACAGGTCACCCGGAATGGCAAAGGTCTCCAATCGTACCGGGGTGGCAATATAGAGAGGCTTCTGCGAGCCGGGGCCGAGAATGGGAGCGGAGAGAAGTTCCGGTTTTTTGTCCCCATCCAAGTCAATCCAACGGATGCGGTGGAGAGTCGGCTCGAATCCGATCGGGTGTACCGGCCAGGGTTCATCCCATTTCCCGGTATTCTCCAGCCAGCTCACTGCACCTTTCGGAGTGTCATCGGTATAATGAAAATCATGCGCCACAGCGATGTCGAGATCTCCATCGCCGTCGATGTCCTGTACCTGGGCATCAATGGGAGACTTGAGGCTTTCCGGTGTGATACGGAACTTCTGCCAACTCGGATTCCTGTACCAGGCAACATAACCGGAATCGGATTCCGCAAGACCGATGATGTCCTGTTTTCCGTCGGCATCGATATCACCCAGGGTCAGGTTATAGCCGAGCTTGATATCAGAGTCGATCACAACGGTCTCGAACGGCGGCAGGGTGAATGCCAGGACCGCCGGTATGCACATTAGAAGCGCGATTAGAGACAAGTGAAAACGCATCAGAATGTTCCTCTCAATCCATAAGAGTCTATTTCGTAAAGACCGCCTCGAAGTCCAAAGTTACCGGCAGTCCTGTTTTCGGGGCGATCAGGAGATTCTTTACCACATACGAGACTTTAACTTTCTTTGTGCCGGTAGTCTCTTTCGATTTGGCCTTGATTGGAAATCTGGTGACCTTGTCTCCATACAACACGAGACTTTGAGGGACCGTGATATCCTCCGGTTGGGCGGCGCACTCCAATTCAAAACTCACCTCAGAATTGTTTCGAATTTGACAAATCCCCCTGCCGCCCGCAGAGAGATTGACGGAAGGATTCAGCACATTGATGGAGGCATCGAAAATCGGCTTGAGATATTGTTCTTCCCCGATCAGCATCCCCAAGGCGTAAACAACTGTTTTGCGGGCAAACAGGGCCTCTTTGATTGCCTCCGGTGTCCGCTCTTTCGCCAGGACAAGCGTCATCGGTCGTTTCTCTTCCACGCCCGGAATGGAATACATCCCAATCGGGTCGTGGATATCCGAGTCCGCCATCATGGTCAGTTTTTTCTCCAGGCACCATTGTTGAGATTCCGGGTAATAGGTTCTTCCGTTCACAACCTCGATACCGTACATCCAGCCTTTCTCCAAGATCGTGGTGTGTTCGGGAAACCATTCGGAGATTCCTTTCGGATGAGAGAATGACGGATGATTCCAGAACACAAATGCGCCCTGATCGATGGCGGCCTTGATCGCATCCAGATACTCTTTCGTATCCAGCGGATTGGCATCCTTGATAAAGATGGCGTTGAAATGTCCCGGAGGGAGGCTGCGGGTGATCTCAGCCCCACGGATAAGGATCATTCCCAGGGCCTGTGCCTGCGGCTCGGCCAGTTCATAAGAACGGTTGTGGTCGGTCGATACATCTTTTTTGTGTGGCTGATATTCAATGTGATCTGTGATGGCAATGGCATCCAGTCCATCCCGCCAGGCTTCCTCGACCCGGACGGTCGGCCAGACATCGCCATCCGAGAAGACGGTGTGCGTGTGGAAATCGCACTTGAGTATCGTGTATTCCGGGATGTTCGGGATCTTCACCTCCGTGCGAACCTCTGCCCGGACCGGTCCTGCAAAGGTGAAAAAGAGAGAGGCGGAGATGAAGACCACAAGTGAAGAAAAGCGGTAAGATCGCGATCGAGACATTCTGACACTCCTTTGTTGCAGAAGAAACTCGCCTTATTGTGTATTGAGCAAGCATACTATATTCCCGGGTGATTCTGCAAGAAATTGATGCGAGAGACGAAAGAGGATGGAACAGACAGAACCGATCAGGGATGCCTGTGCCACCCGGAAAATCCCTTACCCCAACAATCCGCAATCTACAATCAGGCCGGGTCCCAGCGGTCAATTACGCCGCCTGCGAGAATGATATCTCCATGATAAAGGACCAGAGCCTGACCGGGGGCCACACCCCACTGCGGTTGGGTGAACTCCACAGCGAATGTTTCCCCCGTTGCGTGAATCACTGTGCAGGGTGCGGCGGTGTGGCGGGATCGGATCTTGGCCTGGCCGCCGGTTCCCTGTACAAGAGGGGCAAAGAAATTTGCCTCGACGGCATAGACCCTGCGTGCAAGCAGCTCCTCATACCTGCCGACAAGCACCTGATTTCTCGCTGCATCCAGCGCCCGGACATAATACGGCCCGCCGGCCAATCCCAGTCCTTTTCGCTGTCCTACGGTGTAATGCACAATCCCCCGGTGACAACCCAAAACTGCGCCTGAACCGTCCACGATATCCCCCTCATTTTCCTCAAGTTGCCCTTCCAGGAAGGCATGAACATCACCGCCCGGTGTAAAGCAGATCTCCTGACTTTCCTCGGTGTCGGCACCGGGAAGGCTATGTTCCCGCGCAATTTGACGGACCCGTTCCTTTGTCAATTCGCCATTAGGAAACAGGATGTTTTCCAGCATTCCGCCTGGAACTCCTGCCAGGAAATAGCTCTGGTCTTTCCACGGGTCCATCGCCCTGCCGAGTCGCAGCCCACGGTCTGTCGAGAGAATCCGCGCATAATGGCCGGTGGCGATGCATTCGGCGCCCATTTGCCGGGCGATCTCAAAGCATTTGCCGAATTTCAGCCTGGGATTGCAGCGAAAGCAGGGATTGGGCGTTCGCCCGGCGCGATATGCCTCCAGGAACGGCTCGATCACGGCTTCCCGAAAGAATTGCGAAAGTGCAAGAGTGTGATGTTCCAACCCAAGAAGGTGCGCCACGGATTGCGCCTTTTCCACCTGGCTGTCCGATGGGTCATGTTCATACTGCAGGATGGTCAGCCCAAAGACATTATAGCCCCGGTCTCTCAGCAACAGCGCCGCCACACTGCTGTCTACCCCGCCGCTCATCAGGACTGCTGTTTTTTGTTTCATGTTTTTGTTCCGGGCAGGTTGTCACCCACCGGCAAGATGCCGGTGCAACCTGAGGATGGTCTGCGTGGTTGCCTCTCTTGATTCCGGCCTCACCAACCGCCACCATTGCCAGACAGTTTGCATACAACGGGAGGCCCAAGGTCCGGCTATGAACCTTCAACGGATTATCATACAAGTTCTTCGGCTGGTTTCACCGATTGTTCTGTTGTCACTTTGTGTGAACGCGGTGCCGATATCGAATCAGTCGAATAGTTTCCTCTCCCTGGACGGAACCTGGAAATTGCGTGTTGTAGACAACAAGGGTTTTGCCGAGTTTGCAGGTTTTACCGCGCCGGGGTATGACGATTCCGACTGGCCCGAAGTGCCGGTTCCGGGGAATTGGGAGATGTACGGATTTGAGGAGCCGGAGTTCGGCTCACGTTCTAATCTGATGGGGTTATACCGCCGCAAGTTTTTCCTCCCGGCGGAGTGGAAAAACAGTGTTGTCTATATCCGTTTTGAGGGAGTCTCGTTCGGGTCCACAGTATGGATCAACGGTCGGGAGGTGGGATCGAACTGGAGCGGATTCACACCGTTTGAGGTGCAGGTTGCGCAGATTCTGGAATATGGAGCCGAAAACACCCTTGCGGTGCGCGTAGTGAAAGCGCCGGAGATTTGTTCTCTTGACTGTTTTGACACGTGGAGTCTATCCGGCATTTATCGTCCGGTGATCCTGATCCGGAAACCGCAGTCGTTTATTCAAGACCTGTTTGTGCGGGCGGATTACAATCCCAAGGATCAATCCGGCCGGTTGCGGGTTCAAATGGCGCTGGATTCCTTTCCTCCATCTCACACCCGAACAGAAACCGTAACCGGAGAGATCCGCCTGACCGGTCCACAGGGAACCGAGTTGCTGCGGAAACAGAAAACAGTACAGGTTTCCGGCCAGGAGATCCCTTCGCCACACCTGGAGTGGGATGAATCGATCCCGAATGTTCCGCCGTGGTCGGCGGAGTCCCCGGTCCTTGCCACGCTGACAGTCTCGTTGCAGTTCGACAAAAGGCTTGGGGAGCAGGTGGTCCGACAGGTGGGATTTCGGTCGGTGCATATCCAGGGCGGTGTTTTCATGCTGAACGGCGTTCCGATCAAACTGAAAGGCGTATGCCGGGACGAATTGGACCCTTCCGCCGGCGCCGCATTCAATGAAACGCTCTGGCGGAGAGACCTCCAACTGATGAAAGCGGCAAATATCAACGCGGTGCGAACGCTGTTTCATCCCCCGGACGAGCGATTCATCGATCTATGCGATGAAATGGGGATGTATGTCATCGAGGAGGTTCCGTTCGATTTTGCCGAGCATCTGCTTTGGGACACACGATATCTGCCGTATTTCCTGCTTCGGGGCCGCGGAGTTGTCACTCGTGACCGCAGCCATCCATCCGTTCTCAGTTGGAGTATTGGGAATGAGAATCCGTATACCGGGATGACGCGCGAGATTATCAGCCTGGTCAAGGCCATCGATCCGATCCGTCCAGTGCTGTGTCCGCAGCGCGATGAAGAAAATCTTCCGTCGGAAGTAGATATTCTGGCTCCTCATTTTCCTGCTGGGGAGGACTTGGTGAAACTCTGTCAACCTCCGGAGGGATCGACGCCCCGCCCGGTGATTATGACCGCATTTTCGCACGCATTGGGGAACGGTTGCGGAGGTTTGCAGAATATCTGGGAGAAGGTTCGTGAATGCGAGAAATGCGCCGGGGGCATGATCTGGCTCTGGTCGGACCGGGGGATTCGCCGCAAAGTGGACGGAAGAGAGGTATGGGACGCAAAGGCCGATCCGCTGATTCAGTCCGGGACCCCCTCCGATATCCAGGCCGATTATTGGGTGGATGAGAATACCGTGGTGGATGCGCAGGGGATCAAGGGGACCGACGGGATTGTCTCTTCCGATCGGATTCCGCAGCCGGAGTATTACGAAACCATGGCAGTATACCGTCCGGCGCTGATTCAAGAGACAACAATTCCGGCGCAATCAGGCAAGAAAAAAATCGCCTTGAATGTCGAGAATCGGTACGATTTCACGGACCTGAACCGGATTCTGGTGACTTGGTTTTTGTTTGATGGGCGAAAACAGCTGCGAAGCGGGGTGATTCCGGTTGAATGTCCGCCGCACCATACTCGAAGTCTCTCGGTTCCCGCACAAATCCCCAAAGATCTCGCGCATCCGGAAGATACCTTTCTGTTGGTGACATTTACCGACTGGAACGGGATCGAGGTCAGCCGCTGTCGAGTTGACATGGGAATTAAGGAACCGAGTCAGACCGCCCCTGCTTATCGAAAAGAATCGGTCGAGATTTCCGCCGGACCGATCACCTGTGTGACAGCCGGGCCGCTGGGCCTTACCATGAACGGCGATACCGGGGAGCTGATTTCGGTTTCATCACACGGCAAGGAGGTACTGTACGGTCCGCTGCTGCCGAATGTTTATCGTCCGAGAAGTTTTTCGGAGCAGGTTTGGGACAAAGAAGGCGCCCTGTTTGGTGGCGTGCGCCTGGCGAATCTGGAACTTCAGAAGGATCGATCCCAAGTCAGACGGAGCGGGAAAACCCTGATCGCCAGACATTCGTATCGCTCAACTGTAGATTCCAACGCCGGATTTAACCTGGATCTTTCATATTCGTTCCCGGATCAGGCCGCTGTGGAGATTACCTATCGCCTGGAAGCGGTCGGTCTGGATTGTGAACTTCCCGAATATGGGCTGCGGTTTGAGATACCCAAATCGTTGAGCCGTTTCTGCTGGCAGGGATACGGACCGAATTGCTGGTACCCGGATCGTCATATTGCGGCATTGAAAGGGTATTTCTCGTTCTGGACCGGCGAACCGTTCTGTGCGGGAAACAAGGGGAATGTGCAATGGGCTTCCTGGAATGATGAGGACGGCTACGGAGTCGGCATAGTCCCGGCAAAACCGGCTCATGTACGAAGCGAGCCGAACGGCGAGCGCATACAGGTCCGATGGAACCGTCTTATTTCCGGATTGGGAACCAAAAACCATCGTCCGCCGGTGGAGGATCGTATCTCCCTGTCGCAGACCCGGAGAATTGACGGCAAGATCACCATACGGGCAATCGGTCCGTATGATGTGCCGGAACCGTTTCAAGCGTATCTGGGACCGATTCTTGATCCACGGATTTAGCGGAACCGATCAGGCGTGAATTTCATCCTGTTGGGGCATGGTAACCCCCAGGAGAAGATGTTGAACGGCCTGCTGATACATGTCATTGATTTCAAGCGCGAACCGTTCGTATTCGTTTCCGATAGTTGTCCGCACATCCTTATGGAGTTTCTCAAACTTTCCTCGCGCGTCTCGAAGCGTCTCGTCGCGGAACCGCCGAAACTCCGCCAGAATTGCCTCTTTCGACTGAGCTGTGCCGTCCATATATTGCTTCAATGTCCGTGAGAAGGCGACACGCTTCTCGAGGAAATACCGTTGCAGCCGGTCCACCTCAAAAGCAGAAAAGGTGATCTGACGAAAATGGTGCCCTTGAATCCCCAGGCTGATGGCATCAACCAGGAAACTGGGTTTTCGCCAGAGAGTCTCCAGCAGGAATTTGACGGCATTCCACCGGTACGGTCGGAAAGGAATGGCCCCAAGAAAGCAGAGGCACGCCCGAATGTCGCTCCAGGAAACCCGAAAGGTTCTTATGGGGAGACGCCAGCGATCCCGCAGTACGGCACACCGTTGAAAATAGGCTTTCAGATCAGAGGGGTAGATTGCCTGAAGGATTCTCTGATAATCCGAGGAGACCTGTTCCATCGGCCGACGGGTCCGAAAGTTTGTCTGGAAGCAGTGGGTGTTGTTTCCTGTGGATTTGCCCAATAACCGTCCTTCGGACTCCAGGCGGTCATACAGGTCTGTTTCCGGCAAAGCCTGCATCAATCCAACCATAGCCACCGGGATGCCAAGATTTTGGATGAATTCGATCATCAGATCGGCGATGTTGTCGGGATCGTTGTCGAATCCGAGAATGAACCCGGAAGTGACCATCAGACCGGCCCGCTGCATTTTCTCGACTTTTTCGGCCATGCTGCCGAGATTGTTGATGTGTTTGCGGGTTTCGCGAAGGCTTTCCCTGGAAGGTGTTTCGATCCCCACAAACACCATGTCGAACCCTGCGTCTCGGAACCCCTGGAGCAGTTCATCATCATCGGCGATGGTCAAGGTGCCTTCGGTGAAAAACAGGAAAGGATATCCGTGGCTTTTTTGCCAGTCGCGCACTGCCCACAGGAGTTCTTTGGCCCGTTTGCTGTTGCCGATGAAATTATCATCGACCACAAAAACCACCCCACGCCAGTTCAGGCGGTACAGAGTGTCGAGTTCTTCGAGGAATTTTTCGGGCGATTTGAATCGTGGTTTCCGTCCGAAGCGACGCCAGATATCACAGAACTCGCATCCGACCGGGCACCCCCGTGAGGCTTGCACGGCCATGCACCGGTATGCGTCCATCCGGAGCAAATCAAAACGAGGAATCGGGGTCCGGTTGACATCCGGGCGCTCATTGGACAACTCCACATCCGCATCCTCGCCGAAATAAGCGAGGATTGCATCGACCTCTTTTTGTGTAACCGGTCGGCTGTATGCGCGTTTGGCTTTTCCCCGGACGAAATCGGACCAGAATCGGGGGAGGATCTCTTCCGCCTCACCGATCACAAAATGGTCGATTCCCTCCAATGACGGATAATCGCTTGAGGGATAGGGTCCTCCGGCCACCACGGGTACTCCCAGCCGGTTCGCCCGCTTGCGGACTTCATCGAAGGAATCTTTCTGAACAATCATGGCCGAAAGAAACACGACATCGGCCCATTCCAGGTCCCGGTCGGTCAGCGGTTCGACATTCAGGTCCAGGAGGCGACATTCGCAGGAGTCCGGCAGTATAGCAGCGACCGTGGCCAGACCGAGCGGCGGAAAAGCGCTCTTTTTCCCGATCATTTTCAGGGCCGTACTGAAGCTCCAATAGGTCATGCGTGGAGATTCCGGATATACCAGAAGGACTTTCCCGGGAACGGATGTATTCCGAAGCACGGGTTGAGACTTCCCCGGGGTGACAGAATCGGAATGAAACGCTGTCCGCGAGGGTGTTGAATGTTGATGATACATAGAAAATACCCCAATCGATTGGTTTCTTAGCCTTGCAATCCCCCATTTGTGCTCGCCGTGGGGTCGGATACAACTTCTTTGTTAGACACCGGACGATCAACGCGGTTGCGGAGGACAAATCGAATACGCCTGAACGGCGTCGGAATATCGATCCCCCTTTTCTCCCTGTCAATCAACCATCACGGGTCCACGCCGAATATACCAGACCGAGCGAAAAATTCAACCTTCGGAAAGTGGAAGCGGATACCCAAATTCTACTGGGAATTGTCCTGGTTTGTCGTATTCTCGGCTGCCTGTGCTGCCTCCAACGCCTTGACTCTCCGTCGGAGATATTGTGTGCCTTTCGAGAGAAGTCCCCGAAATCGGAGGATCCGTTCGATGTCGTCCATGGATTTCGGTTGATAGGCATCGGGGGTGAGCAGACAGGCAATAACCACTTTTTCCTGACGGTCATCGGTGGCGGGGTCCAGGAGTTTGGCTCCCTTGAGGAAGGCGGTAAGTTGTTTCCGCTGGTTGCGTTTGATCGGATCGCGGATTTCTTCCCCGTCGAAGAGGGAGGCGCGAACGTAATCCAGCAATCCCCGCTGTGTTCCAACAAACCCTGTCAGCGATGGAAGATCTTCAGGAGGTAGATGTTCCTCTACCTCGAACCGGTTGACAATTTCCCCCAATTTCATGGGCCGGCTGGTGGTTTTGCCAAACAATCCGGTTTTTTCGGTAATGGTCGGCATTTTTCCGCCCTGTTTTTGCTTGACACGATCTTTGAAAATGTCCATGGCCGCTGCGGCCTGCATTGTATACCCGGCGCCTTTCAACAGGCCCACGAGATAGCCGGCTTTCCGGTCTGGAAAGAACCGTTTTCGATGAGCCGGGTGAAAAACATACTCCGCCAAAGCGTTCATAAAGTCGTCAAAGATTCTCCGGATTTCTGCTGCGGCCTGTTGGGGGGTCATGCCGGCAGCGATGATACTGCCGATTTCGGTGTCCGCGGTTCCTGTCGGTTCCGTTGTCAGGCCGGCTTCCATTCGAATGGCCACATCGCGTTTGGCCTCCTCGAGTTCACGAGCGGCTTCGTGCATCCGCACAACGCGCTGTGCCTCCGAGACATCCATTTTTCGTACAGCGCCGCGTTTTTTCTTCATCTCTTATATTCCCATGGTCATTCCATATTTCGCGGGAAAGAGGATATCACGATCGTTCAGACTCTCCGATCGTATCGGGACTACAGTGAATCATGGAGAAGACCCCAATTCTTATCGAATCCGAAAGTCCCGGATTTCGCAGACCAATCGGCGGATTCGTCATTTGTCAGAGAGCCTCACTATTGCTCTTCTCACCCTCACGGCGCAGGCACAAATCCTGTGAATACAGATACTAAACCGCTCGTAGAGTACACCAATTCAAATCAATTTACAATTCCACATAAACGAAAAATTTGCGGTTCTTGTGGAGGCCCTTTTCGGTTGTTGGGTGTTACGATTCGCATTTCCGTATCAAGTGCGGGAAGTCTCTCGTTTCCCGCCCGGGTTGTATAGGATATTTCGATTCAAGCGTTGTGCAGCCGAACCCACTTGAGAGGACCCCATAGTGAAAAAAGGTATTCAGAAGATTGTTTTGGCGTATTCCGGCGGTTTGGACACTTCGGTTATTATTCGCTGGCTGGTGGAGAATTACCATTGTGAGGTGATCGCGTTTGCGGCGGATCTGGGGCAGGGGGAAGAGCTGGAGCCGTTAAACAAGAAGGCCATCGATTCGGGGGCATCGAAGATTTACATTGAGGATTTGCGGGAGGAGTTTCTGCGCGAGTATGCGTTCCCTGTTATGCAGGCGGATGCTGTCTACGAGCGGAAGTACCTTCTGGCAACCTCGCTGGCCCGTCCGCTGATCGCCAAGAAGCAGGTGGAGATCGCCAGAAAAGAGGGAGCGGACGCGCTTTCCCATGGAGCAACGGGAAAAGGAAACGATCAGGTGCGGTTTGAACTGACGTACAAAGCCCTTGCGCCGGAGATGAAAATTGTCGCCCCCTGGCGCGAATGGGAGATTCGCTCCCGTCAGGATGCCATCGCATACGCTAAAAAGTACAATATCCCGGTCCCAGTGACCGCCGAAAAACCGTATTCGATGGATCGAAATATGTGGCATCTTTCATTTGAGGGCGGCATTCTGGAAGATCCCTGGAACGAACCGCCAAAGGATATGTTTATTCTCACAAAGGATCCCCAGGACGCCCCGGATACGCCCACTCTGGTCACACTGGATTTCGAGGCGGGGGTGCCGGTGGCTCTCAACGGCCAACGAATGGGGCCGGTGGATCTGGTCACTGAACTGAACCGAATAGCCGGAGAGAACGGGGTCGGTCGAGTGGACCTTGTGGAGAATCGACTGGTAGGGATGAAGTCGCGTGGGGTTTATGAAAGTCCTGCCGCCACCGTGCTTTATGCGGCACATCGCGAGCTGGTCTCTCTGGTTGTAGATCGGGATACCCTTCATGCCCGCCTGATACTGGCCGAACGATATGCCGAGTTGGTCTATAACGGGCAGTGGTTCAGCCCCCTTAAGGAATCGCTGGATGCGTTCCTGGAGCGTACGGAACGCCTGGTGAGCGGCACGGTCAGGCTGAAACTGTACAAAGGAAACATTATCGTGGCGGGTCGGAAATCGCCGAACTCTCTGTTCCGTAAGGACTTTGCGACTTTTGAGGAAGATGCCGTGTATAATCAGGCGGACGCCGAAGGGTTTATCAATCTGTTCGGGTTACCCCAGAAAATCCGTGCCCTGGTGGAACGAGAGAAAAAAGGTTAATCCGGCTCAGCCGGCTTGCCGTTGCGTTCAAATTCGCTTATTCTTGCCCGACTCTCAGAGAAGGGGCGCTTTGATCTATGAACCGATATTTGTCCGGAGTGGTTGTCTTCATCGTGTTGACAGCAGTCTCGTGCAGCACGACCCATGAGACTGTTCTGGGTGAGGAGTACGGTTCCATTGCCATACCGGTATTCAAAAATGAGACCATGGAACCGGGCCTGGAAGAGACGATCACAGCGTCTGTTATCCAGAGTTTTCTGCGGGATCGACGACTGCGGGTGACGGACCGGTCGCACGCGGATGTCGTGCTGGAGGGTCGAATCACCTCCGTAGAGATCGAGCCGCTGAGTTTCACGGACCTGGATCGCGCGGTCGGCTATGACATGACCCTCGTTCTTCGAGCGCGGATGGTGGATGCGGATGACGGGCGGATTGTGATGGAGGAAACAGAATTCCAAACACGCGGACCGTTTCTGTTGACAAACGAACCCACCATCGAACGACAACGGGATATCGGCAGCGTTCTGGCGGATCAGATCATCAGTCGTTTCCTGGATGGCTGGTGATTCACGATGCCTCCGGTTCGTTCAACCCCAAGCAAGAAAGATTCTCTGCCCCTGTCTCCTGTTCTGCTCTGTATCGGAACCGATTCGTTCCGCATACGACAGACGCTGGATCAGTTGGTGAAACGTTTGGGTGGAGAAAATAATTGCGAGCGGCGCGAATACGATGCGGGCCAGAGCGAGACGGCAAATGCCCTCGAGGATGCCGCCGCCTCCTCGCTGTTTACCCCACGCAGAGTTGTTGTTCTGCACCAGTTTGAGAAAGCCAGGGTGGAGGATCTGGAGGCAGCGCTGTCGTATATCAAGAAGCCTGCGAAAGACTGCGTCCTGGTCTTGATTCTGGGATCGAAGAAATCCCCCAAAAAAGCCCTCAAAGAAATTATGGACAAGGTTCCGAACGTTGAACTGAAACCTCCGGCGCCGTCGGAGGTGAGGGCCATGGTGGTTCAGCGTCTGAAAGAAGCGGAAGTGCGTCTCGACGCGGATGCGCTAAACCTGCTGCTGGAGCGTGTGGGCACGCGCGGTTTGGAGGCGCTCTCCGAGTTGGATAAGGTCATTCTCTACGCAGGACCGAAAGGACGGGTGGATCTGCCGACCTGTCGGTCTCTGCTGGCGACGGACCCGGAAGAGGATGTATGGACCATTACGCGCAATGTGGCGGCGAAAGACCCGGCAACAGCCCTGATGAACCTGCGGAGAATCTTCGAGCAGGGAGTCGAGCCGGCGCTTGTATTGGGAATGCTGGCGCGACTGTTTCGACAAATGTGGGCAGTGCGCACAGCCGAAGCGGAAGGCATTCCGCGCAACAAGTGGTCGGAAGCAACCGGGCTGGAAGGCTATCCGCTGCAGGCGACCATTCAGCAGGCATCCGGGTTCAGCCTGGCAAACCTGGAGCGGGGATTGGCCCGAATCCGCGCTACGGACGAAATGCTGAAAAGCAGCGCCGGCGCACCCGAAACGGCTCTCGAACGCCTGGTCGTGGAACTGTCTGCATCATCCTAGGGATATCCGGCAGACAGTGGTACGATGTTTGGATAAACTCAGAGTAACGGAACGCAGCAAATACCGCGCTGATTGATCCCCACAATCTCAGATTCAGAGAGAGACCCTGAATGAATACGAACACAATGTCTTTCTTGCGCCGCAGAGTGTACTTTCCATCCCAAGAACCGGGAGGAGTCCGCAAGGGCAATTTTTTTCGGTTACTGCTTGCTCTGGCGGCGGTATTAACCTGCGCCGGTCTTGTAACAGCCGCTCCTCCGAAGGTGATCGAGGCCACTCCGGACAATGGCGCGACCGATGTCGATCCGACACTCAAAGAGATGCGGATTGTTTTTGACCAGGATATGAACCCGCGTGGAGTTTCGGTTGTGGGTACAGGACCGACTTTCCCGGGCGCACAGGGCAAGATGCCGAAATGGCAGGACGCCCGGACCTGCCTGATACCCATCCAACTCGGCCCCAACCGGGAATACAAATTGAGCATCAACAGCGAACGCTTTAAGGGTTTTCAGAATACAAACGGCGAACCGGCTGAACCGTATCCGATTGAATTTAAAACCGGGGATTTCAAAACACCGCCTCCCAAGGTCATCCAGGCCATACCGGACAACGGCGCGACGGATGTCGATCCGGAGCTGAAAGAAATACGTGTTGTCTTCGACCAGGATATGAACCGAAATCTGTTTTCCTGGGTTGGTGGTGGTCCGACTTATCCGGGAGATCCGAAAAAGCGGGCACGTTGGCTTGACGCGCGGACCTGCGTCCTTCCGGTCGCTTTAAAACCGAACCGGGAGTATTGGGTCAGTGTCAATAGCGACAAATTTCAGAACTTTCAAAATACTCTCGGCCAACCTGCCGTTCCCTATCCGATTGCGTTCAAGACAGGGGCGCCGAGGATTCAAGCACCCAAAACAGACGCGGCTTTGGAAAGTCAGGAGGCGGCAAAAGCCGATTCTTCCCTGCCACTGACAACAACCATTCGGGGATTGGAGAAGGGGTGGTCCGAAGAGCGCCGCCTGGTGACTTCGCCCACAATTCAATGGTACTACCCGGCTGTCGCGGCAAAGGGGGATCTGGTGTTTGTGGCCTACGCGGAAGAGGCGTTGAAAATGCTTATTTCACGCGACGGGGGCAAGAACTGGGCCGAGCCGGTGGTCCTGAGCGGGAATCTGCCGGTTAACTTCTCCCCTGCGGTTGCCATTGTGAAGGATGAGGCGCTTGTTGTCTGGTCGTCCATTGTGGAAATCAACCAGACACGGGCAAGACAGATATTTGCTTCTCGAAGCGCAGATGACGGAAAGACCTGGACACCCCCAAAACAGGTGGCGCAAAGTCCCAATCATTGCCTGTCCCCGCGTGTGCTTTCCCTGGACAACAGCGCTTTGCTTGTCTGGCAGGAGATCCCCCTGGAGACTACGCTGGGTTCGGTCAACCTGAACGAGCGGACCGATTGGTCCCCCGACAGCATCCAGGCGGGATTCGGAAAGATTGAACTCGGGGGCACCCAGCAGTCCGGTTTGAATGTGCATGTCACCGTCATTTCCAGTTTCTATAACAAAGCGGATAATACTTTCACACCGCCGCGTCGGATCAAAGAATTGTTCGCCGCTCAAATGCCCAGTATTTTTCAGGTCTATGGGCCGGAGAACGGGCAGATTTTCCTGACGCTGAACAAGGATACCGAGATCCAAACATCCATCAGCGCCGACCAGGGGCAAACTTGGGCCGAGCATTTCGGCGGGACGCAAGAATTCGATTCCCGAATGGTAATCGACGTGGTCTCAACGCCGGGGGGACGCCGCGCAGTGTGGTCGCCTCGCGCGCCCTATCAGGCTGTCTCGATCAACTTCCGAGAACAGCTGGACGGGCAAACCAAAAGCCTCACCGTTCCCTATTACATCCGCACGACTCCCAGGCTGGCTGTCTCCGGGGATGTCTATCATATTGTTTGGAGCGCCGGAGAATCGGAGAACAGCTGGATTTCCTACATGCGGACCGACAGTGTCCGACCCACAACTCAAATCACCGCGCCTGCGGATCCCAACGTGAAAGAACCCCAGATTCGGTTTACCTGGACGGCGAACGACAACATTTCCGAGAATGCGCAACTGACCTATTCTCACACGATTAACCAGAATCCCTGGTCTCCCTTTGCAAAAGAACCCTTCGTGGTTATCGAGACTCCTCCTGACGGCGAGTATACGTTCCGAATCCGCGCAATGGATGTGGCCGGGAACATCCAGGAACCGCCGTCCGAATTCAAGTTCAATACGTTCCAGGCTGCGCCGGATACGCAGATTCTGAATAAGCCGGATGCTCCGCCAACGATCAACAAACGCAGTTACTCCATTGAATTCACCGGAAAAGACAACACACAGAAACCGGAAGAACTTCAATACTCGGTCCAGCTGGACAATGGAGAGTGGTCCGCATTTTTCTCCGAACGCACTTACGAGTTTACCAATCTCGCCAATGGGGAGCATACTCTCCGCGTGCGCGCCAGGGATGGCCGGGAAAACATCGATGCGACACCGGACGAGATCAAAGTGATTGTTAAAGTGGGGCTGGAGGCTCGGTTTGTGCAACGGCCGCCCGATTATACCAACCTGGAGGATATCCCTGTTTCCTGGGAGGGACTGGATGATACGGGCGCACGAGTGGCATTCAATTTCTTCTCCAAGATCGATGACGGAGCGCCGCAAGCCCACGGGACAGAGGGTAAAACTGTTCTGAAAAATCTCGAAGAAGGAAAACATACCATCACAATCTGGGCGGTAGACCCTGCCGGAAACAAAACCCCGGAGGAAACCGCTGTTTTCACGGTAGACCGAACACCTCCGGAAACGAGAGCGGTGTTTGAGTATCGCTGGAGTGAATCCGGGGGATACCCGATTGTGACCCTCGAAGGAACCGATCCGCCGATTGAAGAGGGCGGTCAACCTAAACCGATCCGGTTTTTCCAATACCATCTGGGGGATGAGCGCTGGCAAGATGCCCCCCTGCCCGCCGGAAAAGACTGGATTGTCACCAAACCGCTATCCTTTTATTCCTGGGGGTATATCGCAACGGTACGCGCTGTAGACCCGGCCGGAAATTTCGACCCGACACCTGCCATGGTGAATCTCACAATTTTGAAACGATACACCCCGCTGACTCTCGGTATTGTCGGTGGCGTGATCGGAGTGATCTTCCTGTTCCTGTTGATTACATTGCTGCGCAGACGTGGTTCCCGTCGCCCGGTGATTCCCGAAACAGCCGGCCCGCTGGATGCGTACTCAAGCCGGACATCGGAAGATCTGGAGGAGACTTCCTCCCCCGGTTCCTCGACTTATTCTTTCGGTGGCTCGAATGGAAACGGCGAGTCGAACAATCGAAAGAAAAACGATGATCCGTTTGACTTCTGATTTTTGACCTTGAAGCGCGGGAGCGCTGCTCCTGCCTTTTTGAGTCCATGCGTCTTCTCATTATTGACAAGACCGCAGGGTTGCCCTCGGCGCATGAGCGTCATCAGGCGCTTGCTTCCTTGCCGAATCTTGAGCTCCATGTGTTTGGGCCGAGCCGCTGGGTGGAGAATGACCGGGCGGTGTCCTGGGTCGATCACGGCGATGAACGGTATGTTCCACATCGGGGAACCGTCTGTTTTCCGGGGTACTACGCCCGTCATTTCTATTCGGGCGGTCTGGCTCGCGTTTTGCGGAATGTGAAACCTGAAGTCGTTCAGCTATTGGAAGAGCCGTGGGCGCTGGTTTCCGGGGAGACGGCTTTTCTCAGGACCTTTGTGGGTTCTTTCGATTTGTTGTTCTACACCTGGGAGAATCTCTACCGACCATGGAAGTATCCCTCGCGCCTGTCGCCCGTGTATGCCCGAATCGACCGTTGGTTGCATCGGATTTCAGTAGCCGCTGTCTGCGCAACCGGAATGGCTGAGACCGTCCTGCGTCGGAAGGGATATGATAAACCGACAGCTGTGATCCCCTACGGTGTGAGTGCAAGGTATTTTCAATCTCCCGTTGTTCGAAAAGATCCCGGTCGGCCTTTCACTGTGGGATACATCGGGCGAATGCTGGAAATGAAGGGTATCGATATCCTGATCCGGGCCATGGACCGACTCCCCGATGCGGAGCTGATCCTGATCGGCAGCGGCGCGGATGAGAGTACATTTCGGGGTCTGGCGAGTCAGTGTCATGTCGAGAATCGCGTGCGATGGATTTCATCGATTCCTGAGGAAGAGGTTGTCAATCATCTGGCGTCGTTCGATCTGCTGGTTCTGCCATCCCGAACGATGCAGGGCTGGTCGGAGCAGCTGGGGCGTGTTTTGATCGAGGCCATGGCCCTGGGGATTCCGGCGTTTGGTTCATCATCCGGCGCAATTCCGGAGGTTCTGGGACGGGAGGATTTGCTGTTCCCGGAAGATGATGTGGATGCGCTGGTTGGCGCGATTCGGCGGCTTCGCGGGGATGCTGTGTGGCGCACAGAGATCGTGGAGTATGGGCAACGTCGGGCGCGGGAACTCTTTTCGTGGGAGCGTTTCGCCGCGAACATGGGAAACTTTTACAGGAATCTGGGTTTTCTTTGACGGTATACTTAAGAATTGATGAACGAATCCCCGGGAAACGGAACTGGCGGCGAGCGGATTGCACGGTTTACCGGTTTGCTCACCGGATCGGGAATCATCTGTAAGATTCTTCTTCTCATATTTGCCATCCTCGCCGCGGATATCCTGGGCCGCGATTCCTACGGATATCTCGAATACCTTCTGGAAATGGCCCTGATTTTCGGGGTTCTGGTGGATTTTGGTCTGGAGCAGACTGTTACACGGGACTTGGCGAAATGGAAAGACCGATTCCGGGTGGTCGCGGAGGCGATCCTGGGGTATCGGCTGGTTGTTTCACTGTTCGTTTTTGTCGTGATGGAACTGACTCTATTTGTGATCGATCTTTCCATACGCGACCGGGTGTATTGGGTAGAGAACTCTCTGGCTTCCATTTATTGCGTGATTATTTTTCACGGCGCATTGACAAAGGCGCTGCTGCGGAGTCAGGAGCAGCTGGCGGCGGAAGCCGGGATCAACCTGGCGGATCGAACGTTCCTGGTTGTGGCAGGGATTGCCGCGCTATGGATGGGGGGAAGGATTTCTGCGCTGTTGTGGGTGTATATGGCCTCCGGTTTGCTGGCGATGGCACTGGGATGGCGGGTGATTTTTCGACGAATTGCACCGTGCAGACCACGCTGGGATTTCCATCTGGCGTTGACCTGGCAGCGAACGGCAGTCCCTATCGGCCTTTCGGCGGCCTGTATTCTTCTGCTGCACCGCGAGGATACCGTGATGGTGAATATCCTGGCGGGGGATGCCGAGACCGGTATTTACAAGGCAGCGTACAGACCATTCGAAGGGCTGTTCCTGTTTCCGCAAATGCTGGCTGTTGCATCCTATCCGGTGCTGTCTTCCCTGTACGCACAGGGTGAATCCATCGACCGATTGATCGCCCGGTTTCTCAGGCTGCTGATGTATCTGAGCATTCCCATGGCGATAGGAGGAACCCTGATTGCGGAATCATTCATGGAGCAGTGTTATCCGAAATACGCGCCGGATGGGGTCATGGTGCTGATGCTCCTGGTCTGGTCGCTGCCTTTCATTTTCGGGAACTTTCTGCTCGGAACCGTTCTCAATGCAATCGACCGGCAGAAGAAGAATTTTTATTCTTCAATTTTGGCGATGGGTTCGAATTTTGTTCTGAATATCCCTGCTATTCTCCGGTATGGCGCCGAAGGGGCAGCAGCGGTTACTATCTTTTCGCAGGCACTTTATTTTTGTGCGCTGGTTTATTACTGTCGAGATCGAATGGAATGGCACAGAAAGGACTTGTGCCGCAGTTTCGGGATGATCGTTGCGGCATTGACAATGGCCGCGATCCTGGTTGCGCTTCCGTACGCCTGGTATTGGGAGGTTTTGATCGGTGCGGCGGTATACGGCGCGGGACTCGTTATATTTCGGGGAGCAGTTCAAGAGGACCTGGACCTGGCCCGTTCTATACTGGGATTGCGCAACCGAACCTGACCTACTGCGACTCGCGCCGGACTTTCTCTTTCTCCGATTCTTTTTCCTCCTCCAATTTACGCATTTCTTCGATGAACTCTTCTCTGGCTTTTCCGGCTTCCTCCTGTTTCCCTTCCCGGAGGAGATCCATGACCTGTTTTTCGCTCAAGATTCGGCGTTCGGCGATTTTTGCCTGGTATTGTTCATCGATTTCAGCCAGACGTTTCTTCTGGTCATCCGTCAGCGGTTTCTGTAAGCGTGGTGATTCTTTTTCCAGTCGTTCCATTGCCAGTTCATAAGCCGTTTTCATCGCCCATCTCCTTTGGTTTACTTTTTTTGAGGAATTTCTTCTTTGCCCTTTTTATCCCTGGAGTTTTTCTTCAATCGATCAATTACCTCTTCCAGCGGAACCTGCCCCCATTCCAGAAGCCCCAGTTCGCGGCGTTTATCCCCAATCGCGGCAACTAATTTGCCGATTTTTGGATTGATTTCTCTGGCGTTGGAATCTTCCATCATTCAATCTCCTGGGAGATCTTAACGGCAGGTGGGCCGGCGGTCAATGAGGGAGGAACATGGGCCAACACGGACAAGCACAAACCGTCACAGACCGGAAAGATTGCGGGGCCTTCACCCCAGCGTCTTGCCATGACAAGCGTGTTCAGTATACATTGATCGGAGTCAAACCCGGTTTTATCGGATTGTCTGATTATGGAAGTCAACGTTCGAAATGTGGAAGATGTAATTATCCTCGACTTCTCGGGAATCTGGGAAAGAGAGGACAGCGCCGAAACAAGTCGATCCATGAGGCATCTTCTCGATCTGGGTTATCGGTGCATCATTTTGAATTTCAGCGATATCGGAATGCTTCCGCGCAAAGCCGTGTCGTTAATCCACTCGTTCTATCGCGACGCGGAGAAACAGGGATGCCGTGTTCAAATCGTTGCCCCCTCTACCCAGGTAAGAGGCATGTTGCGCTCCGGCGGATTTCTGGGCAGCACCGATGTATACCGGGATGAAATCGAGGCGCTCAAGGGTTTCCGGTGAGTCCTCTTTGGTCATGATCCAGTGTATTCAGTCCCGCATATCGTTCCGAACTATTCTTTATGCAACCCTTTTTTCATTTTGCATGACGCTGATTTATTGGTTTTTTCGGGAAGTTGTGCCGACTGAGGACGGGGATCGGATCTGGCGGATGGTGGAAGGAGGAGTCTGGTTCTACCGTCGTTCACTTCTGGCACAAGCGATTGCAAGAGGGATTTATGTTTGTGTTTCTCCTTTCGGATGGAACGGAGTCGATGCGCTTCATCTTTACTCGGTTCTGTCCGGCGGATTTTTTGTTTTTATTTCCGTGCTGACGGCATATCTCTTGCCGTATTCAAGCCGATGGCCACTTTTTCTGCTTCTGACAGCCGGATTTGGACGCATTTTCTGCGGGCATGTCGAATACTACGCTCTGGTGGCCGCCGCGACGGCATTGTACCTGTTTGTCGCGTCGCTGGTTCTTCAGGAGCGGATATCGGTCGGCTGGGCGGCGTTGGCGTACAGTTTTCTGTGCTGGACTCATCTCATGGGGTTGTTCCTGTTTCCGAGTCTCCTGGTTTTATGGATAGTTACCGGAGGAAAGAGAAGCGGGTTGCGGGAGCTGGCTTTTGGCTTGATTCCCTTGGGGCTGATTTTTGTGTTTCTCCGTGGTGCGCATTGGCTGGGGGTGGATTTGCACGGTCAGCTGTATGGGCAGCACCTTCTTCGCCTGTTTGATGTCGGGGATACGGGTATGTATTACCCGCTGTTTTCCAGGCGCCATTTTCGGGAATGGGGGAAAATCCAAATTGTTTGCGGCGCGATGTTCTGGCCGCTTTTGTTCATTGCGCTATCGAGGCGCAATTTCGTTCTGATTGTGCGGAACCGTTACCTTTTATTCTTCAGTTCGGTATGGCTTCTGTACCTGGGGTACAGCCTGGTATGGCACATCGACTTGGGGCCGGAGAATGACTGGGACCTTTTTGCGCCGGGATTTGTTCCGATGGCCTGGCTGGTAGGAGTCTTATTACACCTTCGGCGTTTCTCCCGTCCGATTTCGCTGGTTCTGATCGGGGCGGTCCTGGTTTCGCTTCTACCCGTAATCGGAGAAGCTGCGAATCACGCAAGGATCGGGATGCGGGGAAAAGGCGATCTCTGGATTTGCGGATGGGAAGAGACCCCGGTGGAGATCTATTTTGACGGGCGACCAAGGGGGCGGGAAATCACAGGAGTACGAATGGGCGAACATGAATTGCGTGTTCTCGCCAAGGAAAGGAAAAGCACACACCGGCAGACGGTCGGAATCATCCCAAATACCACCGTTCGTGTGGTACTGCCTCCCCTTACCGACAGTCAGGAGAATCCCGGACAGCCGTAACCCGCCCGGCCGATTCCTGCCCGGCGCGGAATATCGTCATCTGTCGCATCGGCTTGGGTCGCCGCGAGATTCTCTTATCTCCCCAGTAATTTTCTCGTTGGAATCGACAAAGGTTGTGTTTGGAGAGATTTCGCACGGGGAAATAAGGTCGGTTGTCCGGTTCTGTGGGTTCAGCTGAATCGAGAAATCGAAGAAGAGGCTCCGGAAAGAAGGGGTATTATCGTCTTCGCTGCACGGTTGCCATTCGGCGCAACCGTTTGTCTTCTTGTGCAGATTCCGAGGCGCCAGGCTGCGATTCGGGCGACTTCTCACTTTCTTCCAATTTGGATTCCTCCCGAACCACGTTCTGGACGATATGGGAAATGACGGATTCGACTTCCTTTTCCTGGAACTCAATCACCTGTAAGCCTTTGGAGATGGCTCTTAGTTCACTTTGCTGTGCTTTCAGATCCTCCATGCAGGTGTTGATTTCGTCTTTCCGTTCACCTTTGATCGCCTCTTCGACGGGGAATCCGTTGCAAAGAATCTCCAAACGGGTCCGTCCCTTTTCCAGCAATTTCGTCAACATACCCGCGCGCTGGGCCGCCAGATATTTCTGGTTGCTCAATATCGTTTTCTTGTTTTTCTGAAGATCGAGGCGGTGACCGTAGACGACGTTGGTGTCCGAAGCCAGTCCCCGACTGAGGAATAGATATCGTTTTCGGAGAGCGCCGAGTTCTTTTGCCAGGTCGGCTGCTTCTTCGTTCTTACCGACGCGCTGTAAATTGAGCAACTGTCCGATCTTACTTTCAAACTCATCGAGGATGGGGTTGATTCTGCGGTAGTTCTGAATGCGTTTTTCGATTTCCTTCAACCGATCGACGGTTGTATTGATGCGACGTTCCATCTGGATGAATATCGGACGGATGCGATTAACCTCATTTTGATCGACCGATCCTTCTTTGGCATAGCGATCCAGCATTTCCATGCCCAGCGCAATCATGGCTCTCAATTCGATATGGAAGATTCGTGTCTCGCCTTTCAAGGCGCGTTCGACACTGTTGCGCAGGCGATCATCTTCCGATTCGGTATCGGAAGCGAGGAGAGCATCCGCTTCGTCCGCTGTCATCCATACCACTTCATTTCCGCGCACGACACGAATCAGGTCATCGGGGGAAGTCTTTTTCCGGGCCGCTTCTTGTTGGACCAGGTTTTCGATCAGCCTCTGGAGCTGTTCGAACCCCCGGTCATCGGTTCCCATTTCCGGGATTTTGGCAATTGATCGTCCTGACGATTGCATGGAAGCTTCTCCGTTCCGGGCATAAGTCTATTTTGCACACGCCCTTTCTGGATTCGTTGTTTTACAGGCTCAACCGCATTGCATTGCAGGTTTACTGATGTCGCTCGGTTGTTGCCATGCGACCTCGTAGTTCGGTTTTGGGTTTCTCAGGAGGCTTTGTCGGTTGTGACTTCCTGCGCTGTTCGATATTCTTCACTTGTGACTCAACGTCGATGGCCAATTCCTGATCTTTCAACACATTTGTGGCAATGTGTTCAATAACCATTTGAGCCTCTTTTTCCTGCTTCACCAGGACTTGGTTTTCTGTCTGCACAGCGGCCAGCTGATCGCTTGCCTGTTTGATCTCGTGATTCGCCAAAAGGAGTTCTTCTTTTGCCCCTAGAGCAATTTCCGCTTGGGTGAGATCCGTGGCCGTGGTTGTGTCGGCCAGGTTGATCCGGTTTTCGATAGTCTCCTTTCTGGCGTGCAGTTGATCGATTCTAAGCCCGATGACCCCCTCCTTTTTCTGACAGAGGTTTTGTTGCAGATTAAGGGTCTTTTTCCGGGTTTTTTGCGCATTCAGTCTATGGAAATAGGCAGTATAGACATCCGGTTCGATGGCGTGGGACATGAGGACATATTTCTTTTTTTCCATGGCAAGATATCGCGCCAGTTCCCGCGCCTCGTCCATTTTTCCCTGACTTTGAAGATTGAGAAGCTGCCCCATGCAATTCTCATATTCCGCGATAAGCGGCTGCCGGGCACGAGCCGCGGAAATCCGTCCCTCCACCTCATAGAGTTGCGTAAACGTATCTGAGATTTCACTTTCACGCCGCCGGATCGAGGGACGGATTCTCTCTTCTTCTTTTTCGTCAATCAGGCCTTCGGCATTCAAGTTTTCAAATGTCCCCGCCGCGATAGCGAGGAGGACACGCAACTCCTGGTGAAGGATCCGGGCATCTCCTTTAAGGGCACGTTCCACTTTTTCGCGCAAACCATCGCCGGATTGAGCGTCGGACTCCAGATACCGCTGTGCCTGCCGAGCAGTGATCCAACTCACTTTCCCATTATCAACTACGCGCACGAGTTCGTTGGGATTGATATTGCGTTTGGATGCGGCCGTGTTCACCAATCGATCCAGCGCTTTGTAAACTTCATCCAGAGACACCTGGGCCGCGCCGTCTTTCGGCAGAAAGTTTTCCAGGGACAAGGAAGCAACGCTTTCATTCAGCGCCATCGACATTTCCCCCCGTTCAACGGAGTAGTTGAGTCCGGTCTCATACCAAACCGGCAGTCTCATCCTCCTAGTAGAATCGCATTATACCAGATTTACAACCTGTGAGAATACCACGGTTCACGTTTTTTTACATGTCTCCCTGTTCTCACGGTTCCACGGCAGGCGACCAGGCCGGGGAGAGATTCTCGCCCGGGAGGTAAGTTACGCGCCGGGGATTGTTTCCATCGGCCTGCGTGACCCAGATTTCCGATTTCCCGCCTGCGCGGGTGGAAGAGAACGCAATGTACTGCGCATCCGGTGACCAGGACGGGTTCGAATTGTCGGCCTGGTTCTGGGTCAGGTTCACCAGTCCGGACCCGTCCGGATTGACTACAAAAATGTCGCCTCGAGCCGCACCCAAAGCATACGCCCGAAACGCAATCCGGTAATCCCCCAGAGGTCCCCCGACCGGCACCGGCGACCACTGGGCGGTATCGCACGCATACCCGTACATGGTTACCAGCGGACGAACATTGGTTCCATCCGAGCTCATGACGTAGATTTGCGGATACCCGATTCGGTCGGATGTAAACGCGATTTCCTGCCCGTTCGGAGAAAAGCAGGGGGAGGTTTCAATGGACTTTGTTATGGTCAGCTGACGGGTTTTTTTACCGTCCCGCCTGATGAGGAATATGTCCGGATTTCCTTTATAGGAAAGGGAAATCGCCAGCCAGTCCGCATCGGTCGGATTCCAACAGGGAGTGATGTTGTTTCCGGGAAAGGCGGCAAGCGGAAAGACCCGTGTTCCTCCCCGTTTATATAAATAATGAATATACGAATCCGCCCAATTACTGAAATAGGAGGTATACGCCAGGCATTGCCCATCCGGTGACCACGCCGGGAACAGCGTGGTGGAGTTGTGCTGTGTCACCTGCGACACGCTCTCGCTGTATCCGTCGTA
This sequence comes from Candidatus Omnitrophota bacterium, assembly GCA_029570205.1. GTDB lineage: Bacteria > Hinthialibacterota > Hinthialibacteria > Hinthialibacterales > JAKPRU01 > JAKPRU01. The sequence continues at coordinate 8,562 of JAKQSI010000055.1, read as the reverse complement.
GTCGATCAGAAAAATCTCTTTGACACGCTGGGATGGTTTGTAGTTTACAAAAGCGAATTTGGTTTGAGCAATCCCGATCTTCCCCGTGCATCGCCTCAGAATCACGTCGCTATAGCGATGAACGACCTGACGAACCTGGTTGACGCGGCAGTTCGGTGTTCGTTTGCCCTCGGTAACCCGCTGGTCGCGGATGTCATGGAGAATCAAATCCAGTTCGACCGTATCGGGTGTGCGGCTCCGAACGATTGTTTCCACCAGGTAATGCGCCTGGATGTCGTTCCAGGCCGCATAGTTGACTGTGCCGCTTTTACGGTCCTCTTCCGCAAGTTGATTGACCTTCTCATCATCCACAATGACAAAAGCGCGGGTCCACAAGAGGTCCTGACGAAGGACAGCGGATATTTCTCCGGCAATCTTTTCTGCGTCCGGGAATGCTCCGTCGATCCGGCATTTCTGGATGGCGATGTTGGGAGGGGGAGTCTGGCCCTCAACCACTACTTCAATATCGGTCCGCTGGGACCATCCGACCGAAGCGGCTATGAATAAGATACCAAGCGTAACTGTGACGCCCCGAGCCATGCTCAACCTCGTATGACGACCTGTCTTTTGCGAATTTCGGGGCACGTTTTACCGGCCTGCCCCAAACCTTAAGGATAAGGATTTGTTGGATTTAAGGCTAGGCATCCTTCTGTATGACCTGTCTTGCGAGGGATTGTCTTGTCGGGAAAAGTTCCTTCAGGATTATTATGATTCTCGTGGGAAGAAAATCCATAAATAAGATATACTTAGAGTGGAGTTGCCATTGTCTGCGAAAGTATCTTCCGGAGGCCGGTCGCCATGCGAAATTGCTTAACTTCCTCATTTGCGCGCACTTGTGTTGTTCCCCTTCTCCCAATCGTCTTTGGATTTGTCTTCTCACCGTGCTATGCAGGCGAGCCGTTGGCATTTGATCGGTTCAGCGAAAAGGAGTTCTCTGTGGAGAAGTTCGCTGCCGGCGCCCCTGTCGGTCTGTCTGCCGGGTATGTGAGCATCGGGCATGCGCCGGTCCAATCGGGTCTCAGTGATGGGCAGGGTCTCCTGATCTCGCTCAATCCGGGCGAGGGGATGCTGATTATCGGGAATACGCCTTATGCGGTCGGATCGGACCCCGTGCTGGCGCAATGTTTGGTCTGGGTATCCGGACCGGGAGCAAGTGTGGCGCTTGGTGCGCTGAACATTGGAGAACAGGATGTGGCGGATGGCCGAATGGCTTATGTGGCTCGGAATGCGGTCGGCGCTCCGTCGGAAGATGCGGAACAACTGGCTTTTGTTTATCGAGCGCCATCCGGTGTGATTGTGCCTGTTTTTCAGGCTGCCCTGCCGGAAAGCGCACCCGGGCCGGTGGAGATTCTTTTCGACAACTTTGAGATTTTCCTTGCGCGGTTCCCGAAACCCGACAACCTCATTTCACTGTTGCCGTGTGGCGACTTTGAAAGCAATACGGAATCTCTCATTTCGGGTATCGGCGGCGTTCCGGGACAGACACGAGTGGTCTCTGTGGAATCCGGGCACGCGGTGGAATTGACTACGACGCCCGAAGGCGGATCAGCCAATGCGGGAGCGGTTGCCGAACAGCCCACAACAGAACAGGCAGGCTGGTTATTCACACAGACTACCGTTCTCTCGGCGGAAAGCGGAACGAACCTGGTGACGCTCGTTTTGACTTCCGAAAGAGAAATGTTGGGAGTTACGGAATTTGCATCCGATGCGGTCGGTAACGAGCTACTGCACACAGGTGGGTTTTTCAAGTATGCGCCGCAATTCCTTATGGTTGCTTTGCAGCACACACCCGGAGCGCCCGGCGTATCCGAACGGGCGGTTCTCGATGATTTGCTGGTATTCCGTCACACGGGCGATCTCGATCCCGAAACTCATGTGACAGGGGAAATTGCGGCCACCATGGTCGCTCCGCTGAAGATCTATGCGGGCGGAAAAGCATCGGTCAATGTGACGACTTTTTCCGGTCAGGACCTCAAGCCCACGCCGGCGGCGATTCGCCTGACCATGTCCACAGGTGAGGTGGCCATTCCGATCTTTACCGGATCAACAGACGCGACCGGGCATCGGAATATCTTATTTAAGGCGCCCAATGTGCCCTCCGGCTCGTATTCGTTCGCGCTGAATATCGAAGGCAATGAGACCCTCAGCGCGAATGTGACCGTCCAAGAGGGTCCGGTTCTGTTTGTTGAGACCGACAAACCCATCTACCGCCCCGGCCAGACCATCCAGGGACGTGTCCTTTCTCTCAGCAATGATCTCACCCCACTTCCAGGCACAGTCGAAGTTTCCATTTCTGACGCCAAAGGAATCAAGATTCACAAGGAGACTGTGACAGCGGATTTGTTTGGTATTACCCCATTCAATCTCCCCCTGGCCAATGAGCTGAATCTGGGAACATGGAAAATCCGCGCGAAATCCGGCAGTTCCGAGACGGTTCTGGATGTGCTGGTGGATCGGTATGTCCTGCCCAAGTTCGCTGTCGAAGTGAACACGGAGAAAACATGGTTTCTCTATGACGAACAGATCAATGGAACAATTGACGCGCAATACTTCTTCGGAAAGCCTGTAGAGGGCAAGGTCAATCTGGCGGCATTCCGGTATATCGGCGCGTGGGACCAGTACGCCACATTTACAGGGGAACTTCAAAACGGCAAGATCGAGTTCTTCCTTCCGCCGGTTGAGTATGTTTCCGGAACCCTGGCGGAAGAAGGCGCAGGAACGCTTCAGCTGGACGTTGTGGTGACGGACGAAAGCGGGCATGAGGAGCGAACAAGTCTTCTGTTGCGCGTTGTAGACGCCCCCATCCAGGTGCGCCTGATCACCGATTCCCAGACTCTGAAACCGGGGCTTCCTCTTCAGGTTCTGGTAATCACCGAGACCCCGGACGGTGTTCCCACAAGCGGCGAAGTCTCGCTCCAAACCACCTGTTGGAATGAAAACATGGAGGTGATTGAGCAATCCACTCTACCTGTCTCTACTGCAAACGGACTTCGACTTGTGGATATCCCCGCTGTCCCGGAGAAGGCCGTTATGGGGCAATTCCATGCGGAATTGAAAGCGGGGAACTATCTGGCAAGCCAAACCATCACGCTGAACTCTACTTATTCTCCCTCGTCCAGTTTCCTGCATGTGCGGCAGACGGAGACGGGGATCTGCAAGATCGGAGACCAAGCGGCATTTACAGCGTTTTCGACGAATCCCGGAACGATTTTCTATGATGTGTTTGCCGCCGGGCGGACGGTCTTTTCGGGCGTGGTAACGGGTCGGGATATCCGGTTCACAATTACACCGGAGATGAGTCCCGAATCGAAAATTGTAGCCTATCTCATCAATCCCGATGGAGAAGTCTCCGCCGATGTTCTTCCATTTGAGGTAGAGCAGGCAACAACCGATTCTTTGAAAGCCTCCTTTTCGGCGGATGAAGTCCTGCCGGGCAATCCGGTTGCGCTTCATCTTCAAACACCCGGCGAGGCGATGATCGGCCTTTCGATTGTAGATGAGTCGGTCTATGCCCTGGCGGCGGGGAGGCTGAACCTTCAACAGGTGTTCGCCGAATTGGAACGCATTTTCATGGAACCCCAGGTTGAGGAGCATCCCGGCAGTCCGTGGGATATGCCCCGAGTCGGCAGCGAGGGCAGCGCGGATACTCTAAAGGGTGCGGGGTTGCAGATGGTGACCTCGAAAGGATTTTTCCTGCCGCAGGGCAAAGAGATCGAACCCTGGAGGTTCTGGCGTGGACCTGGCGTGTTTTTTGGCAATGAAAAGAACTTTCCGGAGCCGGTCGGCGAACCGGAAAATGGGGCGGGGGGCGGCGATCTGGCCGAAGTCCAGCGCGTTCGGCAATTCTTCCCGGAGACATGGCTGTGGAATCCTCAGATAAAAACCGATGCCTCCGGGGCGGTCTCGATTGACCTGACGGCTCCGGATTCCATCACCACTTGGCGGCTTCACGCGGTCTCAACCTCCGAACGGGGGCTTGGAATCACAGAAGGCTCTCTGCGGGTATTCCAGGATTTCTTTGTGGAGCCGGACCTGCCTTATGCGGTCACACGTGGGGAAGAGTTCCCCTTACTTCTGCAAGTGTTCAACTATGTCGATGTTCCCCAGCAGGTGCGTCTGGAACTGAAGGCGGGCGATTTCTTCGAACCGCTGGGCGATCTGGTACAGACGGTGACCGTGGAGCCGAACGCCGTTGTGGGAGTGTCGATCCCAATCAAGCCGGTCAAAGTGGGGACCTGGACCCTGGAGGTGATCGCACAATCGGCGAGCCGGGCAGATGCCATCCGCAAAGAGTTTCGGGTGGAACCGGAAGGAACGCGCCGCGAGTCGGTAACCAACGGAATCATTCACGAGGGCGAAACCGTCACCCTTGATGCCTGTTTTCCATGGGAAATCCGGCCCGAACCGGAAACCGACACAGCGATTCCCGCGATTGTTCCCGATTCCGGCAAACTGCGTCTTGCAATCACTCCCAGCCTTGTTGCGCAGTCCATGAACGGTATCGATGATCTGCTTGGAATGCCTTATGGGTGCGGCGAGCAGAACATGATCTTTCTCGCGCCGGATATCGAGGTGCTGCGCTACCTGGAACTTACTGGGCAACTGAATCCGGAGATCCGGGCCAAGGCGGAGACATTTGTCAATGTCGGCTATCAACGGGAACTGACGTACCGGCACAGTGATGGTTCTTTCTCGGCGTTTGGGGAATCGGACGAGGAGGGCAGTTTGTGGCTGACAGCGTTTGTTCTTTCGACATTCAGCGTTGCGCGCGATGTGCGCACGATTGATGAAACAGTCCTGGCGAGCGCGGCAACCTGGATCGAAAGTCACCAATTGGCGGACGGTTCCTGGGAGCCGGTGGGATTTATTTGTCACCAGGAAATGATCGGCGGGCTGAATGGGAATTACGGACTGACAGCTTATGTTTTGAATGCGCTTTCAACTTATGCCGGCGGTTCTGCGACAGTCCGGCAGAACGCGGCGAACTACCTCCAAAGCCATCTGATGGAGGCCACCGATAATCCATACGCGCTGGCGATTGCGGCGTTTGCGCTTTCCGGCGTGGATCATCCGGCAGCCGGGCAAGCGGTGGATTTGCTGTTGACGCTTGCCGAGACAGACAAGAACGGCATGTACTGGTCGCCTAATTCGGTAGAAACGACCGCCTACGCTGCGCTGGCTCTGATGGAGCAATCGCGACCGGAAGCCGCCGCCGCCCTGTCCTGGATTGCGGCGCAGCGGAACTCCCTGGGCGGATTCGGTTCCACACAGGATACGGTCATGGCGTTTCGTGCGCTCGCCGAGGCCGCTCTGCGTCAGTCGAGAAACACCAATGCGGACATCGACCTTCTTCTGGATGGCGAATTGCTTCATACGTTTCATGTCAACAGCGCCAATTTTGACGTTCTCCAGGTGTATGAGATTCCACGGGAAGGCGCTCTGGAACTTCGTCATCGCGGACAGGGCGATATCACGTATCAGCTGGCGAAGATTTTCAATGTGTGGTCTTCCGGCGATGCCGGTCTGATCCGCAACGGAATGGATTTGCAGGTAGCCTATTCCACGGATCATGTGGCGGTGGATGATCTTGTGGATGTGCGGGTGACGGCGACCTATTATGGCCTGGAGGAGCCGGGGGAAAGCGGGGGGAATGAGAAACCGGAAGCATTGGGCGGCGAGCCGATTCCAGACCCGGAGGGAACGCCGGTCCCGACACCACAACCATCCTCCGGGATGCTGATCCTGGATATCTCGGTTCCCACGGGATTTGCGGCGGTGCAGGAAAGCCTGGACAAGGTGTTGGAACTGGATCTCATCAAGCGGGTGGAGCAGGCGGGCCGGAAAGTGATCTTCTATGTGGATGGCCTGGAACCGGCTGAGTCCGTTGAGTTTACTTTTCAGGTGAAAGCCCTGTTCCCGGTGAGAGCGATTATCGGAACCAGCGCAGCCTATTCATATTACAATACCGGAATCCGCGCCGAATCTCCGGGATCGCAGATCGTGGCGGAGTGAGGACTCGGCAAATATCGAGAGACACGCGAATCAGGCCGGGTATTCAAGTATCCGGCGCAAGAATCCGATCAGGGGCATGAGGCCATGCCCCTGTCTTTATGTCCGGCATTATCCGCAGCGGGAATTGACAAGTATCCGTAGAGTTTGTAACCTGAAATTGTTGTTTCTTCGGGTCTTCATCCCAAGACGCATATTTCCATTTGTCCGTTGCAGGACCGGATGACAGATCTGCAACAGAAAGAGGTTCAAATGCGCAAAAGTTCTTTCGGTTTCACACTGATTGAATTGCTGATTGTGGTTGCCATTATCGGCATTCTGGCCGCGATTGCCGTCCCCAATCTGATGAACGCCCAAGTTCGTGCCAAGATTGCTCGTGTTCACTCCGACCAGAGGAGCTTTGCCAATGCCATCGACATGTATTTCATGGACAATAACGACTACCCCTGGATTGACACAAATCCTCGTCGAAGTATCGGTATTGAAGGGCGGTGGATTCCCCTGACCACCCCCGTGGCATATATGCCGTCATGGCCTTACGACCCGTTCGGAGATCATGGCAAAGCGAAGTTCAGCGATGCCTGTCCGTATTATCTCACGTATGACATGTGGGTGGCGGCGTCGAGTCCTCCGGAAAAGACGGGAAGCTGGCCGTTTTTGCAGATGGTTGCGGCGGGTCTCGGGATGGATGAGAAACGGCTTGTTTACGCCTTTAATTCGCAGGGTCCCGACCTGAAAGTCTGGGCCTGTGAGGGCGGGGCGATGATTTATGACGCATCCAACGGTCTCACGAGCGATGGAGACATTATACGGGCCGGTCCGGGGGGAATTGCAGCGGGCGGGTTTTAAGGTATATCCCGCGCGGAACAGAACGGCAATGGAGAGGATCTCAAGGAATTTGTAAGTTGATTCTGTGGGATCCGGGTTTTCAAAACGGTCATGTCTTTGGATTGGTTCTCTGCATGGAGCCAATGACAGATTCAAATCGGAAAGAGGTTCAAATGCGCAAAAGTTCTTTCGGTTTCACACTGATTGAGTTGCTGATTGTGGTTGCCATTATCGGCATTCTGGCCGCGATTGCGGTTCCCAACTTTCTGAACGCTCAGATTCGGGCCAGGGTCGCCCATTCGCAGAGCGAACTGCGTGCCTATAAGGACGTGCAAAAGCTGTATCTGATGGATGTGGGCGATGTTCCCGGCCATTATGATGGGAAAGAGGAGCATTGTCCCTATATCAACCTTGGTTATTTGAACGGGCCGCTCACCGATCCGTTTATGGAAGGTCGGGACGACCTGGAGTATTTCAAGAATCACCAGGGCATGTATCACAACACGGCTCTGGGGGACCTGGAGTTCATGCGTGTCAATGCGCCGGCGTTGTACGAGGAATGGAGGGGCGCCGGATTCGGATATCTGATTTATGGGGAAGGGCCGGTCTGTTGCGGGTTCCCAAACATCCCGTATGATGCCTCAAACGGGATCAGAAGCAATGGCGTGATAATTTCTCCCGGAGTCAAGGGAAAGGGCGAGCCGGGGAACAATCTGGCCGCACGGAGGTGCAAATGATCCCGCGAGAATGATAAACTTGGCCGGATGCCTTGGGTTACAGGGTATTTTGGACTACCTTCTTATCGGCCTGGAACGAGCCTTTGTAGAAGGGAACAAGAGAAGTGACAGGATTATCCGAGAATCCCGTTCAGTGGACTCATGATCCGAATTCTGATAAATACTGTGGCATGGACAGGCCCATGGGTTCTCCTGGACCGGAAAATGAGAATGCCCGGTCCGTGTTCTGTTGTCCCAATTGCAGGGGTTCGATACAAATTCCCGACCCGGTAGAAGAATTTGTCTGCAACCAGTGTAGTTTTCTCATACGGATGGTTGATTCTATTCCGATCCTGATAAAAGATATTCAATTTATTGAGAAAACAATACAACTGGAGAAGCAGAAAGGTAAAACCGACTGGTACGAAGGGTTACAATCGAAACAATGGGAAGGTCCTTATCGTCATCATCTAAAGAAAAGAAGAGAGTATCTCGATGGGATTATAATGCAGTATAGTGCTGATCACTCACCGCGAATTGCATTGGACCTTGGCTGTGGGGACGGGAATAATCTGAGATGGTTGGGCCAATATGTTCCCCACCTATACGCAAGTGACTACAATCTGACGCGCCTGAGAAGAGCTGCACAGATATCACGTGGGATCCGATTATTCATGGCTGATATCACTGATTACCCTGTCGATGACAACTCTTTTGATATCATCTTTTTCAATCATGTCCTGGAGCATATTCGAGAGGACGAAACAGCATTGGCAGAGGTATATCGGGTATTAAGACCGGGTGGACTATTGATCTTGGGTGTGCCGAACGGAATGTGTCAAGTCCAATGAGACAGCTCCGTTTGGAAATTAGTGAGTGTTTCTTGTGTTGAACTTCTTTGGTCTGGCGGGTTGATCCAGACCGCTTTCGGGAGTGCAGCGACTACCGGGGTTCCTCGGACGAATCGTTC
>JAKQSI010000045.1 GCA_029570205.1 Candidatus Omnitrophota bacterium | reverse complement strand
CCGGCGACAAGATGTTCCATATCGTGAACACGTACACCCGTTCGGCTCAATATCCCACCTTAAATGCGGGTGAGTCCTACCATCTCCAGCGGACCGCGGGGTCAATCCTTGCCATGGTCCGGTGATTTTCCGGTTCACAGTGCGTCCGTTCCGACAACAATGGAATGGATCACGTTGGAAAAGCGAATAGAACGTATTCTGTTTTCCCCACTTGTGTTCTCTCAAGGGCCTCACGACACACGGTCCTCACGGTGATTCCAAACCTGTGAAAAAACTGGGTATCTCCCCCCATGGGTGTCGGAAAAAAGGAGGCATGGTTCTCGGTTCGATGCCAGGGCCATACCTCCTGTGCTATTATGGGGTCATCAGGCAGGAAAAAGGTTGTTCAAATCCCCTTGAAGAGGGAATCCACGTTGTCATAGAACAAAAGGAGGCTTTCCATCATGACGATTCGTCCGTCGAGAGAAACCTTTCTGGACAAGGTGTTGAAATGGTTTCGAAGAGAGAGGCAGATACTCCCTCCATTGAAAATGAGAGACATTCTGAAGAAGTTTGGCCCTTATGTCATCGTAATTGGCAGAAGAGAAAGTTTCTGGAAATCCCTGTTCAGAAAACGGGTCAACGGTAAGCCGGGTTTTAAGGATAATGGGCTGTGAAATGCCCGCGATATCACCAGGAACATAAAAAATAACACGGGCATTGAGAATGAACCTGCGAATTCAACAGATCGGATGCAGGTTCCTTTTTTTTGCAGATGGCGCTCCATTTGATCTTGCTTATCTCAGTGAGGTGCGTGAAGAAAACAACGCGGCTGGACCGGCGAGGCTGATTCTGTGACCTTGAACAGGAAAGATATTTGGACAATCATAAACTCCTGCAAAAGCAAATTACACGCTGAGGGATTCTTGGACGGAGGTCCTGATGGTTTCAGAAACTGAATTTTCGACATCGTTATGGGAAAATCTCCAACCGAATTTGGACTTAGAACGGCTCGGCAAAATCGTACGGAGTTGGCTGGAAGACTCAGGCAAGGATGTCGGGCTAAGAAGTAACAATTTTCAGGACGTCCTTTATCTCGGAATAAAGCGATGGTCTTGGCTTTGGAATGTCATTTGTCCCAAGAAAAAGGGTCCGTTCTTGGACCTGAATACTTTAAAAATTCTTGGGCCGGACCTGTTTGAAACCTTGGTTTTTTTATTGAATTTGACTGACCCGACCCGTTGGAATCCTTATTTGCCCTATATAATGAAAGAGGAATTGAAAAACAATCTGGAGAAATTCATTCCTTATCTGGAGAAGCAGAAGGATGCTGTCGTTGAAACCGGTTATCCTGACCGGATTTTTCATTATTCTACCTGGTTTTTTCAATATCTCACCCGAACATTGGTTGTGAAGGAGCCAGAAGGATTTCAGCCGATATTTCTGAGACCCGACGACGTTCCACAGTACAACTGTTCTGATCTCTTTTCCCTCAACGTTCATTCTTTAGTCAGAAAGATGGACGAGGATGTAACAATCCTCGATCCATTGCGTGAATATACAAATGTCTCGAAAGATGGATATCGGCTGATTTTCTATTGCTGGGGAAGAACAACCTACTGCGACCACACAGAGGATTCGGAAGATTATTATACAGAGGAGAGCCTGGTCACATACAAGGATTCAAATGGGTTTTCTTTTTTGACAAAAGAAGATGTAACATTTTGTAACGAGATCAGAGAATCTTTTTTTAAATTGAAGATGAATATTCTCCAAAAAAGTGTAGAAGTATTGTCATTAAGAAACTCCGATAACGTATGGAATTCCACGGTAAAATTGATTAACGAACAGTTGGCAAAAAATCAAATCGACCGGCTTTTTGCTATAGAGTTCATTTTTGTTAAAAATAACAAAACGTGGGATTTTGGTGGGTTGTATAGTCTACTTATGTTCGCCTGGCTTATTCAAAAAGAGATTGACAAAGGGATTCTCAACACGATCAAACAGGAATGTCATTTTGTATCCGGGATTCCATCGAATGCCGCGAAGCGGATAATTTATTTGGACGACGTTCTGGATAAAGCTGTTAATTTGTATGTAGAGGAAAAAGAGTCGTGGAACCAGTTCTACATGAAATTGAAAGCACTTTTCAGTGTTGAAATCCCGGAGGTGTGTCAATGGAAGTCTGTCATGGATCTTCAATATGCTCCGGCTATCGCGGACTACCTGAAAAAGGTGGAGAAACTGGAAACGAAGTCGGAAAAAATACGATGTGCTCTGAAGAAGGATAGAACTGAGAGGGATGAGAACAATTATTTTGATTCAGAATCTCGAACAATCGTTTGGAAGTGCATACTCTACACTCTTACCCCAAAACAAGCAAAAGTTGTCGGAATATTGTACGATGCACACCAGAACAAAAGACCGGATATGCCATGGGAATATATACTCGAAAACACCGACATCCAGTCAAGCAGATACACAGACATCTTCAAGCGACTCCGCGGTTACAAGGAATTGATTGAGCCAGGTGAACGTAAAGGCACAATTCGCTTGAAAGCCTGACTCCAATCTGTCGTTTGTGTATAAGCGTCCGGAGAACCGCGTTTTGATCCGGTATCTTGTGGTGCATGGCTCCGGGTAGATAGGTGGAGAGTGATCTGGATATGCAGGGATTTGGGATGAAATTGTTTCGAAGCAAGCGGGTCGTTTTTGCAATCCGGTTGATTGGATGACGTAATTTCCTCACGAAAATCGATTCTTTTTTGCTTTTGCCACAGTTGCCCACACAAAGCCAACGGAATGCCTCTCTTCCATTCTTAAACTGTCCTCAGAAGTATCCAACGCACCAATGCGGGTGCATTGAGAAATCAGAGGCAAGTCACACCAATGAGGCGCGTGGATCCGACCACCATATACACCGGTGAGGAACTGAAGGACCTCCTTCGCGGCTTCGTCAAGATTGAAACGCTGCGGCAATTCGGCTTGGTGGGGTCCCCGGGCAAAGGATACTGGGGAGGGAATGTGGTTGACTCTCTCAACCGATACTGGGATCATCTTGTCCGTCAACGTGATGGGGACAAGGTGGGAAAGGAGAATCACCTTGACTCATCCAAAACAACGCACCATTCGCTCTTTGACAACCAAAAAGAAAGACCGGTTCAAGACCGACCGATTCACCCTGCACCAGGAAAGTCCAGGACGATGGAAAGTCAGCGGGAGAGATTCCGGCGGCAAGTATAGGAGAATTCGCTTTGATGCTCAGGATCTGAGTGAGGCCATTCAGGAGGCCGAGAGGCTTCTTTCTATGCCCGGGGATCGCCTGGAGAAAGAACCGGATACGGGCGAGGCTTTTCCGCAGATGCACATCAGTGATGCCCTGATTAAGGCTGCTGAAACGCGCAACTGGTCCGTTGCGACCCGTAAGGGTGACCGGCAGAATTGCGAGTGTTTTCTGTCCTGGGTGGATAAGCAAGGGCTAACTTTTTGGCACGAACTTCGGTTTGAACATGCTCTCCACTATCAGAAATATCTGATGGAGCGGAATCTGGCTCCGGACACAATCCGATTGTATCTGATTCCGGTTCGCCGGACATCGGCCTGGATGGCGGCCAACTGGCCGAGGGTTTATGTCGATTTCTGCCGGAATCTGAGGCTTTCCCGGCGTGAATCCGTTTCTCCTATTTATCAGGAAGATCTGGGGAATCCCTACCTTCCCATTCATGGGGTGTTGGATTTCCTGGATCACCTAGCCAGAGATCCGGAGCGTGACCGATTGACTGCTGGGGTGGCCCTTCAGGGGCTTGTTGGTCTTCAACTGCAAGAGGCTCTCCGGCTGACCTGGGAAAAAGTGGATCTGGAAGATGGAACGATCACAATTGACGGGACGGTAAAGAACCGATATCGGATTCGCAGAATCCCTATTCCTCGAATTGTTGTCTGGATTCTCAAGGAGAGGCGGTCTGGTAGAAGACCTGTGGATTTCGTGGACTATAATGGGTATTCCCATGCCGTTCAGCGTGAACTGCGAAGGTGGAACCCGGAAGTCTCGATCAAGTCCAAAGACCTGCGCAATACGCTTCAAACGGCGGCGATTGATGGGGGTTGGTATGGGTACTATGTCCAGCGGTACGTCGGTCATGCGCCGACGACAATCGGAGAGAGGCATTACCACGGAGACCAGGGGAAGCGCCTGATTCCCTTGTTCCGTGAAAAGGTGGTTTCCCAAATCGAAGCCGAGATTGCCAAATGGAATGCTCCATCCGATTCACCAATCTGGCCATCTCATTCTTGGGAGAATCAAGCAGAATTGCACGATCATTGCACGATGAGGGAAAAACAAGAGAAGGTGGGAAGTACGTAAGTCCAGTAAAATCAACCCGCGCCGAGAGGGAATCGAACCCCCAACCGCCTGATCCGAAGTCAGGTGCTCTATCCATTGAGCCACCGGCGCTTCAGTAAGTGAAATGCAGTTCAACACATAAAGTCTATCGCGTCCTCGCCTTCTTCAACAGATTGGTCGCATCAAACGGCATTTTCATAACGTCTGGACAACCATGTTCGGTTTCCGAAGACCCGGTTTGTCAACTATAAATATATTCCGATCTGTCCCGACGAATTTCGGACAATCTTCCCTCTCCACCTTGCTCCCTCTGCCCTATTATCATGCTGCCAATCTACAATCCAAGCGGCATACGAACCATGTCAAGGAATAATGCGCTGATCGCAATGGCATGCCTTTTCTTCCTCTCCTGCGGCTCGCGGGCCGTTGTGTTGGCCAGGCAGGATGGGGATCGGCATGTTGTCCGTCTTGCGCTATCCGTTGATCCCCGCTTTCTCGATCCGCATCGCGCCGGGGATGTCTATTCCGCCCGGCAGTGCGGCCTGGCGTATGAATCGCTTGTGGATTATCAATACCCCTCCCCGCCGGAACCGCAACTTGTACCGTGCCTCGTCCGACATATACCGGAAATCACCGATGAAGGAAGAACCTATACATTCACACTTCGCGACGACATTTCCTTCCAAGATGACCCGTGTTTTCCGAACGGAGTGGGACGCAGGGTCACCGCACAGGATGCGGTCTATTCGCTCAAACGTCTCATGTCACTCGCGGAAGGAGGATTCTGGGTATTGGAGAATAAAGTCCCTGGATTGGATGACTGGCGCAGACGATTTTTGGCTACCGGCCATCCGCAAGCACGCGATCGGCTATTCGATGAACCGGTAGAGGGATTGACGATTTTGGACGACTACACATTTCAGATACGACTCCGGTCTCCCTACCCGCAACTCCTGTGGGCCTTGAGCCTGCCGTACGGCGCGATTGTCCCGCGCGAGGCGGTGGAGCGGTACGGTCTTGATTTCAGCCGCCACCCGGTCGGCACCGGGCCGTTCATGTTGAAAGAATATGTCAAGAAGCAGCATTTGGTCTGGACCCGAAATCCGAAATACCGCGAGATTTATTTCCCTCAACTGGATTCAACCGACATCAGGCAGAACAACTACAAAAACATATTTCGCCGCAAATGGGAACAGGAGGGCGCGCTGGACCCGGGCGATTGGGACCGTTACATGGCGCCTCATATCGGTAAACACATTCCCTTGGCGGATGAACTCCAGTTCCTTATTATCCCGGAAGCAAGCGCCATGTGGATGGAGTTTCTTGCGGGAACCATCGACTGCTATGAACGGCTCAATAAGGAACAATTCGACCGCGCATTTGCAGGAACGGCTAATTCAAAGAATAGCGCGGTATCGCCGGACACACTACTCGAACGGGAGATTCGAGAGCAGGGAATCCACTTACAGATCTGTGACGATCCAAGCATTAATTATCTCGTGTTCAATATGGAGGATGAACGGGTCGGGGGCTATGATGAACGACATAAACAGTTACGCAGAGCGATCAGTTTGTGTATGGACCGCGCTTATCTTATCTCGGCTTATTTGAACGGAAGAGGAAGACCTGCGAACATGCTGATTCCGCCGGACGTAAGGGGATACAACCCGGACTACCGGACACCGTGGGGGGGCTATGATCCGCAGCAGGCTCGCGCTCTTCTGAGGGAAGCCGGGTACTCTGTCAGCCAGAATTCATCGGGAGAGTGGGTTACATGCGAATCCCCCAATGGATCGCCGCTGGAACTGTCGGTCGAATTTCGTTCCGCGATCCAGGGAACGCGAGACATCGCACGATTCTATACAATCTGCGCGCAGGAGATCGGTATCCGACTTCAATGCAACTTGCAGACATTTCCCGAATTCCTCCGACGCGCCGCCGAAGGCAAGGGGCAACTGTACGATGCAAATTGGACCATGGACTACCCGGATGCACAGAACGTATTGCAGCTCCTGTACGGACCCAACCGTCGTCCAGGAGTCAACTACGCCGCATATCGAAACGACCGCTACGACCGGCTTTATGAGGAACTACAGGTTCTCTCCGACTCCATCCCGGGGGAACGGCAGCGGAAGTCCGAGATTATTCGGGAAATGTCGGCAATTGTTGACGAAGACGTGCCATGGATTTATCTGTACTACAATCGACTATTCGTGCTATATCATGACTGGTTTTCTCCGACAAAGCCCCTTCCAATGTCCACCAGATCTTACCGGTACGCCGTTTCCGACCCCGCCACGCGACTGGAATGGGTGCGTCATACAAATACAATGTTCCGGTTGCCCGCCGTGCTGTTTGCGCTTCTATTTGTCGGTATCGTTGCGGCATTCGTATATAAAATTGTGGAGCAACAACGGGGGTAGCCTCTATGCTGTTCTATGCCGTTCGACGAATTCTTTATGCGATCCCGATTCTTTTCGGGGTCATTCTCCTTACATTCACCTTATTTTATGTTATCAATACGCCGGACACGTTAGCCGTGAAAGAACTTCAGAAGGCCGCAAATCCGGAAACGATTCGGCAGTGGAAAATACAGAAAGGTTTTTGTGTATATACCGATGAGGGCTTTCGCAAGAAGATGGAAATCGAAGCCGGCCGGGCCGCACCGGGGACGGAGATTACGGAGGAGGACATCCGTCCCGTATCAAAACCGATTCTGTTCCTGCATTACAGTGTCGATCTGTTGACATTCAATTTCGGGCGTGACCGAGATGATCGCCCGGTGTCTGCGGTTCTGCTTGATGGGATGGGTCCTTCTCTGAAGATGATGGTCCCCGCGTTTTGCCTGAGTGAGATGATTTCGATTGTTCTTGCTTTGTTTTGCGCGCTTTATCGGGGAACTGTTATCGACCGGGCGTTTGTTGTATTAGCCGTGTTCCTGATGAGTTTCAATTCCGTCGCGTTAATCCTGTTCTTTCAGAAATTCCTGGCGGCGGATTGGCGGTATTTCCCCATTTCCGGCTATGAGAGCGGCCTTTCGGGATATGTCTACCTGGCCCTTCCGATTCTGATTTACACGGCGTTGTCCATGGGCGCGGGGATTCGATTCAATCGCATTCTCATGCTCGATGAAATTAACCAGGACTATGTCCGTACGGCGCGAGCAAAGGGCCTGGGGGAGAACACGGTTCTGTTTCGACATGTCTTGCGGAATGCGCTGATTCCTCTGATCACACGCTGGGCCGTGTCGATTCCCTTCCTCTACCTGGGGTCTTTGCTGCTGGAAACATTTTTCGGTATTCCGGGGCTGGGTGGAATCACAGTCGAGGCTATTCAGAATGCGGATCTGAGCACGATGCGTGCGGTTGTGTTTCTGGGAGCCTTGCTGTTTATATTAGCGAATGTGGCGGCGGATATTCTGTATGGAATTGTCGATCCCCGTGTACAGGTAGGTTAGGTTAGCAATGCCCTGGCGAGAAGTCTGGAGAATCCTTCGAAAAGATACGCCGGCGATGATCTCGCTGACGGTGATTGTTATGTGCGTTGTGTTGGCGGTGCTGGTTCATTTCGGTATTCTCGCACGGGATGTCTCAGAGACCCACCGTCTTCGGCGGATTGAAATCGGAGAACCCTCTGTCTTTCTGCTTATCATGCAGGAAGAGAGACTTGTGTGCCCGTTCGCGCTTGACTCGTGGATATGGCTTCTATCCAACAGCCTGGCTCTGGAGTCTGCGGAAATGCATGGCATGATCGGGTTGCGGCGCGGACGAGACTGGTCATACCATCCGCCGACCGTATTGATTCAGTTGCAAGAACACGGGATTTCGGGCCTTCTGCGACGCGAGGCATGGGCGTATCCGCTCGGAACGAATCTCGACGGGCAAAATGTGTTGTCGATTCTCCTGCATGGTCTTCGCTGGGCATTCATCATCGGCGTGGTAACGTCCTTGATCGCCATCCCGATTGCTGTTGTAGTCGGGGCGCTGGGCGGGTATTTCGGGGGGATTGTAGATGACATAGTAGTGTGGGTCTATTCCACATTTGCATCGGTACCCCAGTTGCTTCTGTTGACCGCATTGCTGACTTTCATGGACAAAAACATGATGAATGTTCTGCTCGTGATCGGTGTGACAACCTGGGTGGATTTGTGCCGCCTGGTCCGGGCAGAGTTTTTCAAACACAAGGAGCGGGAATATGTGCTTGCCGCTCGGTCCCTGGGCCAAACTCATACCCGGATCATTTTCCGTCACATTCTTCCGAACGTCGGCCATATCATCATTATCACGTTCACTATTCGTTTTGTGCAGGCGGTTTCGCTGGAGGTTTTCCTGAGTTATGTGGGGATAGGGGTAGACCCGTCCCTGGCGACCTGGGGGCAAGTGATTTCGGCAGCGAAGGATGAACTGGCCCGTCAGCCCAGTGTCTGGTGGCCTCTGGCCGGGGCCACGGTGTTCCTGTTCGTTCTCTCACTGGCGTTTTCGATTGTCGGAGACAGCCTTCGAGATGCGCTCGACCCAAAACTGCGCATGTAGACGAACAAAGCCTCATCGGCCGCGCTGTTCTTCCATTTTCTGCAAGCGTTCTTTCAAACGCTCCAGCTTCATCATCATGTTCTTGTGGTGAGTTCCCTTCCAGAACAGCTGATCGCAGGTCCGGCAGTACCAGAACTCGTCGAGGGTTTCCAGTACGTGCGGAGGGATTCGTTCGGCGTATTTTTCCTTGTGTACGGGCAACAGCTCATCGTTGCAGACAAGACACCGCGAGAACCAGGCATGGTCGTAATCCAGCTGGTATGTTTTTAGAACCAGCCACAGCTGCACTTCCGGGCGGTCTGTGGGTAGCGACAGGACGGTCAGGTCGGGATAACGCTCGGCGAAGGTGGTATCGCGTGTCAGAACAATACGGTCTTCCTCTTGCGCGCGGCGGGCAAGATCGTCGTCCTCAATATCCCGCTCATAGGCTGTGTCGTACCCGATCATTCGGAGCCACCAGCAAAGTCGCCCTACCATATCGTCCGCGAAAAACTTGATATCACTTTCCATTGATCTATTACTCCAAATCAAACACGCCACTATCCTGCTTCGGAAGAGGGCAAGCGTCAAGCCGGACTATTCTTTTCCTCCCATCTCCCGCAACAGCGGACCGAACACCGACGCCACTCGGTGAATCTCGCTGAAATAATGGACATAACGATCCAACAGGCGCAATCGCGATGGAAGATCGCTCTTGAGCGCGAAATATCCCGGCGCTCGGATCGTAACAAACAGGCGTTCCAGGGCCGGCTCCAGGATCTCATATAATCGGAATCCCTGTTCGATTTCCTCCCGAATCGCCTGCAAACGCCCCAATAGGAAGGCCACCTCCTCCCAGTCAGCCCGGACAGAGACATTGGAGATCGCCTCCAGTCCCCGACGCGATTTCTCCACTCCGTCCTCAACAACGCCCGCCAAGTCCGTGAACAACGAACCGGGGACCTTCGGCAGCGAGATTTGGCGAATCCTATCCAGCATACTCCACACATTCCACTCATCTCGCAGATATCGTTCCAGCGCCTCAGAAAACGGGATGATTTCCGTGCCCTCGATTCGCGCACCGCCCTCGGTGGCATCCACACAATGCACGCCGGTTTCGGCAATCAGCCCCTCCAGGTACCGAATGCACTCGTAGAAAATCGGGCTGGTGGGAACCATGCCCCCGTCCACTCCGGGGGTCCGGACCATCTCGACCTGTTCCCGGTACGCATCGCCTCCTTCAGGTCTTCGGTAAACCATCTCCCCGGAGGCCGTATACGAAACCTCCGCCTCCAGGGCCGTCCCGGCAGCATGGCTGCTTCCGGCCCCCCGTGGAAATGCGAGATCCAATCCGACAAAGATAATCGGAGAGCAACCCATCAGGTGGGCTAAGTGAAATGCCGCCAATGCCACCGTCTGACTGAACGGCAACATGTCATCATCAGTCAGATGCCGTCCCTGAAGATACCGGTGCAAACAACGGCATCGGTGCGGTAGGAAAATCGAAGGCCCCTGATACTTCCCTGTGAGGCGCGGCGACACTTGCGGGTCAAACACAAACAGTGTCTTTCCGAGATACTCAATCCCCTCAAAATGACGTTCATTCAGATCCGATGCATCCTTGGTCACAACAAAATGCGGCTCGATCCCGCGCGCCCGAAGAAGCCGCAGGGAGGTATCCACGGAGAAAATCGCCGCGTGTCCTGCAGCGGACACGATCTGGTCGATGTTCTTGTTGAGCGACGGCCCGGCGGCCACAATGAGAGCCGGGCATCCCATAGCCCTATTCTTCAAAACCGACGGAGGATACGCACGGTACATCGCGGGGATATTGCGGAAAAGATGCTCTTGCGTCCGTAACCCCGTGGTTTCTATATGACGCAGCATTCCATCGTAAGCTTCCTTGACACGGTCCATCTCCCTTTGAACCTGCAGCAATTCATCGGGACAGGCGCGGGCGGCGGGCGGCAGGATGAAGAAATCGAATCCCGTCGAAAGAAACTCCCCCATTCGCGACAGGATTGCCCGGTACAGGTTCTCCGGCGGCTCGCCGCATAAAAGTAAAACACTCGGTTGGTTCAGAATCGGTCGCAGATCGACCCACTCCATGGCCGCGCGAAGGACGTCCATACGTGGTTCGACAATACAGAGATAATCCCTCGGCCTTGCCATCAAGAGAGCCAGGGCATGATATCCGAATCCCAGCCCGAACAGGATCATCCGGGAGGATTCGCGGATATCGGGCGATTCCGCCCACCGGATCGCTTCCCGCCTCGGATCATGTCGGCTGTGATAGAGCACATCCTCTCCTCTTGACGTTCGAACCATCAGAGTCGGGAATCCGGACGGCGTTCCAATCACAACGCACTTGCCGGGTTCTGCCGGTGACACAATCCGCCCGGCAAGCGAGGGGAACCGCGCCCGGAGAGCGGCGAAATTGTCCTCGAACATCTGCGAGTTCTTTTCACCCACGGAATCGCCCTTTTCTCAGATCCAAGATGCCCTGCCATGCTACCGCAGCACGGTTTCAACGTCGAGACGATTCGGTGCCTTGGAGTGCGTCAGCGCAGCGGCCGCCCATCGCCTGGCAGAAGCCATACTGTCGGCGGCGTGAACGTGATGGTATAATTATCCTGGTAATCGGACACTCCTTCTGAAAATGCGAAATAGGAGACTTATAATGATTGTCACCGACCGCATCGAGATCAATCCGAAGGTGATGATGGGGAAACCGGTGATTCGCGGGACTCGAATCCCGGTGGAACTGATCTTGCGCAAGCTCGGCGAAGGTGCGACACAGGCCGATCTTCTGGACGCCTATCCGAGGCTCACGCCGGAGGACATTCAATCTGCCATCCGTTATGCCGCCGATACACTCGCCCACGAAGAAATTCTTGTTACAGCCCACGGGAACACGCCATAAGGGGCATGATTCATGCGTTTTCTCGCTGATGAATGTTGCGATTCCACTGTTGTGATGGCGCTCCGTGAAGCGGGTCACGATGTGCTGGCCGTGGGAGAGCAAGTTCGGGGAGCCGAGGATACCGATGTCGTGGAAATGGCTCTCCGAGAACAGAGAATTCTTCTGACGGAAGACAAGGACTTCGGCCAGCTGGTTTACGCTCACGGACGGAGAACGTTGGGTGTTGTCTTTCTCCGATATCCCACGCTTGCCCGGTACGAGATTTCCAAAGATGTCGTTGAACTGGTCAGACAACGGGGTGAGAGTCTCTCCGGTTGTTTTGTGACAGTTCGAGTTGGCAGGATTCGCATCAGCCGAACACCAGACGAGTCAGGGAAAATATGGAATCCCGAAGTATAGTTGCGATCCGGCCCCGCGTGAGATCGTGGCACGGGCGTCTCGCCCTTGAAGCAATATCTGAATCCCAATTTGCCGGAATGTCTGAACCAGGATTTCCTTGATTCAACGATTGCCTTGATTTTTCTTCATCAGGGTCATCCTTTCATCAAGTGAATCAAGGTTCAGACCTTTCCAGCGCCGGACAAGAGGAATGGAAATAAAAAAACCGAACAGAATTGCCCGGACTTGAGGAGAGTGCCCATAAAATCGGCGGGATTATTTGCCCTTGCAGGGGCGGCTTTTATGATTGGCTTTCTTGGACCGCCAACTGAGTTGATGCGCTCGTTTGTTTTTTCCTTTGGCCACAGTACTGTCACCTCCTTGAAGATTTTTCAATTTACCCAATCTCCCGCATCCAGGCAAGAGTGTCTCACTTTTGCTCTGTAACGGACTCTTGCTTTGCCGGGCGACGCCGGAATCGCTCGAACAGATCGGTTCGGTGGCGAAGCTGATCGACAAACACCGCCAGAATGATAATGGCCCCGATAATGATCCTCTGGACAAACGCCGAAATACCGACCACATTGCAGCCATTCCGCAGGAATCCCATGATCCAAGCTCCGACAATGGATCCGAGAATGGACCCTTCTCCTCCCAACAGGCTGCCGCCGCCGATCACCACCGCCGCGATCACATCCAGCTCCAGGCCCTGTGCGGTGGTGGACTGGCCCGTAATGAGGCGAGAGGATTGAAGAATCCCTGCAAGCCCCGCTGTCAGACCGCCGATCATGTACACCGCGCATTTCACGCGGTTGACACGAATCCCACAGAGACGCGCGGTCCGCTCGTTGCTTCCGACCGCGTACACCGCCACTCCGAACACCGTGTACCGCAACACAAACCAGGCAATCCCGCCCAAAGCTACCAGAAAATAGAATGAATACGGCAGAACAATCACGGTGAATCCCAAGTCGATTTCCTGCGTGGCGTTCGCAAGAACCGCAAAGCCACGGGGAAGGTTGGTGACCGGCAGGCCATTGGTCAGTTGCAGCGCAGTCCCTCGAAAAATTTCCAAAGTCCCCAGCGTCACAATGAACGGCGGCAAGCCCGCAAGTGTGATAACGCCCCCGTTAAATAGTCCGCCCAGCAATCCCACCAGCATCGCGATCAATACGCCAAGGAAAATCGAGCCGTCTCCGAGCGCCGAGACCATCATCATCGCGCCGGAAACCCCGGTCAGCGCGATCAGCGAGCCGACCGAAAGGTCAATCCCGCCGCTGATGATGATAAAGGTCATTCCCACTGCCGCCGTGGCGACTACTACAGTCTGCGCAATCACATTGCCGATATTCCGCGCGCTGAGAAATTTGCCCGGCTCCAGGGCGCCGAAAATGATCAGGATCAGTATCAGGCCGATAAGCGGCCCCAAGCGATTCCAAATCCGTTGCATTCCCGATTGCTCTCCTCTATTTTTCCGATCAAAATACCACCGGATTCTCTCGATCGGCAGTCGCTCCGGCAACTCCGGTCGGAATACACCCGGCGAGTCCTTCCCCAACATCTCTCCTCGCTCCTGCCCAAAAGCGACCATTCATCGAGCAAATACACCGTTCTGCGATCTCTGATCCGTTGCGCCGCTCGACTCTCAACTTGTTGATTATATTACACTTAATATAACATGCGCCTTTTCGACAATCAACCCGTTCCAACCCGTTTCCACCTCATTTTTTCTCAATTCTGTCTACAACTCTCCTGTTCAACTTGTCAACTTTTTGCGGAACCGTAAAAGTTTGGAAGGAATGAAGGAAGGTGCATCTCCTGGGCTTGAATAGAATGCCGTCCAATCCGGGTCGTACGGAAAAGAACGGCAAATCCACCGCCTGACACCGGCAACCCATAAACCATAGAGCATAAACCATTTGACCGGACCGGATGTCGGGGATAGAATACCCTCGTTAAACTGAGTTTGATATGTTTTTTCTTTTGCAGATGCGTTGTTCCGGTCCGGGAAGCAACTCAAAGCGAAAAGCGAGGTCACCACACACAGCTCCCTGATATCCGGCGCCAGAGGAACGACCGACTTGTCCACAACTCCTCTTTTCATCAGCGGAATGTTTCGTTCCGGGACTACCCTGTTGGGACGTATGCTGAATGCGCACCCGCAGATTGTCCTTGCATCCGATCCCTATCTCCCGTTTTTCAAGACCTTTCGGAGTCAACTCGCGGCTCTGTCCATGCCCGACTCCAATCCGGACTATCCCCTGTCGGACTACTATTTCTCACCGTCCGGAATCGCCCTGTTTCGACGGATTCAGGACTCTTCTCTGGACCTCCCGTTCGATGAGAGCGGGCTGGATGCCCTGCGGAAGAGAATTCGCACTTATGGAGAACCGTACTCGCCGAAACTGATGCCCCACCTGCATGAAATCGCTGGAGCAACATACACCGAGATATTCGGCTCCATGCTGGAATTGATCCGCCGATATCAGGCGAAGGGCAGGGGATCAATCATCGGTTTCAAAGAGGTTTGGGCAGATGAGTTTATTCCGGGCATAGCCCGAGGCGTGCCGACTGCAAAGTTTATTCAGATTATCCGCGACCCGCGAGCGGTCTGCGGCTCGAAAAATGTCTGCCCGCCCCGGTATCCCTGGCTGTTTCTGGCCCGGCAATGGCGGAAACTCACCGCCTTGGCCTGGAAATACCGGCAGCCGAACGCTCTCCTCGATAACCGCGTGTTCTGTATCCGTTATGAGGATCTCGTAACCGAGCCGAACCGGACAGCAACAGCAATTTGCAAGTTTCTCGGAATTGACTTCGCTCCCACAATGGTCGACCCCGCTTTATATGTCGACGGAAAGGGACAACCCTGGAAACAAAATACCTCCTGCGGCGAAGGAAAACAACAGTTTGATCCCAGTTCGGTCGATAAATGGAGGAGGGTTTTGTCCCCACAGGAAATTGCTTTGATTGAGACGATTTGCGGACCCGAAATGTCGCTTCTTGATTATTCCCCCGATATCGCCGAACGGTGCTTTACACGGTCCCTGTTGCTTTCACCGCCACGTGTGGCCGAGAGCGACCTTGCCGCGTGGACCCTGGACATTCTCCCGAACAATCCCCTTCACACAACAGTGGAGATGTCTAAAGAAACAATTCGCGAGCAATTGCTGAACGCTCGGAAAGATGAATTGGAGAACGTGTTTTCCGAAATCATCGAGGGAAGTTTTCTCTTCCCCGATCTGTTCGATAAACTGCGACAAGGGATATCGCAAAAAACATCAGGATAATCATATCATGCAGGATTCCGGCTCGCGTTCAACTTTTAAGTACCCTTTTCCCCCGTCAATCCCGGTCGACCGCGCCCGAATGACGGCGCTGGTGAAAGATTACTGGTATCTTAACCGAACCGCCGTGAATCCCGATACAGATCGGTTTGTTTCTCACTTGCAGAAATCGCTGAATGCCTCGACCGTCGAGGCGAAAAGCGGCGAGGTGTGTCTGACATGGCGCATTCCGAAATGCTGGCGTGTCCGACATGCGCGCCTGATGGATACACAAGGTCGCTTGATCGTCGATTTCGATTCCCAGCCGCTTGCACTGTGGACCCACTCCGTCTCCTGCATAGGACGAATCAGCCGGGAGGAACTACTTGATAAACATATTTGCAGCGATCCCAGCCGCCCCGAAGAAAGCCCATATCATTACCGAAACGGCTATCGCTACAATGTCGAGGAATGGGGATTCAGCCTTCCCTATCGTCTTGTGGAACATCTCACCGATCCATACTACGTGGTGGATATCGAGACGGAACTTGATAATGACGGAACACTCAAGGTCGTAGACGCATTTTTGCCGGGCCGGTATGAAGACACGATTTTCCTTATGGCACATACTTGCCATCGCGGCCTGGTCAGCGATGGGATTGCCAATGTCGCGGTTGCCTCGGAACTGTACTACTACTTGAACTCCCTTGAGAATCGCGCCTTCTCCTACCGCTTCCTGTTCGGACCCGAATACTTTGCCGCCGCTGCATACCTCGCCCGCGCACCGAAGGAAAATATCGAGCGACTCCGTTTCGGCATTTACCTGGACATGCTGAGCAGCCATGAGGCCCTCGGATTCCAGGAAACCATGCAAGGCGACTCCCGCCTGGATAAGATCCTTCGCAATGTCTTTCGCTCGCACACGATTACCTCTATCGAATGCCCCTACCGTCAACTGTGGGGTAATGACGAAATGTTCTATAATGGCCCCGGATTTACTATCCCCACCGCCGGATTGAGCCGGGGCATGCACAGGGAATATCACTACGACAGCGACAACCTGGAAAATATGGATGTCTATCACATGGTCGAAAGCGCCTGGATACTCATGCGTGTCACCGAGGTGTTTGAAACCGACTATGTTCCAATCCGCCGTTATCAGGGACCTCTTTACCTTTACCAGTACAACCTCTATGTCGACCCTGCAAAATACCGCAAGGAGGCTCGACAGCTGGAGAAGATCCAGACACTCATCGACGGCGAGCGGTCGGTAATGGACATCTCGGATGAACTGGACCTGGATTTCTTTTTCGTCCGGGACTTTTTAAACAAACTTGCGGAACTCGATTTGTTGGAGAAACAACCCCGTCCGCCACGCGAGAAAGATCGGGGGATTCTGCGTTTCTCCAAGTAGGTCCGCTCAATCGGAAAGGATGCCGTTCCATGCCCAATCAGCCTCGTGCGACATTTGAACAATTGGGAGAGAACAATTGGAATTATGCAAAACGTCAATTCGACATCCCCAAACGAAGCACCGTCTTTTTCTGCGATTTTCTTGATAAAAAACAACTGATGAAGCCGGGACATCACCTGGTCGATTTTGGCGCGGGGGCCGGCGCGGTGATCCATTACATGGCCGGAAAACACCCCGACATCCGATTTACCGGCGTAGAACTGAATCCTGAACTCGTCGAATATGGCAACCGGCGTTTCCATGACGATCATCTGGAAGACCGCTGCCGATTGATTCAGGGAGACTGCTACAATCCCAACCCGGATCTTCTCGGCAATGTGGACGGAATTTTCAGTGTGCAGACCATCATGGTACTGAACGATATCCAGGCCCTGATTGACGCTGTGACGAATCTCCGTCCCAAATGGTTTGCCGCCAACTCTCTATTTTTCGACGGAAATGTCGACGCCAAAGTGGAAATCAACGACTACACAGATCCCCTGAAAGGCGGTGGATACACCATCCGACCCTACAATATCTGGTCCATTCCCCGCATTCACGAACGGTTTGCAGCCAAAGGCTATACTGAATTTCAGTCGCTTCCATTCGAGATCGATATGGATTTGCCGAAACCGAACGGCGGCGGAATGGGGACCTACACCGAGACACTGCGGAACGGCAAGCGGATTCAGATCTCAGGACCGTTACTGATGTCCTGGTATTTCTTGTTCGCGTCACGATAGGGTCCCGCATCGCAGGAACAAACACGATCCGCTGCAAAGAGAGGTCACACAATGAGATACTGTGCGCGTTGTCTTTACCCGGAAAATTCCCGCCCGACAATCATTTTCGACGAGCAGGGAATCTGTAGCGGATGCCGGGTACACGAATCGAAAAAACAAATCGACTGGCAGGGGCGCGAACAGATGCTTTGCGAGATCCTCGCCCACTATAAAGAGGAAGCACACAGAACAGGAAATCTCTATGACTGCATTATCCCCGTTTCCGGCGGGAAAGACAGTCATTACCAGGTATACCTGGTTAAAGAAGTGTATGGCCTCAACCCCCTCTTGGTGACCTATAACCACACTTTCAACACGAAAGTCGGCATCCGCAACCTGATCAATCTGGTCAAAGAATTCGGCTGTGACCTGATCCGCTTTACCGCCAATCCGGACTCCGTTCGTAAGATTGCCCGTTATATGGTCACGAAGGTCGGAGATATCACCTGGCATTACCACGCCGGGATATTCACGTTCCCCTTTCAAATAGCCGTGAAATATCGTATCCCCCTGCTGATCTGGGGTGAGCACGGATACAGTGAAATGACCGGCATGTTCCGCCTGGAGGACATCCCCGAATTTACGAAATGGTGTCGCCAGGAACATGAGATGCGCGGCTATGAGGTAGAGGACCTGATCAACGCGGAGAGCGGACTGACGCGCCGGGACCTTGCTCCCTATATTTTTCCTACGGATGAGGAAATCGAGGAAGTCGGAGTCCGGGGGATATTCATCGGCAACTACATCGAGTGGGACAGCCGACGGCTGGCGGACATGCTGGTGCGCGAGCACGGTTTCGAGATCGCACGCGGGAAACGCGATCGCACTTTCAGCCTGTACCATAAGATCGACGACCACGCAAATGACGTGCATGACTACCTCCGCTACCTGAAATTCGGCTACGGACGCGGGACGGATCACGCCAGCCTTGAAATCCGCGCCGGACGCATGACCCGTGAGGAAGGCATCGAAATGGTGCGACAATACGATCACGTACGGCCGTCGTCCCTTGATGTTTATCTTGACTTCCTGGGAATGACGGAAGCCGAATTGGAGTCGGCGATTGAGAAAGACCGCGATCCCGCTATATGGCAGAGAAACTCCAATGGAAAATGGACACTTACAGATTCTATCGTAAACCACGTAGCCGATCCGCTGGTCGAGGCGGCTCGCCTCACGCTGGTTCCCGAAGATGACCGGACATTCGGAAGAAATAACCGTCACTTATATTATTCCGACAAGTTCCAACCGCTGGCGCCGTCGAAGCGACGGGGTGTTTCCCGCGACTCGGAAGAGGAGTGTATTATCCTCTGATCTCCCGGAGTTCATGGAACAATCATGGTAGAGAAGAAGACTCTGTTGATCCGCGCGGACGCCACGCCTGAAATGGGCAGCGGGCATATAATGCGCTGCCTGGCCCTGGCGCAGGCCTGGAAGCGAATCGGCGGAGAACCCCTCTTCGTATCCGCTGCTGTACCGGATGTGCTTGCGGACAGGCTTCGGAACTCCGGCGTAGCCCTCAAGGGCATATCCGTAGAGTATGGTAGCGAAACCGATTCTGCGGTCACATCCGCTACCGCTTCGGTTGAACATGCGGACTGGTGTGTAATTGATGGCTACCAATTCACATCGAGGTATTATCAACTGCTAAAAAGCTGTGGTTCTCGTGTATTGGTTATGGATGATGTCTGTCACACAGACCGCTACGACGTCGACGCAATTCTCAATCAGAACCCTTATGCGTCCGAACAGGTATACAGATCACGCGGTTCCAACGCTCAGCTCTTCCTGGGAACCCGGTATGTCTTGCTTCGCGAAGAATTCCTGAACTGTGCTGATTACCGCTCGAAGATGGCGGGCAGTGCTGCGCATATACTCGTTACCATGGGAGGAACCGACCCATGGAACATGACCGCGAAGGTTGTTACCGCTTTACAGAGTCTCCGGGACATGGAGCTGGAATGTGTCATTGTGCTGGCAGGCGATCATCCACAGTACGAACGGATTCGAGCCATGGCATCCGGTATCTCCTTCCCGGTAACAGTCGAATCGAATGTCTCGAATATGTCGGATCTTATGGCGTGGGCGGGCGTGGCTGTATCTGCGGCGGGTTCCACGGTCTGGGAGCTGCTCTACACGGGCATCCCCTCTATTTTAGTTGTCATGGCAGACAACCAGTTGCAGATTGCCGACTATCTTGCGAACAGAGGAATCGCAATCAATCTGGGTAGACATGATGAGGTTGCACCGGAGGAGATTGCTTATGCCCTGCAACGGTTGTTGGCGCAGCCCGCTTTGCGGGAGAGCATGGCACACAATGGCCGGATGCCGGTCGACGGTTATGGCGCGGATCGCATTGCCATGTATTTATCCGGGAATCGGATTCGCCTCCGAAAAGCCTGTAAAGATGACGAAAGGCTGCTCTGGGAGTGGGCGAACGACCCCGAAGTTCGCTCGGTATCCTTTACATCTGACCCGATTCCATGGGAGGATCATGTTCGTTGGTTCGACTTGAAAATGCAGGATCCGAGCTGCATTATTTACATCGCGGTAAATCCCGAAGACGCCGCTGTCGGCCAGATTCGCTATGATTTGGAAGAAAAAGACGCAGTGGTGTCGATCAGCATTGACGGCCAATATCGGGGCAAGGGGTACGGGCGCGATATGCTGGAATTGTCGGCAGCGCGTATCTTTCGGGAGCGCAATGTGGAACGAATTCACGCATACATAAAGACAGATAACGAAGCATCGAACCGTGTATTCGCCAAATCGGGTTACGAGTATTATCGCCAGGAGACGATTCGCGGGTTTCAGGCAAATCATTTTATAAAGGAAAGGAAAATATCCAATGAGTCGGTGGATTGAAATTCGTGGACGGAAAATCGGGCCGGGGTACCCTGCGTATTTTATCGCGGAAATGTCATCGAATCATTGTAAAGATTTCGACCGTGCTGTGGAAATCATGAAAGCCGCGAAAGCAGCCGGTGCGGATGCAATCAAATTGCAGACCTACACCGCGGACACGCTGACCATTAACTGCGATCGAGAATACTTCTGTGTCGGCGGGAATTCTCTCTGGAAAGGGGAAGTGCTTCACGACCTGTACGATAAAGCCTGTACCCCGTGGGATTGGCAGCCGAAACTGAAAGCAATCGCAGAGGATATGGGGCTTGACCTGTTTTCAACCCCGTTTGACGAAACGGCGGTCGATTTTCTGGAAGCCATGGACGTTCCGGCATATAAAATCGCGTCTTTCGAAGTTGTGCATCTGCCGATGATCGAACGGATCGCTCAGACGGGCAAGCCGACTATTATGTCTACCGGCATCGCTACTCTCGCGGAAATTGATGAGGCGGTTCGTACGTTTCGCAAGGCGGGCGGCACTCAGCTGGCGCTGTTGAAATGCACCAGCGCCTATCCTGCGTCCCCGGATGAAATGAATCTTCGCACGATCCCCCATTTGGCGGATGCATTCGACCTTCCTGTCGGCTTGTCGGATCACTCCCTGTATTCTGCCGTACCGGTTACCGCCGTTGCACTGGGAGCCTGTATCGTCGAGAAACATTTCGCGTTATCGCGCTCCGATCCTTCACCCGATGCTTCCTTCTCATTAGAGCCTCCGGAGTTACAGCAGACAATCGAGGCAATCCGTACCGCGGAGAAGGCCCTGGGACGGGTGAATTATGATGTAACTGACAAGGAATCCGCCCATCGCCTCTTGCGGCGATCCATCTTCGTCGTTCAGGACGTAAAGGCCGGAGATCCCTTTACTAAAGAAAATATTCGTGTAATTCGCCCCGGTCATGGTCTGCATACCCGTTACTACCATGAGGTACTCGGGCGACGGGCGAGTTGCGACATTTCAAAGGGAACACCGCTGGCGTGGGACCTGATCTGCGGATCAGAGTAGAACTGGATCGAGGTGGACTCGAATGATCGGTATTGTCGACTATGGAATGGGGAACCTGCGTTCTGTAGAGAGCGCATTCGAGGCTATCGATCAGAAAACAACCGTCATTCGTGATCCCAGAGAACTCGCAGAGGTTCAAGCAATCATCTTGCCCGGTGTGGGAGCCTTCGGCGATGGAATGAGAAATCTTCGTGAGAGCGGATTTGTAGAAATCCTGAATGAGGAAGTATTAGAGAAAGAAAAGCCTTACCTGGGAATTTGTCTCGGCCTTCAATTTCTTGCGGAGAAGAGCCTGGAGCAAGGGGAGCATGACGGCCTTGGGTGGATTACAGGCACAGTCCGGCGGATTGACCCGGAGAGCGCGCAATACCGCGTTCCCCATATCGGCTGGAACGATCTCCGGATTGAAATCGAGGAACCCATATTCAAGAACCTGGAAGACGGTCCCATTTTCTATTTTGTGCATAGTTATTATATGGATGTCTCACCGGAAGATTCGTCCGTCATCGCGGCAACCTGTTGGCACGGACAGAAGATCGTTGCGGCAGTCCAACGGGGGAACATTTACGGTGTGCAGTTTCATCCCGAGAAGAGCCAGCGTTCCGGTTTATGTCTGTTGCGCAATTTCGTGGATCAAGCCCTGAAGGATTAGTCGATCATGCTGAAAAAGCGATTGATTCCCGTTCTGGTGATTCGAGACGGTGCAGTCGTTCAAAGCATCGGATTCCAGCACACGAATGTGATTCATTGGAAACCCGTGACGGCAGTTGATTTTTTCAACAAATGGGCTGTTGACGAGATTATCGTTGTGGATGTTGCGCGAAATCAGGATCAGCGCGATAAATTCTACACTGTAGTGGATGGATTTTCAAGAAAATGTTTTGTCCCGCTCACGGTGGGCGGTTGGGTAACCTCGACAGACGAAATGCGAAAACTCCTGCGTCTGGGCGCGGACAAGGTTGCAATCAATACGGAGGCCGTGCGACGTCCTGAGTTCATCACCGAATGCGCCACGATATTCGGGAATCAATGTGTCGTCGTCTCTATCGACTCCAAGCGAAACGAGCAGGGAGTTGAGGAGGTATGTATCGACCGTGGCCGAGAGCCGACAGGCCTGGAGACAGCAAAGTGGGCACGCGAGGCACAGGAAAGGGGCGCAGGCGAGATATTCCTCAATTCCATCGACCATGACGGATGTCGGAAAGGCTACAATCTTGATCTGATCCGAAAAGTAGTCGAAGCAGTGGATATCCCGGTGATCGCCATGGGCGGAGTCCAGACCTGGGAGCATCTGGTAGAGGGAATTATCAAAGGTGGCGCGGATGCAGTCGCTGCCGCGAATATATTCCATTATACGGAACACAGCACAAAAAAGGCGAAAGCGTATATGCGTCAGGCGGGTATTGACGTGCGGTAAAAAGTGGGGTTCAGCAGGTAAATCGGTCCCACCGATAGGAACGCTGGATCGTCCGCAGATGTACCGAAAGCATATCCTCCCAGATTTTATCCCCCTGCAGCAAATCTCGAAGAATATAACTGACACGTCGTAGCGCTTCCAGACGAGTAAACCGAGCTACTTGCGTGATCTCGGAGGGAAGAAGATCGAGATGTTTGCAGACGCCCCGAAAAAACACCCTGGCGGAATCGTAGTTGGCATCAGGAACAAACCGGTCCAATGTGTAGCCGAGCGCCAGTCCGCGCATTTCATAAAGAATGTGCGCAAAATCCAATATGGCGGCCACTTGATCGCCGGAGAAAATTACATTGTCGGGATGAAGATCGAGATGGATCAGCTGGCGAGGTAGAGATGCGGCACACAGCTGTTTCGCCTCCCAGAGCAGTCGGGGCATAAACCGGAGCAGCCGTTTCATCGTCAGAAGCGTTTCGGGTTTTAGTCGCAAATTCGGCAAAATCTGTGCGACTTTCGAAATTTCGTCCTGGCACAGCGGCTCATATTGGGAAAAATCCCGCTCCGATGGAAACCACGTCTGTAAGAAAACAAACAGCCGCCCGACCGACTCCCCCAACGAGTACAGCGCAGCCTCGGTTCCTGGAAACGGATTCCCTTGCGAATACGAAAAAAGGACATAGCTGGTTGACTCGCCGGGTGAAAAGAGTCGGTTCTCTATATCGCGGTAAACTTTTGGAACGGGTAACCCCTCCTGGGCACAGGCCTCTACCAGTCGGCACAGGTAATCGAGTAACGAATCGGATATCACTTCCTTGAGTACAAAATAAGAGGTAGAGGAACTGTCGGTGACACGCAACAGCCGGTTCCGGGAGTTAATATCATGTCCGGCCAGGGGACGAATCATGTCCAACGTCCCCAAGTGGTGATATCGCTCCTCGAAAACCTGCCGGAAAACCGCATCGCTCATCCGAAATCCTCCAGGGACAGGAACGTCCCTTCCGGAATATCGCGCAACGCCTTGCGTCCAACGATTCGCTCATACTGATCTACCGGAAGGTGCGTTCCCGGTCGTCTGAAATCCAGGTCCTTCAACTGAACCGTCTCACCTTTCATTATACCGCGCCCGGCGACTACGCTGCGGCGAACATTCGGATTGACCCGCGAGGTAAACATGATTCGCGAATTCCCCATTGCGTCCTCAATTTCCCGAATGTCGCGAACGAACGCGCCGATCTCGCCGGGTTCCAGGGACATGTAATGCTCCACCGCATCCGTTGTTCGGTCCGGTGATACGGTCTTTTCGATCATATCGACCCTCAGTCCCAGGGCAGCGAAATTCATCTTTGTCCCCAGCGAATGATCCGCGTACCCCACCGGGCAATTGAAAATCGACCGGATGTGTGGAATCACCGAAAGATGAATCCCCGCCGACTCCGCCGGATATCCCGACGGGCAGTGCATAATCATCACATTCGCATTTCCCTGTTGTCGGCAAATCTCATAACTGCGGCAGACATCTTCAAACCGTTCCCGGCTGTCGAGAATAATCGGCAACCCGGTTTTTGCGGCATATTCCACCAGGGGGAAACAATTGATATCGCTCTTGGCGATCTTGATCGCATCGGCTCCGAGGTCCACCAGCAGGTCAATCGTCTCCGGATCGCTGGGAGTCGAAATAAACAACAGCCCCAGGGCTCGGCAATACGAGCGCACTTCCCGCCACCCATCGGGCGATAGCTCGCGACGTTTGAGCGCCCGGTAAACGGATTCCGAATGCTTGCCGTCCGGCGTATGGTACTCGATCTGCAAAGACCGGTCCCCCATAAGACGATCGGCATTCAATGTCTGAAACTTGGCTGCATCCGCTCCGCCTTGTGCCACCGCATCCAGCAGTTTCCTGGCGCTTTCCACGCCGGTGTGAGTAGCGCCGATTTCCATGGAGATCAGGCACGGATGCCCGTCCCCCAACTTCTTCTCGCCGATTCGAATCTCTACCATGACGGCCACCGGTATGTTGATATCGACAGGATTTAGTCCCCCATCTGCATCCGATGTTCGACCAGGAGCCGCACAATCTCAAAATCCTCCGGCCCGTCCAGGTCGATGGAGCGATTTTTCGGCATGACATATCCTTTCAATCCCGGACCGTAGAAGGATCCGTATTTCAGAAAGGCGTCCACTTTCGCCCAGTATGTGCTGCCGTTATCGGCCACCATGAACGGCACTTCCTGGGTCTTTTTCTGAATCAGATCGGGCCAGATCGGTTCCAGGTGTCCGCTCGGACTTTCTTTCAAAGCCTGCCAGGGAGGCAGCGAATATCCTGTGACGGCCATCACAAAATTCGTATCCGGTTCGCAGAGAAGCCGTGCCGCGCCCAGAATGTCCCGGCCGGTACGTAGCGGTGCGGTCGCATAGAGACAGCAGAACGATTGAATGCCGTCCCTCTCTTCCTGGAGATGCTGCAAGACATTTTTGCAGACCTCTTTTACCGTCGCGGTGTCGGCGGCAAGGTGAGCCGGTCGCTCCATGATCCTGGCTCCCCAGAACTCGGCGATTTCCGCGACTTCCTGGTCTTCGGTGCTGACGATAACTTCCTCAAAAATCTCGGCTTCCAGCGCCGCCTCGATGGTGTAGGCGATCAGCGGTTCGCCCGCGATCTCCAAAATGTTCTTGCGTGGAAGCCGTTTTGAGCCGCCTCGCGCTGGAATGATCGCCACACAGGGACAGATTGCCTCGATGCCGTTGTTTTCCAATGGTTTTCCCCGCCGGAATAGTCTGTTCAGACTGAGGATTGAAGGGGATGCATTTTCTCTCGAACGGCGAGGGCCACGGAAAGGGTCTCGATGGCCTCATCAAGAGACAAAGGCAGCCTCTCTCCATTTTCGACAGCTTGAAGATAAGACTCAAGCTCGTGGATATAGCAAATGTTGAAGTCAAAATCGGTGAAATCGCACAGAACGGTTCCATCATGAGCTTCAGGGGTGTTTTTTGCGGTCGGCAGGTAAAGCCGGGTAAACCCGGCGGGCATATCCCACAGCGCCACACCGTGCTCCCCGATAACCTGACAATACCGGACATACCTGCGCTGAAGGTAATCCAGATGAAACCGGACCGGCATCCCCGACGGCCGCTCGTATTCTACCATCGCCACGCACAAATCTTCACAGTCGAGTTCCAAACCGGATCGCTTGCCGCCCACTGCGGTGATCGGCGTTCCCTTGCCGAAAAACCACTGCGCATAATCGAACTCATGGATCAGGTCCAGAATCGCGCCGCCGCCCATGTCGCGATGCGCAGAGTAAGTCTTGCGATAATCCTGGTCGGGCCGCCAGAACGGAAGATAATGCCCATATTCGATCTCGGCAAACCAGAGCGAACCCAGTCGTCCCTCATCCAGAACCTGCTTCACCGCTTGTAAACCGGGGTGAAACCGCAGGTTGTACCCCACCAGGCAAATTAAATCATTCTTCTCAACAAGTCGCTTGAGTTCATCCAACCCATCCATACTGTGCGAAATTGGCTTTTCGATAAACAGATGAATTCCTTCGGTTGCGCATCGGAGAGACAGTTCCAAATGAGCATGGCTGGGGGTGCAGACCATCGCCGCCTGCGGTCGCCAGGCAATACCCTCCTCCAGGTCCCCAAACACAGGGATGGAACAGGCGGCAGCAACTGCCTCGCGCCGTTGCGGATCAGGCTCCACAACAGAGCATTCCACACCGCCCAGTTGCAGGGCGTTCCTCAGATGCCGCTGTCCGATAGACCCCGCTCCGATGACCAGAAGTTTCATGATTGAGGGGTTCCTGTTCTCCGGAATGACGCATGGGGGAAGTCTGAACTATGATTCACTTGACTGTCTGAATCATGATTTACCCGATTCACGGATTATTTTGATTTTTCTCATCCTGTCCATCCCATAATCATGCGGATCATGGTTCGGACTTCTTCCGGCGCAAGCAGAAATCCGTCGGGCAGACACGGTGGCCTGTCCATGATTCTACGCCTGCCCGCGCCTTCGTTGCTGCCTGCGTTCCCGCCTTCCCCTTGTTTCTGAAAGACTAAGTATATACTGATTCCCCGGGTTCCGGGTTTCGCCGCCGCTGGTCACGACGATTGCGGACGGATCATTCACTGGGCATTTGTTTTCGCAGATTCCACATCCCACACATAATTCCGGGTCAACGATGGGTTGTTTAAGAACTTTCGGTTCCCCGTACCGGTCTGGAATGGTGACTTCCTGAAGCCAGATGGCCTTCGTGGGAGTGGGGCAGTGTTCCTCACAGACAATACATTCATTATTGGATGCCCAGGGCAGGCAGCGCGAGCGATCTACATGGGCAATGCCGATCTTGATCGGATGCCGTTCCTCAACCGTGAGGTTCCGAATCGCACCTGTGGGACACACCTGTCCACACAAAGTGCAATTGTATTCGCAATAGCCGATTTCCGGTATGACGACCGGTGTCCAAAGACCTGCGAGGCTGCCCTGCAATGTGGCGGGGTGAATCGCATTGGTCGGGCAAACTTTCATACATTCGCCGCACCGGATGCACTTGGTTAAGAACTCGTTTTCCGGCAGCGATCCGGGGGGACGGATCAGAGCGGGATTGTAAGTCTTGCCCTGCGCAACGGGGGAGACTTTGAGCAGCGCGGTTGCCGCCACACCGGTTCCCATCGCGGTCAGCACGGCACGCCTTCCGAGCGCTGTCTTGGATTTATTCTTCGGATTCTTGTTCATTTTCGTTGATTCGTTTCGATTTTTTGGACGGCAAAGGGTGAATGATTTCCATGGACCGCCCGAACCATGACCACCGAAAACTGATCGCCCCGTTCGGACATTGCTTTCGGCAGTTGAAACAGAGCAGGCATTCATCCTTTTTCCACTCGTCTGCAAGATGAGGATCGCAGGCCCCGTGGCAATATGCGACACACAATTTGCAGTGATCGCATTTCTCAACATTGTTGTGCAGATCCAGCCGGGAAGTCTTCGAGCAAAGGCCCAGCAGCGCCCCCAGCGGGCAGATATACCGGCACCAGAACCGGAAACGCATCAGCGCGAGAATCGCGACGAGGATAAATAGAAGTCCGATCAGCACACCGCCGCTGTATGGTTTCGGGTTTGGCGGCAACACATAAGCGCGAAGAAATGAATAGATCGGCTCCGAAACCACGGTCACTCGCGCCGGCCCGATTCCGAAATCGGTCTCATACAACCAGGTAAACAGCGCATCCGCTCCCCAGTTGAATGCCGGATAGATGCTTGTCGCGAAAGTCCGATATAAGAATGGAAGAGGATCAAAAATCCCGACGAGATGCAACCCGCACAAGGAGCATACCAGCAACCCGATCAGGAGCAGGTATTTTGCTTTCTGTCCGCGATTCCAGGTCCCTGTTTGAATCCAGTGTGCCGGGCGGGCTTTCCGGCACACGCTGATGAAGTTGAACAGAGTCCCGAGTGGGCACACCCACCCGCAAAATACCCGACCGAATAACAGGGTAACCCCAACCACAATCAAAGCCAGGAACATTTTTGGGAGAACGGACGCCGATGCCAGCCAGGTTGACAGCAACACCAACGGGTCGATATCGAAGAAAAATGTCGCCCACGGCTCCGTATCGTTTTCACCGTGCAATGTCGTCCGAAGAAAGATCAGCACAAAGAGAGCGAAAAACAAAAACTGGACCAGGCGGCGAAAATAGATCAAAACCATGGCGTATCTTCAAAGGAATTCAAAAGTTAATAAATGATGATGATAACAGATAAACCGGATATCAGGAAATGCTCAGCCTGATGGGTTTCAGACTCTCATAATCCTTCGTGCCGACTCCCCGTTTTTCCGATTCCGTTACAGTAGAGAGATCTTCCGGTTTCAGGTCAAACAGGGTTGCCCCGAAAGCGTCTATTGCGACGGGGTCCATACCGGCCACGATGGTATCTTTTCGCTCTACGTCCTTTGGATCGCCACCGGTCGGGCCATTGCGTTTCAGAATCCGAATGGCATCCAGGACGATCAGGTCGGTTTTCAGGAACGCCGCGACATCTGCCAATGCGGGACCCAGATTCTGATGAAGCTGATTCCGCGGATCGCCCATCATTCCCATCAGGTTCTTGATAGACAGGGTCAGAAGAGCATGGTTGTGAGTTTTCGCAATGGGGACATTGATCCGCTTGTCACACTCCACAAATTCCGTATAGATGGGCCAGGTGGGCAGAGTCTTGCCGCCGAGGTTCATTTCTTTAAACTTGCGCCTGTCCAGGAAAAACACCTCTGCGCCTTCCGCCTTGGCCGCTTCCTGAATACCGCTTCGCGCGAAGGTTCGTTGTTCGTCCATGCAGGTGAGATCGGATATACGAACCTTGCGTGCGCCGGCCTCATAACAGAGTTTCACGAGGGTTGCGACAACATCCGGGTTCGTGTTCGCTGCCTGCTCCGGGCGGCGATCCCAGCCGATATTTGGTTTGATGAATACCACATCTCCTTTGGAAATGAATCGGCTCATGCCCCCCAGTGCGTTGACTGCCTCGGTGGTCAGACGACGTGCCTCCTCGCGGATGGCCTCTTTATCTTCCTGGGGAGTTTGCCAAGTGACGATAGAGAGTTTGGGCAAAGTGGACGGATCGACAGAGGCAGTAGCGCTTGGCTCGGTTTGCGCAACGGAAGCACCTTTGTTATCCCCACATGCCGCCAACAGGCCCAATGCGGCGGTTTCAAGAAATAGCCGACGATTTATGGCAACAGACATCGAATATCCTCCGGGGGATTGTTTTCTGCTGAATGAAGAGAGGTTTTTTTTAAGTATATCGACCATCGATCTTGATGCAATGGAGCCGGATAAAGGGGGTTCTTGTCCACTATGTCCTCACTGTCAAACGGCCTTATCATTGAACACGAAGGACCCCGATCCATGTCTCTGTCTCCCGAAGAGAAAGCCGCCGCGTTGGTTTTGCTGTTGGATGCCGATACCAGGCAGAAGGTTTTTTCCACGTTTACGGATCAGGAGCGATCCCGTGTTGATGAGGCACTGACTCGGATTTGCAGCCTGCCGCAAGATGAACTGCGCCGAACAATCTCGGAACTCTGCGCAGATCCCGTATTATTAATCCCTGTTGCGGAGCGCGATCTTGAAGAATGGTTTTCACAGATGCAGGAAGAGCGAAAGAAATCTCTGTTGAACCGATCTACGCTGACTCGGATTCTCATGTACCTTGATCCGAGGACGTTGTTTTACAGGAAGTAAAATTGTTTTCTACCCCCCCTCAAATTCCTCCGTAAACGGGGGAAGATTCTCCCTCCCCGTTGACGGGGAGGGTTGGGGTGGGGTTAAAAACTCTGTATCCCCAATTCCTGTCGGTACCATTCCACGGTCCGGCGTAATCCCTCTTCAACCGAAACCTTCGGCTCGAATCCCAGGATTTTTCCTGCCTTGGAGATATCGGCGCAGGAATGCAGGATGTCTCCTTTTCGCGGCGGAAGAAACTCCGGTTCAATGGAGGTTCCAAGGATTCTATTCAGCAGCCGGACTACCTCCAACACCGACACGCTTCCGCCACACGAAGCATTGAGGACTTCTCCCGGCGCCTCCGGAGCAGTCATCGCCAGAATGTTGGCCTCCACCACGTTATCGATATACGTGTAGTCCCGTGTGGCAGACCCGTCGCCGAAAATCCGGGGACGTTCCCCGCGCAGCATCAGGGGAATGAAAATTGCCATCACCCCTGTGTAAGGTGAATTGGGATTCTGACGCGGACCGAACACGTTGAAATACCGCAGGCAGACCGTTTCCAGGCCATACACCCTGTGGAACACCTGGCAATAATACTCCCCCATCAGTTTCGCCGCTCCGTAAGGCGAAACCGGCCTGGGAGCAAGCGCTTCATGTTTTTTAGAGACCTCAACATCCCCATAAGCTGAGGAAGATGCGGCATAAATTAACCGGCGCACACCCGCGTTTTTCGCGGCCAGAAGCACTGTCAGAGTCCCGGTGGCGTTCACATCATGGCTTTCCAACGGCTTCTCCACGGAACGGGGCACAGAAGGCAATGCCCCCTCATGGAACACGTATTCCACATCCTCCATGGCACAACACATCTCTTCATAGTTTCGAATATCGACCTCATGCAGGTCCACGCGGTCCCGAATTGGGTCAAGGTTTTCCCGTCGGCCTGTGGCGAAATTGTCTACTATCGTCACCCCGTGCCCCAGTTCCAGCAGTCTTGTGGCGAGATTTGATCCGATAAATCCCGCCCCACCCGTTATCATGATCCTTGCCATCCGTTACCTCGATTCCTTTTTTTGCTGCCTTCACCCTGAGCATCTTGCCGGGCAAGAGCAATTCATGGATTGCGCTTACGATTTCGCCGTCGCTATACCCGATACCGGTTCGGGAGCATGAGCAGGACGACCGAAAAAATCAGGAACCAGCCGATCAGCACAAACGGCCCATATTGGGGCGTCAGAACGCTTAAATAGAGAAGAGCATTTTCGCGCCGATTGAGCGGATTGGGATCGGCGGTCCGTTCTGCGATCCGGTCCGGCACGATCATCGAAAGATAGAAATAGGACCCCAGAACGTCTATGGTCACCAGCAGAACCACCAGAAACGGCACTAATACCTTCCAGGATCTGCGGTTACATTCCGGGCATCGAGACAAATTGAAAATTCGCCACCATTGCGCGACTGCCCAGATCGGAAGCCAAAGGCCCAGGGTCACAACGACCGCAAGCAGGTTCCAGCGCTCATGCGGTAGTGAGCCTTCCTTTCGGAAAGCAGTCCTGCACCGAGGGCAGGTGAATCGGTAAGTCTCCATGATGACTCCCATCCCATTGGCTCCAGGTATGATACCGAAATGATCCCGGTTCTCCAGATCGTCGATCCACAATTTTTGGGAAAAGGGAATCTCTTTTTTCTTGACATACGTTCCGGTATCTCGTACTGTAGAATCCCGACCTGAAGTTTTCTTCCACGGTTCTCGGTTTCAATCGGACATTCCTCGAGGAATGGATTTACGGGCAGGCGAAGATCTGCGCCATAAGAGCGCTCAAAGGTTGAGGGAAATGGCCATCGACACAAAATTCATCTTCGTTACGGGTGGGGTTTGTTCATCTCTCGGAAAAGGAGTCGCGTGTGCCTCTCTCGGCTGTCTTCTCGAAGCCCGGGACATCAAGGTCGTTCTTCAGAAACTGGACCCCTATATCAACGTAGACCCCGGCACCATGAGTCCGTATCAGCACGGGGAGGTCTATGTTACCGATGACGGGGCAGAGACCGACCTTGATCTGGGGCATTACGAGCGTTTCACCAATAGCTACGTCGGTCGCGCCAGCAGTGTGTCCACCGGCCAGATTTACGAGGCCGTTATTGCGCGGGAACGTCGCGGCGGATACCTGGGGAAAACGGTCCAGATGATTCCGCATATTACCGATGAGATTAAAAGTCGGATTCAGGGGCTGGCTGATTCCGTGGGGGCCGATGTCCAGATTGTGGAGATCGGCGGCACGGTCGGCGATATCGAGGGGTATCCGTTCCTGGAGGCGATCCGGCAGATTGCATGGGAGCGCGGCAAACGTTTCACCATGTATATTCATCTCACCCTGGTACCGCATATCGTGGTGGCCGGCGAGTATAAGACCAAGCCGACTCAGCACAGTGTCGGAAAACTCCGCGAAATCGGTATTCAGCCGGACATTCTCCTGTGTCGGTCCTCCGGGCCGCTTTCCAGGGAAATGAAGGAGAAAATCGGCCTGTACTGCAACCTCTCCCCCGATTCCGTGATCTGTGCGCGGGATATCGAAAGCACCATTTATGAAATCCCGCTCATGTATCATGAAGAAGGTTTGGATGCGCTGGTTGTGGATCATTTCGGGCTGCGGGGGAAAGATCGCCCGAACTTGCAGAGCTGGCGGCGCATGGTCAACATAATTAAGAATCCCCGGCGTGGGGAAGTGAATATCGCCGTTGTCGGGAAATATATCAACCTTCAGGATGCCTACCGGTCTATTTACGATGCGCTGGCCCATGGTGGCATCCGGCACAACTGTCGCGTGAATATCATCAAAGTTCACGCCGAAGCCGTGGAAAAACAGGGACCGGCCGCGCTGTTGCAAGGGGTTCACGGCATTCTGGTCCCGTGGGGGTTCGGCAAGCGGGGCATTGAGGGCAAAATCGACACAATCCGGTACGCTCGCGAGAACAAAATACCGTTTCTCGGAATCTGCCTGGGGATGCAGTGCAGTGTGATCGAGTTCGCCCGGAATGTCGCCGGTCTGGAAGGAGCCTCCAGCACGGAATTTGATCCGAGAACGCCTTATCCGGTAATCAGTCTGCTGAATGAGCAACGTTCCGTGGTCGATAAGGGCGGCACGATGCGGTTGGGGGCGTATCCTTGCGTTTTGAAGCCGAAAACCCTCGCGTATTCTGCTTACAAGTCGTGGAATATCAGCGAGCGCCACCGTCATCGCTGGGAATTTAATGCGGATTATCGTGAACAGTTTGAATCCCTGGGTATGATTATTTCGGGAACTTCTCCCGACAACACGCTCGTCGAGATTATTGAGCTGAAAGATCATCCCTGGTTTGTGGCGTGTCAATTCCATCCGGAGCTGAAATCGAGACCATGGCGTCCGCATCCGCTTTTTGCCGGGCTGGTTGGTGCGGCGCTGAAAATGAGGGGGTAATTCGGGAGCGAGAAAGGCGGGAGCTGGCGCTCCCGCACTCCAAAGAAAAGGCGGGAGCTGGCGCTCCCGCACTCCAAGGTGAACCGTGCGTTGGAAAGAGATCCGGCGACCGCTGGTCGCGTATTCCGTTCTCGTCTTGACTTACTGCCTCCGGGCAATTCCCATACGCTGTACCTATTGTCTCGGCAGGTTGCTGGGATATCTGGCCTATGCCGTCTCCCGGCGCGAACGCGCGCGAGCTATCCAGCATCTTGAAGAGTTTTATGGAGAGCGTCTGAGTCGCCGGGAAGTTCGGCAAATTGCGAAAGGCGTTTTTCAGCATTTCGCTTGTTCGGTGATGGAACTCCTGGCTCTGCGGTCCCCGGAGAAATTCCTGAATCGCTTGTCCGTTTCCATTGAGGGACTTGATTCCGTACGGAAAGTATTGGAGCAGGGCCGGGGATGCCTGCTTTTGACAGGTCATATCGGGAACTGGGAGTTGATGGCGGCTTATTTCGCACGCCATGGGTATTCCGTCCATGTTGTAGCCCGTCC
The DNA here is from genome assembly GCA_029570205.1 of Candidatus Omnitrophota bacterium. Classification (GTDB taxonomy): domain Bacteria; phylum Hinthialibacterota; class Hinthialibacteria; order Hinthialibacterales; family JAKPRU01; genus JAKPRU01. The sequence continues at coordinate 61,335 of JAKQSI010000045.1, read as the reverse complement.
GATTCGTGACCCGATTTACCGGAAGATTGTGGATGGTCATCGAGATGCGTGTGGACTGCATGTTCACTACACAAAGGGGGAGGGGGGTATGTCCATGGTGCGGGCGTTGCGTCGCGGGGATGTGCTTGCCTTGCTGATCGATGTCCGTACGGAGGGTGAGGGCCGCTGGGTGGAATTCCTGGGTAGACCTGCTTATACTCTGATCGGACCGGCGGTTCTGGCGGCCCATACAGGCGCAGGCGTTGTTTTTGCCTATTCCGTTCGGACCCGCCCGTGGGCGTATCGGTTCGTTTTTCACCCGGCTTTGCGGGTCGATCCTCTTGCCGTCCGGTCCGGACCCGAATGGGAGAACTACATGGAACGGATTCTTGGCTCTCTCAACGCGCGCCTTTCTGCGGTGATCGAACAATACCCGGAGCAATGGATGTGGATGCACCGCCGTCACGACCCAGTCAGACCCGACCGGAGACAAAACCGGTTGAAATAACACCTGCCGAAGCGATTCCCTGGTGGCGCGAGAGGGGGGTTAGGAGCTCCTTGGGCTTCTGGGGCGGCCTTTTCCTGATGGCTGTTTATATCCTTTGTGTTCGTGAAGAAGAATTGCCGTTTCCGCAGTCACAGGGGCCTCTTGGGTATTATTTTGTTTTTCGGGATATGCGTCTTGAGGACCGGAGCCGGGATGCCGTGACCTTTGTCAACGCGCGGGAAGCAGAATATGATCCCGTAAAAGCTCAAGTTCGAATGGTGGCTCCCGTAGTAATCATCAATGGCACGGAGGGGGAGGAAATCTGTCGGGCGATCGCCGGTTCGGGGCTGGCGGATGTTCCCGATGTGACGGAACTTTTTCCGAGTACACTCGGCGATATCCGGCTTGCCACGGATGTGCGGATTCACTTCGAGGAATCGGGGCAACCACGGATCCTGAGTACTTCCGGTGAGGTCTCTTTCTTTCCCGATTACCGTGCCTTGATCTGCCGGGATCGGACGCGGGTTGAATCTCCGGGAGGATCATCGGCCTCTTTCAAAGAAGGATTTCTGCTTGAATTGACCCAGGCGGGCCGCCATCTTACGACCGGCAAATCCGTTGAAGAACGATTACAGGACATTCAGTCCGATAAGGATGCAAAACAGAAGAAAAGGAGCAGGGAATAATGGGTGTGATGTTTCAACGATCCGCAATTCTGTGTTCGGCCCTATGGTTTTGTGTTTTCGCTTATGCCCAGGAGGGTGTGCAGATTACCATGGGCGACGGCACGACCCTCAGTATCGGAGAAAACACGGATTTTGACATGCAGGTCGGGGATGACAATGTGGAAAAATACACCCTTACTCCTTCGGATTCTCAGGGTATTGCTACTCTTACCATGGTCACTGTGGAAAAGGGGAAGAACGGGCCAACGGAAGTCAAAACCACGGCAACCGGAAAGAAAATCACCGTTTGGCGGACCATGGATGAGAAGACCGGGAAGCAACGGGCGGACTTTCTGATCGAGGGAGATGCGCGTGTCGTGCGCGGCAAAGACAGAATGGTTGGGCCGAAATCCATTGAATACAGGGACTTGAAACTGGATATTTTCGGTTTGGAGGGGAAGGATGGAGAGTTAGATTACACATTTGGGAACCAGCGGATCGACTGGCAGGGACAGGAGTTTCATGCGACGTTCAGGCTGGATGAGAATGGCGAACCTGTTTTGAAAGGGTCCCGTGTGCCGAAGCCGAAACGGTTGAACTTCTATATGCCGGAGATGAAAGGTGGGGTGGGCCACCTTGTTCCGGCGGGAAGTCCCCCGAAGTCGGATTCCGCAGGTCCCTCCAAAAAAGTGTCACCCAATTGATTGGGGATTGCGGATGGGGGATTGGAGATTGAAGAACCTGTGGATAGGAAAATTCCGGGTGGCGCCGGCATCCTTGCCGGTGGCGACCTATGTGGCAACCACGGGGGATTGCCCCTGCGAATCTCCAGTCCGCAATTCAGAATTCGCGTCAGGGACTCAATCTGTCCTGACTCCTGCACCTTTGCTATAGTGGTCCCTTGCTTCGGTTCAGGATCGCAGGTGAGGTCTTGTCGCCGAGTGGAAAAACTTGACGCAAGAAGGGCTTCTGAACTATATTGAAAGCAGAATCGGCCGCCGATTTTCGGGTCGGCCCTGGGCGTAATACCGGTTGTGTAGTTGCCTGAAAAACCTTGAGATAGCAATTACATTCCGTGCCGGCTTGACACGAGAGGGCAGCGGGCTGGAGAAGTCTCCAACCCGCTGATGATTCGGTTTGCCGTAGCGTCAGGATATGTTACATCTCGTTTTCGATTTTGCGGAGAGGATCCAATAAACCTGTGAGGTTAATATGAACATCTCAAGATCGCGTGGCCGAATCGCCCGGCCAACTGTTTTCTTCCTGGTGTTTCTCTTTTGTTCGGCTGCAATTACCCCGACGATGTGGGGCCAGATCCCACTTCCGGATTTTGCCGCAAGCAATGCGCGAGTCCACCTTGCCACGAAGGTTGTTTCACCGAACTCCGGTCCGGTAGCGTTGTTGAGCATTCCCCTGTCGGTCAACGACTGGACCGCCAAGCCGCAGATCCGTCAGCAGAACCTGAAATCCATCACCTTTATTCTTGAGAATCTCGGCGGACTGGATCTCACAGATTTTTTGCCTCTCACCAAGGACGGCACGAGCGGGATTGCTCTCTATGCCGAATCCGGCGATGTTCCTGAGTTTTTCAATTATGCCGAGGGCGATGCCACCAGCGATATCCCCATGATTCTGAAGTCGGCCCCGGCCGTGGTTCCTCTTGCCACCGGATACCAGATCACCTTAGAACCTGTTCAGATTGCAGGCTCTACACAGCTTCCGATCAACAGCGACGGGTTTCCGGAGTTTTATATTGTTGCCAAGACCAGCATTGAACTGCGACAGGGCGATGCGTTTGAGGCATACATGACTCCGGGCATGATTCGGATTGAGGATCGCGATCCCAGTGTCGGTGTCTTTCGACGATTCGACTATCATTTCCCTTCAGAGGATTTTGCCACGAATTTCTCCACTCAGCTGGGTGGGCTGGCCATACTTCCGGAGTTTCGGAATCGCGCGATTTTCCAGGGCGATATTGTCCAGATTTACAACCGAACCACGGTCGGCCAGCGGATCATCAACCGTTCTGAGCCGACAACCATTCTGGCGATGGATTTGGTCGGAGCGCCCACCGAGGAGTATTTCGTCAAGGAAGTCCGGGTCAACTTTATCGGGATCGACTTGTATCCCATCAGCTGGCTGTATGGGCCGCAATTCTTGCCTGGCAGCACCGCTTTGGGCTGGGCAGGCATAGATGACATTTTTCTGGGATACGTCAACGGACCGTCCAGGTTCATTGGCAATGCGAATCCGTATGACACCTTCCCGAACTACTACATACATGTTCCGAAGTTCCTGCAGAATCCATCGTGGTATGAAGTGTTTACGCCTCCGCTCGCTAAGCCGGACGAACGGGGTTTGAGTATTTTCAATCGAGCCAATCCCAATCGAGCTAAATACCTGGCGGACCGTGGGATGGATGTGCCTACCCTGGTTTCACCTGAAATCTTTCTTGACCTTCTTCAGGATGGCGAGGGTGGGATTTTTCTATTCACCGAGGGCAGCGGTGGAGTACAAGGCCTTTACGAAAGCAACCTTGACCGGCGGCTGACCTTGGGGGATGGCGTTCGATTCGAGACTCTGGATGTGACGACACTTCCCCGCGAGATCATCAATCGTTTGCTCCCCGCAACGCTTCTCAAGTCCAGGCGGAGTGCGTTGCCGCGCAGCCCGATCACTGGCGAGGTCCAGTTGTCTTTCTTGCTGGATGATGTTCCGCTGGATTTTCTGTTGACACCCGGTTTGGCGGAGCTTATGCAGAGATACGGCCAATACGCACCGCCTCAAGGATACAAAATTGCTTCGGGAGTGGTCGATGCGTATCGGGTTGCCCCAAGGGATTTCAGCTGGGATACCGGCAAGTATGTTCTGGGTCTGTCTCGTGAAATGATTGATGCTCTCCTGGCGGATGCCGCCCTCGAATCTGCCGATGCGAACGAGGACGGGATGTATGACGGCGATGGAATCGATAACAGCACGGAATTGTTCGGTCGGCAACTTATCACCGGGTTCACCATGGTTCTCCCGCTTTCTCACAACAACCCGAAAGAACTTCTCCGGGTTCCCTCTTCAGACAGTGTGGCGTTGGATACAGATCGCCCGGAACTGTATATCGCTGTGAAGACGAGCGACAAGATCCGCAATCTGTACAGTGTTCTTCCATTTATTCTTCCCGGCGACATAACCATCGGCAAACAGTTGGAGCGTTTTGTGCGGGGAGCCACGGATATTGAGACGCTGCCATCGTACTCCAGGGTGGGTCAGCCGAGACTGGGGTACGACCGTCTTCTGCCGGAACGTCCCGGCGAAACACTCACCCACACAAATCCCCTGATCGGGCGTCCGCGTCCGACATTCACGTTTCAGGATCTCACCATACCGGGACCGGGGGATAACGCAACCAACAATAATATCCTGTCAGGCCCGCAGCTGGGGTCGCCTCCGAAAGCGGTCATCGGTATCAACGCGGTGGACTACGGACAGAACACCAACCTGATGTTCAATAATACCGTCGGAACCGATGAGGAAGCTGTCTTCTTTACGGAAGGTACCGTTCTGGACACTCTCACGGTCGACTTCCTGCCCGCCCCCGGGGAGTCGGTTTTTAACCCACGCATTATCAATGGAGCCACAAACGCCCAGGGGATCGACTCTTCTCTTAACAATATGGTGTCCGAGCATCAGGTTATTCTTTACGAAGATGATGACACGCCGGTCGGAGACGGATTCGACAATGATGGGGACGGGATGATCGATGAAGAAGTTGTCAACATGATCGATGACGAAGGTGACGGCTTAATTGATGAAGATTGCGGCGATGGGGATCCGAGAGGAATCAATGGTGTTTTCGATGCCTACGATAACTTCATCCTGCCGATTGACGATCACTACGGATCTGTAAGGATTCCGGTCAGCGGCCCGAATACGTGGGCAAGCATGTATAAGCGGGCGGTCAATCATGGTCTGTTTGTTCCCGATCCCCTCAATCCGACGGAGGCGGGGATGGAAATCACGGAAGACTTGGCGTTTTCGCCTCTTGTGCCGATCAGCAACGGGGCGTACCGCGCTGTGTTCGATCTGCGGGTGTTGAAAATCGGTAGTCTTCCGTGGGCGGCTCGTGACTGCATGTCCTGGCTCAACCTGGGAGAGACTCGGCAGCCCAATTGGCAATTCCGTCTTACCGGGGATAAGGACACACCGGTCATTGATTTGACTTTGCCTCTCGCCGCTGTGTTACCATATCTGTGGCAGCCCAGCCAAGCGGAGGACGACGGAAAGTTCTACCTTCCCGACTGGAAACTGATTGTTAGTTTTGACGGAAAGATCCGAGACGCGATCATCAGCGCTGCCGGCGCCGCAGGAAACCCGAAACCGATTAACCTCGCTACAATCTTCAGCAAGAATGGAACACCGATTGGGATTGTCCCGTCGGAGGACTCGGTCAGTTTGCGAGCGCTTCGATTTGCAGACCCGTACACGGTCTTTAACCGAATGGGCCTGGTTCCCATGCTTGCCAACGATCAGGGAATCAGCGAGAGCAATCCGGAAGGTGGGAATGCCACAGCCGATTTAAGCCAAAAAGGTTGGTACGTGACTACCGGCATAGCGCCTGAACAGCTGTACGATTATTTCGAACAGATTGTTACGTCAATTTCGGACGCGCATGATGCATACATGCAAGCCCTTCAGGATGCCATCGATGCCTGGAATGAGGAAGTGGAAGCCTACAACGAAGAGAGAGCGGAAGCGGAGGATCCGAGCAGTGTCGAGCCGCCGGAATTTGATCCGGATTCCCTTCCGGAACCGACGGAGGTGACCATTACCGACCCGGAGGAGACCCTTCAGCTGAGAAGTATTCCTAACGACGAGGACATTTCTTACGAATACCAGATCCAGATTCCGGACGAAGAATACGGGGTCCTGCGGGGAAATGATTACTATGTGGTTCTTCGGGCTGCGCAGACGGCACAGGTCGGCGACCGGTTTCAGGTTCGTATGGGCGCCGGCGCAATTACGTATCTCTCGTTCACGGACTGCAACCAGGTCTATTCCGACCGATTCCCGGGGAAGAGCACCGGATCGGTGGTTACATCCGCTCTCGTTGTGCGCAGCGCGAATGTCCCGCCGACATTCAAGTTCCTGTCCCCGAAAGCCGGACGGAATTACGCGGACGAGTACCAACAGTATGAGATATCCTGGGAGGCTGTCGACCCGGATAATGACGCCACGATTACTCTCTATGTGGATACCGACAACAAGGGATTCGACGGATACCTGCTGGTTGCCGGCCTGACCGAGGGCGTTGATACCCGCTATAAGATAAACCTGACCGAGGACATTCCGGGATTCGATCCGGCGCTGGATTACTATATCTACGCCAGTATCACCGATGGAATCAGCGATCCGCAGTTGATTTACGCAGATGGCCCGATTGCGCTGGCTAGCACGGGGTCTCCCGGAACGGGCGGGATTCCTGTTAGTCCGACCGGCGACCTGGTGGATTATTACAAGCTGGTCAGCGACGGCCGAATCTTCAACTTGGGTGAAGCGGCCGGATTGAGCGATGTTACCGCTCTGGGCGGCACAACACTCGCCATCGATATGGAACTCACCGCCGATTATTCGGGTGCGGTTGTTCTGGCAGCCGATGGCCGAGTGTTCGCGGTCGGCAATGTCGGCCTCTTCAGCGACAAAGTCGCGGCGGATGGGGAGATTGTGTTCCCGTCCAATCCCATTGACAATCCAAGTTCGGGAGTGACCATCAATTCCGCCTGTGACCTGGAGGTGGATTTCGAACGGGGAACGATTTTCATCCTGGACATGGATGGAGATTTTGTTGCGCTGGGCACAGAGCCTGCGAGGAATCTTGCTCCGACAATCCGACTTCCCGGTGTAAGTATCTACCGCGATATGGAATTGACACCGGATGGAGAGGGAATGTATTTCCTGACCTTCGCCGGCGACATCTACGGGAGCGGAACGGCGAGCGGATATAACCGGAGTCTCGGTTTCGGAGAGGATTTGGCGCGAGATATGGAGCTGGTCATCGCGGGCCGCGGTGTCTCCGGGGTTATCGTCCTGGATGCGTACGGTCGCATGTACGGGCTGGGAGCCGATCTTCCGCCGTATTGTCCGCCGATTTCCGATGAGCCTGTGTTTCGAAGTTTGGCAAAGATGGCCGGGAAAGAACGCGCGTACCTTCTGGCGGATGGTGGTGGGCACATTTATGCCGCGACGCATGAGGCGGTCATCATGCCGAGGGACGCCGCTGTGTTCGGCGACGAACCGGGAATACAGGATGACCGCGTGGTTGATATCGAATCCGCCTCATATAATCTCCGCGATATCCCCGGCCTGATTAACGACTTACTGCTTGCATACTCAAGCGAAGATATGAAATCGATTGTGGCTCTGACGGCATCCAGTTACAGCGACGACCAGGGAATGAACCGCGCGAAACTTTCGAGCTCCCTTGGAGGTTTCTTCGATTTCTACCACATGAAATCCATGCGTGTCGGAACAGCCCAGGATGCCTTGATGGTGACGTTCCAGGGCAACAAGGTAATTGTGACGGCCCAGGTCGAAACCACCTATTTCCTGCCGCAGGTCAACCGGCTTGTCGCGGAGATAGAAGAGGGACAGACGGTCTATGCGGATATCCAGGGCTTTCCAAACACAAGCGGTTCGGAACCGGGATTCCCGTTCAGCCAGACTGTTACGATCCGGGAGGTCGGCGACGGACGCGGGTGGAATCTGAGTGTCTACGATATTGACAACATATTGAATCAAAGCCTCACTGATTTCAGCTGGGATGAATTTGAGGGTGCGGAGAATACCACCAAACTGAAAGCCCTTATTGCCGCTCCGGGAAATCGTCGTGTGGAGTATTTCGGATTCCAGAGCAAGGGTGCCGAACGACAGAGGCGGGTTAAGTTCAGTTATCACGGCCCCGGAAGACTCAACACCTTCATGTTCTGGTTCCAGCAGATGGTTTACAACATTTACTATGGTCCCCCGGTTATGGAGATGGTCTGGTATCCGGGAGACATTGCCTCCTGGCGGAGCAGCGCATTTCAGTTCCAGATGGAAAACATCAACGGAAAGTTTCAGATCACCGGTATTCGGATGCCGCAGCGAATGCGTGTAAACAGCAACGGTACGGAGATTTCCGCCAATTCCGACACAGAACCGGGTCCTTTGGAGGAGGAGTTGGAGGTGGAAATTCCGGATGGATTCTCCTTCTCGGATGGCGCGATGGTCGTTACTCTTCAGCCCGGGGATGCCGATATCGTACTGGAGTCTGCGGACAGGCTGGCGGTTACAAGCAAGAACCAGGGGATCATGAACCTGGGCGGCAGCACGGACATTTTTGCTATCAGCGCCCAGGAAATTCTAAACAATGTCAGCCGATTCAGTGTCTTGGCCGACAGCTTGGATACGGAGGCAGATACCGTGTTCTCCACCAATGTGGTTCCGGGCAATTCCTACTTTGTTATTTTGCGGGATGGGGTTCATTTTGCCTTGATGCGGATTCTTCAGCGGATGGATTTGCCGCAGGGCGAAACGCCGGAGGAAATCTACTTCGTGTGGGTATGTCGGAGCGATTTCGTCCTGCCGAAGAACTTTTGATTGTGCCGAGCGATTGCTATTCCGGTAACGGCATTCGTCTTCACCGGCGAATGCCGTTACTTTTTTGATTTCAAGGCGTAAAATTACCGTGCCTGTATACGTCTTCCTCGCCCTTTGGGAGAGGGACCGGGTGAGGGGACAAATCCGATACGAGTATCGAGTTTATGCGCCTGACTATCCTGATCCCGTTGCTGATTCTGATCGTCGCGATTCTGCTGGTCGGAATTGTTCTTTTCTCCGGCTCGCGAATGGAGTCCGGCCCGTATCAGCTTGCCGTGCTGCCGACTCCAGATCTCATTCCGCCAATTTCCACTCCGACCCCATCGGCGGAAACCTTTGTGGAATTATTCCCCACGATCGTCATTCCCACTCGCGTACCTGTGACGGAGGAACCATCAGTCCCCCCGGAACCCCCCATCCCACAGCCGGAGCAGACACCCGAGGCAGAGGTTCCCCCGATTGAACCGGGACGGAATGCCCTGATCAACCTCCTGTTGAACTGGAACTATGTTGACTTTACCCAGATCGCCTCCACAAAACGCGGGCGTCTTGAACATTTCGGAACCAAAGAGCAACGCGAGGTCACAGAAGGAATGCCGTTTGAGCACGATATTGTAGTGGCGTCGCTCTCGCCGGAGGCGGCGATAATGCAACTTGGTTCTGCCACTTACGCTCTTCCACTGATCAAGGTCCCCGCATTCCTTGAGAATCTCAAGAACCGAAAGGGACCGCTCACCCCCGAAGAGCAACAGCAAGGGCTGGATTACTATATGCAAGTTTACGGCAACAAGATGAAGGAGCTCTCCAGGGATTATCGTCCCCTCCCCGGTGTCAATCTTCCCAAGCCTCCGAGCAAACAGCAAATTGAGGAGAGCAAGCGACGATACATGGAAGTTTATGGCAGGCAGTTCCAGCAGGAACAGGCATTGACAGGGCAGCAGAATCTGGATTCCGCCGAAACACAACGCCAGAACTTCGAGCGGTATTGGAGAACCTATCATCCCGATAAGCCCATGCCCATATTTGTTCCTCAACCCCTGGAATCACTGCCGTTTACCGGATATTCACCGGTTGGAACGCCTGTGCAATCTGCCCAATGAAAGATCAATCTGCTATGTTGATAAACTTGGTGATTTCGTCCCGGAGACAACCGATGTTCCGCCGGCTTCGCGTAATATTGACGACCACGATTTGCCTTGTGCCTTTGTGTTTCACCCATTGTGGAAACCCGTCTCCGCCTGCTGTCTCCCCGGAAAGTACTCCGACTCCTTCCGCGGCTTCTCCGACGATCATGGAAGCAACACCGACTTCAGATGCCCAGGTCTTCGCATGGGACAAAACGGTCATACTTCAGCTGGGCGAGGAAACTGTGACGTATGATCGTATTCGAGGATATATGGATCCTCGGAAAGCGGTTCTGATGTCTCAAATGTCGGGCAACCCAGACCTCGAACCGTACCTGACGCAGCAGCTGGAAAAGAGAGTGGGTGAGGTTATTTCTCAATGGCTTTTGTTGAAAGAGGCCCAGCAGAACAAACTGGAGGCGAGTCCCCAGGAGATTGAAGCCTTTCTGGGCCGCGCAAAGGCTTACTTCAAGGACGAAGAACAATATAACGCTTATCTCGATTCATTTCGTCGGCAGGGAACCAACCTGGAGCAACTGATTGCCAACCAAATCCTGATGACGAAAATGGAGAGAATCCGAAATCAGAAATTCATCGAGGAAACTACACCTGAAGAGAAAAGAAAATGGTATGACGCGCATGTGGATACGCACTTCTCTCCCCCGGCGGTAACGGATGTCCGGCGGGTCTGCCTGCTCTATGGCGATAAAAGAACTCCGGAGGAAGCCAGTCAGGAATTACGGGCGCTCCTGACGGAAGTGCAGAAAAAGTTCGAGACCGTACAAGATGTGACGGGCCGAATCGAAATCATGAAAGAAATGGCCATCAAGTACTCTGAGACGGAGGATGCCCGATTTAGTTCCGGCCTGAATAATGTTTATCATGTTCCCAAAGCATGGCCTGCGCTGGGGAAGGAATACTGCGATGGACTGCTCAAGGTTCCGCTTCACGAACTGTCGGATATCTTACCCATCCCTTCCGGGTACACATTTGTCTATGTGACGCGCAAAGTTGCGGGCACGGTTCAGGATTTCGACAATCCCACTGTCCAGGGGCTTTTGCCGAAATTCATCTTGCAGGAGAAAACTCAGGCATGGGAAGAAGCCAAGTGCGCCGAACACCACGTGCAGTTTTTCCGGGATCGCCTGGCAGAATGTGTAAAAAAGGACTTAGAAACAGCCAAAGAGGCAGAATCGACCGCAGACCGGTCCGGGGATGAGAGTCCTTCTGCGATTCCGCAACCGGCCACACCATTATCCGGAAAGGGGTTTGCAGCGGATGAGCATTGAACGGGAAATCGATCTCTCTTCTGTATATCGGGTCGTCTGGGAACGGGGGAAACGGATTCTGACGGTCACGTTCGTTGTAATGATGGTTTTTTTTATCGCCACGCTGTTTATGACTAAACGGTATGGGGCGATGGCGGAGGTCGAAGTGAGACCTTCGCGGGTAGGCGAACGGGCCATGCAAAATTGGATCACGCCGGTTGAAGTCTATGCACGTTATATCGAAGGGGACGATACACTGAAAGCCATTATTGATGATCCGGAATTGGGATTATCTGAGAAGCCTTACGAGATCAGTCAAGTCGATCAGCTCGCTTCCCGTATCAGTGTTTCCAAGTATAAGGAGACCAGTGTCATCCGGGTGTACGCCGAAATGGAAACTCCCGAAATGGCCGCGAAAGTCGCGAATTCATTGGTCCGAAAGGGGATTGAGAAGAATATCGCGTTCCTTATCGAGGAGGCGAGCCGGACTGCACAGCTGCTCGATGAAACACTGGCTGATCGAATGGCTGCCAACAACAGTCGCGAGCAACTTTATCTGCGCACCCAAAAAGAATATGAAGTGGAAGTTCTTCAGAAGTATCTGGACAATCTGTACAGCCAATGGCAGTTAAGATTGAGCGAACGGGAGAATCTGATCGTCTCGACCCAGGAACTCGCCGTACGAGTGGCCGGCTTGGAAAAGGCCGTTCAGAATCAGCCGGAGAAGCTTGTTTTGGCACGGACACTTTCGGAGGACGCAGTGCTGTTCGAAATGGTTCGCAGCGCAACACCGGAACTCAAAGGCTCCCAGCTCCCAAATCTTTCTCTGACCATCGAATCTCCCAACCAGGAGCATTATACTCTTCTTGCTGAGAAGGACCGTTTGAATGCGCAGCTTATTGCCGATCAGGCGAAACTCGCGCAGATCGAAAAAATGCTGCCGGACCTCGAGCAAAAAGTCCGTGAGGCCCAGAACCAGATCTATGACAGACAGATTGAGGTGGCGCGCCTGAAAGCCGAGTACGACCGGTCTTACGAGATTTTCGGCGGCATCGACAAGGAGCTGGGATGGGCGTTCACAACCATTTTCTCCGAGCGATATGAGATGATCCCGATTACCAAAGCACTGGCCAAGGATACGGTTGCCAGGCCCAACCGTCCTGCTGTCGTTGTCCTGTCCGGCTCGATGGCCTTTCTTGCGGCGCTCGCCTATTTCCTGCTGAAAGATCTCTACGGCATCGCCCAGAAGAAGGAGAGCGCATCGGTATAATTCCGGCGCTCCGCTCTCTTTACAAAAACAGCGGGGATAGGAAGGAACATGGGGTTTCCGATGATTCGCAAAGGATTCCCATCTGCGGTCTGGCCGATCGGGATGGTGCTGTTTGTATTCCTGATCGTGTTCTTCTGGCCCATCCTGACCCCGAACCGCAATGAACGTTCACATGTCGGGGCAGACCTTCAATTCAAAGATTACCCGTTCCGGCTTTTCGCCGTTCGAGAGCTCCTGAACGGGCATATTCCTCTCTGGGATGAACATTTGTTTGGGGGCTGGCCGGGGATCGCGAACTCCGAGTTGGCGTTCTTCTACCCGCCGAACCTTCTGCTTCTTCCATTTTGGAGCGAGCATGGATTCTCCTATTCGATTTTTGAAAGATGGATTCTGTTGCATTTGTTTTTCGCCGGATTGGGCACGGCCATGCTGGGTCGGAGACACGGGCTTACGAATACCGCTGCGCTGCTTGCCGGTATCATTCTTACCTTTTCCGGGTTCCTGGTAGCCCACAAGATACATTCCAATATCATCCAAACGGCGGTTTGGCTGCCCTGGATTCTCCTCTGCCTGGAGGAATTTCTGGTTGAAGGACGGCGAATGGCGGGGTGGCTCTGTGGAGGCTGTCTGATCTGCACCTACTTTGGCGGCCATCCGCAAATGGCTATTTATCTCACCTTTGTTGTGCTTGCCAGACTGGTGTGGGCGGTTTGCGTAGCCGAAACAAAGGAGCGGGCGAAGGCGTTTCATCGCGGGCTGACAGTTCTCGTGCTCGTCGGTGTGGCCGGACTTGCCACCATGGTGCAGTGGCTTCCTCTGCGGGGGCTGGTGACCGAGGGAGAACGTGCCCGTCCGACCTATGAATCGAGTTCGGAGTTGTCGCTTCCCATTGAGGAACTGGTTGTCGATACGGTATTGCCGGAAACGGTCCGTCTCCCCGGTCTGGATGTCGGAGCCGAAGTGTTTTACTGGGGGATTACCACAACATTGATTGCGTTGTTTTGTATACCGGTGTTTCGCTGGAAAGGGCCGGCCGGCTTTTATCTCCTGATTGCCGTAGTGGCAGGCATCCTGGCTTTGGGGGATGTCACGGCGGCACATCGGTGGGCGTATGAGTTTATCCCCGGAATAGCCTGGCTTCGTGCGTCAAGTCGGTGGGTCTTTGTGGTAACTCTGGCTGTTGCGCTTGCGGCCGGACGAGGACTGGATGCTCTCACGCGGGACCGCGTTTTCTCCCGGAATCATGTTGCACGGATTTATCTCGGCACGTTCGGAGTGTTGTTCCTTTGTATGTTCTTTGCCTTTCTTCTTCTGATCGTTCTTCGTCTCTTCATTGTTCAGGGACAGATATCCGATTCGTTGCCGCTGTTGATCCGGCAGATCGGCTGGATTTTGCTTTGCCTCCTTCTTGTTGTGGCGGTGGCCGTCCTCTATGCGCAAGGGAAAATCACGCATACGGTTTTTTCCGCTTTTGTTGTTCTGTTGGTTTTCTGGGATTTGGCTACTGTTCACGGAACCCGCGAGATTGAACCGAGAACCGGGGAGTATGTTTGGGATGAATGCGTACAGACGATTCTCGATAATCCTGCACGGGGCCGAGTCAAGATCCGGTTCGGTCCCGAAGGTGAAGACCGCCGCCAATATCACGGTCAGGTGTTCGGATTTCGTGAGTTGGACGGTGAGAGTCCCCTGAGACCCTCCTATTACAACGTGCAGCGCAATAATGGCCTGCACAGTCTGGAAGATCCGACGCGTATCAACCATCGGTTTCTGGACCTGCTGAATACGGAATACATCCTTTCGGATATTCCCGGTCCCGGGGGGCCATGGAAACCAATTCAGGAGCATCTATGGCGAAATCCCGATGTCTCTGCTCCGGTTCGGTGGTACGGTTCCTGGTGGGCTGTCGAACCGACCTCGATTCCGGCTTTGCTGGCGAGTCAGAGTGTCCCTTATGATCGTGTTGCACTGGTCGGCCTGGATCGATTCAAACCGTCGAGCGTTGCCTCCGCGCGAATCCCCGGAGTCTCAGCCGTATTGCCTTCCCCGATTGTCTGCCTGAGCATTTCCAAGAACTCCGTCCGGCATCAATCTGTAATCCTGGTCGCTGGAGAAAACTACTCCCTGAACCGAACCGGGTACAACATTGCCGTTTTGGATCCTCAAACAGGGAAAGTCACCAAGCGGGATTGTTTTAACACCATGGCGGACTTTGATCCTTCCACCGGATTTGCCCCTCCCGAAAAGCAGGAAAACACTCGTATGGCTCGGTTTCTGGACAGCGTTCCGAACGGTCATATCGTTCTTGCCTCGATTCGAGAAGAGGGCACGAACATCTTGCAGGAGAATGCGGTCCGGGCGTTGTGGTCCTGCGGGTCCGGTGTGGATTTGCGCAAGCGCCTTTGGCTGGCGCATTCCATGATCGGGGTGAAGGGAATGCCGCCGGGAACCGCAATGGAGGTGGTCAGCGCCACAGAAGCCCTCATTATGAGCGAGGTAGATGGGGCCTGGTTTCTGTCACCACCGTCTCTACCGTCCCCGGAGATCTTTCTGGATACTCGACATTTCAATGCCCGACAGTTATACGAGGCTCACAGCCGGTTCCCGATTTCCATGCCGCCCGCTTCTTCTTGCCGCATCGGCGATGGGACCGCTATGCTTCGAGTTCCGCTTGTCCTGTTCAGCTCTCCCAAAGACGATTCCGTTCCCCGGGATGTTGAAAGTGACCGAGCCGCGTTGATCGTTTCCGGAAAGGACTATGCGCCCAATCGTCGTGGCTACAACCTGGCATGGCTTGACCCGATCAACAACAACGTTGTTGCCACAGACTCCTTCGATATCGGCATGGACTGGGATGTTGCCACCGGCCAGGTTGTTTCCGGGACTCCGGAGAATTCCCGGATGATTCGTTTCCTGGAAAATCTCCCCAACGGTGCGATTGTGATCGGTGCGGTACGCGATGAGGGCTGCAATATCCTTCAATCGGAGACCATCCAGGCGCTCCGGGCGGTGGGATGCGAGCTGGATCTCAGGAAGAGATTTCGCTGGGCACATGCCTTTGTTGGTGTGAAAGGCGCAACTGCCGGGTCCGCTGTGGAGATTGCCTCCAGCACACATGTCATTATCAGAACTTCGGTCGAAGGATTTCCCATGCCGGAACTGAACACCCCTCCGCCGGATCTCGCAGCGGCAGAGTTAGACGCCGCACGGAGCGCACAGTTGACTGCTTTGCAGATCCCCGTCCTGATGTCCCGTGGGGCCAAGGAACAATTGGCTCGCAAGCCTTTTGTTCCGTTCCCCCAACCTGCTCCGACAGCGACCCAGCCGGAGACATCCGCCTATCCGATCGCCCTGGAATCGGACCTCCGAAAGGAATCCTCCGAATCCCAATGGCTTGTAACACAGTCCTCTCCTGAGGAAATCGAAATAGCCGGATTTGCTCCGAAGGATGGACTGCTGTGTATCAGCGAACCGTTCTTTCCGGATTGGAAAGCCTGGCTGGACGAGGAGGAAGTGGATATCTTCCCGATTTTCCGATTCTTTCGTGGTATCGCCGTTCCGGCGGGTGGTCATACTCTGCGGATGGTTTATGATCCGCCTTCGTTTGCGCAGGGATTCTCGTTGTCTTGTCTGGGATTGGTGATCTGGCTGGGGTGGGGAGTCTGGCTGCTTCTCAATCGATCTGTCCGCAAAACCGTACAATGACCACCACGGGTTCTGTGTATCCCAATCAGGCCATCATGGATGTCGGCAATTCGGTTCCCTCGCGTTGAATCGGGAAGATCAAGCGGAATGTCGTTCCCACGCCGACAGAACTTTCAACTTCGATCCTGCCCGAATGGCTGGAGACGATCTGATGTACGACAGAAAGTCCCAAGCCGCTTCCGGAGTCTTTGGAAGTAAAAAACGGATCGAAAATATGTTGAAGATTGTCCGGAGGGATTCCCACTCCCGTGTCCTGGATTTCGACGGCAATCTCCCGCGCAGAAAACCGACGGGTTCGGATTCGGATGGTTCCTCCCTGCGGCATTGCTTCCTGGGCGTTCAGAAGGATATTCAGCAAGACTTGCTGGAAAAGATTGGGATCGAGCTGAAGAGAGGGTAAATTGCCGGCGAGCTCGAATTCCCGGCGAATCTCCAGGGAGTTGGCCTGGTGTTCCAGGTACTGGACGGAACGCTGAATGACCGTATTGACATCCACTTTTTCGAGCTCCGGTGTCTGCGGGCGCGCAAAATTGAGAAAATCGCTGACAACCCGCGAGAGCCGCGCCACCTCTTCCAGGATAAAGTCGAATAATCCTTCTTCGCCCGGCATCCCGCCGAATCGCTTTCGCAGCAATTCTGCGGAACCTTTAATCACTCCGAGTGGATTGCGAATCTCATGTGCTACACCCGCCGACAAGCGTCCCAAGGCCGCGAGGCGGTCTTGCAGAACCAGCTGACGCTCCAATTTTCGGATGCTTGACAGATCATGGAAAGTCACGACCAAGCCCGCAATTCGTCCTCCATCCAGCAGCGGCACGGTACTCACCTGCATGGGAACCGGCGTGTGCCCGTCCCGACTCCATTTGATCTCGCGCTGAAATATGGAGATTCCCCTGTGCAATGAGGATTCCACCAGTTCACCGAAGTCTTCATATCCCAAGACTTCCCGGTAATCGGCATTAGGCGTTTTTTCCAGACCGAGGATCTCCAGAGCCGCTCGATTGGCTCGAATCACTCGACCCACATTATCGATCACGAGAACTCCGCTTCGGATGTTCGCCAGGATATTCTCCAGGCGATTCTGAATGCGCGTGAGCTCCCGGTTGGCCGCGTTCACCAGGCGCACACTATCCTCCAACTCCCGGGCACGCGCCGCCAGCTCGGTGTGGCTCCGTTCCACCTCGGACGCCATTTCGTTAAATGACGCAGCCAACTGTCCGATCTCGTCCTCTCCGACGATCTCCGAACGCACGGTTAAATCTCCCCTTGCCATCTGTTTGGCTGTTCGAGATATTCGATTCAGAGGGTGCGCGATGGAACGCGCCAGTACCACGCCCACGACAATCGCGAACAGTGTACTGAATACAATTCCACTTAATGCATGTTTCAATATGAATCCCGACAACGGCTCCAGACGAGCCACCGACAGGATGATCACACCGGTCAACTCGCCTTTGTGATTATTGAACGGAAACAGCAGGGCTTGGGAAAGGTCGCCATCGATCCGAATGCTGTCCATATAGTTGTCCGCGTAACTGTATTCCCCACTCAAGAGATTCTGGAATTTCTCACTTTTCACAAATCCGGGGTCCAGAATCGTCGGGTCGGCAGGGTCAATTACGTCGATTTGCACGCCCCGAAGTTTCCTTGGTTTCCAGTCCAGCACGAAAGGACTCCGTGGTTTCTGTAAACCGCCGCCGATAGAAGAAGACGTATCCGGCAAAACCTCCTGACGGTGCATGATCGGCTGACCTACCACAAGCCCGCCGACCACCACATCTTCCTCTGCGAGTTCCGAATACATCCATAACAGAAATGTGCCATCTTTCGATTCATACAGGCCCATATTCGGCAGATCTTTTTGTTGCAGGGAATCCAAATCCTCGTAGTCCTTGAGGCTGAGGAGATGCACCTGCATCAACCGACACCCCCTGAACCGGCGGAGTTTTTCCGTCAATCGCGCCTCTAATTCTTCCAGGCGGGCTACATCCCCTTCCCGGAACGCCCGGGCAAGCGATGTATCCTTGTTGAATTCGGCTTGCAATTCACTCCGAACCATGTAGGCGGCAGGCTCCAACATCTCGTTGATCGTAGCCCCCATATTTCGGAACTCCTGCCATACCAGGTCCAGACTCGCTTTCCCTCTTTCCAAAACCTGTTTTCGCAACGAATAATATGGAACAACCGCGACGGGGACCATCGTCCCCAGCGTCACCACGAGCAACCAGAAAATCAATTTTGATCGAACACGCCGAAACATAGAAATCTGCTCAACGAGAACTCTGGGATATGCCAGGTGCAACCGAGTGTCTTGCCGAAATCCCATGTCAGTATATCTCAATGCCGACCCTCTCGGCAAGCACCCCATTTCGAATTCCCTGATTTCTTGTCCCGGGGATTATGCTGCCACTGAAGCGGTACGGTCCCACCCGCAACAATTTTGCGTTATCATAAAAATCGGCGCATAAATGCCGGATCATCATGCCCTTTCCCAGGAGGTTCGAATGCGGAGATGCCTTGGTTTTCTGACGGGAATTCTTGTCCTGTCCGGGATGGTGTCCGTCCAATCCGACGATATGTGGCCTCTTGCTTTCGATGGTCAAGACTCCAGCGGCTGGGAAATTGCCCAAGGGCCTCCGGACGCTTTCCGAATTGCGGATGAGGGGATTCGAGCGGTTGCCGACAAGGTCGGCCGGCCCGATCTTCGCTCAAGTCCCAAGCAAGATCAAATCCTGCCGGTCGAACA
The DNA here is from genome assembly GCA_029570205.1 of Candidatus Omnitrophota bacterium. Lineage (GTDB taxonomy): Bacteria > Hinthialibacterota > Hinthialibacteria > Hinthialibacterales > JAKPRU01 > JAKPRU01. Next base: position 42,462 of record JAKQSI010000045.1, on the reverse strand, counting down.
TACTTTCCGCGTCAGGAAGGGACAACAACCTGTCTTGAACGCGGATTGCCTGAGCGCGCTCCACATCGCGGCGGTCACCCGCAATCGTCCGGTTTATGTTGAGAAAGTAAATACCGTGCAGATGTTCGGTATGACCGGGCACCGATGGGTATATCCATGCGGGGCGCACATCTTTATGTGTACAATATGCTGAGGCTTTCTAAAAACTCTATGGCGCAGATACAGATCGTTATTATTGCTGTCTACATGGGGGCTCTCCTCTGTGTGGGAGCCTGGATTGCACGTCGTCAGAAGAACTTGCGGGATTATTTCCTGGGCGGACGAAGCATCCCGTCATGGGCGGTTCTGCTGGCTGTTGTGGCCACTGAAACGAGCTCGGTTACTTATGTCGGCACTCCGAGTATCGCGTATACCGGCTCGATGACCTTTCTCCAATTGGTGTTGGGATTTGTAGCGGCCAGAGTAATTCTGGCTGTCTATTTTCTACCGGCATTTTTCCGGGAGGAAATCTACACTATTTATGCTCACCTTGGAAAGCGTTTTGGTGTGGAGGTTCAACGGGTTGCCGGTCTGTTCTTTTTTGTGACTCGCGCCCTGGCGGCCGGTGTCCGCCATTACTGCGCCGCGCTCGTTCTGTTCACTGTAACCGATTGGTCCATGACAATTTCCATTCTTCTCATGGGACTTGTTTCACTTGTATACACAGTGCTGGGGGGCCTCTCCGCCGTAATATGGACTGAAGTCTTTCAAATGCTTGTGATGCTGGCAGGGGCGGGGATCGCTTTCTTTCAGATTCTCCACCTTCTACCGGGAGGCTGGGAACGATTTGTTGACATCGCCTCCGAAGCCGGGAAGTTCCAGGTATTCGACCTCAGTTCTCCCTTTCGTCTTTCTTACACGTTTTGGTCAGGGTTAATCGGTGGGACATTTCTCACTCTTGCCTCGCATGGAGCGGACCAGGATCTTGTCCAACGCCTTCTGTCCTGCAAGAGTCTCCGTGGCGCGAAATGCGCGATCATCGGAAGCGGACTTCTCGTGTTTGCCCAATTCACACTTTTCCTCCTGATCGGGGCTATGCTTTATGTTTTCTATCCCGAACCGCCTGCCGGCTTGGAGAAATCCGACCAGATTTTTCCTTATTTTATTAGAACGCAATTCAACCCGCTGGTCGGCGGGCTGGTCATTGCGGCCATTTTCGCTGCAGCCATGTCCAGTACCGCCTCCGCCCTGAACTCTCTATCCGCCACAACCGTGACGGATTTCATACGACCTTTCTTCGGCGACACTCTCGATCCGAGCCGTGAAATCCGCTGGTCCAGGTGGGTAACCGTCGCCTGGTGCGTTCTCTTGATGGCTATTGCGTACGGCGCACAGGGGTCCACAAACATCCTGGAAACCGGCCTGAAAGTGACGACATTTACGTATGGAAGCCTGTTAGGATCGTTTCTGCTGGCCATTTTCACCTCCGTCCGTTCGCAGAGAGCCGTCACAATTGGGATGTGTGCCGGTGTAATAGCCGTTCTCGTGGTCTACAGGCTTTTTCATTCGTACATTTTCTGGGTTTGGTATATCCCCCTGGCTGTCCTGGTAACCTGTGTCCTGACAGGGCTTCTGAGTATGACAGATCGCCGGGATCGGCGTGACCGGCATGTATCCGACCCGCCGTCCGAATCAGGATAGAGTAACGTAGAGAATAATCTGTGGAGCATTGAGGTTCTCGACAAGGTGAATGGGAAAATTAAAGTTGTGGTCTATTGCGCGACGTTTCTGTGCCGGATAGCTTTGTTTGCCTGGGGACAAGAACCTGCCTGGCTGGCGAGGATCGACAGCGAGACGGACTTCGACAGGATAACTGTGACGGACCGCAGCCGCCCCGACCTGCTTCGAACAGGGAAGTTTACCGCCCCCGCGACGAGCGATCCTGCGTTACTGCACACCGTCTATCAGAACGTGAATCGCTACCCGCTGCACCAGGAGTTTCTTGCAGTAGAATTCCCGGAACGTTTCGCCGGATTGACCGAACCGGAATACCTGGACCTGGTCTATCGGCGATCCTCTCGTCGGTACTATGCGGGATCTATTTCCCGTTTCCAGGATTCTCAAGGCGGGATTCTCTATGGATTCGATATTTACTCGGCTCTGTCCGAACCGCCTCTTCCTGTGGAGGTCCTTTATGTCTACCAACTGTTATCGCAGACGATTACCCTGCGCCCTTTTGCTTACGCGCCGAAGACAACGGTCGCCATAGAAACGGCGCGGGAGTGGGAAGAGCCCGGATTCCCAATTTATCTTCCCGACGGTATTGTCACACCCGACTATGAGGCCTATTCCCCTGCAACCAATTACGGTCGCGTCCGCCTATACACATTGAGCGAGCTCCAAGAGGCGGAAGAGCACGGTCTGATCGGTTGGCAGGATATTGTGGTAGTCGATACTGCGCCGACCGATATCGGGACAGTTGTGGCGGGTGTTATTACCGGAACACAACAGGGCGAACTGTCGCATGTTAATGTCCGGTCCCTGCGTCGGGGTACCCCGAACGGCTATGTGAGAAACGCGACAGAGATATTTGCACCCTATAGCGGTCAACTCGTTAAGTTAATTCTGGAAACCGACAGGTATGAAGTGGTCGTACCGGTTGAACTTGCGGACGCGGAGGCATGGTGGACCGCCCATCGGCCCGTGTTGTCCCCGCTTCCGGAACCCGATGATGTATATTCGGAACTGGTAAGTCTTCCGCAATTGGCCCGCGTTTGGAAGGAGGAGCCTTTGATCCGACGATTCGGTGGAAAAGCGACGGGACTGGCGAGACTCTATTCTTTCCTGGACAAGGCATACCAGGTAGACGGATTCGCGATTCCATTTCATTACTACATGGAATTCATGAATTCCAATACCATACGAGACCCCGAAGACCCGTTCCGCCGGATCACATTTCAGGACTATTTGAATTTACTTCTGGAGGATTCTCCTTTTCAAACCGATACGGCATATCGGCGACAGAAGCTGGAACATTTCCAGGATGTCATCCGCCTGACGGGCGTTATTGACCCGGTGCTTATCTCTGGAATCGTTGCAAAAATAGAGGAGGTATACGGGTCAACGGATGTAATGGTCCGGTTTCGATCCTCATCCAATTCCGAGGACGATATTGAGTTTAACGGTGCGGGCCTGTATGACTCTACCTCGGTATGCGCCGAGGACACACTGGACGGGGATGAAACAGGGCCTTGCCGTTGTCAACCGGACCAGGATGATGAGAGAACGATTGAACGCGGCCTGAAACTTGTCTGGGCAAGCCTGTGGAATCCGAAGGCATTCGAAGAAAGGGAGTACTATCAGATTGATCACCGCAAGGTTCGGATGGGAATCCTTGTGACGAAAGCATTTCCCCGGGAGGACTGTAATGGCGTCGCGTTTACGGGTGATCCAGTCTCGGGAAAGAAAAACTATTTCGTCATCAATGTGCAAGCGGGCGATTATAGTGTGGTTTTGCCCGAGATGGGAATTGTTCCGGAAAAGGATCTGCTTACGTTTACAGACGGCCAGGTTTCGGAAATTCTCCGTGTGCGCACCTCCTCCTTGCTTCCGCAGGGAGAATGGGTTCTTTCGGAGGATCAGTTGCGCGAAATCGGAGGAGTCCTCTGGGACATCGAGCAGAACATGCCGGTTGAACTCGGCGAGTATCGGCGGGATCAAGTCTGTCTGGATATTGAATTCAAATACGACATGGGGAAGCTGGTAATCAAACAGGTTCGCCCGACGCTGATGACCTCTGCTGTGCCGCCGCAAGAGGAAAGATGTGTTTTGCGAATTCCGCAGAATACGCGAGTAGTGGGAGTGTTTCAAGAAGGCCGAAGCCTGGAGCAAGAGTATGAATATCTATCGGCCATTGACCTCGTGCCCGGGGATCACGCGATGGCGCTGGAGTCCGGCATCTATTCATTTGATCTGATCGACCGTTTTGAGTTCGGTCCGGCGCGGACCGTTCTCCAGCCGTTGTCTCCCGGAAAACTGACTGTCAAGGAAGTCGGAAATCCGGTAAATCGAGTCGAGTTTCGCTTCGATCAGGAATTCGATTTCAATGGGCAGACTCTTTCTCTATTTATCGACTATCTTTCTACAAATCTCATGGACGGTGGGCCGAGTCCTGCGATGATTATTTTTGATGAGCCGTTTCTTTCACGGGACCTTTATATGCTTGCCCGGATTCAGGTCGGCGTACGGATTGATTTCCTCCGATATGCATCGGAGACTTATGCCGGCCTGCCTCTTCATCGGATAGACCTTGCATTGGAGAACGGCCAGTCGGTCCATCTGTACGAACGCTGGCAACCGGCTATGGCCGGCACGGGACCTGCCAATCTAGTCTACGCGCAGGTCGACATCGAAGAAGGCTATGTAGAACAGGGCAATTACTGGAATCTTGTTTACGCAGCGGATCACCACAATTGGAACGAAACATTCTGGGTGTTGTTCGATCCCCCCGTCGGCGAAACATACGGGCTTGCGGTATTGACGGGAGAAACGGATTATGATCGCGAAGTGTATACGTTGGATTGCAACCTGCAACCGCTCCGCTATATCAAAATTGAAGCATTCCAAAAAGAAATCACGGACCATCTGCCGCCTGTCGATATTCGAGAATGGTACGTGTACTGAGGCGTGAGAATGAGTAACCTGTCATCAGCAAACGTATCGGTGTTCCGCGCCGTAAACTTGTTATGCCTATGTTTGTTGCTGAACCTGCCGTCAATGGCCCGGAGACCGGATCGATTTCCGATTCTTTCAAGGGCAAATCCATGGGATGCAGGCATGGATTTCGAGGAGTTGAATAAAGGTTATGCAGAGATACAGAAGGCTATTGAAGAGAAGGCCGCGCCTGGTGCAGTTGTCCTGATTGCGAAGGATGGGAAAATCATTCGGCGCAGGGCGTTTGGGTATGCGCAGCTGTATAGTCGCCCGAAAGGGCCAGGGCATACAATAGACGACTTCTCAAAGAAGAAGATTCGAATGAGAACCTCGACCGTATTCGATTTGGCTTCACTCACGAAAGTGATTGTGACGACTACATGTATCTTGATCCTGAAGGAACGGGAATTGATCGACCTGGATTCGCCCGCGTGCAGGTATTGGCCGGAGTTCGGTCAGGCGGGCAAGGACACCGTGACGGTAAGGCACTTGCTGACACATACGTCCGGACTTGCGTCACCTTCCGCGTACTATGAGATGGCGGAAGACAAGGATGAGGTGCTTCGGCTGATCTGCGAGCAAGAGTTGGATGCGCCTCCCGGTTATCAGCGTGTCTACAGCGATATCGGCTTTATTGTCCTGGGAGAGATCGTTGAGAAGGTATCGAAAACAAGACTGGATCGGTTTGCGGAGGAAAAGATCTTCAGGCCACTGGGGATGAATGATACATGTTTTCGTCCCGGGAGAACACTGCGAAGTCGTTGTGCCGCGACGGAATATTCCGAACGGTTGGGCCGATTGATGATGGGGGAAGTACATGATGAAAACGCATACTGTCTCGGGGGAATTGCGGGACACGCCGGTTTATTCTCTACAGCGGAGGATCTTGCCATATTCTGTCAAATGTTGCTCAATGGGGGCGGATATGGAGATGTGCGGATTCTTCAAACGGAGACGGTCGGGGAAATGCTCACATCACAAATATCTACCGAAGCCATTGAAAGGGGATCGGCATTCCTTCAGGGCAAAGGACAGTTGATCGGTTGGTGGTCTATGGGGCCGACGGTTGCGGTAACGGCTCATGGCGGGCTTCCGTCACAGCGCGCATTTGGACATACAGGATTTACTGGAACAAGTATTTGGGTTGATCCGGAACATAATGTTATTGCAATCCTCCTCACGAATGCGATTCATCCGAGGCGAGATATGTGTAACCGGGAAAGGATACGGAAAGCCTTCTATTCGTCAATATGGAACGCGATGGGAAGACAAGCGCAGGGGGAGTAGATTAAGATTCAATTCTGCATTGGATCCGGATGTTGGAGTAGAGAAACCGTAAGGTCAGTTCAAGACGGAGTTCAGAGGATGGAAAACGAAGAACAGGGAATCAGAATTCGTGTTGCCGTGGCGATTGTCGACGGAGGCAAAATACTGTTGGTACAGCATGAAAAGTATGGGCGCAAGTATTGGCTTTTGCCGGGAGGTGGAGTGAAATATGGGGAGACTCTGAAAGCGGCAGCCAGCCGGGAGTTAATGGAGGAAACGGGATACGAAGTAGACGTTGAGGATTTGTTCATGGTTTCGGAATCCATTCCTCCGGATTTGCATCGGCATGTGATAAATCTGTATTACTGGGGGCGGATTGTATCGGGCAGTCTGCATGTTACACAGGACAGGGTGCTGCGGGATGCTCAGTGGATTGCCCCGGCAGACTTGCCGCGCCTGACAATCTATCCTGCGGTCACACGCGAGCTGATAGTCGCGATAGAAACGGGTTCAGCGCCGCAGCGGAGCATCGGCAACCGCTGGGAGTAACGGTGATTCATCGCATGTATCCGAGAGAAGTCTCACGAGATCCGGCCGGCCTGTCAGGCGTGCTGTAATCGTTCGACCGAGGAATTGCTGTCCTCCGTCGGCAAGCGGGGCAACCTGATCTTGTGCGGTGACCTCGATTCGGGATTCACTTGTTCCTGCCTCGCCTGCGCTTCGGAGAATCACATCCCTCAAAGAACGTACGGCGTAAGCTTGTGCTTCTTCAAAATCACTGAATACGGGAGAATCGACTAATCCATAAAGATTGTATGTCCCGTTCGGCGTCGGGGAAATACGTACGTGTTTCTGGACTAATACGAAACTAGTGATGGCGCCGATTGCATTGGCTACGTCCGCGTCGGGCGGAATAATGGCCTCGGTTTCGAGGAGGCGCGCAACTTGCGGGAGGAAATGGTGTACCGGTGCACCGATACCGATCAGCGGATGTTTCAGCCGTATACGCACTTGGTAGTCGGAATCTCCGCCACGCATCATGTTTTGCAACAAGGCAGCGGCTGACAGGGATTTGTCCATATCTTCTGCATCGCACGTCCCGGCCATCTCCCGTTTAAGAATCTCCATTGTCAGTTTGTTGATAAATTGTTCGAGAACCGAATGGACAAAATCCCGTAGATCGATTTGCGCCAGACGGCAGTGTATTTCACAAAAGCGAACAGCCGCGGAGCGGTTCCACAGATGCATCTTCTCGTCGATGTGCAAGAGATCGGTGGGAGTAAGCCCGCATCGCTGAATTGCATACCGTTCTTGCAGCCGTTCGAGAGGAACAGGTCGGAACAGGTCTCCGGTAAGGCGGGAAGAAAGTTCCTGAATGGAGTATGGACGTTCGGAGAGGATGTCGAATATCCGCATCTCCACTTCGGTTAATTGAAAATCGGGCTTGTGAGCGTTCAGGGCAAGGATACCCAGGCGATCTGTGGATCGGTCAAACGAGTCAAGATGCTGTTCGATCCATTCGAGTGCTTTATTTGTATCCTGTTCGCCGAGCCGGCAAATGGGGGTGACGCGGCGCGGGCCGATTTGAATGTGTTGTCTGTGGTAGCCGATGAGGCTGTCACCGCCCAGTCCGAATGTGCGCATATCAAGTGCCTTGACATGGGTTCGCCAGCCTCCGATGGTGGCGCCTTTCTTCGATGTCTCAACAATTCCGTTCCGAATGATCGCTATGTCGGTGGTTGTTCCGCCGATGTCTACCACAGTTGCGCGATCGAGTCGAGACAGGAATCGGGCGCCCGCTACGCTTGCGGCAGGTCCGGAGAGAACAGTATCGATAGGCCGCTGTCTGGCCGCTCGGGCGCTCATCAGCGAGCCGTCACTCCGCACCACCATCATGGGAGCAGAAATGGAATAATATCGTAATGCGATCTGTACCTGATCGATGAGAGCCTCCAAAAGTGGAATAATTCGGGCGTTTAACGCAGCCGTCTGCGCACGAACTCGATAGTTCATCAGATCGGACACGTCATTGCCGCATGTCACGCTCATTCCGGTTTCTTCTCGGATGATACTTTTCACTAGCAACTCATGTGCAGGGTTGGAATCGGCGGCAAATCCGGCTACAGCAAACGCGCGGACATGGTCCTGCTCAATCATTCGTCGGATAACTTCGCGCACTTGATCGGGATTAACCGGCGAGATTTCTGTACCGTCAAAATCCATTCGGCCGTCGATAATGCTGATCGGCCGATGGGGAATATCTGATGGATCGAACAGACCATAAGGCGGCATAATCAGCAAACCAACCTTTTGTCCGCGGCCTTCTACAATTGCGTTTGTTGCCAATGTTGTGGAAAGCGAGACAAGATTGACTTGAGGCAATCGCGTCGCATTCAATTTGGAAAGCGCTTCCCGAATACCGACAGTGAAGTCCCATTTGGCGGTCGGTGCCTTCGCTTTCTCGAGTACTTGATTCGATTCAAAACTGTAGATCACCGCGTCCGTGTATGTTCCGCCCGCGTCAATCCCCAGCCCCAGAGTGATTGCCGATGACGCCTCGGCTCTTTGCTCTTTTTCGGCAGAGGCGGAAAGGGAGAGCAGGCATTCGGGAAGAGCCAGGCCGGTCCCGACCGGGGAGACGGCCTGGAGTGTTTCCATTACTCCGTTATAGACGGTTTCGTGATGGGGAGGAACAATTAACACCTCATCATTAGAAGTCTCATCTAGAAGCAATCGGTTCAGGAGACGGTGAGTCCCGACAAGCTCTTCGTATGTCCAGCCGAATTCGCGGGCCATGTTCCGGGCGATTTCCGCATATTTTCGCCTGTGGCCTCCGACGCCTGTTTCGATGAACGCGGCGCGCCGGTAATTGCGTTGCCAGCTATTCAGAAAATGACGGATCGCGTCAGCGTTTTCCGCCCCGTATTTCTCAACGATCTCGTCGAGATGGAGAATCCGAGGTCCGCATTGGAGAGGATCCGTCTGTTTCATGGAGTCGGGGAGTACCTTTTCGTCCACCCACCCGGCGGAGATGTAGTAAGTACCCGGACATTTTCGGAACTGTTCCCGATAAGCATGATCGGAGCCGAGAAACAACGCGATGCAGTCATGAACCTTTGGAATGGCCAGGGGAATGTCTCGCGCGTGAAGCCCGCAAGTTCCCATTCCGCAGACTCCATAGCCGATTGCGATTCGCTGTATACCCTTGTCGGACGAGACCTCGTCAATTGCCGCCTGGAGGCGCCTGCGCAGTTCCTGGGGCGTCTCATGGAGTCCACCGGGCAGAAATTGCGTAGAAATAGTTAATCCCAATTCACCGGCCGCTGCTTTCAAATCAGCCGCCAACACAGCGCACGCGATAACATGAATGTGTGGAGAGTCCATTGTATGTTCACTTCTCCGCAATTATCATATCCATTGGTTTCGAAACCATTTCAATCAGGTAATCCTGTTTCCCGCCCTGTACCTCGGCGGCGAAGATTCCCTGGTAGCCGATTTCATCAAAGGCCTTCATGACGTCATTCCAGTGGACTGACCCCTGCCGCAGGGGAACAAACTCGCCCCCCACCATCGGGCCGCCTTTGAAATCCTTTACATCCACGCGGGCTATCAGTTGTCCCAGAGTCCGAATCCATCCGGTGGGATATCCGAATGCGACTACATTTCCGATATCGAACCACGCGCGGACATACGGGCTGTCGATTTCCTCTACATATCTGCGAAACTCGATCGGACTGAGAAGGAAATTGTTCCACACATTCTCGATTCCCACAACGACGTTCATGGCCGTTGCCATCGGGACGATCGCCTCACGAATGACCCGCATGGAGCGCTCATAAGCCTGTTCGTACAGGACCTGTTCATTGACCACGGCGGGAACGAGGAGGACCATATCACCACCGAGGTCCTTTGCGTTTTCCAGGCTCAGGCGCACCGACTCGACACAGATGTCTACTTTGGCGGGATCAGGATCGGAAAGGGGATGACTCCAGTGCTTGTCGCAGACGACAGCATCGACAAGGATGCCGGTTTTCTCGGATGCCCGGCGCAATTCCTCTACAGTGCTGCGGTCGTAGATCGTCCCCGGCTCCACGCAATGAAATCCTGCGTTCTTTGCCACCGTGAGTTTATCCTCGAAGGTCTTACCCTCCTCGATCATCCCCAGCTTGAGGGATTTTTTGATATCGCGATGGGGTGAATCGGAGGCCATCTCTGCACCAAGGACAGGGGATACGGCCAGATCGGCGGCAGCGACGGCGGTCAGGAGCGCAAAGGAACGTCGGGTGAGAAGAGGACGAGTCGGCCTTGTCATCAAAGTATCTCCTCAAAAGACAGTTGTCGAATGTGTCTCATACGCGTCGAGAATTCATAAACATGATGTCCGAATCAGGACGAAAGCGCAAGCTTCCCGTCCCCCAGTTCGAGAAACGGCTAAGAAAAGGCAAAAGAAAAAGGGAGGTCAACATCCTTGACCTCCCTCACCGCACGTCGTGCGATCCGCGCATAACGAATGCACGACTACCCTGGGGATAGGCTGGTGCCAGAGGGTTGATTCCGTACCCGTCCCGCGCGTCCAGGCGATCCGGCGGAGTACAATCGGCCTCCGGCGTGTCGTTGATTCCACACATGAAAAAGAAGAGCCTGTTCCTTCACTTTCGTCTCTACAATGAAATTCGATTATGGACGTCTATTTTCGACTGCTGAAAAGCACAGGCAGCACACGGCTCACGTCCTTCTTATTTGTATCCCGCTCTCGTTCCGTTAGATGATCCGGATGGTGGCGACCGGAAGAGGAACCCCGGAACGGACTGCTTTCCGCCATCGCCGAACCGACAACAGCCGGTTCCCGCAAATCGTCGTCGACGATTGTTTCCGGGTAGTATTGGGGGAATTCATCCGCTTTCGCCGCCCAGGCGGGTTTTTCGTATTCCCGGCTGTCCCGTTCATAGTTGTCAACGGAGGCGCTTGCCGCTCCGTCCGTTTCCGCACTTTTGACAAATCCCGACGCGAGAATGGTTACCTTCATATCGTCGTCCATATTCTCATCCAGAACGACACCGAAAATAACGTTCGCAGATGGATCGGCCTTTCCGTTGATGTATTGATTCATCGCTTCATTAACCTCATGCAATGTCACGTTGGGCGGAGCCGTGATGTTTACCAGAATACCTTTGGCTCCCTGAATCATTACTTCTTCCATAAGTGGGCTGGAGGAAGCCTGCTGAAATGCCTCGCGCGCACGGTGCTCGCCCTGACCATAGCCGACACCCATGACGGCGCCCGTTCCCTGAACGGAGCTGTCCATAACAGCCTTAATGTCTGCAAAGTCCAGATTGATTAAACCCGGCCGCGTAATCAAATCGGATATGGATTGCACGCACTGTTTCAGTACAGAATCTGCTACTTGAAACGCTTGAATCAGTGTGGTCTTCTCATCCACAATACTGACCAGTCTCTGGTTCGGGACGGTAATCAGCGTGTCACACTTTTTACGGAGAATCAGCTGGTACTTATCCGCATGGCTTCGACGCACTGATCCCTCGAAATCGAAGGGTTTTGTTGTGATGGCTACAGACAAGGCCCCGATTTCTTTGGCTAAATCGGCGATCACGGATGAAGCGCCGGATCCGGTGCCTCCGCCTAAGCCTGCTGTAATGAATACCAGGTCCGCACCTTCCAACGCTTCGCGAAGAACAACGCGATCCTCCTCGGCGGCCTTCTCGCCGAGAGTCGGATTCGCGCCCGTTCCCAAGCCGTTCGTAACGCCTGCTCCGATATGGATCTTTTTCGGTGTTCGCGCACGATGAAGCGCCTGGAGATCGGTGTTGATGACCATGAACTCGACACCATCCATGCCACCGTCACAACTCATGGCGTCCACCGCATTACTGCCACCACCCCCGACCCCGACAACCAGGATTCGGGGGCCCCGGTCCATTCTCTCTCTTGCTTCGTCTACCATCTGAATCATGATTTGGCTCCTCTCTCTTCAAAGGAATCTCGTTATGGAGTGTTTCTGTCGCCTTCCAGCCAGAGAACCTCGCGGTCCGCATTAAAATGTCTCTCGCAACCATTCCAGACTTCGCATCAGCAAATGTTTCACGGTCGACCCCTTGGAGGCTCGTTCCAATGTGCGCTCCTGATGACAGTAGTGCAATAATCCGATTCCCGCTGCATAGATGGGGCTGTTGAGGTCGGAAAGACCCAGGACCCCGTTCGGATAGCCGATATGCGCCTCTCGATGCATAACCTTTGCCGCCCGTTCCACTAATCCATCTAGTAATGAAGTTCCACCGGTCAGAACAATTCCGCCGTACAAATGACGGAGCAGATCGCGCGCCTGCAAGGTTCGGTTCACCTCCTTTAGTATCTGGTCTACACGCGCCTCGATTACCCAGCATAATCGACGACGTTTTGCCTTGATGGAACGGCGGTTCTTGAATCGAACCACCTGGATGAATTCCTCTTCGGGCACACTTTCGGTCAAAACAGTGCCTTCATATATTTTCAATCGTTCCGCATTTTCCAGGGGTGTCTGAAAATAATGATTGATGTCGCGTGTAATATGTTCCCCGCCGACAGCGAGGATCTCCGTGTGCTGGATGGAGCCGTCATAATAAACGACTATGGATGTGGTACTTCCCCCAATGTCCACCACAGCGATTCCCGCGTCCTTTTCTTCTTCGGTTAGAACAGACTCCGCGGAGGCTATGGGTTGAAGAACAAATCGTTCGATTTTCAACCCGGCTCGGGTCACGCACCTCCGAATATTGCGCATAATCGATTCCTGCGCTGTAACAATATGCACGTCCACTTCCAAAAGACTCCCCGCCATGCCGATCGGATCAATGATATTTACATTATTATCCAGTCGGAAGCGGCGTGGGATATTGTGAATTACAGTCATGTCTTTTGGAACGGACTTGTGGGCAGCAATCCGAATGGCCCGATTGATATCATCCCGTGTTACACCGCGACCGTGGCCGGGCAGAGCTACGGAGCCGACGGTATTGAAACAATGAATATATCCTCCCCCGATTCCGACCGTTGCTGCGTTGATCTTGACACCCGGGGTACAGGCATACGCTTTCCTCACGGCGTTCTCAATGGAGTGGACGGTGTCCTCCATGTCTACCACTCCACTTCCCGACAGTCCGGCTGTCGGATGATGTCCCAATCCCAATACCTCAATTGTCCCGCCCTGCTCTCGCGCAACCACGGAACAAATCTTCGTCGTTCCGATGTCCAAAGCGAGAATGTAATTGTCGTTCCGATCGTGCCGAATCATCAATTCATTCCTCACGCAGCATCAGAATTCCGGCTGCACAGCTCGTACCAGCGACTTGGTTGCAGATCCTTGGGCTTCAAGGCTACACCTGCCTTCGGAAATCGCGCATCAATATATTCCGATTCGATATTCTCCTTCTCCAACAGGCTCCATACCTGTATGATCTGCCTGGGCAGATAATCAGGTACCGGAGATGGCATTCGAATCCGCTCGACGCGTCGAGCGGGAAACATTTCCATCCCATCTTCCTCCGACATTTCTACAGAATCGATTTGAGACAGAAAAACGGGCGATAATTCTTGCAGGCGAACAAGTAGATTTAGTGCATTCACATACCGGGTATCCTCAATCGGATGACCGGGCACTAACACGACTGTGGGACCCGTGAGACACGGCAGAGCTCGCACGGCCTCGACGCGCTGTGCGTCAACGGGGTCATCCGGATCGGGATGAGGCGAGAACAGGGCGGGCAACACGATACCGCTCGAATCGAGACCATAGAGAACACCATGCCGCCGATCCAGTACAGTACACAGCGGTGTTCTTTCCTGGATGACGATGCTTACACAGTCCGGTGGAATTTTTGATACACGACAAAAACGTACCCAGGGATGGCGGGCCACCCGCTGTGCCACACGTGTACAGGGAACGAACCAGATATTGGTTCCGATCTTCAATTCAGATTGTAGCTGAATCTCTTCCGGTGTGGTCCAGTTTGTTCCGGTAATATAAACCTGTCGAACTGTAAAGTCGTGAGAGGTTCCGAAATATGAAACAGCGTCGATCAGGAGCCATATCCCTCCCGCAATGACGGCGCTATAAATCAGTACCCGGCAACACTGATGGATCAGCATTCGTATGTAATGCGGAACATTGTACTGACCTTTTTTCTCGGAATCCTCGGTTCGCATCGTACGGCTACTCCTGCTTTCCGGATAAACGATCCAGCAACTGCTCACCCACCTGCCAGACATTTCCTGCACCCATCGTGATCAACACATCTCCGTCACGGAGAACATCGGTCAAATAGTCGGGGATCTCCTCCAGTCGGGGAACATAAACAACGTCCGGATGATGGCGGCGAATTGCACGAAAAAGCACCTCACCGTCCACGCCCTCCAGAGGGGATTCACCCGCCGAATACACATCCGTAAGGACCAGAACATCCACATCCTGAAAGGACCTGGAGAACTCATCTTTCAAATACTTCGTTCGGGTGTAACGATGCGGTTGGAATACCCCAACACGGCGGCCATGAAATCTTTCACGGAGTGCGTTCAGAGTAACACGAATCTCGGTCGGATGATGCGCATAGTCGTCGATTACGGTGACTCCTGCGCTCTTGCCTTTCATCTGCAGCCGACGCTGAGCCCCACGATAGTCTTTGAGGACCTCTGCAATGTTTTCAAAAGCAAGACCGGCGTATCGCCCTGCTGCAACCGCCGGCAGTGCGTTATGCATATTAAAACGTCCTGGAATCGAAAGAGATAAAGATCCCAGTAGATCCTCTCTCAACCATACTCGAGCATGTGTGAAGGAGGAATCCCGTTCGTAGTCCGTAAATCGCAAATCCGCATGGGCATTCTCGCCGTAAGTGTGAATGGCGCGATCCATCTTAGATGCAACTATTCGCGCGTTCTTGCAGTCCGCTGAAATCCATATCTCTCCACAGGAATCGACCCCTTCAAGGAATTTCAGAAATGATTTCTGGATTTGCTTCACATTTTTGTAATAGTCCAGATGATCCGGTTCAATATTATTTACGATGGCGAATTTCGGGCGCAAATTGTGGAATGATCCGTCACTTTCATCTCCCTCGGCGACAACCCATTCGGATTGCCCGACACGAGCATTGCTTCCGAATTGTTCAAGTACACCACCGATTAGACATGTCGGATCGAGCTCGGCTTTATGTAAAAGAAGTGAAATCATTGCGGTAATGGTTGTCTTTCCATGGGTTCCCGTGACCACAATTCCATTCCGCGGATTGACGATTTCTCCCAATATCTGGGCGCGATGGCATATTGGAATACCTCTTTGTTCCGCCGCAAGACGTTCCGGATTATCCTCGTGGATCGCGGAGGAAATCACGACTAAATCCGTGTGGGTTACATGTTGAGCATCGTGTTTGGGAGAAACGGAAATACCGCAAGAGCGCAGATGATCCATGACCGGACTTTCATGGATATCGGATCCGCTCACGGTATACCCCCAAAGCTTGAGAACATAAGCGATGGCGCTCATTCCAATTCCACCGATGCCAATGAAGTGAATGTGCATTCCCGGTCGAAGTCTGATGCGATGTTTCATTTTCATGCGAGACCTCCTGCAACGGATTCAATAACATCTACAACTTTCACATGAGCGTGAAGTTCGGCCTGTAGCGCCATTCCTGTAATCATGTTCTTCCGTCGGGAATCATCCTCCAAAGTATGAGAGATCGTGCGAAATAGAAGAGTCGTGTTAAGATTGTCTTGTCCGATAACGTGAGCGCCGCCGCTTCTCTGGTAATGAAGAGCATTCTTCATCTGGTGGTCACCTGTAGAGGTCGGTAGCGGAACAAGGATTGCCGGCAGCTGCCATGCGGCGGCCTCCGCCAGTGTTGCAGCTCCCGCCCGGCAAATTAACAGGTCAGCGGATCTGTACACCGAGGCCATGTCCTCGATAAATGCCGGTGTTGCGATATGGGAGCGTGGGGGACATTGTTCTACCAAGTCCCGGTTTTTCTCGCCGGTCTGTAATATCATGCGATATTTGTAGTTTATTTCGTCCATGTACAGCGAGGTATGGAAAACGATTTCAACGAGAGATCTGGCTCCCTGGCTGCCTCCCAAAATAAGAATACAAGGCGGATTACTCGGACGTTCGGATCGGCGCCAGCCTTCCGGCGGAAGTACCTCAGGCCGGATCGGGAGTCCTGTCAGCACGGGTGGCGGACCGTTGAGATAGCGTTGGCATTCCGTATAGGTTATGCAGGTTGCCCGTGCGTATTTTGAAAACCAGCGATTGACAACACCCGGATAACTATTCTGTTCGTGCAGAACAATGGGCCACCGAGCGATTCGTGCGGCCAGCATGGCCGGAGCGGAAGCATATCCGCCCACACCGAATACGATTCCCCTCGGGACCGACTTAAGTAGTCGTGTGATCTGAGCCGTGGCCTTTGCATGCTCCAATAAAATTCCGATATTCTGGAACATTCCACGGCGGCGCAGCCCACGGACAGGGTAACCCTGAAAAGGAATTCCCAGTTTCTCCATCTTTTCTTTTTCTACGGGAGAATCCGCTCCAATATAGAGAAGAGGCTGGTCCGGTCTCCGCCTTCGCGCCTCGCGGGCGACGGAGAGCGCCGGGTATAGATGTCCGCCGGTTCCTCCGCCCGTGATGATCAGCAGTCCGTTCATTATCTCTTCTCCAAATCAAATTGTCCGCGGATGCGTCTCTGCAGAGGAGCGTCGCCTTCTCTTTGAATACTCGATCCTCTCCGGGGTTTCGCCTCGTAAAGTTGCATTGGCTACATTCATGACCAGGCCGACCATGACCATGAATACGACTAAAGAAGATCCACCGTAGGAAATAAACGGTAGAGAAATTCCTGTGGTGGGAACAACCTTTGTGACGACGCCGATATTTAAACAGGCCTGAAAACCGATACACAGACCACACCCGGCGGAAATCAATGAGCCAAATAAATCATCGCATTTCCGCGCCACATGGACGGAAAGGAAAACGATTGTGGCAAACGCGAAAAGCATCAGAATACAGGGAACGAATCCCAATTCTTCGGCATAAACGGAAAAGATGAAGTCGGTATTGGGTTCCGGAAGGAACCCCAGCGTCTGCTGGCTCTGACCGATTCCGACACCGCTCCAGCCACCGTTCGCGAAGGCGATCTTCGACATTCGAATATGGTGACTCTCTTCAGAAAAAAAACCGGTGATACGCTTCCGCGAATAGTCGTCGCCCCCGATCAAAATGCAGGTCACCACCAGCAGAATGCAAAGAATCGGCAGAATGCGCCGAATGTTACCCCCTGCAATAAACCATAACATAACACAAAAACTACCCAGAAAAAAAGCCGTTCCCTTGTCGGGTTGAGGAAAGATCATCGCCAACATTATACCGATGACAATAAATGTTGGCACAACGCCTCGCCAGAAGTCCTCTATGTCTTCGTATTTGCGGCTCCAGCTTTCCGCCAGGTAGAGAACCATAGTCAATTTGGCGAGCTCGGAAGGCTGGACACGAACAAAGCCGAGATCGAGCCAGCGCTTGGCGCCATTGATCGTATATCCCAGAGGAGACCACAACACGGCAGCCAGCAGGGCAATGTTCAGAAGAAGCATTGGCCTGGCCACAGGGCGCAGTAAATTGTAGTCGAATTGTGTGGCCAGTCCCATCAGACCCAGCCCCACTGCAAGCCACATCAACTGCCTGCCTAGATGTATATAGACATTCTGATCGATCCCTTTTTTGGTTAAGAGGGCTGCGCTGGCGCTGGTCAATATGATGAGGCCGACCAGGACCAGTGCAATGGTTACGATGAACAAGGCGGCATTCACGAAAGACTTTTCAACATTCATCTCGACACCTCCCACACTGCTCTGGCATAATCATCGCCACGTTCTTCGTAGTTTTGATACATATCCCAACTGGCGCAGGCAGGGGAAAGAAGAAGAGATCCCGGACCCGCCTGTTCTGTAAGAGCCTTTTGTACGGCTTCCTGCATGTTCCGTACAATCGTAACTTCTGTAAATGGAGATAACGCACGGGCAAAATGTGCCGCCGCCTCCCCGAGAAGGTAAATGTGTCGCACTTTTTCCCGAACGAGTGGAAATAGCGGATCCAGCGGATCGCCTTTGTAGCGCCCGCCCGCAATCATGAAGATCGGGGCGGGGACGGATTCAAGTGCCGCGCATACTGCATGGACATTGGTAGCCTTCGAATCGTTGTAGCATGCGATGTTATGAACGGACGCGATGAATTCCAGGCGATGCCGGGGCGGTTTGTAGTCCTGTAATGCCTTAAAACCGGCAGAAACCGGGATTCCCAAGCTGTTTGCTGCGCCGACCGCGGCCATCGCATTAAGACGGTTTTGAGTTAGAGCGCCTTCCCACCAGGGAATCTCTACCGACTCCATCGACTCGCCAATTCGCTGATATACGGTGCCGTGAACTTCATACAACCCATCCTCGTTGTGCTCCGAGATGTCGAAGTGTTGAACGGTGGCTTCGGTTATGGGACAACAGAGTTCCGCCACTCCCGGACCGATCCATAGAGAGTCTTCCTGCGTCTGATTGGCCGAAATAAGGCTTTTGGTTTCATAATAGTCCTGGACACTGGCGTAGCGATCCAGATGATCCGGCGCAAGATTAGAGATTACCGCGACTGTTGGTCGAAAATACTGAGTGGTCTCGAGTTGAAAACTACTGACCTCAACGACCAAAGGCTCAGAACCCTCCGCCCGTTGTTCCGTCACAAAAGAAGCTAAAGGTTTCCCAATGTTGCCCGCGGTTTCGCCGACGTATCCGGATCGTCCGAGGATATGCGCGATCATCCCCGTGATAGTTGTTTTTCCATTTGTTCCCGTAATTGCAACAATCGGACGCCTGAGAAACCGAGAAGCGAGCTCCAGTTCACCCAATACCGGGACGCGATTCTTTTCTACCCAGTCGAAGAACTCTCCCTTGCAGGGAACGCCGGGGCTGAGGACGATGAGATCCGGTCTCTCAACTGTCTCATGTGGTCCCAGAATGATCCGGACCGGTAGCCCTTTGTATCGTTCCTCTAAACCCGCTCGTTTGGAGTGATCTGTGTCGGAGGCAATTACTCTCGCACCCTGCTGCAAAAGTAAGTCGGTAACAGCCTGCCCGGTTCGGGCCATACCAATGACCATTACCGTAGATCCACGAAGATTCCGATGATCGAATCTTCTTATGAAACGCCGTCCGTCATTCTGTTCCGACATCATTGCCCGAATCCTTGCCCGCTCGGCCGCTGCTTATCGAATTTTCAGTGTGGCCAAGCCAAATAACGCCAATACGGCTGCGATAATCCAAAAGCGCGTAATAATTTTCGATTCCGGCCAGCCCAGCATTTCAAAGTGATGATGAATGGGGGCCATCAGGAATACTCGTTTTCCGCCCCGGAGGCGATACGAGGCAACCTGGATCATTACTGAAAGAGCCTCGATAACAAACACTCCTCCAATTATGAGAAGCAATAATTCCTGCTTGAGCATGACGGCAACCACACCGAGAGCTCCTCCCAGGGAAAGACTACCTGTGTCACCCATGAAAACCTCTGCGGGATGTGCGTTAAACCAAAGAAAACTCATGGTGGCCCCAACCACGGCAGCGCAAAATACGGTCAATTCTCCTGTTTCGGGGACAAAAGGAATTGCGAGATACCCGCTCCAATCGGTTCTTCCGACGATGTACGCCAAGACAGTGAAGGCGGAAGCGGCCATGATAACGCAGCCGCTCGCCAATCCGTCCAATCCGTCGGTTAAATTCACCGCATTGGATGCCCCGGTAATTACAATGGCAACAAAGGGTATGTATAACACTCCGAGATCGATAAACATATTTTTGAAAAATGGGACAGGGATCTCATGCGCGTGTTTGGCCGTCAACGGATCCAGGTAAAAATACAATCCCAACAGACCCCCGATTGCGAATTGTACCATTAGCTTATCCCGACCTGAAAGACCGTGATAAACTTTTTTACGTAATTTACGGTAATCGTCGACCATCCCCAAAAATCCCAGAAACAAGGTCACAATGATCGCAAGAACTACCAGCTTATTGCTCAAGTTTCCCCATAGCAGGGTCGAGACCAGGATGGAGAAAAGAATCAGGATGCCGCCCATTGTCGGGGTTCCCGCCTTGCCCTTATGTTTTTCATAAAGGTCTTTGACGCCCTCCCCTCGAATGGTTTGTCCGATTCTCAATCGGCGAAGCCAGCGAATCATCGCCGGGCCGACAAGGACGCCGATAATCATCGCGGTAACAGCGGCCATCGCGGCTCGGAATGAGATATAGACGAAGACATTGAAGACCCCGATGCTTTGGCTTAACGGATAAAGAAATAGCAGCGCCACGTTTCTTCTCCTCAATCTGTTTCGTCCACGAATTCGATGATTCGCTCCACAACGGATTCGAATGCCATCCCCCGGGAAGCCTTAACTAATATCAAATCGCCCGGCTTGATTAATTCTAATAATCTTTGAACCAGCTCCTCATGGCTAATACAGGAGACAGCGCAATTCTGTGGAAATCCTTTTTCGATTGCCCCATCATTCACACATAACGCGAGATCGCCGAGAGTGAACAGATAATCAATGCCGTATTCGGGGATATCCTGGCCGAGAAGACGATGATACTCAGCAGAGCGCGGACCGAGTTCCAGCATATTTCCGATTACAGCGATTCTGCGCGACGCGGAGGTGCGTCGAAGGGTATCGAGCGCAGCCCGGAAAGCAACGGGATTCGCGTTGTAGACGTCGTCTAGCACAATTGAACCATTCCGTCCCGCACGGCGACGAAGGCGACCCCAGTCGGCTTGAAACTCGTGCAGTGCCAGAGATCTTTCTTCCGAGGGAACGCCGTATATCTCTCCAACGCACCAGGCGGCGAGAGCATTTGTGACCAGATGCGCGCCGGGTGCGGATAAATTACACGACCACGTTCCATGAGGGTCGCGGACGATAAAGCACGCGCGGGCCAGATCGTCAGTCTCAACGTGAATACATTGTACCGGGGCATGTCTTTGGAGACTGAAGCACAGGCAGTGAGGCGGGAGAGACTGGAGGTAGGAGGCAAACGGGCTGTCAAGGTTGATAATCCCCCAGCCGTTCGGTTGAACTTCCGTCAAGAGCATTCCCTTTTCCGTTGCGATCCCTTCGAGCGTGCCGAGCCTTTCCAGATGGCAAGGAGCGACCGATACAACAATGCCGACGTTCGGCT
Source organism: Candidatus Omnitrophota bacterium (assembly GCA_029570205.1). Lineage (GTDB taxonomy): Bacteria > Hinthialibacterota > Hinthialibacteria > Hinthialibacterales > JAKPRU01 > JAKPRU01. The sequence goes on along the minus strand of JAKQSI010000045.1, from coordinate 21,249 downwards.
CAGAGATCCTGGCGAGGCGAAGCATTTCGCCGGGGCGGTCAATCCCATGTTCCAAAACCACAATATCCGTATCGGCATTCGCCTCCAGCAATGTTTTCGGTGTCCCCACTAAATTATTATAGTTTTTTTTCGTTTCATGGATACGGAATGTTCTTTGAAGAATATGAGCCACCATCCTGCGAGTTGTAGATTTTCCAACACTCCCGGTAATCGCTGCAACGGAAAAGGACAGGCAACGGCGATAATAGCGGGCAAGATTCCCATACGCCACAAGCGTATCCTCTACAACAATTGAGGGAAGGGGCAGGTGAGAGGCGTTTTGCTTCAGATACATGTTGTCGATCAAGGCCGCGCCGGCTCCGGCCATTCGGGCATCATGAAGGTAGTCATGCCCGTCAAATCGCTCTCCACGCAACGCTACAAAGAGGTCTCCTGTTTTGATGTTGCGGGAATCTGTGGAGATGCCTGTGACGGAATCGGGAATTGTCCCGACCGGCTGTCCGCCGGTGGCTGCCAAAAGGTCTGTTCCCTGCCAAATGAACGGCATTTCACTTTTCCTTGAATTGGGCAACGTTGTTGCGCTGTAGGGATACATCCGCTATTCCGCCAAAATCTCTCGTATGACTTCACGGTCGTCAAACGGATAGGCAACCGTACCAATCGTCTGGGTTGTCTCATGACCTTTTCCCGCGACCAGAAGAACATCATTTGACCCTGTAATCTCCAGGCCGTAACGGATGGCTTCCCCGCGGTCGGCGATGACTCGGTACTGTCCTTGTCCGGTAGTCATGCCTTTCTCGATCTCTGCAATAATGGCCATCGGGTCTTCTGTTCGCGGATTGTCGGACGTGACGATTACCTGGTCGCTGTATTCCAACGCAATCTTTCCCATCACAGGGCGTTTGGTACGGTCACGGTCGCCTCCACATCCGAAAACGGTAACCAATTTGCGATGCGGCAGGGAAGAAATCGTTGAAAGGACCTGTTTCAGACCATCCGGTGTATGTGCATAGTCAACAAGAATCTGCACGTCTCTGTTATTTGGTATCGACTCCAATCGGCCTGGGATCGATTGAAGCGACTCGATCCCTTCGACAACTGCGTCCTCCGACAGGCCGAGTGCAAATCCGGTTGCAGCCGCTCCTAACAGGTTCCGCAGATTATGTTCACCCAGCAGCCGGGATTGCACCGGGTGGCTCCAGGCGGGGGTGTGAAGCAAAAAACGGGTTCCGTGCAGGCCGAAGGAATATTCCCGGGCCTGAATATCCGCCGGACTTTCGAGAGCAAATGCAAGTCGATTGTGTTTATCTAACCTCTCGAATATGATCCGGCCGTGTGGATCGTCTGTATTGATAACGGCTGTCCCGTTCGGAGCCAGGTAGTCGGTAAATAACAGGGACTTCGCCTCTCGGTAGTCATCCATGTCTTTGTGAAAATCAAGATGTTCCGGAGACAAATTTGTAAATGTAGCCGTCCGGAATCGTATCCCATCCACGCGATGTAATTTGAGAGCGTGCGAAGAGACCTCCATCGCCACGTGACGGATGCCGTCCTTTCGGATTTCTGCGAGCATCCGCTGGAGGTCGAGTGACAACGGCGTGGTATTAGGGGCCTTAAAAGTGTTGTTCTTCCATCTGTACTCGATGGTTCCAATAACGGCACAGGGAAAGCCGGCCTGATTCCACATGGACTCGATCAAATACGTGGTGCTCGTTTTGCCGTTACTCCCCGTGACGGCGGCTATCGTGAGGTCTTTGGACGGATTTCCGTAGAAAGCCGTAGCGACCAGCGGGAGAGCAGCAAGTGTGTTCGAAACTCGCAGGCAGGGTCCGGGGGCCGGAGACGGGATTTCTTCAACGAGGGCGGCCGTGGCCCCGGATGCGAAGGCATGTTTTAGATATCCGTGACCATCCGTCCGCGTTCCCCTCAATGCTACGAACAATGCGCCGGGACGGACCTGCCGGGAGTCATACACAATACTGTCGAACGACGCCGGGATTTCTCCGCAGGTCTCTAATATCCGTACATTGTCAAGTATCACGCCAGTCTCAACCATAGGGGTACACTCATTTCCTTCTCTGAGGAAGGTGGATTGAGCGATGCACCGAAAATTCCTGCGACGGGATTCCGCAGGATTACATACAACAATTACTTGCCTTTGTCGGCGCGAGTCTTTCCCACGTCGGGTATCGACGCCAATACTTCTGCCGGTCTGATCTTGTCGGGATCGGATCCCAATACCACCTGTCCGGCATGGAAGGTGGACGGGACTTCTCCTGCGGAAGTCTCCTGATGTAACACTCGTCCTGTGCCCTCGAAAGTGGCTCGAAAGCCTGCTTCGACAAGTTTTAAGTAAGCTTCTTTTGCCGACAGCCCGGTCAGATCGGGCATGACTCCGCGACGGACAGGCTCCGGCGCGCTCTCTGGAGGTTTTGTCTGGGTTGCACCGTCTACTTCGTGATCAACCCTGGATTGTGACTTTTGCGAAGTGGCACTGATCCAGGGTTCGATCTGATCGGGCAAAAGCCCCCAGTACCGGATCAACTTGTCGGCAATTCGAGCAAAAGAACTACCGGCTAATTCCCCACCATACTTGCCTATTGTCGGCTCATCTACCATCAAAAAAATAACCGCTTTCGGGTCGTACGCCGGGAAAAAACCTGCCCAGCCGGCAATACGCTTCCCCTTTTCGTATGTGCCGGTGTGACCGGCTTTCTGCGCCGTACCGGTCTTTCCGGCGACGCGAAATCCCGGAATGCGGCAATACCGGTATCCTGTTCCCTCAGGATCTTCGGTCACTCCAATCAACATTTCCACAACTTGTTCGGCTATTTCGGTTGCAATGATTCTTTCCGGCGGTTGCGATTCTCGAAGCGAAATACGACCGTCCGCCGGATTGCAGTAACCTTTAACGATATGAGGTTGCACCCGGAGGCCGCGATTAGCCAATATCGAGTAGGCCGCTGTAATTACCAGGCAATTCGTCGCCATCTCCTGCCCGTAAGGCATGGCGTACATTGATAAGGCGCTCCAGCCTCGCGAGTCGGGAGACCGAAGGATTCCTGGAGTTTCTCCGGGCAGTTCCACCCCGGAGACCGAGCCGAAGCCGAATCGTCTTAAAATATCCGACACGCCTGCCGCGCCCAACTGAGCGGCTATCTTGCATACTCCGATATTGGAGCTACGGACAACGATGTCACGAACGGAGAGACGATCGAATCGGTGGATATCATCATGAATGACTTTCAGAACTCTTCCGTTGGCGCCCCGGACGGTATAATTACCCCGCTCACAATCAAAAACCCGGTCCGGCGTTACTGCACCTGCCTCCAACGCTCCTGCAACGACGAAGGGTTTGATTACCGATCCCGGTTCGAACATGTCGGTTACCGGTCTGCATTTCCGTCGAAACTCGCCATATCGTTGATAGTCATTCGGATCGAAGCTCGGCACGGCGGCCATGGCAAGGATTTCCCCGGTTTTGGGTTCCATGACCACCGCCATGGCCTGGGTTGCCTGCGATCGATCCATAAGATTCCGTATCTCCTGCTCCACCGTGTGCTGAATCCAGGCATCGATTGTGAGAATGACATCTGCCCCGCGAACATTCGCTTGTTTGATATAGTCATTCTCTGCAAGAATATTCCGCAGACTGTCAACCGGCACAATCACCCGTTCCGGCGCACTCTCCAGCCTGTTCTGGAACGTGTATTCGATTCCTCCCAATCCGACCTGGTCCGCCCCGACATAACCGATCACATTGGAGGCAAGATCTCCTTCAGGGTAAAAACGCAGAAAGTGCGGCCGCAGAGAGTATTTAACGCGGTCTTCTTTTTCCATGGTTTTTGAATATTGTTCCAGCGCAGCAGCTAACCGGTTGTATATCTCGCCCGGAATATCCCGCAAGACCAGCTTGTCTTGTCCGTCCTTCTCGGGTAGGCGCATTATGAGTGTTTCGGGGTCCTGATTGAGTGTGCTGCCGACGATTCGGGCAAATTCCTTCGGATTCTCCGGCCGACCTGTTACATAGAGGTCCCATGCCGTCTTTTCCGTTGCAAGCGGATTCGAATTCCGATCCAGAATATGGCCCCGCTGTGCCGGAAGATAGATGTGTCCCTGGTACATTCGACTGTGGCTTTTGCAGTACTGTTTTTCCGGGTGCATCATCAGCTGATATAATCGGAATCCCAGTCCGACGAATCCCACCAGGCTGAGGGTAAGAACAAACAGAAGACGACGGCCGACGGGGGAATCCATTTCAGTCTATGCCCTTCTCTTTACTTGCGTAGGCAATGCTTCCCAAATCCTTAGCACTCAGCGGGTCTTCCCTGTCGTTATCCGGTGTAACGGATTTCCGATTTGCTTCTCTCATGGAATTCTCCGGAAGAATCAGGGCCGGGAATTCAGGCGACGATAATGGGATCAACTGTTTCTCACAAATTCCTTCGAGACGCTGGAGCCGGCGGAGGCTGTCCACTTGGGCACGGGTCAGAGAAACGTCACGCAGTAATCTGGTCTTTTCACTTAACAAGTTAGCCATGATATATCGTAGACGTTTTTCCTGTAAACTCAGATGTACACAGATTAAGAACGATGAAAATACGGCCAACAGACAGAGATATCCCAGGAAGGCCCTGAGCCAAATGATCCAACGAGGAGGGTAGTCATTCATTGGAGAACACTCTCTATCCTTCGACACGGCGAATTCCACGTAACTGTGCGCTCCGGCTTCGCGGGTTGGCGGCCACTTCCACGGGTCCGGGAGTTACCGTTCCATGGACTAATAATTCTGCCTCGACTCGCGCCCCGCATCCGCATTTCGGCATTCCGGGGGGACAAATGCATTGTCCCAGGCGACGCCGGATAAACTCCTTGATAATCCGGTGTTCCCCGCTGTGAAATGAGATCGTTACCAGTCTTCCGCCCGGCCGGAGCAGTTTCCATGCTTTCTCCAGGCCGATTTTGAGATTCTCTAATTCGCGATTCACGGCAATTCGAATCGCAAGAAAGGTTCGTGTAGCCGTGTCGATTCCGTGCAAATGGCTCCTGCCGCCGTAACAGCGGTGCACTAACGCACGCAATTCGCCGGTTGTTCGAATGGGATTGCTCAATCGACGCGACACGATTGCGCGAGCGATGGAACGGGATTGTCGCTCGTCTGCATAGTCCCGAAGTATCCGTGCAAGGTCCTCTTCCGAAATATGCGCCAACAGATCCGCGGCCGTCTCCGGGTCCGACTGGGACATTCGCATGTCCAGCGGCGCATCGACGAAACTGAATCCGCGCTCCGGTTGGTCTAATTGAGCGGAGGATACGCCCATGTCGTACAGGATACCGTCTACCTGTTCGATCTCCAGTCCCCATACCAGCTCGTCCATCTGCGCAAAGTTCCCGTGCAGGATTTCCACTCGGCAGGGAAAGGTATGAAGAACCGTCCATGCACATTTGACGGCCTCCTCGTCCCGGTCGATCCCGATAAATACCCCTTTCTCTCCGAGGCGTTTGCATATCTCGAATCCATGACCGCCGTATCCCACCGTCGCATCGACAATACATTGGCCTGGAGAACAGGCCAGCAGGTCGAGCGTTTCCTGTAACAGAACGGGTTGATGTCGATTGTAGAGAGTCACTTGTCATCATCTTCCGCACTGTTTTCTCCCGTTTCTTCGGATGAATCGCTGTGGGTTACACCTCGGGGCGTGAATTCAGGGATGTCCGTCTCGGCCAGAATCTCATCCAGACCCTCGCTCAGCAGAGCATCATGATCTTCCCGAAAGATCGCATATCGATGCGGCGCCAATATTTGGATTCTGTCTCCATCACCCAGGATCACCGATTCTCCATCGATCCCCGCATATTGCTTCATATCTTTGCTCAGCACGATTCGCCCCTGATTGTCCATACGCTGAGGTAACGCGCCGGAGAAGAAACTGAGACGCGCTCCGCGTTTTTTAGGTCCTCCTGTCAGCGACATCCGTCGCGCCTTTTCGGCCAAAGGCTCCCAAACGTGCAACGGGAACAATGCCAAGGCATGTTCATACCAACGCATCAGGATCAGGTCTTGTGACTCCAGGGCGTCTCGAAAACACCGTGGAATTACGATCCGGTTTTTCGAATCCACAGGTTTCTCGAAATTGCCGATGAACCAAACAGCTGGTGTCACAGAGTTTTCCATGGCCTCGATCCTGTTTAGGGCAAGCTGACCACTTTCTACCACCAACAATCCCCTAATGGGATATTTTACATTACAATTTGGGATTATGACCCCCCAAAAGGTTTTTGTCAATAGCTTGGAATAATAAAATTTATCGCGCAAATGCCACCTGATTTTGAAGTTAAGTTACAGGTGGTGTAACTTCAAAGCGGGTGAGTTCTTACGTAAATGTTGTGTTTTCTTGCCGTTTCTGTTACAATATCTGGTAGGTAAAGAGGTTAGCCGGTTTAGTTCAAAACACGGATATGTCCGAATTTAACCGATTTTCGGAGTTGTTTCCCCAAGATTTTTTTTCGCGTAAAGGGGTCGAGAGACTCTGTCGGGAGGCCGAAATTGCGCCATCGAAGGCATTGGGACAGAACTTTCTATACCAGCGATCCACACTGGATTCGATGGTTCGGGATTTGGAAGTTCCTGATAAATCTAAGGTTATTGAAATCGGGTGTGGGTTTGGGCATTTGACGGTTTCGATTTTGGATTATGGATATTCTGTGGTGGCGTTTGAGACGGATGGACGGTTGTTGAGGTGGCTTTCGGGTTGTGTTGGGGACAGGTTGGAGATTCATTGTTGCGATATCCTGACTTATGACCTAAGTCCTTGTTTTGAGGGCAGTTGGGAAGTTTCTATTGTTGGAAATCTGCCCTATTCCTCGGCTTCATCGATGCTATTTTATTTGCTGAAATGGTACGAAAGGGTGCAGCAGTGGGGTTTTTTATTACAGAGGGAAGTGGGGGAGAGAATTAAGGCCAAACCTGGCCATCGGGAGTATGGGCGTCTGTCAGTAATTTTGCAGTATCTCTTTGAAATACAAGTACTTCGGAGAATAGGTCCCGGTTGTTTTTTCCCCAGACCGAAGGTGGAATCAGTCTGGATGCGACTGCTGCCGCGCCACCGGGCGGATGTGGATATGAACCTGGTGTGGAACTGGATGGAACCGCTTGTCAGGACTGCATTTATGCACCGTCGGAAGAAGTTGCGCAGTAACTTGAGCGAAGCGCCGATTGGGGCGTGCCGTTTGACGAAGGAGCAATCTGAGGATTTTTTAAAAATGCTGGATTTGGATGTCAATTGCCGTGCGCAGGATGTCTCGCCGGATCAATATGCCTCCTTTGCGGGCCTTATTTCATCAATTTGCCTTAAAACGCCTTAATGCGCACTCAGGGCGCTTTATGGTTCTCAAGTGCGCTTTTGAGTGTATCTAAAAGCCCGTGTACCCGATTCTCGTAAGATGCAGCGCCCAACACCTTCTCCCTGCCTCGCTGAGCAATTTGTTCCCGCTCCTTTTCGTTCCGAAGGTAGTAGATCGCCTTCTTCCTCAGCTCCTCGGGTGTGCGGAATATCTCCATCTCTCTGCCGATTTCAAATTCCCTCTCCAGGATGGGGCGATACTCCGAAAGGAGAAATCCGCCGGCGGCGAGTATGTCATACACACGGGTTGTTACGGAATCGATGCACTGGGCATGGAAAATGTTGAGGTTGATTTTGCTGGTTCGGTATAACTCGACAGTTTCATCCGGGAAGCGGGTTCCTTTTCCGCGATAGCAGGAGGTTAAGGTTCCTGTGGCTTTGGGGTTTCCCCAGTTTGTATCGCCGTAAATGCCGAGAGGCAGGTCGGCGATGGCGGTCAGGAATTGAATGCGAATGCGATAGCTGAGGAACTCTTCGAGCAAGAGCAATCGGAGCCGTGACAGATCGGTTCCCTCAAATCCGGCCAGGCGTTCCATTTCTTTCCGAAGTTGCGGGCCGGACATATTCAGGAGGGAGGTGATTGTTTCTTTCGAGAGATTGGTGATTTTCCGGTCGTCCGGCGGGAGATCATGCGAGAAACGCACAATGCGGTCGATTCCTGTGGATCCGAGAAAAGATATTTTTTCGGTGTAAGAATTCGCCGGAGGGGGAGGCGGGGGGGAGATACCGAATGCGGCGGGGAGTGTTGTACACATCCGTATTCCACGTTCGCGGAAGAACGACTCATAGTATTTATCGAATACAAAGACGGCATCCAACGCAGAGAGTTCCTCCTCCGTCAAAGGAAATCGAAACGGATTGTCATAGAACCATGCGGCTGTGGTTGCGCCACGGGAGCGCAGTTGGCGGAGGTCCTCCAGGGAGAGATCGCTTTTACCGCCGAATGACAGCGCCAATTGTGGAAATCCATGCCGGCACACATCCAGAAAGGAATCCGGGTCCTCGATAAATCGTGTCAACGCCGATGGTTCCAGTCTTTGGACGACCTCCCAGCCGAGGTTGTGGAACGCCTCGCACAGCCGTTTGGAGTGGGCCGGATAAAGGCCTGCCGAAACGACAACGCGGTGTGAAGAGTTGTCGGGTGAGAGTTTGGCACGAAGGGAGGCCAGTTCTTTTTCGGATTGGTCGTAAAGTTGCTGCACGAGGGCGCGGATGCGGTCGAGAGAGGGCAGGGCGGGTGGGGTGGACGGGGAGGAGGAGGGGGACAGGGGGGAGGGAGTGGATGGGGTGGGCAGATTGGAGCCGGGAAGAATCATAACCCCAGTTCTCATCAGCCACGGAAAGCGTTTCAAAAGGGAGATCAGGCGGTCTTCCGCATCGTTTCCCACAAGGAAACAGGTGGATCGAGAGTTGAACAGGCCATTGTAATCTGTCACTTGGAGGGATGCGCGGAACACGGTTGTGCGGCTCTCGACAACGATCAAGCGGAACCGGTTGGGTCCGTTCGCGCGTAACTTGCATAATTCGGAGGCGAGGTAGCCCAATCCGGACTGCCAGACGATCACCAATTCGCCCTCTCTCGGCTGGAAATTGCGAAGGGGGCACAGAGCCTCCTGCCGGGGCGCACGATCGGAATGAACCCATACTTGCCGTTTCGAGTCGGAGAGCCGACAGGCCAGAAACCCCTCCTTCGTGGGAATCAGCCGGACGGTTTCGGTGGGGGATTCTGTTTGAAGGCGTTGCGCGATTTCAGGCCACTCACGCGACAGGAGGAGGATATTGCGTTCGATGGTCGCGGGAGGAAGTCGAGTCATTGTGGAGCAGGCTCCGTTATTCCGGACTGGGCAGGGTGCATCTTTGGGAACCGTGTACAGTCCGAATGGAAGCGGATAGCATTTTGATACAGTGGGCAAGACTTGTGGTCGGTCATTGGCGTGGTCTATCTCAACTTAACGCAGTGATACGGCGTGAGGACAATCGAATTGCAGGTTATCCTTTATTACAGGATTTCCTGTTCCGGATTTTATCTTTGGCGAGGTTATCATGCTCCGCGATTATCCGAAAGAAGTCACCCTGAAGGACGGGCGATCCGTTGTGATTCGCCCGCTCACACCAGAGGACGAGCGGGCATTGCGGGACTTCTACGCCTCCCTTTCACCGGAAGACCGCCGATATCTTCGACACGATGTTGCCGATCCCGGCATTATCCGTGAATGGACACATAACATTAATCATGAGCGTGTTGTTCCGATTGTGGCGGAGAATCCGGGCGGGGAGATTGTTGCAGCCGCCACTCTTCACCGCCAGCCGGAGAGCTGGTCACCCCATGTCGCGCAGATCCGCCTGGTGACCCATCCGGGCTATCGTCGCATAGGATTGGGAATGCAAATGGCCCGGGAGATTTTCTCCATTGCGGTGTTTTTGCGGGTCGAGAAAGTGGTGGCAGAGGTGGTCGAGGACCAGACAGCCGCGCTTCACATTTTTGAGAAAATGGGGTTCGAACGCGAGGCGCTTTTGAAGAATCATGTGATCGACCGTGAACATGAAAAGCGGAACCTGGTGATCCTGTCCGCGTACCTCTCCTCCCTGTGGGAACAGATTACGGATATGGTGATGGATTCTCTCCGTGTGAGCGCCGGGGATTATTGAGATGTGCGCCTGGGGAAGTGCTTGCGGGAGAGGAAACCGTGGTTTGTAAAGAATGATGAGTAAAAGATGACAACCGAATCGGCATTGTCAGTAGATGGAGGTTTCCATGTCGGCTGAAGTGAACAGCGCGATCAAATCATCCGAAGAAGCGAAAGAACGGAAAGGCCCGAAAGGCTGCCCGGTCATCACCGCCGAACGGTGCAAAGGTTGCGGTTTTTGCGTTGAGTTCTGTCCCTCGAATGTGCTGAGGATGTCCCGGTCGTTCAATTCGAAGGGATACCACCATCCTGAAATTGTCGATGCGGAGGCGTGTACGGGTTGCGATTTGTGTGGGATGTACTGTCCGGATTTTGCGATTTACGGTATCCGGACGGGGGGGAAGAAAAGGATGAAGGATGAAGGATGAAGGAAGGTCCTCATCCCACAGCCCATTCCCGCGACAGGCAGAGACGTGTGATGACAGGCAGAGACGTGGGATGACAGGCAGAGACGTGGGATGACAGGCAGAGACGTGGGATGACAGGCAGAGACGTGGGATGACAGGCAGGGACGTGGGATGACAGGCAGGGACGTGGGATGACAGGCAGGGACGCCTGTCGACAGGCAGAGACGCCTGTCCTACTGCAACAGGCAGGGACGTGGGATGACAGGCAGAGACGTGGGATGACAGGCAGGGACGTGGGATGACAGGCAGAGACGTGGGATGACAGGCAGGGACGTGGGATGACAGGCAGGGACGCCTGTCCTACTGCAACAGGCAGGGACGTGGGATGACAGGCAGGGACGCCTGTCCTACTGCAACAGGCAGGGACGCCTGTCGACAGGCAGGGACGCCTGTCCTACTGGGGGCGGGGCCTGAGATCGCTACATCCGCCGCCCTTCGCGGACTCCGGGCGGCTCCTCGCGATGACGTAGCACCCTGGAAGGGCAATTTGGATAGACGACACGATAGAACGCGAATGAGGTTGATTACAGAGCGAGAATCGGAGAACAGAATTGATGAAAGCAGATCCGGCGGGCGTCTTGACAGGCGCCCACTTTATTGATGGCGATCATGCCTGCTGTGAAGGAGCACTGGCGGCGGGATGCCGATTTTCGGCGGGATATCCGATTACCCCGTCCACCGAGGTTGTGGAACGAATCGCTGCCCGTTTTCCCCATGTGGGCGGGATGTTCATTCAGATGGAGGATGAGCTCGCGGCCTCCATCGCGATTCTTGGGGCAGCATGGGGCGGGGCGAAGGTACTGACGGTGACATCAGGTCCCGGATTCTCCCTCATGATGGAACATATAGGGTTTGCGGCCATGACGGAGACGCCGTGTGTATTTGTGGATGTGCAGCGCGCGGGGCCATCAACCGGACTGCCGACCCTGCCCGCCCAAGCCGATATGATGCAGGTGCGATGGGGATCACACGGCGATTATGGGATCATCGCCCTGTCTCCCAATTCGCCGCAGGAATGTTTCAACCTGACTATCGAGGCGTTCAACCTGGCGGAGACATACCGTGTACCGACCTTTCTTATGATGGACGAGTCGGTGGGACACATGACCGAGCGCGTGGTGATCCCGGCGGCGGATGAGATTGAAGTGGTTCCCCGACGATATACGTCTAAGCCTTCCGGAGAGTACCTTCCCTATGAGCCGGAAGAGGATCTGGTTCCCGCGATGGTTCCAGTCGGCCGGGGATACAATGTGCATGTGACCGGACTGACACACGACGAGCGGGGATATCCGGTGATGAATGCAGCAGCGCAAGACCGGCTCATTCGGCGTTTGGTAGACAAGATTCGGAAGAACGCGCGCCGGATTGCGCGGTATGAGGAGTCTCGGATCGAGGGAGCCGACGTGGTTGTGGTCTCGTACGGGATCACCTCCCGTGTGGCGATGGAAGGAATTCGTCTGGCTCGCGAAAACGGAATCAAAGTGGGTATTCTGCGGTTGGTGGTGGTTTGGCCGTTTCCCGGATGGCGAATTGCCGAGCTGTCCGGTCAAATCAAGGCATTTGTTGTTCCGGAGCTGAACATGGGACAGATGGTTCTGGAGGTAGAACGTTACGCCGCCGGGCGAGCGAAAACGCACTGTGTGCCGCACGCCGGGGGAACGGTGCATGATCCGAAGGAAATAGCGACAGTGATCGAAGAGGCGGTGAAATGAGTATGGCGGAAATGGAAGTACCACGGAATGTAGTTGAGGAATACCTTTGTATGGACCGGATGCCGCACATGTGGTGTTCGGGGTGTGGGATTGGAACGACGGTGAATTGTTTTGTCCGGGCGATTGAAAGATCGAAGATTCCACGCAATAAGATTGCCGTGGTGTCCGGGATCGGATGCACCGGCCGGGTGGCCGGATATATTGCCACGGATTCGTTTCATACGACGCACGGGCGGGCGATTCCATTTGCGACCGGTTTAAAATTGGCCCGACCGGAGATGACTGTGATTGTGTACAGCGGAGACGGGGACCTGATTGCCATCGGCGGGAATCATCTGATCCATGGAGCGCGGCGGAATATCGACCTGAAAATCATCTGCATCAACAATTTCACCTACGCGATGACCGGCGGGCAGGCGGGACCGACTACGCCGCCGGGGTCCATCTCGACGACCGCCCCGTACGGCGGTTTTGAGCAGGAATTTAATCTTCCGTACCTGGCCGAATCCAGCGGCGCCGTTTATGTGGCCCGGTGGACGAGCTTTCATGTTACGCAGCTCACGCGCGCGATGGCGGAATGCCTGAAGAAAAAAGGCATGACCTTTCTGGAAATCATTACCCCGTGTCCGACTCTATATGGGCGGCGGAATAGACAGGGGACCGGTGTGGATACCATGAAAATGTACCGGGAAATGTCGGTTGTAAAACACGGCGCCGACACCAAGGAAGCAGCGATTGTGCCGGGAAAAGAGATCCTAGTCGGGCGTTTTGTGGATATCGACCGTCCGACCTTCCTGGACGGATACAACAAACAAATGAAAAGCCGTCTGGGCGAACGATTCCCGGAGTATCGGGGGATTTCAGAGGAGAGCGATCCTCTGGAACAACATGGGGAGAACGAGATCGAACAATGAGCAGAACAGAAGTGAAAATTGGCGGATTCGGCGGACAGGGGGTTATTTTGACCGGCCTTGTTCTGGGGAAAGCGGCGGCGCTGTATGGCGGGCTGAATGCGACCATGATTCAGAGTTTCGGCCCGGAAGCCCGCGGCAGCGCGTGCAGTTCGCAACTGGTGATCTCGGATCAGGAAATCCTGTACCCGTATGTCCGTCAACCGAATATCCTGGTCGCGATCAACCAGGAAGCCTATACGAAATTCGTACCGGAACTGGCTCCGGATGGTCTTCTGCTTTTTGAGGAGGACCTTGTTCATGTTGATGAGCGGGTGGGTCACCGGAGGGCTAGAGGGATTCCGGCTACTCGTATCGCGGAGGAACTGGGTAACCGGATTGTTGTCAATATGGTCATGCTGGGATTTTTCAGTGCGACGACCGGTTTGTTGAGAGAAGAGGCGGTGCGGGAAGCAGTGCGTGTCTCCGTGCCGCGCGGGACGGAAGAGCTGAATCTGGAGGCATACGGTCGGGGGGTGGAGTATGGAATCAGGAATTAAGAATCAGGAATCAAAGAATGGAGAGAAGGGGGAGGGGCGGATGGAGCGACGGGGGTCGAGGGAAAGGAGAGGGGGAGTCGTGCGGGGTTTGGGGTATAATTCATCTGTGGGGGGGAATTGATATAGCGGAGGTGAATAGCGAGATGAACGATGTTGAAGCCATTAATGGAATTGTCCGGCAGGCGGCCGAGAAGGCGGCCCAGGAAACGAATGATGAGCCGGAACCGACCCTGGTCGGCGAATTGAACTGGCCGATCACGTGCGAACTGAGGCCGGGCCTGGAAGGAGCGATTGCCTGCGGCACGAAGATCGGATATGTGAACGGCTCCAAAGGATGGTTGATCTATCGGGGGATCCACATTTTTGAATTAGCCGAAAAATCCAGTTTTGAGGAGACCTCCTATCTGCTTTTATATGGAAAACTACCGACGCGAAAAGATCTTGATAATTTTCGTATAAAACTGGCCGGCTACATGCCGATTGACGAGACTGTTCTGGCGGTATTGAAGCGATCTCCGACCGCGCGGGTGCGGGACACGCATCCGATGACGGCGCTGGGGCTGTGTGTTCTTGTTTTGGGGATGTTGGATGAAAAAGCCGAGGACACAACTGTCGAAAATGAGCGGGAGATCGTGATCAAATTGATTGCCCAGATTGCGACCATAACGGGAATGATTGCGCGTCTTCGGTCGGGCCGGGATCCGGTTGAGCCGGAGCCGAGTCTGTCCCATGCGGCGAATTTACTGTACATGATGACGGGCGAGCGGCCCAGTGCGGTTGCGGAGCGGATTATGGATATTTCTCTGATTCTTCATGCGGACCACGGCATGAATGCCTCGACGTTCAGCGCGATGGTAATCAACTCCTCGTTAGCGAATGCCTACGCGACGATTTCGGGGGCGATCGGCAGTTTGAAAGGTTCGTTGCACGGCGGGGCGAACGAGCGTGTACTTTACGATATGGAGGAAATCGGTTCGGTAGACAATGTGGAAGCCTGGTTTCAGAAAGCGCGTGAAAGCAAACGCAAGATTATGGGATTCGGTCACCGTGTGTACAAGGCGTACGATCCCCGGGCACGGATACTGGGTCCTCTGGCGGGCAAGATGGCGGAGAACAATCGGGAGATCAAGAGAGTGTATGATATTGCGAAGAAGCTGGATGAGATAGTCTGCGCCGAACTGGGTGTCGAAAAGAAAGTCTTTCCGAATGTCGATTTTTATTCGGGGATTGTGTACCGAGCGTTGGGGATCCACGCGGCGATGTTTACCCCGATCTTTGCGGCGAGTCGAATATCGGGATGGGGCGCGCGGTTTCTTGAGTACCTGGAAAACAACCGGATTTTCCGTCCCCGAGCGGTCTACACCGGCCCGGTGAGAGAAGAGTATACGCCCATCGATCGACGATAAGTAGACGGAGAGGACACCGGAAGGACGGCGCTGGAACGGCTACTTTGCCGGTTCTGCCTTTCCCGCGAACTCCAGGAAACCGAAGAAGTGCGGGCAATGGAAGGAGGCGGGAGTCTGCATAGTCGGCGACCAGGCGGAGTATTCATCGAGTTTCGGATCGGACTGGTTGCGGTCGATCCGGTACAGGTTGACACGCCAGATTTCGCCCGGTGAGGGAGTTTTTCGTTCGATACCGGCGAATGGGACGGCGAGTTCGACGCTCCACCCGACCAGTTGATCGTTCTCCTTATGCTGCCAGGCTGCCCACTGAATTCCCTTGCAGTTCCAGGCGAAATTGGTGTCGCATCCGGGGGAATAGTCAACGATCCGACCGGACGAAGTGTCGGTGATTTTGAAGTTATTTTTTACGGTCAGGTCCAGGAGTGTGCCGAGCGGGTTGACTTCAAATTCATAGTAGGCACTCAGATCCCCGGAGGGACTGAAGAACACCTCGACTACTTCCTCATTGAAGAGGTTGTCGTCGCGGCGGGTCATTTTGGAGGTGATCTGCTTATCGTCGCAATAGAAGGAGAAATAGACAGCATCGTCGGTATAAAGGATGCGGGCCTCTGTGGCGAGGCGGACCGGGCCGCGATTGGTTGCGTCAAGGAAAGTCACCATGGGGGCGACGGTCCAGGCCGGCTCATCGGGAATGCCGTCCACGACGATTTTGGCATCTGTCCAGGGGCAGACATACCGGGGAAGGGTGTCATCGGACGGAACGGGACTTGCCTGCACGGAAAAAACGGGAAAGAGAAGGGGCGTAAGGATCATGATGGTTGGGATGAAAGATGTCTTCATAATGGCAACAATGATAGTATAGTCCGGTTGCTGTGAGAAGGCTTTGGGGCAGGCAAAAAGAGACCCCGATGGGACGGAGTAGAAACCCATCGGGGCGGAGAGAGAATCAGGACTGCCTGTCAAAATGATAAAACGGTTGAGGATGAGGAGAGTAACGGGGTTGTGGCGGATCAAGCCCATGGAGGGAGGGCGGGGAGTTGGGCGTGGGATGCCTGAGTTTGGAGAATCTGATTGTGATAATGACAAAGGGCGGGAATGGCGATATATCAGACGGAAGATATTCGTTTTGAGCAGCGCTGATGCGTAACGCCGCCTCCCGTGTGCATTCCGTTGGCCCGGTCCTACCCGGTATGGCGCTTATTGTGGTTTTTGGGGCGCAAGCATTGGCGCAGATTCCAACGGTCGCGGCGGGGTATTCCATCGATCTCCTGGCCGGGGGGGTCGCGATTTCGGATTTGGCGTTCAATGGGGACGGTGATCTGTTTGCGGCGAACGGGAATACAATTTGGATATTTCAAGAGGATTTTTCATCGAGAATTCTGTGCCGGGATCCTCTTTTGTTCGATTCGGAGTTTCCGGCATTGATCTCCGGGGAAGGGCAGGGAAACATTCTTCGGCTGGATGCCGGAGAATGTTTTGTGCGGGTGACGCGGGCGTATTCGGACGGGACTGTGGAGCGGGTGTTGGATGGGGTGGCGGTGGATTTTCCGGTTTGGGGGGTGGGTGTCGGTCCGGCGAGCGTTCCCTGGAATGGCGATTTCTTTTTTCCGGCGGTTGATCCGGTGTCTTTGTGGGGAGGGGTATTGCGGGTGAATAAGACCGAGAAGACGTCACAGGTATTCACGACAGGGATTTTGTTCCACGACGGGGTTGCCGGGTGCGCGTTTGGATTCGGCGATCGGCTTTACTTATCGACCGGTTCCAGAATCTACCAGGTGAATGGGGATGGGACTCCGGATCTTTTCTGCGAAATGGCCGGGGAGGAACAGGGGGGGCCTGCGAGATTGTCGAAGTTGGTTTTTGCCTGCGGTGATCCTTTTGGAGAATCGTTATTCGCAATTGCCGAAACGGGTTTTGAAGAAGATGCGGAGACCCGGCTGTATCGAATGGATGCCAATGGAAATGCGGGTTTGGTTGCCGATTTCGGCAAGCAGCCATTTCACGGGATGGCGTTCCTATCGGGCGGCAAGTTTCCGGGGGGGTTGTATCTTGCTGTGGGGGAGACGGTAGTCCGTATCCGGTCGTCGTTTTTGCCGATTCCCACACCGTTACCTGAAAGCACACCGACGCCGGTTCCTTCCTTGAGTCTCCGGCTGAGGCGGATTCCCGATCTGCGTTTGCGGGTGGGTACGTCTTATTCCTCTGTGCTGGATTTGCGGGACTATGTAGCCGAGACCGAGACGCCTGTGGACCGGTTGTTCTGGGAATGGGAAGGACTTGGCGAAAGGCGATTTTCCAATGTCATCCGTTTTCCGGCACAACCGGAGGCGGGCAAGGAATACGAACTGAAGATTTGTGTATCGGATGGTCGTCAGTCGGCAGCGGAGATTGCGACAGTGAAGACCTCCACGTTTATTGTTCGGCCGTACCAGCTCTCGCCCGTGATTCTGCACGGCTTGAGACCTTATCGGAGTACCTATCTGCTGAACGATTTCATTGATCCGCAGGAAAGCATCGAGGTGTCTTCGATCTCCTGGTATTCTCTTCCCGATTCCGGGCCGGGATTTCGAGTGGAGATTGCGGAAGACTCTTCGTTTCAGGTGATCCCGAACGGCACGCCGATTTGTGAGCCGGTGCGGTTGTCTTTCTTTGTCCAGGCAGAGCCGCTTGAAACCGCGACGAAGAGCGAGACACCGACGTGGACCGCCACACCGACTGCTGCCTTTGTACCCACGTCACTCCCTTCGCCGACGCCGACCGATACGCGCACGCCGGTCACCACTTGGACCGCTTCGGCGACGCCATCTGCCACGAGATCACCGACCGGTACAGCAACAAGGACCCGAACCCCGACCTCTACCCCCAGCCCATCTGCGACTCCTACTCAGGGAGCGACTGCAACGCCATCTCCCACTCCTATTCAGGTTCATACGTGCGACCGCGAGTTTCAGTTGGCTTTTGCGGGCACATTCCGAACCGGCGATGTGCCGTACGATTTGAAGGTGGGCGATTTCAACGAGGATGGGATTGCAGACCTTGTGACGGCGGACCTGAATGGAAACAGCCTTTCTCTGTTTCTGGGGCTGGGAACCGGCGGATTTCAGCCGGTGGGGGCCATCCTGACAGATGCCGGTCCGGCAAGTATCGCGGTGGCGGATATGAACCGGGACGGTCATCCTGACCTGGTTGTTGCTCATTCCTACGGGCAGACTCTCCGCCTCTTCGCTGGAGATGGGCGTGGGCGGTTTTCCGCGTTGGGGCCGGTTTCCATTCCTCCCACCGCCGACCCGGATATCGGGAGCGGCGCGCCTCGGCTGAACCTGTTGGCCGTGGGAGATTTCACAGGAGACGGTCAGCTCGACGCAATGGTTCCATCGCTCGAATTCGAAGAGGATCGACTGATAGTCTACCGTGGAGACGGAAGCGGGCTGCTGGAGCCGGTCTCGTATCTGGTCCTTCCGGGAGCGTTCGGCGGATTGGAGGCGACGGATTTTGACGGTAACGGTCTTGAGGATCTGGCTGTTGCAGTGAGACGTCCATACCGGATAACGGTGTATATCAATCGGGACGGGCAATTTGAATCCACGGTTTCTTTTGCCACGGATGATCGGGTAGCGGGTTCCTACACTCGAAGCCTTTCTGTGCAGGATATCGACATGGATGGGCATCCGGACCTGGCGGTATCGCTTTTTGATGGGACCCGGCGTCTTTATTACGGGCGTGGAAATGGGACATTCGGTCAAGCTGTGCTGGAAGGATTTCTGGAGAATGCCCTGACCGAGTCGATCCGCGCGGCGGATTTGGATTTGAATGGGGTCTCGGACCTGATTCTGCTGAATCGTGAGATCGGGACGGGGGGAAAACAATCTATCGGGATTGTCTGCGGAAGCGGCCCCCGGATATATGAAGCGGCGGCGGTGTTTCGTACAGAGCGGCCTGCGTCGCCGTTCTCGCGTCTTCCGATGGTAATAGCGGACTTTAACCGAGACGGCAGGCCGGATATTGCGGCCTGTGACAGCGCGTCGGATGATATTTTTGTGTTCATTAACCGTTCCGGCAGCGAGTGAGAGAATGACGGCAAGCGTGTTGCGCAGATCAAGCAGGCTTTGGATTCTGGGACTCTTGTGCCCCCTGATACCGGCCGATTTCTGTGTTTGTGAGGCACACTGTGGGGATCTTAATCGTCCGGCGTTCCTGGCCGGTCAGAACTGGGACAGCGCGTATACAGAGATGGTTTCTTCTGTGAATCCCGAAGGAGCCGACTGGGAGGCAGAAACCCTGGAGGGAAAGGGACTTCAAATCTACAAGATCGGGGAGATGCCTTTAGCCGGTGTTTCCGTTGAAGAGCGGGGTATCCGAATGGATGTTTATGCCTGGCAGGCGGTACGGCTGCTTTCCAAGCCGATTCCGGTTGGGACCGGCCCGATCACGGTTCGGATGAAGTTATACAACGAGGGGCGAATTCCGGCACGGGTTGCCGTTGCGTTTGTGGGTGCGGATGGGAACGGGAATTGGGATTTCAGGGACCTGGCATCCGGGGAACTTTTGGGTGATGAAATCCCGATTACGGAGCGCGAGATATCTTTTACTTATGAATCGACCTCACCGGTTGTGTTTCTGATTCTGCAGACTGTGGGATCGACAACCGGCCTGTCCGTGGTACATGTTCGGGAAATTCGGGTTCATCGAGGATGGTGGCCGAGCGATTTGGCGATTGCTCCAACCCGTTTGGCATTGTATGAGGATTTTGAGAAGAATGAGGTTCTTTTGCAGCGGAATGATCGTGTAAGCACCGTTTTCGGCGCCATGTTTTCGATGGACACGCATACGAGAGTTCCAAACGGTTCGGGACGATGCCGATTGATGCAAACGCGGAAATCTACCGATGTGATTCAGCAGTATATGTCTGCACCGGCCGGACTGTCGCCGGTTATCCTTCCGGCTCAGCTGGAGGCACATGTTTGGGTGCGCCGATTGACCGATGAGGATCAGGGAGATTTTTACCTGGGATTGACGGATGACGATTACACGGCGGTGGTCTCCGTGCCGGTGGCGGATTTGCCGATAAATACGTGGCGTCAGGTGCGCACGGGGGGCACGTTTCGGACTCAGGGGGTCATGGACCCGACCATCCTGGTCCAGGTGTCGGGCGGCCCGGCATCTGTGCTGGTGGACGATATGGAGCTCCACGCGCCGCATGATCGGAATATCTACTGGGAAGCGGGGGCCGGGCCAACGGCGACTTTTTCGGGTACACCCACGCCACGGAACACGCCCACTCCTACTCCAAAGCCGGCGGCCTCTCCAACCCGGCAACTGACACCTATACCGACCCCGGCGGTCAATGGCCTGACAATTATCAGCGCATCCGCCACGGATGAACCGGACGCGATCAGCGGATCCGTGTGGGTTGTGGAGATTGACCGTTTGGCGGTTGAGAACCCTTACCCAGCCCCGGTTGCACCGGCCCGATCTCAGTTTGATCCGGTTCCTGGCACGGCATTCATCAGCAGTACTTCACGCGCAGGGATTGAAAGAAGGCCGGAAAACCCCGACAGGATTCTGTTCCGGGTTCCGTTTACCATGCCGAGTCATTTTTCTTCTTCGCTGATGTGGATTCAGACCTCATTTGACGGCGAGTTGCGCGCGGAATTGAATGGGGTGTTTCTGTGGAGTTGCGGTCGGACGCCTTATGAAGACATGGCTGCAAATCATTCTCAGTTGTGTCCGGGGCCGAATGAGTTGACTTTTGAGCTGAACCGGAAAGATGCGGCGGTTCTTGCATTCAGCTTCCGACTCGTGATTACATGGACTCCGTAGTATCCCTCCGGCAGGGCCGGTGATTTTTCTGCCAGGCAGAGACGCCTGGCCTACTTGCCAGGCAGAGACGCCTGGCCTACTTGCCAGGCAGAGACGCCTGGCCTACTTGCCAGGCAGAGACGCCTGGCCTACTTGCCAGGCAGAGACGCCTGGCCTACTGGCCAGGCAGAGACGCCTGGCCTACTTGCCAGGCAGAGCCGCCTGGCCTACTGGCCAGGCAGAGCCGCCTGGCCTACTTGCCAGGCAGAGACGCCTGGCCTACTTGCCAGGCAGAGACGCCTGGCCTACTTGCCAGGCAGAGACGCCTGGCCTACTTGCCAGGCAGAGACGCCTGGCCTACTGGCCAGGCAGAGACGCCTGGCCT